>NZ_JAHMSC010000001.1:0-748437 GCF_018986375.1 Pseudomonas sp. CVAP#3
GCCAGGACACACCTTCGGCTCGTCCATGTTCATGGGGTAGTTGTAGGGGTAACCGGGATACCCCGGTGTGATGCCCGTGGCTGAGACACGCACCTGATCACAAGGCAGAAAGTGCACTTTCAAACTGCCTGGGTCATCGTATTGCGGGATATCGACAACAGTTCTGTGGCGCGAGTACTGCCGCCTATGTTCCTTCATCCGTTTCCTCCAAGCATCTGAGTAAGGACGTTCGGTCCACTTACCGTAGGAATAGGGATCAGGATCCGTCTCCCACTCAACAATCGCCCTCAACCCCGGCACCCAATGACGCGGGACCATGCCACAGCACACCTCACTTCCCCCACCCTGATTCGGCCCCACATTCCCACCGCCAGCACCATTGACGCTGAACCGATTGATCGCCGCCGAAGTGTGGTTGTACCCCGTCACCGGCGCGGCCAGCATCTTCGAAGGAGTGTTGCAGGCTGTCAGCGCCAGCAAGCTGAGCAGCAACGCTGCGTGTCTCATCAAGAAACCAGAAATATCGTCGACTCCTTCCTCTGATAACAGGCCCTGTCCCGAGAACCTGAAGATAAAAATGCAAAGGGCGGCTTATCCAGAGTCGCCCTTTTCATCTTGTGATTACACGTTCTTTTCAGACGACTTCAACTTACCCGCCTGATCGGCCACCCTATCCAGCCAGCCACCGGGCTTGTCCTCGTCGTTCGCCGCTTTCGCCACCAAACCGGCCAGCGCGCCAACGTCTTTCTTGCGAGCAGCTTCCACCGCTTCGAGCGCCTGGTGCGCAGCCAGGATCTTCTGCAACGCCGGGGTATTGGCCGTGCTGGCCGTCAACGGTTTCAACGGCGGCAAGGCGGCAACCTTGGCCGTCATATCACCCGGCGCCTTGGTGAATGTCCGCAAAGAGTCGAGGTTGTCGAGCATCGGCAATGCGATACCTGTGAGCGGGTCGAAGGCACTGATCTCTGGCAGACCGACTTTGCCGGAAAGAACAGGACGCACCAAGGATGGCAAGAACAAGCCCAGCAACATGCGAGGGTCTTTCTTCTTGATACTCAGACCGACACTGGCCAAGGCAATTCCAAGTCCGATCACTCGCCCAGCGTTAACCAAGAGCGATAGTCGCTTGTTCGATTCATTATCGAAATGCACCAGACGGATGCGGAAATAGTCCGTAAAGGGTTCACGTGGACCTGCGGCCGAAAAGTTCATGAACCACGCACGAGAGTCGTGGACCTGCTCATCGAACAATGCCACTAGGTCTTCCTCACCTTGCCTAGGCTTATTAGGTGCAATGAACATTTTGTTATAGCGCTTAGTGCCTTCAGCATGAAGATATGCGTACTCCTCTGCCTCGTCTTCTTCATTGATCAGGAACACCGTGCCACCCAGTAACATGTCGGCGACTCCTCCAATGGTGAAACCATCATCCACCATGCCCCATTCTTGTCGGTAGTCATGACGAAACTCGGCAGCAGCTCCACTTAATTGACGATGATCAAGAGGCGGTTCAAATTTTTTCTCCCAGCGCATCTGGTCGACTTTTTCCTGCCCTCCGACAATTTGTATATTCAGTTGATGCTCTTTTTCCTGAGCCTCAGTGTAAGTCGGTTTAGGGAGCCCCTTGGTAGCGGCTTTAACATCGGCATCCTTACGCTCTTCTATGGCCTTCCACGCATCAATTTTGGCCTCTGGCATATCTGCAGGAGCCTTTTGGAAGAACGAATGTTTTTCCACACCGTCGGCATATCGGTCGATTCGCCAAGCGGTAATCAAAGCGTGCTCACGTTTCATCATGTCTTCCAGAGAGCCGGCTTGCCCCTGAGCTTGCCACGCGTTGAAGCGTTTGATGAGTGTCTCTGAGACCGAAAACTCAAGTTCAAGACCTGTACTCATAGCTCGCCAGTCTTCGTGAACTCCTCGTTGCACCGCGGTTTCCGGAACCTGCAATGGTGCGCCAGCCATAAACGCTTCCGCGTACATGTGCTGTAAAGCAATCTGCGACAACACATGGTCTGAACCAGCCGCTGCCTTACCCTGATCATTCGGTGCATACGCACCACCTACGTCCGAATGAACTCCTGGATAAATGTATTCGACTGTGCCTTGCCGATAACTCGATGCTTTACTTTCATCACGGCTGCCATCGGCCGACTTGGGGCGACGTCGTATCGAATCCAGTGGAAAACTTGCACGTTGCTCATGGCCAGAAACCAAATGAACACAACGTCTTAGAAAAACACAGTCATCGGGCAACGCCGTACTCTGGCAAACGGAAGCAGCCTCATCAGGTAGACGCATGGTGCCATCAGCCCAATCCATATGCCCGGCGGCGAATGGAACACTGTCGGCGAGCCCGACAGCCGCGACGGTATCAAATACACCTAGAAAGTTGATGGAAATCGGCAGTCCTGCAAAGCGATACTCGACTGCACCGCTAACACTTTGACAACGAACCAGTGTCTGTAGCCAGTTAATGAAAGTCCGAGCTTCCGCGGCCCCTCGAGAGAAACCATACACATAGAGTCGCATCGCTAAGATATGTGGCTTTTCCTCGGCATCGTTACGCTGCTTCAGCTTGTCCTCAAGCTTTTTAATAGCTGGTCGTAAAGTTGTTTCGCGTTTTTTTTCTCCACTTTCGAGCATTCCTGCACTAAGAACATTCCCGAACCAATTAGTCGCCATAATTTTTAGCATCGCCTTTGTTTCAACAACATCTAGCCTTTCTTCTCCTAAATGTTGCCTTAACGCATCGAGCAATCTAGTTAGAGCCCAGTTAATACGGTTTTCGCCACCGCTTGCCCCAACAAGCCCATTTGAATCTGGAACATATTCCTCAACATCAGGGAATACTGTCCCGACCCCTGGACAGTAGTATTTAAGAAACCCCTCACTTTGCATATCAGGGTCTGAACCCAAACTGGCATGGAACAGCCGCGCGATATTACTGCGTGAATTAGGTGTCGATGCGCCGTCTGCTTGATCGTTGTTATTGGTACCATCAAAAGCCAATGTGATATGTAGCGTTTTACAGCAGGGCATTCCACTGTCTGCCTCACCTTTAGCTTGAAGAAGCTTACGCTGCTGGTTACCAAAAGCCTGTTCGTCTTTTTTTTGCTGCCTTATATTTCTTGACAACTGTCCAGGCTCATTTGGCAGCCGACGCGAAAGAGGAAAACTCGGAGCGACTAATGCACTGTCCGGCGGAGGCGCATCCCCTCCAATCAATGATTCGAACATGTAGTCGACTCCTTAACCTGAAAATAAGCCTTATCTGGATAATTTGGATTTCCAGATGTAAAGCAAGTTGTAGATACTCTTACTTGATCACAAGGAAGAAAGTGAACCTGTAAAGCGCATACTTTCTCTGCGTACCTAGGAATTTCAACCGTAGCTGTATGATGAGAGTAACTAGAAGAATGGCGCTTATAGTCTTCTTTATCAATTTGACCATACTGATCACGCTTGAGTGACTCTCGTGGATTAGGGTCTTTGTCCCACTCGATAATCGCTCTAAGGCCCGAATTCCACTGAACAGGAATAATGCCGCAGCAGACCTCACTCCCTCCGCCCTGATGCGGTGGGATTCGAGGGCCGCCAGCACCGTTAATACTAAACCTGGTAATTTCGGCAGAGGTATGGTTGTAACCAGTTACAGGTGCAGACACCAATTCCGGGCCAGCATGGCAAGCGCTCAAGCCCAGCATGCTGACTAGTAGAACCAGTAACCGAACATGCTTCTCCGGCTTGCTGACTTGTTGCTTAACATGCAGCGTTGACGGAAGCACTTTCAGCAACAACGCCGCAAAAAAATGCGTATTGATACGTGTACTTATGAATGTGAACATACCTTCGGCTCCTCCATGTTCATCGGGTAGTTATAGGGATAAGAGGTGTGGCTGAAGCCCGTCACTGACGTAATCAGAATCTTCAGCCCACGATTAAAAGCGCTCAACATCGGCCATCTCACGAGCGGTGCAAATCCACAAGCACTAATAGCACTCATGCACACCATGTACTTGATCAAAGCACC
Source organism: Pseudomonas sp. CVAP#3 (assembly GCF_018986375.1). Classification (NCBI taxonomy): domain Bacteria; kingdom Pseudomonadati; phylum Pseudomonadota; class Gammaproteobacteria; order Pseudomonadales; family Pseudomonadaceae; genus Pseudomonas; species Pseudomonas sp. CVAP#3. The sequence goes on from NZ_JAHMSC010000001.1 coordinate 4,034, forward strand.
GGACATGTCGTCGACTCCTTCATCTGGAAATACGCCCTATCGGGGTACTTGGGATTTGAAGGGGTGTAACAGGTCGTCGAAACACGCACCTGATCGCACGGCAGGAAGTGGACCTGTAACGCGCAGACGTTTTCGTCATATTGGGGAATATCGACAACGGCCTTATGGCGCGAGTACGTTTGTGTGTGCTCGTTCATGCGCTTTGTCCAAGCATCGGAGTAAGGGCGCTCACTCCATTTGCCGTAGGAGTAAGGGTCAGGATCCTTCTCCCACTCCACAATCGCCCTCAACCCCGGCGTCCAAACACGAGGCAGCATGCCACAGCAAACTTCCGCCCCGCCGCCCAAGTACGGCCCCAAATTCGGCCCACCCGCCCCATTCACCGAAAACCGATTGATCGCCGCAGAGGTATGGTTGTAACCCGTCACGGGTGCGCCCAGCATCTTCGACGGTTTGCTGCTACATGCCCCCAACATCAGCACGCACACGAATAACCCGGCCACACCCAGCAACACCCGCCCACTCATCCACCGAACAGGCAATGCCTTCCCTGCAAGTGCAATGCGCTGACAGGCGCGAGGACGGTTCATATCAACGGCCTCGGCGGTTCATCAATAACGAAGGGCGAGTTGTCGCGCAGCCATTGTTCGATGAAGGGCTGGCGTTGTTCCGGTTCCTTGAGGCCTTTCTGGTTGGCGGCCAGTTGGCTGTGGAACAGGTGGCGAATCAGGCCTTCCTTGCGGCTCATGCCGTAGTCTTGCGGCATGGCGCAACGGTCGATGCGGTAGGTGTCGGCTTCGGTCCAGGCCAGCAGGTTGGCGACTTGTGGGTGGTCGAACATGATGACCTGGGTAGCCGGCGGCGGTGTGTGGCGCACGTAGTTGCCGGGCAGGCTTTGTGTTTGCTGGTCGCGGTCCAGCCAGTGCCAGGCGATGGCCGGGGCGTGGAAGGCCTGGCTCTGTGCCGGGTTGAGGGTTTCACACACGGGCACAAACATCCGCGGTTCGTAGTAGCGCAACACGCCTTCGGAACGGCCCTGGTTCCACTGCGCCTGGGTGCAGCCGCGCAGGTGTTCGCTGAGTACGTCAAAGTCCCAAGGGCTGAACAGCGCCAGCACATGTTGATTGCAGTCGACGGCGTTGATGAAGGTTTTCAGCCAGGGCTTTTGGGCCTTGTCCACGCGCAGCAGCAACGGCCCGAAATCGGCAATCGCGACCTCCGGGGTGTTGTCGAACAGCTTCGCCAGTTTCGGCGCATCGGGCAGGCTCGCCAGCTCTTCCAGCAGCGGGTAGTCGAGGCTGGTGGCGTCGATCAAGAGGTCAAGGTGGTTGTGGCCCAACTGCTCGGCGTCGGCCCACAGTTGGTCATGCCACTGCGCATTGCTTGCGTACATGAAAGCGTCCTTTATCGTGCCGCCAGGGCTTGGCTATTACGTTTGGCTCGGGCCAGGCATTCCTTGCAAACCGGCGGTGGCGGCATGGGCGTGTTGCCCAGCGCCTGCACCGGCGGCGAACCGGCAAGGTCTTTGTCAGCGGCGCCCGGCAGCTGCGGCGGCTTGATACCGATCCCCGTCCCGCTCCCCGCCGAGCCCCCGGCATTAATCTTCACCACCGGCCCGACCACCGTCACACCCCCCGCATCCAGCTTGATAAAACTGCCACCGCCCTTGATCGTCAGCTCCGATCCGGCCTCGATGACTATTTTGTCGCCGGCCTTGAGGTGGATTTCTCTTCCGACGCTGGTCAGCTGTGCGGTGCCGATTTTGATGTGTTGGTTTTGGCCGATGGTCAGGTGGTCGTCCATCCGCGTTTCAACTTTGCGGTCGGCGAGGGTGGTGCGGTGTTCTTCGGCTTTGAGTTCGGTGTAGGTGTTTTTTTCGACGGTGTCGTGGCGTTCGTTGCCGACGCGGATTTTCTGGTCGTGTTCGATGTTTTCATCCCAGTCGCGCTGGGCGTGGATGAAGATTTGTTCGGCGCCTTTTTTGTCTTCGATGCGCAGTTCGTTGAAGCCGCTGCCACCGGGGGAGCTGAGGGTTTTGAAGACACTGCGGGTTTTGTTCGCCGGCAAGGCGTACGGCATCTGGTTTTCCTTGTGGTACAGGCAGCCGGTCACCAGCGGTTGGTCGGGGTCGCCTTCGAGGAAGGTGACGAGTACTTCCATGCCGATGCGCGGGATGGCGATGGCGCCGTAGCGGTCGCCAGCCCAGCTGCTGGAAACGCGCAGCCAGCAGCTGGTTTTGTCGTCGGCCGCACCGATGCGGTCCCAGTGGAATTGCACTTTCACGCGGCCGTATTGATCGCAGTGGATTTCTTCACCTTTGGGGCCGGTGACTTGGGCGGTCTGGCTGCCGAGCACGCGGGGTTTGGGGTGCAGCAACGCCGGGCGGTAGAACACGTCCCACGGGGTGGCGAGGAAGCGGTTGCGGTAGCCCTGGTTGAAGTCGTCCTTGTTGGCGGTGGTGTCGCTGGTCACCGACTCTTCGAGGACTTGCGGCTGTTTGCCTTCGTGGATGACTTCGGTCAGCAACCAAAGGTCGTTCCACTCGCTGCGCGGGTGGTCGGAGATTTCCAGGAAGTGGCCGCTGACCAGGGCGGTCTGGTCGCCATGGCCTTCGGCTTGCTGGTAGTCGGCGCGGTGGCGTTCCAGCGCCCGCTGGCTGAGGAACTTGCCGCGTGTGCGCTCGGTGAAGCGGCCCGGGTAGTCGTAGTCTTCCAGGTCCGGCTCGTCACTTTTGCCGTCGGGTTTGTAGGCCGCCTCCAGTTGCAGGCGCGGCTTTTCAAAATCGTAGTCGCGGCGCGTGGTGCGGCTGGTGCGGGTTTCCAGGCGCAGCGTGAAGCCTTTGATCACCGGCTCGTCGGCGACCATGCCGCTGCCCTGCACGTAGGCCGTGGGCTGGCCGAGTTTCGGGAACACGGTCTGGTCGTCGCCGAACACCAGTTTGTGGCCGGTGGCCGAGTGCTGGAAGTGGTAGTGAATGCCCTCCTCCTCACACAGCCGCTGGACGAAATGCAGGTCGGTTTCGTCGTACTGCACGCAGTACTCGCGATCCGGGCACGGCTGGCTCAGCTGGAAGCTGTAGGCGTTGCCCTTGATGCCGTGTTCTTCGAGGATCAGCGCGATGATTTTCGGCGCCGACATCTGTTGGTAGATGCGCTGGTTGGTGCGGTGGCGCAGGTATTCGAGTTGCGGCACCAACGACACTTTGTAGCGGGTCAGGCGCTTGCCGGCATCGCCTTGAGCGACGCGGTAAATCTGGCCGTGAATGCCGCTGCCTTTCGGGTCGAACGCCAGAAACGCCTGCTTGTGTAGTAGAGCCTCAAGGTCCAGATCGTGGTTTTCGCTGACCAGTTCCAGGTCGAAACGAAAGGTCTGGCTGATGCCTTCGGTGCCAGTGAACGACAGCACTTGCAGGTCACCCCGGAAGTCAGCCACGGTCAGGCTGAAATGGGTTTCGTTAGAAGGGTTGAACATTGCTTGCTCCCTGTTCGGTAGTCATCCGTTGCGCCGATGCAGCCAGCGTTGCAGCCAGGAGGAAGTGGCGCCTAGGGCGTCACGCAGTTGTACGGCGGTGATGGTGCGTTGCGCCGCATCGAAAGCCAGCGCCGTGCGCAGCGCCGGCCAGCAGTGTTTCGGAAGGTGTTTGGGCGCTTGCAGTTCACGGTCCAGGCGTTCGTCACGAGCCTGGGTCGACGGCAAGCGGCGGAACGGGTGCTTACCGCCCGCCAATTCATAGATCACGCAGGCCACTGCGAAGAGGTCGGCGCTGGCGGTCGGCGGCGCGCCTTCCAGCAGTTCCGGCGCGGCGTAGCCCGGGGTCCAGGCGTTGAAACGGCTGCGGCTCAAATGCGGCAGGCCGGGCAATACGCCCTCCTCTGCCTGGCCGAGGCCGAAGTCGAACAAGCGCACGCCCTCCTCGCTGAGCATCACGTTGCTCGGTTTCAAATCACCATGCAGCACGCCGCGACCGTGGGCATAGGTCAACGCATCAAGCAGCGGCAGCGCGATGTCAGGCAATTCTTGCCACGGCAGGCCCAGGGGCCGTTCGCAAAGCAGTTTGTCCAGGGTTAGCCCGCGCATCAGTTCCATAGTGATGAAGGCGCGCTGGCACTCGGTGTCCACTTCAAAGCTGTGCAAACGCACCACGTTGGCGTGGCGCAGGCGTCGGGTCAGGGCGAACTCGCTGTAGAGCAAGGCGCTGGCGTCCGGCGATTCGGCAAATTCTTCGCTGAGGATTTTCAGCGCTATATACGGGTTGGGGTCGCCGAACTGTTCGTGCAGCAGGTCCCGTGCGCGATACACCGCGCCCATGCCACCGGCACCGAGCAAACGCTCGATGCGGTAACGCCCCGCCAACACGTCCGGCAACGCGCCAACGCTGACCTGGGTCGGCACCACGGCACGCGGCGCCTCATGAGATTTGGCGAAGGCAAAGTAGGTCAGGTTGGCGGTATCGATGTCGCTGACCAGCAGCTCGTCGAGCACAGGATTGAGTTCACTCATTGGCGGATCACCACGGCAGTCAGGTTGTCCCGTGCAGAGCCGCGCAACGCGCCGTCGAACAACCGCTCCAGCGCCACCTGCGGCGCGGTCAGACTCAAGGCGTTGCCCAGCGCGTCGCTGCTCAAGCCCTGGTACAAACCGTCGCTGCACAGCAGAAACGCGTCACCGGGATAAACCTCGAGTTCGAGCACGTCCAGGGTCAATTGCTCGCTGGCCCCGACCGCACGGGTCAAGGCGCTGGCGGTCGGATGAGCCCGGGCTTGCTCGACGCCCATCTGTTGTTCGTCGATCAGTTGTTGCATCAGCGAATGGTCTTTGGACAGCTGATACAAGCGCTGCCCACGCCACAGGTAACAACGGCTGTCGCCGGCCCAGATGCAGGCCGCGCGATTACCGTCCACCAACAACGCCACCACCGTGCTGCCCATGATGCTGTCATGGCGCCCGGCGGTGACGGTCAATTCCTGGCCCAAGCGACGGTTGAGCCAGTGCAGGCACTGGCGCACGCCTTTGAGCCGCTCGTCGAAGCTGTCTTCGACGGGCAACTCCGCCAGGCTGGCGACGATCAACTGGCTGGCGATGTCGCCACCCTGATGACCGCCCATGCCGTCCGCGACCACCCACAATCCCTGCTGTGGGCAGTCGAGGAAGGCATCTTCGTTGCGCGCCCGAACCTTGCCCGGATCGGTACGCGCCGCGCTGCGCCAGGGGCTGGCAACCAGCATCAGAGCTGCACCGGCATACGGAAGGTGCGCAACACGCCCATGTCGAACGGGTTCGGCGTGCGCTGGCTCATCAGCAGGTAGTTGGCACGCAGGCCACCCACATCAGCCTTGAGCACCAGCACGTCGCGACCGGTCAGGTATTCGGTCTGCATCAAATCAAACAGACGGAACAGCGACCATGGGCCGGTGTTTTTCTCGATGCCGATCGGGCGGCCGGCCATTTTTTCGAGGACCAGGCTGGTGCGACCGTCTTGCGCGTCGGTTGGCCATTTGAAGGCCACCGGCACGATCGGGCCATGGCGATATTCCATGGTCCTGTCGCCAAAGCGGAACTCGGAACGGCTGACGGACGGGTCGAGGGTGTACGGCTCCAGTTTGAACTGCACCTGCGGCTCGGCCGGGTTTTCGGCAAAGAAGCTTTGGCGGATCACTTGTGCCGCAGCCATCTGGTCGAGGTAGACCTTGGACATCGGCAGGCTGTGACCGTCGATGCTGCGCAGGCGGTAGTTGCCCGGATCGCCGCTGACGAAAGGCCGCATGTAGGTGTCGAAGAAGCGATCGGCAATACCCTGCGCCTTGAAGAACTCGCGGAAGTCGCTGATCGCAACGTCGCTGGTGCTGTGGGCGTTGAACGGGTAACGCTTGTTGATCGCCTTGCCATAGAAGCTGTACAGCTCGCTCTGGTAGCGCTGGTTGAGGTACTGGTAGGAATCGTTGAGCACCAGACGCCAGGTGTCTTCGGCCAGCACGTTGAACCACACGCTGATCGGGCGCGGCAGGCGACCCGAGGCGTTGCGCAAGTTGCTCAGCGCATCGCGCTGGCCGCTCATGCGGGTCTTGGCCATTTCGAACGCGGCCTGATCCGGGGCACTGGCACGCGCCAGGCTGGACAGTTGCAGTTGCAGGTCGTTCAGCGCTTGCAGCGCCGGGGTCAGGTCGGCAGCCGGGCCGTTGTTGTCATCGAGCAAACGGTGCAGCGGTTCGAAGCGCCGTTGCAGGGATTTCTTCGCGGTGTCCGGCAAGTTTTTGGTGGCCAATGCATCGCCCGCCTTGCCTGCCACGGCTGCAGCGACTTTACCCACCGCACCGCCCTTCTTGGCGAGCAGTTTTTCCGCGGCATCCGTGACATCTTCAGTGTTGTCGACGGCGGCTGGGAAACGGGTGTTCTCGCGCACTTCAACCAGCATCTGCAGGATCGGCGAGTTGGCGGACGTCAGCCCGGCCAGTTGCTCAGCGCCTTCACCGGCATCATTGATTGGCCGCAACGCCACCTGGCCGACCGCTTCGCTCCAGAAGTTGGCGTAGTCGCGGAAGTACAGTTGCTCCAGTTCGACCATCAGGCGGCGCAAGTCCATGCCGCTCATGCCCGAGCCTTCGCCCAGTACCCAGTTGTCACGCAGAATGTCGGTGACCAGTGCAGAGCCCTGGACCGAGAAATACTGCTGATAACCCTGTTGGGTATAGAACCCCGGAATCACGTAGTCGGTGCCGACGAACAGGCTGCCCTGTGGACCAAGGTGTTGGCTGAAGCGGTATTCCGGCAGGTTGCGAGCCTGCTCGCGCAGCATCCGGTAGACCACGGTGGCCAGGGATTCGCTGCGCAAAACCTGACGCGCCTGGGCAACCAATGCGTCATTGAGCGGGTAGATAAACGGCTGCTTGAGCAGGCGTTCGAAGTGCCCGTTCAGGCCGTTCTGCACCGCGGTGTTGCCGGCGTAACGCACGGACCAGTCCTGCGCCAGCCAATCTTGCAGCCATCCCGGGTCGCGACGGTCCTTCATGTTCAGCATCAGGTAGGCGCGCAGGCTGTTGAGCAGGCGATCGCGGTCCTTCATGTTGTTGCGTATCTGTCCTTCGAGCAGTTGCGCCACCCGTGGCAGCAGCTGGGTTTCAAGTTCACGCTGATAGGCGTCCTTGACCAACGGGTTGCTCTCTTTGCCCTGATACAGACCTCCGCGCTCGAACATCGACACGTCGCCTTTCGGCGGGAACACCTTGGTCGCTGCATAGCTGGTGTCGAGGGTCTTGAGCACGCCCATCGCGTCATCGCGAGCGGTCAGCGCAGAACGCTGCTGGTTCCAGGTTTGTGCCAGCGAACGCAGGTGTTCCAGGCGTTCGTAGTTGGCGGAGAAACCGGTAGCCCAGAGCAAACCGAACAACCCCAGCGCCGCCAATGCACCCACGTACAACGCACGCTGGCCCCAATGAATGCGGCTGCGTTCGCGCTTGTCCAGACCGGCCAGATCGGCCTCGGGGAAAATCACCCGGCTGAGCAAATGGTGGATGAACCGCGAGCGACCACTGCGCAAGGTCGGCAACACGCCGCTGTTGATGCCCAGGCTGGCGCCGATGCCGGCGGTGCTCTGGTCCATCTGTTGCTTCAGGTGCGGCGCGCTGGTCAGGTAGAAACCGCGCAACTGGCTGACGCGCTGGTAGCGGTTGCCGGTGAACGCCATGTCGACGAACAGGCACAGGCGCTCGCCGATCTGCCCCAGTTGATGCGGGAAGTCGAGAATGCGACCACGGCGCTGGGTGTCGCGCTCCTGGTGCATGCGCATGATCACCTGGCTGTTGAGGCGACGCAGCAGCTCTTCGAACTCTGCGCGCAGCACGGGCACGTCGGTGCCGCTTTGCTCTTTGCGAAAGCTGGTGCCGAGTACCTGATCGCTTTCTTCGCGGGTCAGCTGATCGAAGAACTCGTCGAAGCCCAGCAACTGGTCGGCCTTGCTCAGCACCAGATAGATCGGCAGGTCGACGTGCAGTTTCTGATGCACGTCTTGCAGGCGCGCACGCACCTGACGCGCCAGGGTGTCGAGGTCTTGCTCGCTGCCACTGAGCAGCAATTCAACTGGAATGGTCACCAACACGCCGTTCAACGGACGGTTGCGACGGCGCTTGCGCAGCAGGTCGAGCAAGGTGGTCCAGGCGCTGCCGTCGACATCCACATCCGGCTGGGTCAGGTAACGCCCGGCGGTGTCGATCAGCACGCCGTGGTCGGCGAAGTACCAGTCGCAATGGCGAGTGCCGGTGGTGTCGCGGGTGAGTTTGCGGTCGATCTTGTTGATCGGAAACTCAAGGCCCGAGAAGTCCAGCAGGCTGGTTTTACCGCTGCCCTGCGGACCGATCAGCAGGTACCACGGCAGATCGTTGCGCCAGCGTTCGCTGCGACCGCGATACAGGCTGGAGGTTTTCAAGGTGCGCAGCGCGTCTTTGAAACGCGCACGCAGCTCCTTTTGTTCCTCGTCGATCAGCTCTTCACGATGAATACGGTCCTGGCCGTCTTCGGTTTCTTCGACGGCTTTTTTGCGCACACCGGCGCGCCAGCTGACGAAGACCATGGTCAGGCCCCAGATCAGGAACAGCACGCTGATGGTCAGCAAGCGCGAGGTCGAGCCTTCCCAGAATCTGTAATCGTTGACGGCCAGCAGCGGTCCGACGAACCACACCAGCAGCGCCACGAACAGCACCAGCAGCAGGGTCCAGACCCAGGTCTTGCGCAAGAACGCGCCGACTTTCTTGAAAAGCTTTTTCATCACACGTCCCTGTTTTACGGCTTCGACAGCGGCTGAACTGCGGCTGGATCAAGCGGCTGATAAGGTTGCAGAACAGTGTCGCGCTGCTCGCCGAGTACCCAGGCAAAACCCGAATACATCACCACCAGGCACACCAGCGTAAACAGCGCCACCATCCACCACGGCACGATACGCACCAGGCTGCGACGCCGGTCGTTGAGGCCTTCCCAGTGCGGCGACAGTTCACGCGGTACGTCGCCGCGCAGCTGGCGAATCTGCCGGTAGAGCGCATCGCGAATGCCGTCGAGTTCCAACATGCCGCGCGCCTGCACCCGGTACTTGCCCTCGAAACCGAGCGACAGGCACAGGTACATCAGTTCCAGCATTGGCAGGTGTTTGATCGGGTTCCTCGACAGGCGATCGAGCAACTGGAAGAACTTCTCGCCGCCAAAGGTCTCGTTGTGGAAGCTGCTGAGCAGGCTCATCTGCGACCACTCGCTTTCGTTGCCCCACGGGGTGGTGACCACTGCTTCGTCGACGACGGTGCAGAGCACGTAACGCGCAGCCATCACCTGGCTGCTCTCGGCGCCGTTGTGCAGCGCACGGACTTCGAAGAGTTTCAGCGCAGCCGTCAGCCGCTCGTTGAGCGCGTGCATGTCTTCGCGGGTGGCGCTGTGCTTGAGCCGCACCACTTCCGACAGCAGGTCGGACGACGCCGCCACCAGCGAGTTGAGGCTGATATTGAACGCTTCCGCCGGACGCAGGCGCGCGGCGTAGATCATCCGTTCTTCCAGTTGCTCGAAACGCGGCGGTGCCGCGAAATCGGTCAGCGGGCTCTGTGCCGGGCCATGGCCCTGACGATCCAAAAGGACGGTTTTGTCATCCTGGCTGTGATCCGTTTCCTTGATCATATCGGTCAGTTCCTGATGGCCCAGAATTTCAGTTCAAGCTCGGCGAATTCGCCGGACACGTGGAACGCGAAGCCGCCGGAGCGCTCCAGTTGTGCCAGGTCTTCGGAACTGAGTTCGAGGATGAAATAGGTTTTGTTCGAGTGGAACGGGATCTGCCGCGGCGCCACCGGCAAGGGTTTGACCTTGATGCCCGGCAAGTGCAGGTTGACCAACTGACGGATGCGCTCCACCGGGCCGACCTTGAGGTGCGCCGGCAGGCGATGACGCAACTCTTCGGAGTCGCAGTTGGCACTGGCCGCCAGCACGAACGACGCCGTGCCCAGCAATTTGTGGTCGTGCAGCGGCGAGACGGTGATCCCGTACTGACGCGCTTGCAGCACCAGTTCGATGGCGTGCTGTTCAAGCACCATCGACAGTACCTGACGAATCGCTTCCATCAATTTGCGGAAGCTCGCGCCCTGGTCGCTGTGCTGATAGCGGCTGTCCAGACGCGGGCGTTTGCTGTCGCTGGCAAAGGTCGACAGATCGCCGAGCATCGACAGCAGCGTGCGGTACAACTCTTCCGGGTGAACCTGTTCCAGGCCCAGGTAATGGCGCAGAACCAGTTCGGTGCGGTTGATCAGTTGCAGCATCATGAAGTCACCGACTTCCGCGCCGCCGACCTTGCCGTTGGAACGAATCCGGTCGGCAATGGTGTCGCCACGGTGACCGAGCATGCTGATGACTTCTTTGAGGCACGACAGCAGGTAGCCCGACGCGTGAGCGTGGATGAAGGTCGGAACGAAGTCCGGATCGAGGCTGATCACGCCGTCGGGCGTGGTGTCGAGGACTTCGCAGATCTTCAGCTTCACGTAAGCCTGATCGCTCTGCTGCTCGCCGAGCAACAAGCGGAAGTCCGGGCGCGCGCAGCTGACCTGGCTGCTGGAGTCATCGCCAGCGTTGGAGTCGGCGACTTCCGCTTCGTACGCGGTGTAACGCGCCAGCACGTCGGATTGCTCCGGACGACGGGACTCGATGTGGTTACCGGTAACCAGCGGCAAGGCCAGGTAAATCGGCGTGTTGCCGGTGTTCGGCGGTACGTCGAGGGCCAGCGGCTCGGTGTTGCCGCCGAGTTCGAACAGGCTGCCGTCCGGGAGAATCCCCGAAGCCTGGCTGATCACCAGTTTGCCCATATTGAGGAACTGCAAGTCGATCTCGAGCCCCAGAAAACCCCAGGTGTAACTGCCCAGCAACTGGGTACGGGTTTTCATCTGGTTGTCGTAGTAGCGATCGTTGTGCTGGAAGTGCTGCGGACGCAGCAACATGCCTTCCTGCCAAATGACTTTATGCACGTTCATGTTCAGTCATCCGCCTTGGCGAGCTTTTGGTTTTTGTCATGGATGCCGGTCTGATCGAGGGTCAGCTCGGCCACGGTCAGATCCGCCGGGGTGACTTGAACCACGTAGCGCCATTGGGTTTCACGCAGATCGCGATACGCCGCGAGCACGCCGACGTAGCGGCTACCGCTGTCGACGCTGAGCTTGAACTCGGCGGTTTCGCCCGGACGCAATTCCAGCTCTTCGCTGGCCACCAGGTCTGGCGACAGGGATTCCTTGGCGCGCTCGTACAGGCTGAAGAAGTCAGCGTTTTCGAAGGCCACCGGGTGTTTGAGCTCAATCAGCCGCACGACAATCGGCGATGGTCGGCCATTCAGGTCCGGGTTGACCTGATCGCTGGCGGTCAGCTTGAGGTTGAGCTTGGTGACGGTGGAATACGGCGAAATCGACGAGCAGCCGGCCAGCAGCACCAGAGCGGTGAACGCTGTCAGCAGGTTGATTATTACGGCCTTGCAGCGAGACATGCGCATCATCCTTGGTGGTCGGTGTGTAGGGTGGAAATCAGGCGGATCTGTTCTTCGTAGGCCTGGGCGAAATCCCGCGCCAGCAGGCGTTCGCTCCAGTCATCGTCCTGACGCAGCGCCTGGTGATAACGGCCGTAGGCTCTCCAGCGGCTGCCCGAGGTGGCGAGCAGCGGCTTGTTGCCGTCGCGCTCGAAACGCAGGGTCAGTTGTTGTGGCGAGAAGTGTTCGAGGGTGCCGCGTACCGCCGCGCGGCTGGCGGTGAGCAAGGCCACCTGGTGCGCCTGCAAATCACGGAACGCCCGCGAAATCGCCTGCCCAACCGGTAACTGGCCGGGCTTGTCGCCCTGCAACAGAATGCCCAGCGCTTCGCTGGCATCGACGGCAAATTTCAGCGGGTTTTTACCGGTGCCTTGAACGGTGGTCTGTGCCAGACGCAGTTCGTTTTTCAGCTCCGAACGGGTGCGCAGGCTTTGCTGCAAACCGCCAACGCTTTGCTTGAGCAAACGTGCGGCGTCGATCGCCAGGGCTTCGCGGCTGTCGTGATCGAGGCCTTTGAGGTCGACGCCCAGCGCATCACCGAAATGCTCCCAGAAGCCTTCGCTTTGACGCTCGATCGCCTTGGGTGCCGGCGCAGGTTCCGGCGCGACAGGTGCGGCCACCAGTTCCGGCACCAACAGGCTTTCCATGTCGATGCGCGCGTAGTCGGCACACTGGCGCGGTTCCTGACGCGGCGCATTGAGGGCGCTCAGGTCATCGATTTCCGAGTAGGCCCGTTCCTGTTGATCGAGCGCCATGAGTGGATCAAGGTCGAGAAACGCATCGTCCGGAATGGTGCTACCGGCCGCTTGCGGGTGGCCGACTTCGGTATCGAAGGTCGCCGGGTCGCGTACCAGCCGCGCACGGATTTCGAAATCCCCCAGCACGTAGACGCTGCCGTGTTCGATGCGCTGCGCTTCACCCTTGCGCAGACGCGCGCCGCTTTCGCTGGCCTGAATACCGTTGCTGCTGGTATCGGTCAGGAAAAACGTGCCGTCGCGGTAGCTGATCAACGCGTGATGGTTGGACAGGTGACGCTTGCGGTCAGGAATGATCCAGTCGCAATCCTCGCCCCGTCCGATCACGCCGCCAGCCTGCTTGAAGGTCTTTTGGCACAAATCCGTAGGCACGAACTGCTTGGTGTTCAGCATTTCGAAAACCAGTTCCATGATGTCGCTCCTTGCGGTCACTTGCCGCGATTGACCGCCTGCGGATCACCCAGAGGGCGATAGATGTTGTCGTTGAATTTGTAATTGCCGCTACAGCCCCCGAGGCCGCATAGAACGACGAGGGTCAACAGGACGGCTTGCCAGTGACGAACAGACATCAGAGGGTCTCCAGGGCTAAACAATGCACAAAACGCCGACCCTTGAGGACGGCGCTGACAGAAGCAAAAGGGGTGGGTGTCAGGGCTCTAGCCTGAGGCCTCGAGCCGATCACCTGTGGCGAGGGGGCTTGCCCCCGTTGGGTCGCGAAGCGGCCCCAAAACCGGCTGCCGCGTTTATTCCGGCATACCGCGTTGACTGGATTGCGACTGCTGCGCAGCCGAACGGGGCGATGCGGCGCTCCGACAAGCCCCCTCGCCACAGAAAGCCTCTCAGCCACAGTGAACATCCCAGCCACAATTTTTGAGTGCCAGGTTTGAGGGTTAACCATCGAAATCACCCAAGTTGATGTTCAGCCGCCCGAGGCGGTACAGCAGCGTGCGCCGTGGCAGGCCGAGTTCACGGGCTGCGAGGGTCTGGTTGCCGTCGTTTTTGCGCAGGCAATCGAGCAACAGACTGCGCTCGACCTGCTCCAGGCGTTCACGCAGGTTCGGGCTGCTTTCCTGCGGCGCGACCTCGATGCGTAGCGAGAAATGTTCGGCCAGTAACTCGCCGCCTTCGCAAAGCAACACGGCGCGTTCGACCAGGCCTTTGAGCTCACGAACGTTGCCGGGAAAGGCATAACTCGACAGATGATCGAGCGCCGCGTCGGACCAGCGCACCGCATCGCGTTGCAGAAAGGTGCAGGCCTTGTCGGCGAAGTGTCGGGCCAGGTCGAGGATGTCGCCCTCGCGCTGGCGCAAGGCCGGCAGTTCAATCGGGAACTGCGCGAGGCGGTAGTACAGGTCTTCGCGGAACTTGCCTTCGCTGACCAGCACCGTCAGGTCGCGGTGAGTCGCAGCGATGATGCGCACGTCGATCTTGTGGGTGTCGTTGGAGCCCAGCGGACGAATCTCGCCTTCCTGCAAAACCCGCAATAGCTTGGCTTGCAGGGACAGCGGCATGTCGCCGACTTCGTCCAGCAACAAGGTCCCGCCGTTGGCCGCATCGAACAGCCCGGCGCGGTCACGGTCGGCGCCGGTGAAGGCGCCTTTGCGGTAGCCGAACAGCTCACTTTCCAGCAGGTTTTCCGGGAACGCCGCACAGTTCTGCACGATGAACGCCTGGGAACGGCGCGATCCGCAATCGTGGATGGCCCGCGCCACCACTTCCTTGCCGGTGCCGGTTTCGCCGCGCAGCAGCACGGTGTACGGGCTGTGCAGCACCTTGCTGATCAGTTGGTAGGTCTGGCGCATCGCCGAGCTTTTACCGATCAAGCCATAACCGCTGGCACTCGGCACGCTGCTGGGCATTGGCGAGACATCGCCCACCGGCCGGCGCAGGCGTTGCAGCAGGTGCAATTGCCCGAGCACGAACGAACCCAGTTGCCCGAGCGAATCGGCGAACCCCTGCAACTCGACCTGTTCGCGGCTGGCGCACAGTAAAAGACCGACCACAGCTTTTTGCGGGTTGAGCAGCGGCACGCACAGCAGTGACTGCCACGGTACGACCCGCTCCGGCAGGAAGCTGGTTTCGTGCAGGCTGCCACTGAGTCCGGTGAGGCTGAGCACACGGTTCTGGCACAGGGAAAACTGCAGCAGTTGCTCGCCGTTGTAGTCGGCCGGCAGGCTCGCGGTTTCCCGTGGCTGCAAGATGCCCTGCAAACACTCGGCGTTCAGCCCGAGGCTGGTGTGGGTAACGTCGAGCAGGTACAGCTGACTCAGCTCACAGCCACTGAGCTCGGCGACCGCGCGCACGAAGTCACCCAGCAGCGCAGCGCCGTCAGCCGCGCACGACAAGCTGGCGAACTTCGCCAGCAAGGCTTCGGCATAGACCAGCGGTTGCGGCACTCGAGTGAACATCACACTCACCTCAGGCGAACTCGCAAGTCACGCATGCGGAGCCATCGAGCGTTGCGTGAACGCGCTTGAGGCTTTCGCCAGTGGCCATCGCGTCGAGCAGTCGATCCGCCACCAACGGCAGCACGTGCAGGTCGAGCAAATGATCGATCAGCCGTGCGCCGCTGTCGCTTTGGGTGCAACGCTCGGCCAGATGATCGACGAAGTTCTGGCAATACGTGAAATCCAGCTGGCGACGGTTCAGGCGTTCGCCCAGACGACCCAGTTTGATTTCGATCAGCTCGCGCAAAACCGGGCCACCGACCGGGTAGTACGGAACCACCCGCATCCGCGCCAGCAACGCTGGTTTGAAGTGTTTGCTGAGCACCGGGCGAATGGTTTCCTCAAGGACTTCGGCGGTTGGCCGTGCACCGTTTTCGCAGAGTTCGCTGATGCGGTCGCTGCCCAGGTTCGAAGTCATCAGGATCAGCGTGTTGCGGAAGTCGATTTCACGCCCTTCCCCATCGTTGGCCACGCCTTTGTCGAAGATTTGGTAGAACAGGTTGAGCACGTCCGGGTCGGCCTTTTCGACTTCGTCGAGCAGCACGACGGAGTACGGCTTCTGCCGCACTGCTTCGGTGAGCATGCCGCCTTCGCCGTAACCGACGTAGCCCGGCGGTGCACCGATCAGGCGCGAGACGGTGTGTTTCTCCTGGAACTCGGACATGTTGATGGTGGTGATGAAACGATCACCGCCGTACAGCAAGTCAGCCAGCGCCAGCGCGGTTTCGGTCTTGCCGACGCCGCTCGGGCCGACCAGCAGGAACACGCCTACCGGCGCATCGGGTTTGTTCAGGCCGGCCGCGGTGGCGCGCATCGAGCGGTCCAGTGCATGGACGGCTTGTTCCTGACCGCGAATGCGGGTGCGCAGGTCGGTGGCGAAGCTCGCAACCTTGGCGTTGTGCTCACGGGCCAGTTGCGCCAACGGCACACCGGTCCAGGCGCTGATCACTTCAGCCACCAGACGCGGGCACACCTCGAAACTCACCAGACGTTCCTTGACCTGAGCATCGGTCAAGGCGCGGTGGGTTTCGTTCAGCGCGGCTTCCAGGGCTTCAACGCTTTGCGCTTGGTCCACGCTCGCCTCGAGGGTTTCGATCACCGTGCCTTCGGCGTCTTCTTCAACCGTGACGGTCGGCTCGACGGCAGCGACTTCACGGGCCTTGGCCAGTTGCTGACGCAGCTCCAACAAGCGCTCGGCCAGTTCTTTTTGCTCGGTCCAGAGGGTTTCCAGGGCGACCCTTTCGTCTTCGGCGGCGTCGAGGCGATCTTCCAGCGCATCGAGCGCTTCGTGGTCGATCAGCAAACCGGCTTCGGCATCACGGCGCAGGGCCTGACGCTGACGCCCGCCTTCGGCCAGTTCGCCACGCAGGCGCTCGAGGCTTTCCGGCGCGGCAGCGAGGCTGATACGCACTCGGGCGCAGGCGGTGTCGAGTACGTCGACGGCTTTGTCCGGCAGCTGCCGACCGGCCAGGTAACGCGCCGACAATTGCGCTGCCGCGACCACCGCGTCATCACGCAGGTAGATGCCGTGGCTCTTCTCATACACCCGAGCCAGACCGCGGAGGATGGTCACCGCTTCGCTGACGGTCGGTTCGTGCAACTGCACCGGCTGGAAACGACGGGCCAGGGCCGGGTCTTTCTCGAAGTATTTTTTGTACTCGGCCCAGGTGGTGGCGGCGATGGTGCGCAACTCGCCACGGGCCAAGGCTGGCTTGAGCAGGTTGGCTGCGTCCGAACCACCGGCATTGCCGCCCGCACCAATCAGGGTGTGGGCTTCGTCGATGAACAGGATGATCGGTTTCGGCGAGGCTTTGACTTCGTCGATCACGCCTTTGAGGCGACGTTCGAATTCACCTTTGACGCTGGCGCCGGCTTGCAGCAAGCCCATGTCCAGCGACAGCAGTTCAACGCCCTTGAGCACTTTCGGCACTTCACCGGCGGCAATGCGCGAGGCCAGGCCTTCGACGATCGCGGTTTTACCGACGCCGGCTTCACCGACCACAATCGGGTTGTTCTTGCGGCGACGCGCGAGGATGTCGACCATCTGCCGAATCGCACCATCACGGCACAGCACCGGGTCGAGTTTGCCGTCGCGGGCTTGCTGGGTCAGGTTGTGGGTAAAGCGTTGCAGCAGGGATTCACCGGGTACGGTCGGTTTGCCAGTCGCCGGTTGTTCCTTCTGCGACAGGGCAAAATCCTTCAGGCGATCAATGTTCAGTTTCGCCAGCAATGGCTGGTAACGGCTGCCGGCGTAGCGCATTGGATTGCGCGGCAGCGCGAGGATCAACGCGGCCTGTTCGACCTGGCTCTGGCCCAGTTCGAGGTTGGCCACCAGCAACGCATCTTGCAGCCACTGCACCAGTTCCGGGGCGAACACCGGGTTGCGCGAGGCGCTGTGTTCAACCCGCGATTGCAACGCAGCGCTGAGTTCACCAGCGTCGACTTCGGCGTCTTGCAGCGCGCGTGCGAGCAGGCCTTGCGGGCGCTCCAGCAGGCCCAGCAACAGGTCTTCGACGAGGATTTTGCTACCGCCACGGGCGACACAGCGTTCGGCCGAACTTTCCAGGTCACGACGGGTTTCGGCGTCCAGCGCCTGGATCAGTTGTTGCAGGTCTACGTTGATCATAGGTCTCACGTCCTTAATGAATTTTGCTACCCAGGGTCACCACGCCGTCCGCGTGTTCGCGGCCCAGCCAACTGGTCCACCCCAGGCGACAGGCGTTCTGCTCACCGATGCGCAGTTCGCGGATTTCTTCTTGGCGCAGGACCAGGCGAATGTCGTAATCGAGCGGGTCACGCAGGGTGAACCGCACCAGCGCACACAGCGGCTGGTAGCCGAAACCGATCGGCAGGAATTCGTGAAAGCGTTGCCAGTCGAGCTCGCGGATGTGAATCCGGAACTTGCCGCTGCGATCGCGCACGCTCTCGCCCAGCACCAGGTCTTCACCGAGCGCGCTGTTGGCACGACCCAGGCAGTTACGCTGTTCGTCGAGGATTTCGACGCGGCGCTCGATGCACTGCTCGATGGTCAGTTCGGCATGCTTGAAGTAGTAACGCAGCACCGCTTCGATCAACGCCGCCGAGTGCGCCCGCAGACTCAACAGGCCGAGGTACGGCAGCAGGCGTTTCCAGTTCAGTTCCTGGGCCTTGCGAATGTCTTCGCCACCCAGGCCAATCAGCGCAAACAACTGCGAGGAAAACGGGTCGAGGGCGCCGCTCTGGAAGCTGGCGCGGTAGCGGTACTTGCGCCAGATCGGCAGCATCAGCCGTTGCAGGCGATGGTGGAACAGGTCGAGAAAATGCCGTGTCGGGTTGCCGTCTTCGCTGTCACCCAGCGCTTGTTCACCGTAGAACGCCGGCAGCGGCGAACCGGAACCGACCAGGCCGATCAGGTTGAAACGCAGGCGCGCGCGCAGCTGCCCGTGCTCGTGGAAAAACTCCACGCGATCGACATCGCTGCCAGGGAAACCCAGGCTCGGGTTGGCCTGGAATTCCAGCTGGTCGTAGAGGTCCTCTTCGCTCAGGTACGGGTGGGCCTCGCGCAGCCGATCAACGACCAGCAGCACGGCCTGAAACAGCGAGTACTCGCGTATTCCTCGGGTCAGCCCGCTTAAAGCAGAGGCTGAAGGCCCATACGTGGTGTCCATTGGTACACCTCTCCCTGTGTGCTTTTTACCCGCAGCTCGTGGTACGAATTGAGACTGGCGTAAAGCGCGAAAAACTCGTTAAGAACCGAAGCGAAAACGAACAGGTCGCCTTCGCCGATATAGCCTTCCGGGTCGATGGTCAGCTCGGTGCGCAATCCGCGCAGCGGCAACCCTCGGTGCAACCGGTCGACGTGCTGGTGTTTGATCGACTTGAGCCCGCCCAGCAGGCGTTTGCTGACCTTCTCCGCGTGCTGGTCGTAGTAGCGCGGCAAGTCGTAGGTTTCGAGAATCACCTTGAGCGCGTCGACGTTGGCCAGCGACAGGTAGTTGAGCGACATGTTGCTGATCAGCTTCCACAGAAAGTCGTGGCTCAGCGGTGGCGCGAAGCTGGAGGTGGCCGGGGTGATGTTGCGGAAACTGAGAAACTCCGGGGTCTCTTCGCAGGCCATGCAGATGTCGCCGAGCTTGAGCCGGCGCGGCAGGTTCTGGTTGGTGCAGATCAGCTCGATCGACAGGGTTTCATGGGCTTCGGTGTGGCGAATGCCAAAGCTCAGGTAAGTGTCGAGGCCGTCGTGCAGCAACGAGGTGCGCTGGCGGATGCTGTAATGCGGACGGCTTTGCGGCACGTCGAAACTCGGGTCGTGCTCGAACGATTCGAACGGCACGTATTCCTGATAACCCAGACCGCCGGGCTTCCAGCCGGTGACGCCTTCAACCGAAAACACCCCGCAGTTTTCCAGGTCGTATTCGGCCGGCAGCAACAGGTATTCGTCCTGCTTGCCATCAAGGCGAATCGGCAAGGCGTCGTGCTTGAACAGGTTGACGATGGGCGTGCAGTAGAGCTTCACGTTGTCCAGGGTCGGGCGCAAACGCTGGATGCCGCTCTTGCGAATGTCGAAGCGCAACTCCAGACCGTGCATCTGCTTGAGGGTGTCTTCGGGCAGCGCCTTGAGCAGGTCCAGACCATTCAGATCGACAAACAGGAACTTGTCCTGGAAGGCGAAATATTCCTGCAAGTAGCGATAGCCACGGAAGGTGTTCAGCGGATACGGGATCAACGCTTCTTCTTCGGCAAAACCCACCGGCTGCACGCGGTCGCCAGGCATCTTGAACGCCATCGGCGTGCCGTTAGCGCCATTGAGCGGCTTGCCGGCAGCGTCCAGCGGAATCAGCTCGATGCCTTCCAGGTTGCGCAGCAGGCTCAGGTAAAGCATCTGGCTGATGTAGCGCTCGCCGGCCAGGTGCAAACGCAGACGACTCAGGTCCAGCTCCCCGATGTGCCCGTCACAACTCATCTCCAGGCGCAGGCTCAACAGCGAACCGTCGCCCTTCACCGAGTACGTCAGCGCGGTCAGGTCCAGCGGCAGGACTTCAGTCGGGTAGCAGGTGCGAAACCGGCAACGCACATCATCGATCGGCACACTCTCGATCGGCGTATCACGCTCGACCTGCAACGCCGGCCCGGAACGCTTCAACGGGTCGAATTGCAAAATACTGAATGCCGGCAACGGCCGCATGTAGTTGGGCCACAGCAAATGCATCAACGAATGGCTGAGCTCCGGCAACTCGTCATCGAGCTTCTGGCGCAGGCGGCCAGTCAGGAACGCAAAGCCTTCCAGCAACCGCTCCACGTCTGGGTCACGCCCGGCCTGGCCGAGGAAGGGTGCCAATGCCGGGCTACGCTCGGCGAAACGACGACCTAACTGGCGAAGTGCGGTGAGTTCGCTTTGGTAGTAGTGGTTAAAGGACATGTTTGACTGCCTGGTATTGAATTCGTTTGATTTCGCTAATTTCGTGCGTGTGGATCGCTACTTTTGAACCCTGACTTCAAGTCATATTTCCTATCGAACAAATCACTTGATAATCGCCTTGTAAAAAGCAATAACCACAATAGAAAAAAAGTAACCCACAACTAAAATATAAGGTGTATATGCCAACCACATAACCATCAGACCAAGACCCGATACACTTCCACTCAGCAAATACAACAACCCGTACAATATCCAAGGAGCCCCATAAAACGGTATGAAAATTACAGGAGCCCACCATGCAAGCCGGACAACATCCCGCTCGGATTTTTTATCGATGACTCGCGATGCCCAGAATGCGAATATGACATAAGCCGCCAATCCAAAACCTAACACATATATCTGAAAAAGCTGTTCCATCCCCGCATTTGGCAGCGGAGAGAAATAAACAGCATCGACAACAAGCAAAGCGGGCAATATAATTGCCGGCACCCACAGCGCCCCTTTGAAATAATTTGAGTATGTCATTTCAGACTCGGCTCGCTTTGGGCATCTGGCATTGGCTCCATCAATATGCCCGAACGACCCTCGCTCGGATCCAGCTTTAAAAAGAAATCGTTCCACTCTTGTAGCGGACGCATTTCCAAACGCTCTTTATTTAATTTCCGCCTGCGCAACTCATTGCCCAAAGTACCTTTAAAATTCCCTTCATCATCAATCTCCAGGCGAATGGCCGACGCAATCATTGGATACTTTTTATCACCGGGCAAAGAAGTGATTGGAGCGCCTTTTCGAACATGCACACCGAGAAAGACAGCCTTACCAGAGGGGTCGGAAATAAACGCCTCGCAGTTCGGGAAGCCATCCCCTGTAATATAAGTAACAATATCGATGTGCTTAGCAACTCGATCAATAGTCATCGTAATGTTATAGCTAACATCAAGACTAGGTACAAAGGTCATACCGATCAGTTTTTTAGCCATTGCCGATAGAGGGAAGGCATGGTTTTCTCCAGCATAACCACCATCAACCCAAATAGTAGTGACGGCTCCTTTTTCCGTTTTAACAGAAGGCCAGCTCCCGCCTTTTGGTTTAAGCGCTCCATCATAATGAGTGTGATCGCCCCCAATCCGCCCAGAATCATTAGACTCAGTTTGCGTATCAAGAACTTCATTCGTAGAGGTTTTAACAAAAAACTTATGCCAGATACGGGAGGTTACTTGAGTTCCTGGAACGCCTGACAGACCACTTGGCTTTAAAGAAAAATGTCGAGCATCGCCTTCATAGTAGAACCCAAGCAGACCAAAGTTTTTCGCCGGATGGAACGACCTGATATTGATTTCATAGGTAACCAATTTCGCCAGTTTTACCGTAGCGACTTGCCCTTCACCATTATGCGACGGCGTTGATGGCGCCTGAGCCAGCACAGTTCCATTAGGCATGAGCTACTCCTGCTGGAGTAATCAGGGAAACCTTGAGCATCTGAGATGATTTTCCTGTGTTCACACACTTGGTATGACCCATTGAGTCTGTCACCCCCTCATAGACTTCACCTGTTTCTGTCTCTATGCGGTAACCATAATTTGCAATCGGATTACCTTCGTCATCCCGCAAAACAAAGAAATCATTGAAGTATCCCGGCATCGGCAATGGCGGAATAAACGGAGCCGGCGAATGGGAGTTCCCAATAATCACCGTCCCCGAACCAGCAGTAACCTTATTGCCATGAGTACCAACGGAGTCGACGGTGGCCGCCGGTTTGCCGTTGATCAAAACGGTACTCGCCAACCCACCGACCATCGCACCACCACACGCGCAGGCATCGCCTTCGCGGGCAGCCGCGAGGCCGTCGAAGAATACGTCGCCGGAACCGGCGGCGATCGGGTTGGTGCTGTGGCCGGGGAGCGGGCAAGCGGTTGGGTCACCGACTCGGGCTGCGGGTTTACCGGACATCGTCGTCTCCTTAGTTGACCTTGACTTGACCGCTGCCATCCAGGCGCGCGGCAAAACTGACCTGACGCTTGAAACCTTCAACTTCCAGCAGGCCTTCGATACTGAAGGTCAGCCTGAGTTGATCGTTGTCTCGCGGCAGGGAAACGACACGCACGTTGGTGAGGCGTGGCTCGTAGGCTTCGATGAAGCGTTCGATGGCCAGGCGGGCCTGACTCAGGGAGTCATGCAGGCTCAGGCGCATGTCGTTGAGATCGGGTAGCCCGTAATCGGACAGCGTTTGCACGCTGCCCGCACGGGTGCTGAGCATCTTGGCCAGATGGGCAGCCACCGACGCCATCGCGGAAACCTCGCGGCTCCAGCCGACGCGTTTGTCCGCGTCGCCACCCAGGCGTTCGAAAAGGCTGCCGTATCCAGTCATGACCCAGCTCCTTGGTTACTCTTTGTCCAGCTTGCCAACCAGCGACAGGGTGAAATCGGCACCCATGTACTTGAAGTGCGGGCGCACGTTCAGGCTGACGCGGTACCAGCCTGGCTCGCCCTCAACATCGCTGACGACGATCTGGGCAGCACGCAGCGGACGACGGCCACGAACTTCGGCGCTCGGGTTTTCCTGGTCGGCAACGTACTGGCGGATCCACTTGTTGAGTTCCAGCTCGAGGTCGGTACGTTCTTTCCACGAACCGAGTTGCTCGCGCTGCAGCACTTTCAAGTAGTGAGCCAGGCGGTTGACGATCATCATGTACGGCAGTTGGGTGCCGAGCTTGTAGTTCAGCTCTGCCGCCTTGCCTTCGGCACTGATGCCGAAGAACTTCGGCTTTTGCACCGAGCTTGCGGAGAAGAACGCGGCGTTGTCGCTGCCTTTACGCATGGTCAGGGAAATGAAGCCTTCCTCGGCCAGCTCGTATTCGCGACGGTCGGACACCAGCACTTCGGTCGGAATCTTGGTTTCGATTTCGCCCATGCTTTCGAAGTGGTGCAACGGCAGGTCTTCAACCGCGCCACCGCTTTGCGGGCCGATGATGTTCGGGCACCAGCGGAATTTGGCGAAGCTGTCGGTCAGCTTGGTGCCGAACGCGTAGGCGGTGTTGCCCCACAGGTAGTGCTCGTGGCTGTTGGCGACGGTTTCTTTGTACACAAACGATTTCACCGGGTTTTCTTCCGGATCGTACGGGTTGCGCAGCAGGAAACGTGGCACGGTCAGGCCGATGTAACGCGAGTCTTCGGACTGACGGAAGCTCTGCCATTTGGCGAATTGCGGGCCTTCGAAGTGATCTTTCAGATCCTTCAGGTCCGGCAGGCCGGTGAAGCTTTCCAGGCCGAAGAATTTCGGGCCGGCAGCAGCGATGAACGGCGCGTGGGACATGCACGCAACGCTCGACACGTACTGCATCAGTTTCACGTCTGGCGAGCTTGGCGACATGAAGTAGTTGGCGATGATCGCGCCCACCGGCTGACCACCGAACTGGCCGTATTCAGCGGTGTAGATGTGCTTGTACAGGCCAGCCTGCATCACTTCCGGCGAATCTTCGAAGTCGTCCAGCAGGTCTTGCTTGGAGACGTTGAGGATTTCGATCTTGATGTTTTCGCGGAAGTTGGTCCGGTCGACCAGCAACTGCAGACCACGCCACGCCGATTCCAGCGACTGGAAGTCCGGGTGGTGGAGGATTTCGTCCATCTGACGGCTGAGCTTGGCATCGATCTCGGCGATCATGCGGTCAACCATGGCCTTCTTGACCGGCTCACCGTTGTTCTGCGGCTTGAGCAGTTCTTCGATGAACGCCGACACGCCGCGCTTGGCGATGTCGTAGGCTTCGTCGTCCGGGGTCAGACGCGTTTCGGCGATGATGCTGTCGAGAATGCTGTATTCGCCGTTCTCGTTACTCTTTTGCTGCGCTGCGCTGGTGCTCATTGTTGGCTTCCTTGACTGATGGGGGCTCAGACGTTTTGGGCGGCGTCCTGGGCTGCGGCGTTCAGGCCCAGCTCACCCAGTACGCGACCGCGCGATTCGTCGTCGGCGAGAACGCCTTCGATGGCTTTGCGGAAGGCAGGTGCGTTACCCAGTGGGCCTTTGAGGGCCACCAGTGCGTCACGCAGTTCCATCAGTTTTTTCAGCTCAGGCACTTGCTCGACCAGGCTGGCCGGGTTGAAGTCCTTCATCGAATTGACGCGCAGTTTCACGGCCAGCTCTTCGGTCTCGACCTCTTCCTGAAGACGGTTCGGCACGCTCAGCGTCAGCTGCAGTTCTTGCTTGGCGAGTACTTCGTCGAAGGTCATCTTGTCGATGCTGATCGGCTTGCGATCTTCAACTTTGCGCTCGTCCGCGCGGTGGGTGTAGTCACCGATTGCCAGTAGTTTCAGCGGCAGTTCAATCTCTTCCTGAGCACCGCCGGTGGCGGGTTTGAAGGTGACGTTGATGCGTTCCTTGGGGGCTACCGAGCCTTCTTTGGCCATGGCTTTTCTCCTTGCGGTTGTGGCCCTGGGGCCTATTCGAGTACCACTTCGAGATCGAGGTGGCACAGCCTGCGATAAATCTCTTCCTTGCGTTCTCGCACTGCGTGGTTCTGCGGCAACAACTCACAGCAGCTATGCAGGAGGTGCAGCACTTCCAGCGCAAGATCAGGCTCCCAGGCGTGCAAGCCTGAGTTCTGTAATTCTGAATCGAGGGTTTCGAGCTGGGTCTTGGCCAGTTCGTATTTCTTGGCCAGGAAGCACAGCCGCGCCAGGCTGAACTGCCAGAAGAACCGCACGCGTCCGCCGTGGGCAGCTTGCAGGCCTTGCTTGAGAATCTGCACCGCGGCCTTGAGGCCGTCCTTGCGCAGCACCGGCAAAACGTCTTCGAGCGCCAGTTCCCAGGCCGGTTGGCTGCTGCTGACATCGACCTTGCGCGGCACGCTGTCGGTTTGCAGATGGGGCATCACGTGGGCGCTGATCCAGGCGCGAGTGCCCGGATCAGCGAACGGCGCGCCATCGTGGTAACGCAATTCGACGATGCCCGGCAGGCGCTGAATCAACAACGCGAAGTGGATTTCCACTTCACGCATGGCCAGATCGGCGTTCAGCCCTTGCAAACATTCCCAGACCAGCCGCTGGCCATCGAACCAGAACGGCGCCTTGGCCAGGCTCGTCTCCAGTTCCACCAACAGGTCGGCGAATTGCCTCTGGTCGAAACGGTCCTGGTAGATTTTCAGCTTGTCGGCCGGCAACCCGCGCAATGCGGTGATTTGCTCGGCGTTGCGCTCGGGCACGGCGTCGATCGGCAGCCACAGCAGGGTGCGATTCAGGCGCAAGGCGCGCAGGTCGGTGGCTTTCTGCTTCAGCCACCAGGCGCACAGTGGGCGCGCATTTTCCTGCTGCTCGCGCAGGGCCTTGTGGGCTTCTTTTTCGTTGTTGATCGGCGCGCCGGGGGTGAACAGTTGCGTCGCGGCCTGCTTGACCTGAGCCACCACCGCACCGACAGCACCGGGCTCCGGCTGGTTGTCGGCGGCACGCTGAACCATGTTTTTCAGGCGGCGGGAGATCGGCAGCAGCAGCGGTGCGTCGTCGCCCAGGTGCTCGGTGCAGGCAGCATCGAGACCTTCCAGGTGCTCGACCAATCGGCGGAACAGCGGCAGTTGCTCTTTGATCGCGACGTTTTCGTTCAGCACCTGCTCGAGACGCGGCACCAGCCAACTGATGGCAGCGGAGCGGGTGCGGGCTTTGTTGGGATGAACCTCGGCCCAGTGGTTCTCGCACAGGTGGTGCAGAAGTCCGAGGCCGGCCAGCAGTCCCTGAAAGGACTCGCGTTGGTACAGGGCCCAGGTCAGCCAGGCACCGACTCGTAAATCCTTGGACTGGGTGCGCAGCAGGTTTTCGCTGTTTTCGCGGATTTTCAGCCAGTCGATCTGACCGATTTCGTGCATGGATTGAGCTTTGCCCAACTCGCTTTCCAGTGCCTCGTATTCGCTCGAAAAACGAACATCCTCGCCCGCGAAATTCTCTTTGGAAACAGAGGCTTTTGCGAGTTCAAGGTAATGGGCAGAAAGTTTGTTTGAGTAGGACATCCGTGGCCTTTAGTTAGAACGACTGCCATCGCCTGTTGGGATTCCAATGGCGCGGGGTTGCATAAAAAACGGCGAAAGCCTTTTCTAATTGAAGCCATGCTTTTTTAAAAGCGGCCGCATCGCAATCACTGCGATGCCCACTGGCAAACACCCAACTAGACAGCAAAATGAAGTGTCTCCGTTGCGCATAGGAATTTTCCACATATGCATCAGGAGAACTCATAGATGTCGGATTAATATTTCATCGTACGATCAACCCGTCCAAAAGCCATTGAAATAGAGACTTTCCTTTGGAGATCTCAGAGCTATTTCCCCATTCATTACTGACCCCCTCCTGATGGGGCGTGAAGCATGCCAAAAATAAAAAGTTATGAATGTAGGAACATTCTTAAACTGAAACCGGACATTTCAGATATGGCTTCTGGACTCTTCCTACTGAACGAGCCCCATGATAGACAGGACACCATTTCCCCTTACGATGGGGGATAGGCAAACGGTTATGTTTATGACTAACCGCAACGATAAGAGTGGGGAGTTTTTGGGCCAGGAGCGGCGTCATCGCTGGAGCCCAGAGCAAAACTGGCCATGGTTCGCGAGAGCTTTGAGCCGGGGAAAAGTGTGTCGGTGGTCGCTCGGCGCAACGGCATCAATGCCAACCTGCTGTTCCTGTGGCGCAACAAGCTGTACCAGGACGGCAGTCTATCGGCCGTCAGTGCTGGCGAAGCCGTGGTACCGGCCTCTGAGCTGAGCGATGCACTCAAGCAGATCCGTGAACTGCAACGGATGCTGGGCAAGAGCACGATAGAGGCAGAAATCCTCAAAGAAGCCGTGGAGATCGCCCGGCCGCGACAATGGACCGCGCACTCACCCTTGTTGCCGGGGGACGACCAGTGAAACTGGTCAACGAACTGCCCAGCTATGGCGCTCGGACGGCTTTGAATTCCGTTGCGAGGACGGCGCCAAACTGAGCGTGACCTTAAAGGACATGGAGTACCTGACTGGTATTGAATCTCATGAATAAAACGTCCTGTAGACCGCTATCGTCAGCCCCGCCACCACATAGCCCACAATGAGCACACACGGAATGAAAACCACCCAACCGAACAGCACTGCAATGTCACTGGAGGAACCGCAGAGCATTTTTGCCAGCCGGAAGATCATCCACGGTGCGGCGTAAAACGGGATGAACACCAATGGTCCGAGCCAGATTCGGTTGAGTATCTGCTGCTCGCTCTTGCCACGCAGAAGGCGCATTTCCACCAGGGCAAAAGCGATGTAGGCGGGAATGCCAAGAGCCAACCCGAAGGTCTCGAACAACTCGACGGTTGTAGGTAAATCGCTCAGCCGATCTTCCAGCACCGTCAGCAGGAGTACGAGCAGCGGAATCCACAGGGCGGTGACAAGCAGTCGGCGGCGGCCTGCACTGATCATGCGATTGCCCCTTTAACAGGATTCGCAGGTGTTGCCCGTCGCATGAAGGTGCGCCTTTCCCAGCGCAACTCAATGACTTGCGTCGCCAAAATCGCCAACAACGTGACACATCCCTGAGCCACGCTATAAAACAGCGCCCTTAGCGGATTTTCAGGCAGCATCCAGAGCAAGATGAAGCCGACCATCACGCTCAGCAGCAGGAGCTTGGCCACGAGATTCGGTATCAGTGCAATCACCAGATTGACGACCAGAAATATATAAAAGAGCGCGTAACTCGCCATTCCGATACCAACACCATGCGAGGTGAAACCTTGGTTCAAAGCTTTGTAGGCAATCACCACCGCGTCATTCAGAAACGCGTAGGCAACACAGCCCAGGGCGTGGAAAAACAGGCACAGGGACAGGCGGACGTTTTTGTTCATGCCGGATTAATATTCCCGTAGTAGGAACCCGCGACGTGCATGGCGACAACAATCGCTAATGCAATGAACGTCAGTGCTCGGTGCACGCGCGACTCTCGGATGCCCCGATGCAGTGCCGTCAAGAGCAGTACCAGACAGAACATGGCCAGGCTGCCGAACAAATCATTGTCGGCCACAACGGCCAGGTAACCTTCTATTTCACTTGGCATCAGCATGTCTGTCAGTTTTCCATGTGTGTATAAGGTGTATTACTGATGAATACGTTCAGCCAACTTTTTTCCCACCGCGGCATTGAAATAGTGAATGTCATGGGCAAAAAGATCGGTCATCAATCGTCCATGAACGAACCGCTTTTTCTTCGACTTTTTCGACCCTTTTCAAAGCCGAGCGCAACGTCTGCGCATCGATGGTTTTGACGGCGCGGGCGGTTTTAATTGACAGGCTGTACTGGTCGCTTACCTGGCGCGACACGTCCTTCCCCGCCGACGTGTAGTTGGCGATAGAACGGCGTTCGTCCGGGCTTAACGTGAAGCTGCGGGGTTGATCGTCGTAGTTGGAGTCATGGACCAGAGAAAGTTCGAGCGGCACTGCGCAGGTGTTCAGCAAGTACACGTCGTTGCGGTAGACCTGCTGCGCGGCGCAGGCAGTCAATGACACGAAGAACGCAAAAAGACCGGTCCACTTAATCATTGATTTCATCCTTGGCAGCTTCATGGGCAGATCGACGCATCGTTGATCGTCCACTCACGCTGAGTGCCGTCATTAATCTTTTTTACACCGCTCAAGCGCTGTCGCAGCTGAGCACCGTCAACCACCTTGGTGCCGACGGCATCGGTGATGGTCAGCGAATAGTTGCCCGGAATTTGTTCGATCACGTCTTCGCCATAAGAGGCAAAGCTCGCCACCAAGGCGCGCGATCCTGCTTCGGCCTTCACGTTGCGCTCCAGTGAATGCAGATTGGAGCTGTTGGAAATCTTCATTTCCAACGGTTGGTCGCAGCGGTTTTCGACATAAACATGGTTGTTGTAAACCTGTTGTGCCGCGCAGCTAGTCAGGGAGATGAAGAGCGGGAGGATGCCAGCGAACTTAATCATCGCTTTGGTCGTAGCGGTTAAAGGACATGGGTTGGCTGCCTGATCATGAATTAGAGTAAATTTTCTGCCGGGGCATTTGTCGATCCACTATTAAACGAGTGACCAGCGCCAAAATGCTCATACTGAACGTAAGCCCGCTATAGGCCATTGCACGAACCGGATTTTCGGGAAGGAAATAGAAAAGCACGATAGCGACCATCAGCACTATCGGCACAATTTTTGCCACCAGCGTCGGCATAACAAATACAACAATGTTCACGAAAATAAAAAAATAAAATGTCAGTTCCGCAGTGCCACCTATTGCGACCCCTCTCGCTGTAAATCCGCCCATATGAGCCTTATAAAAAGCAACTCCATAATCATGAACAAAGAAATACAGAGCCGCCACCAACAGATAAATAATTAAACCTAAAGCAACTCTTAAAATCATGGCGTTCACGTTGGATGTTTGCCAGTGGTCATCGCAGCGATTGCGATGCGCCCACTTTGAAAAAAGCCTGCATCGACAAATTCGGTATCTCCTTTGGAAGTTGGTAAGGAGAGCAAATACGATGGCGGCGCATAGCGCCAAGGCGTAGCCCGTACAGATCGTTCCCACGCAAAGCGCAGGAACGATCAAAGGCCTACAACAACTCAATCAAGCATTCGGGCAAGGCACCGGTGCCCAGTCGCCCAGGTCCGCGTTTTTGCACATGCTGTTGACCTGAGTGGTGCCGGCACTGGCGACCTGCTTGCTTTCAGCCTGTTTGGCTTGGGCGGTCTGCAGGGTTTTCTCGGTGCTGACCGCTTCTTTCGGCACGGTTGGCAACACTGGTTTTTTCGCCGGTTTCACGGCTTTTTTGCTCTTGGTCGGAGTCACGACCGGTGTGGTGTCGGCGGTCGCCACGGTGACCACGTCGGTGCGCTGCACGCCGACTTGTTGCAGGTCTTTTTCGTAGGCCTGGGTGTAGTTGTTCAGGTCTTCGCTGGCTTTGCCGTTAACCGCAACGATCAGGTCGTTGGACTCTTTGAGGCCCGCGACGATTTCTGCCAGGCGCTTGCGGCCTTCGGTGTCGCTGACGGTCTTGGCCTTGCGGTCGGCGACCAGTTTGGTGAACGCGCTCTGGTAGCACTGCTGCGAAGTCTTGGCGTAAGCGGTGCTGCGGTCGATGTCGGCGGCGCTTTTGTTGACGTCGGTGGCATAGGACGCGATGCGCTGGTTGTCATCGGCGATCTGCTTCTGACGCTCGGTGTAGTAACCGGCCGCGCCGCCCGCCAGGGCACCGCCCGCTGCGCCGATGGCGGCGTTGCGGCCACGGTTCTCGGAATCGGTCAGGGCGCCCAGCAGTGCACCGCCGACAGCGCCGACGGCCGCGCCGGTGACGACCGACTTGGTCATGTTCGAATCGGTGGCACGCAGGTGCTGCACCGGCTCGTAGCAGTTGGGGTAGTACTCGACCTTGGTGCTCGAGGCGACCTTGGAGGTCGGCGACGTGGCGCAACCGGTCAGTACGGTGCTGAAGCCGACGGCAATCAGCACCAAGTGACGCTTGGAAAGCGAAGCAAAAGGTTTACGGGAGGAAAGCATAGTTGTGTTCTCTTTTAAGTTTGACCAGCTCAGCACGGCCCATCGCCGCCTGAGTCCCTTCCAAGCTTGCTGTACAACGAACGATCAAGACCGCTGAGCGTTCGATGCGAGCAATTCCTTTAATATCGCCGCCGGGTCGGCTCGTCGTTGCTGACGATAATCACCGACATGGCGCACGAATAACGTCGCGCGCGTGACCAGGCTCTTACCCAGTACTGGCTTGCGATCCAACTCTTCCTTGATACGTTGAAACTGCGCCTGGATCACGGCATCGGTGTAGCGCGTGCCGGTTGCCAGGTTGTCGATGTAGATCGCCACCGCGCCGTCCAGCGCACTGCGGCCGTTGTCGATGGCCGTGGCGAACAGCTTGGCGCTGGCCTCGTCCTTGGCGTCCACGGCCTGCTGGCGACTCTTCTGCAAATTGGTCAGGCGAATGTTGTAGTTGTTGACGGTCTCGGCCACCAGGGCCGCCGACTGGATCAGGTTGCCGGCCGCTTCCTCGCGCTGCTGGGCGATCAGCGAGACGTTGCGCTTGAGCTCTTCGTTGACCAGCCCCAACTCCGCTTGCAGGCGCGGGTCGATACTGGCGGAGATGATGCTGTCCAGGCGTTTGGTCGGGTCCTGGGCGTCGTCGATGGCATCGGTCAGCGAAGCCAGCCGACCTTCTTTCTGCCATTGGGCAAACAGCTCCTTGTAGCGCGAACGTGGCGCCGACAACGCGCCAATCGCGACCCGGAACCCGGTGGTTTCGTTGCTTTGCTCGGTGCCGTCGGCGGCGAACAGCGGGTACTCACGACGCATCCCGGTGAACAAGGTGCCCTCGCCTTCCAGGTAGTTACCGCCCTTGACCACGAAGCCGCCGTAGGCGCCTTGGCGACGTCCGGCGTGCACGAGCTGGAAGGACTCCTGGACCATCTCGGCGGCGTTGCCGATCACGTCGAACAGGCCGATAGGGTTAGGCAGTTTGGTACCGATCGGCATCAGCCGCGCTGCCTGGCCAGTGCCACCGGCAACCTGGTTGAAGACCGCCCAGTCCGCCAGTGGCCCGTCGCCTTCGCTGCCTTCCAGACGACGGGGAAACAGGCGCCCTTCCAGTTCCTGGCGGCTAACGGCCTGCCCGCCACGGGCAGCAAATTCCCATTCGACCTCGGTCGGCAAGCGCACAAAACCCAGCCCGCCCTCTTCAGCCGAAGTGCCGCGACCACTCACCGGTAGCAGGTCCTTGTGGTATTTCGTCAGCCAGGCGCTGTACACCGCAGAGAAGCGTTCGGCCTCGAATCGCGACAATTTCACCTTGGGCAAACGCCCGGCCATGCCTTGCGGGACCTCGGCTTGCAAGGCCTCGCAGGCCGGTGCCGGCTCGCCGCTGGCCAACGATTGCGCCTGGGCCATGACCTCGGCGTATTGGCGGGCGGTGACCTCGTATTTGCCGATGAAATAGAGCATCGGTTTGAGCGGGGTCTTGCTGTCGGTCTTGGGCATCATCGGCGTGATGGTCTTGCCCCAATCCTTGGGTAGATCCTTGAGGGTGAACTGGCCGTTGATAAAGTCCCGGCGGTAACCGGAGATGAACGACTGTTGATAACCGGCCTCGTCCTCACTGAATGGATAGCCGAGGCTGATCTCGCGGTCGTCCAGAGTGCCCTGGGCCAGGATGTAGACGTAACGAAACACCATCTGCCCTTCGCACGGCAGCGGCAGGCTGACGTCATCGGCTAACGGCTTGGGGTTGTCCAGTTTGTCTGTGCTTTCATCGGCACTCGCAAAACCAGCCATGCCCAAGCTGGCCAGGCTCAGCGCCACGGCGGCGCCCAGTAACTTATACATCTCGGATTCCTTCAAACGCCTGGATACGCGCCACTCGCCAGCCACCACAAGCCGCTGCCACGGCGCTGACGCCGAGCACGGCCACGAAGGCAAACGCGTAGTGACGCGCCAGCAGATGGCTGGCGTACTCGCCTGGCATCTGCACAAATAAATGGTTCAGGCCCGATTGCGCCAGGCCATACAGCCCGACACTCAATAGGGCGGCAAGGCCGGCGCTGTACAGCGCCTGCAACACCACAAACAAAAGCAACGCCGCCGTGGAAAACCCCAGAAGGCGCAACACTGACAAGTCTCGGCGTTTGCGCTCGACCGCCGCCAACGCGCCGGCAAAAATCGCCGCGAACGCTCCCGCCAAGGCCAATCCGGCGATGATCCAGAACACGATCGACAGGTTGCGGCTCAGCGATTGCACTTGGGCGATGGTCTGGGCCTGGGTCGAGACCAGCAGGTTCTGCGCAGCAAAGTACTGGCGCAGCGGCTCGACATCCTTGAGGCTGCGGGCGTACAGGCGAAACGCCGGATACACCCGCTGCTCCGACACGCCCACCGCATCGCCTGGCCAACCGAACGCCGGCACGGCGCGGCCGTCCCGGTAATCTTCAGCCGCTTCCAGTAACGTCAAGGGCGCGAACAATCCGTCCCGGGCGAAGGCTTCCAGCGGCAGAACGTGCAGCACCTGGACGCGAGTGCGTTGCGCTTCGCCACGACCGGCCACCTGCCGGCCGACACTGGCCACCAGCCAATCACCGGCCTTGGCCCCGAGCTTTTCCGCGGCGGTCTGGCTGAGCAGTACCTGATCCAGCCCTTGGGGCACCGGAAGACTGCCGAGCAAGGGGTCGTTGGCGGCGGTGGGGATCATTTCGACGGTCACCGTCGCGGCGCCAGCGGTCAGATCCGCCGTCGCGGCAATCTGTCGAGTGCGCGGCAAGGCGAAAGCCACGTCACTGCGCTGGCTCAACTGTGCGATAAACGTGGCACTGAACCGGCCGCCACCCAGGGGGATGATTTCCCGGGTGGCCGGGTCGTTTTCCAAGCGTTCGGTCAAACTGCTGACCAGGCCGAATTTCAAGCCGAACAGCACCAGCAGCGGCGCGACCACCGCCACCAACGCCAATACCGAACAGGCCGACAGCCACACATCGTTGCGGTAATCCTGCCAGGCCAGGGAAGCCACTAGCGTATTGCGCATCAGCTGGCCTCCCCGAGGGTGGCGGTGACACCGCCATCGACGTCGCGACGACAACTGATGCGCCGCACCTGCAAGCCGCTGGCGCGTGCCAGCGACTCGTCGTGGGTGGCGACAACGCAGCACACGCCGTGTTCGCGGGCCTGGGTCACCAGCAACTGCATCACTCGCGCAGCGTTCAGCGGATCGAGGGCGGCGGTCGGTTCATCGGCCAGCAGCAGACGCGGCCCATGGGCCAGGGCGCGGGCGCAACTCACCCGTTGCCGTTGTCCGACGGACAAGTCACCCGGTTTTTTGCCCAGTTGATCGGCGATATCCAACGCCCCGGCCAGACGATCCACGCTGCCGTCGTCTTTCAAGCCGAGCAGTTTGCGCGACAGGTCGATGTTGCCGCGCACGTCCAGAAAATCCAGCAGGCCACCGGTTTGCAGTACGTAGCCCAAGTGCCGGCGGCGCAGGTCCGCCAAGGCGCTTTGCGCATCTGCGCGCCACAGCCCGCTAATGTCTGTCCTGGTTTGGCCGGGCGCAAAATCAAACTGCCCGGCCTGATCCGGAGCCAGCACCAGCGCCAGCAAATCCAACAACGTGCTTTTGCCGCAACCGCTGGGACCGACCACCGCCAGTTGTTCACCGGCACGCAGTTGCAGCCGTGGAATCACCAGGCTGTAGCGCTGGCTGCCGGCGCCCCGGCTCTTGTGCACCGCGCTCATGTTCAGCATCACGGCAGCGTCGACAACGGAACGCGGTACAAGGCATCCCCCGGCTCGGCTTCGCCGAAACGCACCCAGTTGGCCAAGTCGTTATGGAAGGTTTCGTAGAGGCGGATTTTCGAATCCAGCTCGTCGATAAAGTCTTCCTGCTCGGCCACGCTCAGGGAAAGCCACAAGTCCTGGGTCATGCCCAACGACTTGCTGCGGTAGGGCAGCCCCTCCAGGTACTCACCCAGAACCCCGCCATCGGCCAGGTTGCCGCCCTTGCGCAAGGCCGAAGGATCACGGCTCATGTAGGCACTGGCACTGGCGATTTCCTGGAAGAAATTCTTCGGCGAGGTCTGGGTCTTGCGGGCGGCATCGACGATCACTTTCAGCGATTGCTGCAAGTCGTTGAGCTGCAATTTGGTCAGCATCACGCACACCTGGAACGCCGGCAGTGCCGAGTTGGTCAGGTCGCGGTCGGCGGTCCAGGCGCTGACCAGTTGTGGCGCCTGGCTGGCGGCTTTACGCCCCAGGAAGTCCATGTGCATCGCGTAGCCGACGGCTGCCGATTTGTCGGTCAGGCTCGGCGCGGCGCTCAGCAGCGGCACCGTTTGCGGCTTGTTGCTGCGCACCTGATGCACCAGGTCGGCAAACACCGAACCGATCTCGTCCACCCGCTCACCCAACTTGCGCACATCGGCGCCCGGTACCGGAATGTACAGGTCGCCGATCTGCGGGTTGGCGTCGGCGGTCAGGGTGCGATATTGGCTTTGCGCACCGGCGTGGGTTTTCTTGCCAGCGTCACTGAGCAAGTGCAAGGCGTAGATTTTGATCTGCTTGCCTAGCGCAGCCTGACGCACTTCGGCCTCGTTCATTTGTGTGGAGGCATACGGGTCGTTCTTGCGCAGGGCACCAGCATCGGTGACCAACAGAATCAAGCGCCCACCATAACCGGACCAATCCATGCCCTCGACCGCTTCCATCACACCGGCAAACGCATCTTCGTTGAACGAATGGCTCGAGACCGTGGTCGCCTTGACCTGCCGCGCCAAGTCCATGAAGCGCTGTGGGTCGCGACCCTGTTCCAGGGTGATCAAGGTTTTAGCGACGTATTCCAGACCCGGTGTTTTCTTGATGCTGTTGCGAAACCCCACCAGGCCGAAGCTGACGCTGTCCTGCTCGCCGCGCTCGGCGATGCGGGTTTGCAGTTCGTGCACGACCTCGCGCACCTGATCGATGTAGGGTTGCATGGACACGGTGGTATCGACCACCAGTACCACGGCGGTGCGGAATGCGTCAGCGTTGGCGGTAGTGATTGGCGTGTTGCTGGCGGCAGCCTTCGGAGCACTACCGGGGTCGATGGACGCCACGTTCAGCAACTGCACGGGCTGGCCGTTCTCATCGAAGCTCTCGCGCGAATCGAAGATCGGCAACAGGTAAAACTGGTTCTGCGGCACCGCGCTAGCGGCCGGTTCCAGGGCCAACACGCGTTGATTGTCTTCGTGGTTTTGCTGGGTCTTGAGCAGCAGGTTTTTTGCCGCTGACGGGTCGGCCAGCAGCTTCTCCACATCGCCGGCCTGACGCAGAAACATCACCGGCGCACGGCCGGAGCGTTCGGTGAACTTGAGCACCAGGCTTTGCTTCCAGTCGCTGACCTGCGCGGCCGGTAACCAGCCGTCACTGCGCCCATCGGTCGCCGCGCCGACACGCAGCCAAGGGCTGCCATCAACCTCTTTGCGCTGATAGACGTAAAGCACGGAAAACGCCGGCAAGGCCTTGCCAGTCGCGGCCCCCGCTTCGCTGGCGAGCGTCGCACCCGGCTTGCTGAGCACCCGCTGGAACAAGGTTTTTTTGCCGGCCATCAGCAGCGGACGCTGACCGCCATCGACCTCCATCGCCGCCACGGCGGGCGGCGTATTGACCAGGGGTGTAGAGGTTGGCGGCGCGGAAACCAGCGGCGGCTTCACGTCGGCATCGACTTTAGCATCACGGCCCAGCCACCAATAACCCACGCCGCCCAAGGCCAGCGCCACGGCCACCGCGACGGCAGCAAGTGCGAACATGGGGCCCTTTCGCTGCTCCGAGATCGAGGACTGCGGCGTCGGCTTCACGGTTGGTGGAGTTGGCGTGGGTCGGGGTTGCGACTGCACAGGGCCGCTGGGTATGTCGATAGACACCGGCGTCAATCCTGCCAGGTCATCGCCGGTCGACTTCAGCGACGCCGGAATCGGCAACGGCCGGATCGTGGTTGCTTCAACCGATTCCCCGGGCAGATTATCCAGCGCCCGCAATAGCGCCGCCGCATCCGGGAAACGGTCGGCCGGATCCTTGGCCAACAGCTGGCGCAGCACCTCTTGATAACGACCGTGGTGCACCGGCAGCTCCGGCAAGGGTTCGGTCAAATGTGCCAAGGCCGTGGAGAGCGCATCGTTGCCGGTGTACGGCAGTTTGCCGACGAGGATTTCGTAGAGCACCACGCCCAGGGCATAAAGGTCGGCCCGGCCGTCAATGTCCTGGCCGCGCGCCTGTTCCGGGCTCATGTAGCTGGGCGTGCCGACGGCGAAACCGGCCTGGGTGAACTGGGTACGGTCGTCCAGGGACTTGGCGATGCCAAAGTCCGAGAGCACCGCCGTGCCATCGGCACGGAACAGAATGTTCGCTGGTTTGACGTCACGATGAACCAGTCCCAGCCCATGGGCATAGCCCAGGGCCGAGGCGATCTGGCGGATGTAGATCAGGCCCTGCTCCGGCGTCAGGCCGGCAGCGATGCGCTCCTTGAGCGTGCCGTTGGGCAGGTATTCCATGGCCATGTAATACAGCTCACCGACATTGCCGATGTCATGGATGGTGACCGTATGTGGGTGAGACAGGCGCGCCAGGGTTTTGCCTTCTCGCAGGAAGCGCTCGCAGAAGCTCGGGTCGGCCGCCAGCGCGGCGGCCATGATCTTCAATGCCACCTTGCGCTCCAGCGAGCGCTGGGTCGCCAGGTAAACGCTGGCCATGGCGCCTTCGCCGATCTCACCGTCGATGTCGTAGCCCGGGATCAGAATGTTCACGGTGGGGTTCATGAAGGCACCTTCACGACGATGACGGTGATGTTATCCGGAGCGCCGCGCATCAGGCCCAGGGACACCAGACTGCTGGCGATTTCTCCGGGCTCGTCGTGGTTCAGTACCTCGGCGATTTCATGGTCCTCGACGGTCTTGTTCAGCCCGTCGCTGCACAACAGGTAACTGTCGCCGGGCATCAACAGCAGCTCAACCATCGCCAAGTCCAGTTGCGCATCGACCCCGATGGCGCGGGTGACGATATTGGCCCGTGGATGCACCCGGGCTTCGGCTTCGCTGAGCAAGCCGCTGTCCTGCAAATCCTGAACGTAACTGTGGTCCCGCGAGATGCCTTCGAGCAGGCCGTCACGCAGGCGATACAAGCGGCTGTCGCCCGCCCACAGACACACCCCGCGCAAGTCACGCGTCGCCAGCAACACCACAGTGCTGCCCATCATGGTCACGCCACGGTTGGCGGTTTCTTCGCGC
Organism: Pseudomonas sp. CVAP#3; assembly: GCF_018986375.1. Taxonomy (NCBI): domain Bacteria; kingdom Pseudomonadati; phylum Pseudomonadota; class Gammaproteobacteria; order Pseudomonadales; family Pseudomonadaceae; genus Pseudomonas; species Pseudomonas sp. CVAP#3. Next base: position 41,909 of record NZ_JAHMSC010000001.1, read on the forward strand.
ACGGCGGCGTTGACCCGCAGCAGGTCGTTTTTCAGCGCCGCGGCGTATTCGTCCAGCGATCGGCCCACGGCAATGCTGCGCACGCTGTCGACGATCAGACTGCTGACGTAGTCGCCCGCCGCGTGCCCGCCCATGCCATCGGCGACCACCCACAGGCCGTTTTCCGGCAGGTCCAGGCAAGCGTCTTCATTCACCTGGCGGACCATACCGACATGGCTTTTGCTTGCAGACTTGAACGTCTTTCCAGCGCTTGGACGCATCTACACAACACCTTCTTGGCCGAGCAAAAATTGCGCAAAATCGGCGGCGACAGGCAGGCCCTGACACCGCAATAAAGCGGGGGCGATACGCTCCGAACCCTGGCCCCACCACAGACTTGCGCCTTCGCAGGCTTGTTCGGCAAGCGCAGTCATTCGCGCCTTCGGGTCGGTGGCATCAAAGCGATGCAGGCCGGCAAAACGGCTGCTTGGCGTGCGTGGCAGGCACGCCGGACTGCCCAGTGTCGTAAGGCCTGCACCGAAGGCTTCGAAGCTTGCCTCCACGCTCAACGTGCTCAACAGCAATTGCTCAACCTGTTCAAACCAGACATCCGAACTGCCCACCACCGACGCTGGGTCAGCGTCGTGATCCAGCAGCACCGCGACGGTCAGCGGAAAATACCGGCCAACTCGATCGATGCTCGGCATCACCACGCCAACGGCGGCCTGCGGCCCACATACACCGGACCCGACCATAAAGCGCCACAGCGGACTGACCAGATAGGCGTCCAGCCAACGGTCCCCGAGGCTGGTCTGGCTGGCGAGCAGACCCGCCGCCAGCCACGAATCCCAGGGGCCGATAAAACTCTGCGGCAAGCCACGGCTGACAAAGTCCCCGCGACTGGCTAACTTTCCATAGAAACCCGGAGTGCTCATAACCGCTCCGGCAGGCTGAAACCACTAAGCACACGGCTCTTGAACGGGTTGAAGGCGCTGTTGGCCCGCAGCTCGTAAGAGGCGCTGGCGCCGTCGACCCGCAGCCGCAGGTTGAAGCGATCCGGCGAGTTGCCGGCGGTCAGGTCTGATTGCTCCAACAGGCGGAACCAGGCCCAGGGGCCATCCAGGGTGATGCCGGACCGACCACTGGCCGAGGGCGGCATGATCGAGATCCGCACCACGCCGATGCTGCCGGCGTTGGGCCATTGCATGGCGGTCGGACGGCTCGGGCCGTGGTCGTAGCTCAATTGCTGGCCATCGAGGTCAAGTAAAAACTGAGTGATGCTGGCGTCCATCGCCACGGGTTTGAGTTCGAAGCGCACCATCGGCTGGGTGCCGCCGGAACGGAAAAATGCATCCCGGATGGTCGCTGCCCGCTGGAAGGTTTGCAGCACGCCCGGGGCGATGCCGAGCTTCTGCGCGGCGCCCGGTTGCCAGCGCCAGGCCTGGGTCGAGGTATCCACATACGGCTGCAGGTACTTGCGGAAGTAGTTGTCCATCACCCCGCCCACGCCGAAGAACTGGCCGAAGTCGTCGAGAGTCGCGTCTCGCGCACTGCCTGGCGACATCGGATAACGCCCGGCCAGGGACTGGCGATAGATGTTCAGCACTTCGCTGGTCCAGGCCGCGTTCAGTTGATTGCGTACCCCGCCCATCATGGTGTTGGTGGTGGAGTTGACCACCGACTTGACCAGCCCTTGCACCAACGCCGGTTGACGCTCGGCGTTGAGGCTGACCCGTGTCGCGGCCGCTGCGGCCTGGTTCTTGGCTTCGCCAAGCAAGGCGTCGCCGCTGGCGCCGACCATGGCGCTGACCTGCACATACAACGCATTCATGTCGGCCAGCAGGCCGTCGATGACCGCCGGCTCGCCTTCGTTTTTGCTGACGATGCTATTGAGTTCAGCAAAATGCGCGGTGATGGGATCTTCGCTGGACACAGGTGTGTTTTGCGCCGCCTGCTCATGGCCGAGCAAGGTGCCCAGGCGCTCCTTGAGCTTGTCGACCCCGCCGTCCACCGGCGCACCCTTGGCGGCCAGCAGGCGTTCTTCCTGTTGCAGGTCGGTTTCCTTCGCCACCGCCACCAGCAGTTTTTTCAACGGCGAGGTCGGGCCGGAAATCACCCTCAGCACATCGGCGGCCTGGGCCACGCTGGTGATCGGCACGAAGTCGATATCAGCCAGCAAGGCGTCCCACTGGCGCTGGTAATCCTGGAAATACAGGCGACGCACGTCGGCGGCCAGGCTGGCGACGTTCTGCTGTTCTGCCTGGTCGCGACCGAGCACCCACTGCTCCTCAGCCAGGGTGCCGGTCTGGTTCAGGCTGGTGAGCAAAAACCCTTGGCGATAACCCTTGGCGGTGAAGAAGCCGCTCAAGGGTTCGCCCAACGGCTTGCCGCTCTTGCGGCTGAACACCAGCGCCGCATCGCGCCCGGCCGCTTCGCTGATACGAAAATCCGGGATGCCGTCCGGCAGTTTCTGCCGCTTGACCCGGTCGTAGACACGCTGGGCCACCGGCAGTTGTTGCAACTGCCGGCGCAGGTCGTCGATCAGGCGCGGGTCCAGACGTGCAGTGGGCGGATGGCGCTCGAACAGGGCCTGCAAGTGCTCCGCCAGGGCCATACGCTGCTCGGACGGCAAGTCGCGCGGCAGATTGCGGTCCCAGTCCAGGGCGATCCACGCTTTGATGAAGTCGGCATCGTAATGCTCGCTGTCGGCGAGCATCAGGTAGGCCTTCAAACCTTCATAAAGGAAGTCCGAATTGCCGCCGCCATGCAGTTGCTCTTCGATGCGCGTGAGCAAGCGTGGCGCAAAGACCGCGATCAACAGCTTGCGATAGACGCTACCGGACTCGGCTTCAAGCATATCGCCCTGATACAGGCCCAGGCCTTCGGCCCAGCTCGGCGCGTCGCCGGCCAGGTGCTTCACCGCGTTGAGCAACGGCAATACGGCGAGCACGTCCCGCTGGGCCGGGCTGAGGTTTTGCACGGTCTGGCCCAGGGGCACGACTTTCTGATCGACTTGCGCAATATACGCCTGGTTGGCGCGGTAGCTGACCACCCACAAGGTCCCGACCACCAGCACCAAGGCCACAGTCGAGGCCAGCACACCCCGAGTGATCCACTTGCGCCGACGTTCGACTTTCGGGTTCACCCCCACCAGCCCACGCTCGGCAAAAGCCACGGCGCTGAAGAGTTTTTCGATGAAGTAACTGCGCCCGGTGCCGTTCTGGCGCGCCAGATGTTGGCGGTCCAGGTTCATGCTCTGGGCCATGGAGCCGATCAGCCGGTCAATCGGGCTGCCTTCCTGGGTGCCGCTGGTGAAATACACCCCGCGCAACAGCACCCGCTCTTCAAAGGCGTTGGGTTTGAATACGCCCTCAAGGAAGCTTTGCAGGCAATCCTTCAACGCGCCGAACTGTTGCGCGAAGCCGTAGATCAGCTCGCGCCGCGCCGGGTCGCGTTCCTGTTGCAAACGCTCCACCAAACGATCGTTGAGGCGCTGTTCCAGGCCGGCGAATTCGCTTTGCAGATGGGCCAGCGGGCTGTCATTGCTTTTACCGTCGTCCAAGGCAAAGGTCATGCCCCAGACCTGGGTCCGCTCTTCCTTGCTCAGGGTATCGAAATACTCCATGAACCCCGGCACCAGATCGAGTTTGGTCAGCATCAGGTAGATCGGAAAACGCACGCCCAGTTGGGTGTACAACTCCTGGATACGCAGGCGGATCGCGGCGGCATGAGCGGCGCGCTCGGCGTCGCTGCCCAGCAGCAGATCGGAGAGGCTGATGGCGATAAACGCGCCGTCGATCGGGCGACGGGCCCGCTGTTTTTTCAACAGGCCGAGAAAGCCCAGCCACGCGGCTTTATCCACCGTCGCGTCGCTGTCCTGGGTGGTATAGCGCCCGGCGGTGTCGAGCAGTACGGCCTGATCGGTAAACCACCAATCGCAATTGCGCGTACCACCGACGCCGCGTACAGCACCGGCGCCCAACTGCGCCGCCAACGGGAAATGCAGCCCGGAATTGACCAGCGCAGTGGTCTTGCCCGAACCCGGCGGGCCGATGATCACGTACCAAGGGAGTTCGTAGAGATTGCGACGCTCATCACCGCCCAGCTTGGCTTTCTTCAACAGCGCCAAGGCTTCGTCCATGCGCTGGCGCAGGGTTTCGAGCTCTTGCGCCGTGGCGATGCTGGTCGGGTCGGGTGGGGTTTGCGCCGCCAGGCTGCGCATGACTTCGGCGGCCTGACGGCGGGCCTGAATGATGCGAAACACCCGGTAGGCGATCCACACCGCGAACACCAGAACGATCAGCGCCCAGCGCCGGCCTTCGGGCACCAGGAATTCGAGCAGCGGCCCGATAAACCAGATGATCAGGCTCAGGGCTATCAGCCCCAGCAACGGAATGACCCAGCGGATGATAAAACTGAAAAACGCCTTCACTCGACCCCCTCCGCCAATACTGTGATTTCGACCCGACGATTGCGTGCGCGGCCCTCTGTCGTAGCGTTCGAGGCCAGCGGCTCGGTATCGCTGCGGCCTTCGGCGCTGAAGCGCTCGGGCTGGCCGGTCTTGGCCGAGAGGATTTGCAGCACCGACGTGGCCCGTGCCTCGGACAAGGCCCAGTTCGATGGAAACCGCAGGGTGGCAATCGGGCGATTGTCGCTGTGGCCGGTCACCCGGACCTGGCCCTTGACCATGCGAATGGCCTCGGCGATGCGCAGCATCAGCGGCTGGAAATTGTCGACGATGCTGGCGCTACCCGAAGCGAACAGCTCATCGCCACGGATGGTCACCACGGAACGATCAACGGCATCTTCCACGGCCACCCGACCGGCCTTGATTTCATCGGCAAGGAAGCCCGCCAGGCGGGGGCGCTCGATCAGTTTCGGTTGCACCACCGGGCGGTCGATCGCCTGCACCGGGATCTCGCCCAGGGCATGGATATTTTTAAACACCGGCTCGGCATCGGCGGCCAGTTTCAAGCGCAGGCCGAACAGCAGTGCCAGCAGCAACGCCACGCCGATGGCCACGGCGATCCATGGCGGCATGAATTGCGCCAGCCGGTCGCGGGCCACGGCGACGCCGCGCCAATGGGGCGACAGTTCACGTTCATAGTCGCCACGGGCACTGCGGATGACCGCACTGGTGCGTTCACGCAAGGCCTCAAGTTGGCTGCGACCGTCGTTGATGACCCGATAACGCCCTTCGAAACCCAGACACATGCACAGGTACAACAGCTCCAGCAGATACAAACGTTCGCGGGGGCTTTGCAGGCAATGCTCCAAGAGCTGGAACACCTTCTCGCCGCCCTTGGCTTCGTTGTGCACGGTGATCAGCAAACTTTGCTTGCCCCAGTCGCTGCTGCCGCCCCACGGCGTACTCAACACCGCTTCATCCAGCGCAGTGCACAGGGCGTAACGGGCCAGCAACACATCGTTGCGCACCACACCGGCGGCCTCGGCGCGTTCCTCGAACTGGCGCAGGTAGGCCAGTAATTGCGCCCGCAGGCTCGCCGGCGCCGGGTGGGCAATGGTGTTGCGCAAGCGGGTCATCAAAGCCAGCAGCGGGCCCGCGGCGCTCTCCAGAGGGTTGAGACCTTCAGCTTTACCGGTCAACACCGGCGCGGCCGGCATCGAAAGCGGCGCGGACTGGGCGCGACCAGGATCCGGGCGGGCCGGGTCGGCGCCACGGCCACCGGGTGTCGGCATGAACTGGGTACGATCGTCGTTGTTCATTGCGGTTTATCCTCGGATCGCCCAGAAAGCCAGGTCCAGCCCCGGGAATTGCCCCGCGATGTAGAACGCAAAACCGCCGGAGTTGGCCAGTTGCTGCCAATGCTCGCTGCCCCGGTCGAGTTCGTAATAGGTGGAGCCTGCGTGATACGGGATCTGCCGTGGCGCCACCGGCAGCGGCAGCAGGCCGATGCCCGGCAATTGCAGGTTGACCAGGTTGCGGATGTGCTCCACCGAGCCGACCTTGCTCTGTTGGCCGAAGTGGCTGCGCAGGGTCTCGGCAGGCACGTCGGCGCGCACCACCAGGATGAAACTGGCGCTGTCGAGCAGGGCCTTGTCAGCCAGCATTGCCACATGAATGCCGTAGGCTTTTTCGACGATCGGAATCGGCGTGGCCTTGCTGTCGATCAGCATCGACAGCGCCTCGCGCAGGGCTTGCATCACCGGCGCAAAACTCAGCGCCAGGTTGTCGTGCTGGTACTGCGGGTTTTCCTGCGGTCGCCGCCCGGAAGCGGTAAAGGTCGAAAACTCACCGGCCAGGCTCACCAACTCGCTGTAGAACCGCTCGGGGTGCAACGGGCTCAACTGGCTCAAGTGCTGGATCAACGGCTGAGCGCGGTTGACCAGTTGCAGCAGCATGAAGTCGGCAATTTCCGAGGCACCGCCAGCACCGGAAGCGACCACCCGCCCGGCGAGGGCTTCGCCGCGTTGATGAAGCAGGCCCAGCAGTTCGCTACGAAACGCGGCCAGGGGTTTGGAGGCGGATACATCCATCAGCGGTGGGATGTAAGTGTCGTCGAGCACCAGGGCGCGGTCGGCGCGCTTCTCTTTGATTCGCACCAGGCCGATGGCGGCATAGTCGCTGATGCCATCCTCGGCAATCAACAATCGCAGCGCCCTGGAAGCCACTGCCACCGGTGCACGGTTTTCAAACGGCGCGTTGTCGTCCCGTACTTCGCGCACCTGGCTCACGTAGCGCGCAGCGCCCGGGGTTTCGCCTTCATCAACGGTGTCACGCGCTCCGGCACGCTTGAGCGGCAAGGCCAGGTACACCAGGCCATCGCGCAGGTCGGCATCGATATTCAGCGGGCTCGGCGCCAGGTCATCCTGGGGAATGTTGAATGGCGTGCCGTCCGGTAACAGGCCCCGCGCCGAGATGATTGCCAATTTGCCCTGGGCCAACAGCCCCTGATCAATCAGCAATTCGGAAAAACCCCAGGCGCCGGCCGACAACGGGCGGCTTCGGGCGTCGATGAGGTTTTCCAGATAACGGTCATGCTGCTGGAAGTGCTGCGTTCCAATGAACATGCCTTCCGACCAGACCACGCGATTGTTCCAGGACATGGGGGCTCCGATTGCTTATTGGGCAGGGCTGGATGGGGGAACAACGACGGCGCTGCGCACGGCGCGCACATCGAGGCTGATCTGGTATTCGGTGTATTGGCGTGGCGGAACATTCATCACCGTGCGCCACTGCGCCTGATCCAGTTCGCGATACCCCACCAGCACGCCGATGTGGCGGGTGGCTGGGTCGAGGTCGCGTTGCAAGCTCAATTGCTGGCCGGGCTCGACCAGCACTTCGTCCTGGTCGAGCAGATCCGCGCCGAGCGTCGCCTGGGCCCGTTCGGCCAGGGCGAAATAATCGGAACGGCCGAAGGTGGCGGCATTTTTCAATTCGAAAATGCGCACCCGGACCGGGGCCGGCTGGCCGGTGCTACCGGGGTTGAGCCCGGCGATGGCGTGGAAGTGCAACTCGACGGCGGCGGTGTCGGCCTCGGCCTCAGCCACTTCGGGCTGGGGTTTGGCCGTATCCTTCGCACACGCGGTCAGCAGAAGCGCGGTGGCAACTGCGAGTAAAAACCTGGGAATCATCCTGCGTCCTCAATGACGTTTCAGCTATCCATTGTTCCGTTCGTTGCTGTGTATGGCGTTATGAGTCGGTGCTCAGCCGCGGCGCGGCCTTGTACTGTGCTCTTCGTAGGCGCGGCTGAATTCCCGACCGAACAGGTCCTGGAAATCCTCTTGGGCCTCGCGGGAAATCTTGCTGTAGAGCTCGGTGAACTGCTGCCAGTACTGGGCCTGTCGCGAGCCATTGAAAATGCTCGACAGGCCACCGGGCTTGCCCATGCGCTCTTCCAGTTGCGCCGGCTCGAAGCGCGCCAGCAGGTGCTTGATCGCTGCTTCCACACCGGCCATCACCGCCAATTGGTGGGCACGCAAGTCATCGAAGCTATCGCGCACCGCCAGGTCCGGCGCCATGAACGCCTGATTGCTGTGGCGCAGCAGCAACAGCAAGGCTTCATCGACGTTGGGAGCGAATTTCAGCGGGTTGTTTTCCACGGGTTGAATCATCGTCTGCTGAATGCGGAACTCGCCCTTGAGGCTACTGCGGGCGCGCAAGACATCGATCAGGCCTTCGACCATCAGCCGATAACTGCGGCCAATGCTTTCCATCTGCGCTTGCGCCTGGGCCTTGTCCAGGCGCAACTGATCCAGCCCTGCGCCGCGCAGGAAGGCTTGCAACAGGTCGGGTTGAGCATTGTCGTCCGGGCTGACCGGATTGACCTCGCGTTCGACGATGGCCACGGGCGGTTCACGCAGGGGGGCCGGCGCGATCGGTGTGCTGATTTGAGGCGCGGGTGACGGCGTAACCTCTGCAACAGGCAAGGGGGCGACAGGCAGCGGGGCAACCGCAACCGGCGCAGACTTATCGCTGAACAGGTCCCAATCTTCCGGAATCACCGAGGCCGATGCCAACGGTACAGGCACCGCCACGGGCGCTGGGTTGGGAATCGGGGTCGGTGGGCGGAAGTCATGCTGCTCGGCCGGGACATGGTCGGGCTGGGTGGCAGGCGGGACGCTGGTCGGTGAAAGAAAGTCGAAAAGGTCCGATACTGTGTCCATGGCCGACCCGCCCTGGAAATGTGCAGGCGGTGTTATGGGCAACGACGTCGGCGTATTCGCAACAGCGCCCTGGCGCCCCATCAGGGCCTCAAAGCTGTTGGACGAATCGGCGAAAGGGTTGCTGTCAGTCACCGGCAGACTGAAATCGATGCGCGCCTGGATGTCATAATCGCCGATACGGATAACTTCGCCATCCTGCAACGGCTCGCTGCTTCCCTTGCGCAGACGGATGCCGGCCTTGACCAATTCCACACCATTAGTGCTGTTATCGGTTAAATAGTAGCGGCCATCTTTGTATTGAATAACGCAATGTTTGCCGGAAATAAGGCGCTGAGGGTCAGGCAATACCCAGTCATTGTCAGAATTACGGCCAATTGCCATCACGCCCTGATCCATGGATTTTTCAGAGCACTGACCTGGGGTAATTTTGTGATAACTAGTGATAGTCAAACACAGCGACATCTTGCCTCCTTGCTGAACACTTTGCGCGCAGGCGAGTGAGGGCCTACGCCCGAGTGACTCGCCGACATACCTTGCAAACAACGTCGAAAACGCCTTTCTACCAGCATGATTGCTGATTTTAACCGGCTTGCATGACAAAAAACCTGCATGAGTGCCCGCCTCGACCCACCGGTCGCGCGGGTTGTTAAGCACCTCACATCTGTCGCACAGGATAATAGCTTACCTTGACAAGGCATAAGTACTACACCAAAAATGCGCAAGTTCTTGAATACGTGCGACGGCACTTCAAGATCACTGCCCCTCAAAAGAGCAATTACCGTCAAGGAAACATGTGAAGTTCCATCGCGAACTCACGTGTGAAATGCCCGACTCTGTCAGCGGGCGATAGGGAGATCAAATTCAGTGGAAGTACCTTCGCTGCTCGCCGCCGTTTCCGAGACTTCGCCTTGCGGTGAAGATCTGGAATATGACCAGGCATTTTTGCGCCTGGAACGCGACTCCCGCGGCCAGCCCGAGCGCAGCATGGGCGATTCGATATTGCCTGCCGAACCCCCTGAATGGCGCAGCATCCAGCAGCAAAGCGTGGATTTGTTGCAACGCAGTAAAGACCTGCGTATCACCCATTTCCTTTTGCAAAGTTCCCTTGCCCTCGAAGGCGTCACGGGCCTGGCCCGCGTCCTGACGCTGATCGGCGAATTACTCAAGCAATACTGGGCTGACCTGCATCCGCGACTGGATGCCGATGACGACAACGATCCTACCGTGCGCATCAATGCCCTTGCCGGCCTGACGTCGGACACCACCATCCGCCTGCTGCGCGAAAGCATCCTGGCCCGCTCGCGTACCTTTGGCCCTGTCAGCCTGCGCGCCGCCGCCAACGCCAGCGGCCTGCAAAGCTTCCCTGACGAAAACCTCGGCTCCGAGCAGCTCGCCGGGGCGTTCCTCGGCAGCGATCCCGAGCAACTGGAAATCACCCGCGCTGCCTTGCACGAGGCCCGCAATGCCGCCGAGACCATTGAGCAACAGGTTAGCGAATACGTCGGTTCCGCCCAGGGCGTTGACCTTGGCCCGTTGAAGCAGCCGATCAAAATGGCCCTGCAGATCCTCGGTCAGTTCGCCCCCCAGAGCGGCGACGGCCCCCTGCCCGATGCCATCAGCGACGACAGCGCCGCGCCAGTTGAATACGCCACCGCACCGAGCGCACCGCGCAGTACCGGCACTGGCGAAATCAACAACCGCGACGACGTGCTGCGCAGCCTGGACCGGATTCTTGCGTACTACACGCGTCAAGAGCCTTCCAGCCCGCTGCCGGTACTGTTGAACCGGGCAAAGAATCTGGTGCACGCCGACTTTGCGGCCATCGTGCGCAACTTGATTCCCGACGGCATGAGCCAATTTGAAAACCTGCGCGGACCAGACAGCGAATAAAAGCGAAAGGATCACGCAGTCACGTCACCGGTACCACCGATGACGCCAACACCGTCGCTTGAGCGACCAGGAGCAGCAACGTGGCGAAGCAAAGTTCTCAGAAATTCATCGCGCGCAACCGTGCGCCTCGAGTGCAGATCGAGTACGACGTCGAGCTCTACGGCGCCGAAAAAAAGGTCCAGTTGCCCTTCGTGATGGGCGTTATGGCTGACCTCGCCGGCAAGCCGGCCGAGCCCCTGGCCCCTGTTGCCGATCGCAAGTTCCTTGAAGTGGACGTCGACAACTTCGACTCGCGCCTCAAGGCCATGCAGCCACGCGTCGCGTTCCACGTGCCCAACGAGCTGACCGGCGAAGGCAACCTGAGCCTGGACATCACCTTTGAAAGCATGGACGACTTCAGCCCCGCCGCCGTGGCGCGCAAGGTCGACTCGCTGAACAAGCTGCTCGAAGCGCGCACCCAACTGGCCAACCTGCTGACCTACATGGACGGCAAGACTGGCGCTGAAGAAATCATCATGAAAGCGATCAAGGACCCGGCATTGCTGCAGGCCCTTGCGAGCGCGCCGAAGCCGGCAGGGGACCAGTAATCATGACCGAGAATACCGCACGCGAAGGCGCTCAAAACCTGGGCGCCACCGAAGAAGCCAGCGAGTTCGCCTCCCTGCTGCTGCAAGAATTCAAACCCAAGACCGACCGCGCTCGCGAAGCCGTCGAGACCGCCGTGCGCACCCTGGCCGAACAGGCCCTGGCGCAGACCGACCTGGTGTCCAACGACGCGATCAAGTCGATCGAGTCGATCATTGCCGCCATCGACGCCAAGCTCACCGCTCAGGTGAATCAGGTCATCCATCACCCGGACTTCCAGCAACTGGAAAGCGCCTGGCGTGGCCTGCACTACCTGGTCAACAACACCGAGAGCGATGAGCAGTTGAAGATTCGCGTGCTCAACATCTCCAAGCCTGAACTGCACAAGACCCTGAAGAAATTCAAGGGCACTGCGTGGGACCAGAGCCCGATCTTCAAGAAGATGTACGAAGAAGAATACGGCCAGTTCGGCGGCGAACCTTACGGTTGCCTGGTGGGCGATTACTACTTCGACCAGTCGCCTCCCGACGTAGAGCTGTTGGGCGAGCTGTCGAAAGTCTGCGCCGCCATGCACTCGCCGTTCATCGCAGCCGCCTCGCCGACCGTGATGGGCATGGGCTCGTGGCAAGAACTGTCGAACCCGCGCGACCTGACCAAGATCTTCACCACCCCGGAATACGCCGGCTGGCGCTCGCTGCGTGAATCGGAAGACTCGCGCTATATCGGCCTGACCATGCCGCGCTTCCTGGCGCGCCTGCCCTACGGCGCCAAGACCGACCCAGTGGAAGCCTTCGCCTTCGAAGAAAACACCGACGGCGCCGACAGCTCCAAGTACACCTGGGCCAACGCCGCTTACGCGATGGCGGTGAACATCAACCGCTCGTTCAAACACTTCGGCTGGTGCTCGCGCATTCGTGGTGTGGAATCTGGCGGCGAAGTGGAAAACCTGCCGGCTCATACCTTCCCGACCGATGACGGCGGCGTAGACATGAAGTGCCCGACCGAAATCGCCATTTCGGACCGCCGTGAAGCGGAGCTGGCGAAGAACGGTTTCATGCCGCTGCTGCACAAGAAAAACACCGACTTCGCCGCGTTCATCGGCGCCCAGTCGTTGCAGAAACCGGCTGAATACGACGACCCGGACGCCACCGCCAACGCCAACCTGGCCGCGCGCCTGCCCTACCTGTTTGCTACCTGCCGTTTCGCCCATTACTTGAAGTGCATCGTGCGCGACAAGATTGGCTCCTTCAAAGAGAAGGACGAGATGCAGCGTTGGTTGCAGGACTGGATCCTCAACTACGTCGACGGTGACCCAGCGCACTCCACCGAAACCACCAAGGCCCAGCACCCATTGGCTGCGGCCGAAGTGATCGTCGAGGACGTGGAAGGCAACCCGGGGTACTACACCTCCAAGTTCTTCCTGCGTCCGCACTATCAGCTCGAAGGTCTGACCGTGTCGCTGCGCCTGGTATCCAAACTGCCTTCGGCCAAGGGCGCGTAACACCGCCCTTGATGTGATCGTTCCCACGCAGAGCGTGGGAATGCCGCCCAGGACGCTCCGCGTCCCAGTGACGCAGAGCGTCACCCGATGCGTTACCACGCAGAGCGTGGGAACGATCAGCAAAAACACAATGTGGTAGAGACCACACAGGGAGAAAACATGGCTGTTGATATTTTCATCAAGATCGGCGACATCAAGGGCGAGTCCATGGACAAGGCCCACAAGGATGAAATCGACGTCTTGAACTGGAGCTGGGGCATGTCCCAGTCCGGCAATATGCACACTGGTGGTGGCGGTGGTGCGGGCAAGGTGAATGTCCAGGACCTGTCGCTGACCAAGTATGTCGACAAGGCCTCGCCGAACCTGATGATGCACTGCGCCGCCGGCAAGCACATCGACAAGGTCAAACTGACCGTGCGCAAGGCCGGCGGCGAAAGCCAGGTCGAGTACATGATCATCAACCTGGAAGAAGTACTGATCACCTCCCTGAGCACCGGCGGCTCGGGTAGCGATGATCGCCTGACCGAAAACGTCACCCTGAACTTCGCCAAGGTGCTGGTGGACTACCAGCCGCAGAAAGCCGACGGCACCAAAGACGGCGGCCCGGTCAAGTTTGGCTGGAACATCCGTCAGAACGTCAAGGCGTGATCGAAGGTGCCCCCGACGTTATGCGTCGGGGGTGCTTGAAGGCGCGTAGCGGCGACCCTATCGATCTATGGAATCGCGGCAGGGTCACAACTTCGCTGATCAAGCGCATCGCTCAAAGCAGGTCTGGTTCTGGGAACTGAAATGATCAAACGAACGCTGCTATCCCTCTTGTCGAGCTGTCTGCTATTGAGCCTTTATGCCTGTACCAAACAAACGGCGGTCGTTGCATGCTAGGCGCCGTTGACCAGAAAAATTTCGTGGGCCTTTTTTCGTGGTAACCGAAATCGCCACCCGCGATCGTCTGCAACCGTCCCTACTGGATCGGTTGACCGACGACGATCCGAGCAATCTCAAGGAAAGCGCCGACAAGCGCGTGCTGTCCCTGACCCAATTGAAAGCCTCGGTGCTGCGTGATCTGGCGTGGCTACTCAACACCACTTCATTGCTCAGCGCCGATGCGACGTTGCACACCCCGGCCGGTACTTCGGTGGTCAACTTCGGGTTGCCAGCCCTGGCCGGCAACAGTGCGTCGAACGTCGATATCGCGGCGCTTGAAGCGCTGATCCACCAGGCCATCGCCACGTTCGAGCCGCGGATTCTGCGCCATACCCTGCGCGTGCGGGCTCGGGCATCCGCCGAAATGAACCACAACGCCCTGAGTTTCGAGATTGAAGGCGATCTCTGGGCCCAGCCGGTGCCGCTGCGGCTGATGCTACAAACCGACCTGGACCTGGAATCCGGCCATGTGCGGGTGGTCAACGCCGAACAGCGGAGACGCTCATGAACCCGCGCCTGCTGGAACTATACAACCAGGAGTTGCTCCACGTGCGCGAAAGCGCGGCGGAGTTCGCCCAGCAATACCCGAAAATCGCCAGTCGGCTGACGTTGTCCGGTATGGACTGCGCCGACCCGTACGTCGAGCGCTTGCTGGAAGGGTTCGCCTACCTGACGGCGCGAGTACAGCTCAAGCTCGACGCCGAATACCCGACCTTCACCCACAATTTGCTGGAAATCGCTTACCCCCATTACCTGGCGCCGACACCGTCGATGACCGTGGTGCAACTGCAGGCCGACCCCGATGAAGGCTCGCTGAGCAGCGGCTTCCCGCTGCCCCGCGACACGGTCCTGCGTGCCGCCCTGGGTCGCGAAACCCAAACCTGTTGCGAGTACCGCACCGCCCACGCGGTGACGTTGTGGCCGCTGCAGGTCAGCCGGGCCGAGTACTTCGGCAACCCGTCCGCCGTGCTCGGACGCCTGGCCGCCAGTGAACCCAAGGCCAAGGCCGGCCTGCGCCTGACCCTGCGTACCGGGGCCGAACTGCCATTCAACAGCCTGACCCTGGACAACCTGCCGCTGTACCTCAGCGGCGCCGACGAGCAGCCCTTCCGCCTCTACGAACAACTACTGGGCAACACCTGCGCCGTCTTCGCACGTCAGCCCGGCGGCGATTGGGTAGAACGCCTGCCGCAGGATGCACTGCGTTCCGTGGGATTCGACGATACCGACGCCGCGCTGCCAGTGGTCTCGCGAGCCTTCCAGGGCTATCGCCTGTTGCAGGAATACTTCGCCCTGCCCCACCGCTTTCTGTTTGTCGACTTCACCCAGTTGAACCGTGCGGTCAAACGCTGCGACGGCCAGGAACTGGAGTTGATCGTGCTATTCGACCGTCACGATCCGAGCCTGGAAGGCAGTGTCGGTGCCGCGCAGTTCCTGCCGTTCTGCACCCCGGCAATCAACTTGTTTCCCAAGCGCCTGGATCGCATCCACTTGTCGGAACGGGTCCATGAACACCATGTGATCGCCGACCGCACCCGGCCGATGGATTTCGAGATTCATTCCCTGACCACCCTCACCGGCCATGGGACCGGGTCAGAGCAGCCTTTTTTGCCGTTCTATACGGTACGTGATCCGTCTCGTTACGGCCGCGATCAGGCCTGGTACACGGTGCGGCGCGAACCACGTGTGCTGTCCAGCGGCCAGCGGCGCAACGGCCCGCGCTCGACTTACATCGGCAGCGAAACCTTCGTCAGCCTGGTGGACAGCCAACAGGCACCCTATCGCCACGACCTGCGCCAACTGGGCGTAACGGCGTTATGCACCAACCGCGACCTGCCGCTGTTCATGAGCGTGGGCAATGGCAAGACCGACTTCACCCTGGCAGACAGCGCACCTGTAGCGGCGGTGCGTTGCGTGGCAGGCCCGAGCCGCCCACGCCCCAGCCATGCCCATGACGCCAAGGCCTGGCGGTTGATCAGCCAGCTTTCGCTGAACTACCTGTCCCTCAGCGAGCAAGGCCAGGGCGCCGCCGCCCTGCGCGAACTGCTGCGCCTGTACGGCGACAGCAACGATACGGCGCTGCAATTGCAGATCGAAGGCCTGCGCGAAGTCAGCAGCAAGGCCTGCACCCGACGCTTGCCAATGCCGGGCCCGATCGTGTTTGGTCGTGGCCTGGAGATCACCCTGGAATTCGATGAAAACGCGTTTCGCGGCACCGGGGTTTTCTTGCTCGGCGCAGTGTTCGAGCGCTTCCTGGCACGCTACGTGTCGATCAACAGTTTTACCGAGACGGTGATCCGTACCACCGAACGCGGCGAGATCATGCGATGGAAAGCCAAGCCCGGACGCCGTCCGACCCTGTGAGTACCCTGGAGGCGATGCACCAGGAGCCCTGGGAATATGACTTCTTCCAGGCGTTGCGGCGCATCGAGTGCGAATCGCCTGAGCTGCCGCGCCTGGGCCATTCGTTGCGCCTGGCCGATGATCCGCTGCGCCTTGGGCAACAGGCCGATTGCACCTTCGCCCCGGCGACCCTGGCCTCGGTACAGCCGGGTATCGACGGTGCGCCGGCGCGACTGGAACAGTTCTTTTTCGGCCTCGGCGGCCCCAACGGCCCGTTGCCGCTGCACATCACTGAGTATGTGCGCGAACGCCAGCGCAACAACGCCGACAGCACCAGCAAACGCTTCCTGGATGTGTTCCACCATCGCCTGCTGAGCCTGTTTTACCGGGCCTGGGCCGAAGCGCGACCGACGGTCAGCCATGATCGCCCGGACGATGACTACTGGTCGGCACGCCTGGCGGCACTGAGCGGCCGGGGTATGCCGAGCCTGCTCAAACAAGGGCTGATCCCCGACACGGCGAAGCTGCATTACAGCGGTCATCTGTCGGCACAAACCCGCTACCCGGACGGCTTGAAGGCCATTATCAGCGAATACTTCGGCCTGCCGGTAGAGATCGAGGAGTACGTCGGCCAATGGCTGGAGCTGCCGGAACGCAGCCGCGTGGGCGTCAGCGCCCATCAATTGGGCATGGATTTTTGCCTGGGTCGTTACGTCTGGGATCGCCAGCACAAATTCCGCATTCGCCTGGGGCCGCTCAAGCTCGATGACTACATGGGCATGCTGCCCGGCAGCCAACCCTTCAATGAGCTGGTGGCCTGGGTGGCCGAATACCTGGGCCATGAACTGGACTGGGACTTGAACCTGATCCTGGAACAGCCCGAAGTACCGGCGCTGCAACTCAATGGCCGCTTCCGTCTGGGGTTCAATACCTGGCTGGGCCGGCCCGAAACAGATGCCAAGGATTTAATACTGGCCCGGCATTACGCCGAGCAGGCCAACACCTCACAGACCTCAAGGAGCCATGAGCATGGGTGAAATCAGTCGCGCCGCGTTGTTCGGCAAACTCAACAGCGTGGCCTACAAAGCCATCGAAGCCGCCACCGTGTTTTGCAAGTTGCGTGGCAACCCTTATGTGGAGCTGGCCCACTGGTTTCATCAGTTGCTGCAATTGCAGGACTCGGACCTGCACCGCATTATCCGCCAGTTCAATATCGAACCGGCGCGCCTGGCCCGAGATCTGACCGAAGCCCTGGATCGTTTGCCACGGGGCTCGACGTCAATCACTGACTTGTCCTCCCATGTGGAAGAAGCCGTGGAACGTGGCTGGGTCTATGGCAGCCTGATGTTCGGCGAAAGCCAGGTGCGTACCGGTTACCTGGTGCTGGGCATCCTCAAGACGCCGAGCCTGCGCCACGGGCTGCTCGGGCTGTCGGCAGAGTTTGACAAGATCAAGGTCGAGGCCCTGAGCGAGCGGTTCGACGAATACGTCGGCGACTCGCCGGAAAATGCGCTCAGCGCCAGCGATGGTTTCAACGCAGGCAGCGTGCCCGGTGAAGCCAGCGGCGCCATGGCCCCCAGCGCCATGGGCAAGCAGGAAGCGCTCAAGCGTTTTACCGTCGACCTCACCGAGCAGGCCCGCAGCGGCAAGCTTGACCCGATTGTCGGCCGTGACGAAGAGATCCGCCAGCTGGTGGACATCCTTATGCGTCGTCGGCAGAACAACCCGATTCTGACCGGTGAAGCCGGTGTCGGTAAAACCGCGGTGGTCGAAGGCTTTGCCCTGCGCATCGTCGCCGGTGACGTGCCGCCGGCGCTCAAAGACGTGGAATTGCGCAGCCTCGATGTCGGCCTGTTGCAGGCCGGCGCGAGCATGAAAGGTGAATTCGAACAGCGCCTGCGCCAGGTCATCGAAGACGTCCAGGCGTCGCCGAAACCGATCATCCTGTTTATCGACGAAGCCCACACGCTGGTGGGTGCCGGTGGCGCCGCCGGCACCGGGGATGCGGCCAACCTGCTGAAACCGGCGCTGGCCCGGGGCACGTTGCGCACCGTGGCCGCCACGACGTGGGCCGAGTACAAGAAGCACATTGAAAAAGACCCGGCTCTGACCCGTCGCTTCCAGGTGGTGCAAGTGGCCGAGCCGTCGGAAGACAAGGCGTTGCTGATGATGCGCGGCGTGGCCTCGACGATGGAAAAACACCATCAGGTGCAGATCCTCGACGAAGCCCTGGAAGCGTCGGTCAAGCTGTCTCACCGCTACATCCCGGCGCGCCAGTTGCCGGACAAATCCGTGAGCCTGCTGGACACCGCCTGCGCCCGGGTCGCCATCAGCCTGCATGCCGTGCCGGCCGAAGTGGACGACAGCCGTCGCCGCATCGAGGCGTTGGAAACCGAGCTGCAGATCATCGCCCGCGAGCACGCCATCGGCATCGTCATCGGCGCCCGCCAGAGCAACAGCGAAAACCTGCTGGCCGCCGAGCGCGAACGCCTGGTCGAACTCGAAAGCCGCTGGGCCGAAGAGAAGACCCTGGTGGACGAACTGCTCTCCACCCGCGCCATCCTGCGTGAAAGCGTCGGTATCGTGGACAACGATGTCGGGACCGAAGACAGCCACGCCCTGCGCGAGAAACTGGTGGACCTGCAACAGCGTCTCAGCGCCCTGCAAGGCGAAACCCCGTTGATCCTGCCGACTGTGGATTACCAGGCCGTGGCCTCGGTGGTCGCCGACTGGACCGGCATTCCGGTGGGCCGCATGGCCCGTAACGAACTGGAAACAGTGCTCAACCTCGACCAGCACTTGAAGAAACGCATCATCGGCCAGGACCACGCCTTGCAGATGATCGCCAAGCGCATCCAGACCTCCCGCGCCGGCCTCGACAACCCGAGCAAACCGATTGGCGTGTTCATGCTCGCCGGCACCTCCGGCGTGGGCAAGACCGAAACCGCCCTGGCCCTGGCCGAAGCCATGTACGGCGGCGAGCAGAACGTCATCACCATCAACATGAGCGAATTCCAGGAAGCCCACACGGTGTCCACGCTCAAGGGCGCGCCACCGGGCTACATCGGCTATGGCGAAGGCGGCGTGCTGACCGAAGCCGTGCGGCGCAAACCCTACAGCGTGGTGCTGCTGGACGAGGTGGAAAAAGCCCACCCGGACGTGCATGAGATCTTCTTCCAGGTCTTCGACAAAGGCGTGATGGAGGACGGCGAAGGCCGCGTGATCGACTTCAAGAACACCTTGATTCTGCTGACCACCAACGCTGGCACCGAGCTGATTGCCCGGGTCTGCAAAGACCCGCAAAACGTGCCCGAGCCCGAAGAAATCGCCAAGGCCCTGCGCCAGCCGCTGCTGGAGATTTTCCCGCCGGCCTTGCTGGGCCGCCTGGTGACCATTCCGTACTACCCGCTCAGCGACGAGATGCTCAAGGCCATTACCCGCCTGCAACTCAACCGCATCAAGAAGCGCGTGGAGAACACCCACAAAGTGGCGTTCGATTACGACGATGAGGTGATCAACCTGATCGTCTCCCGTTGCACCGAAACCGAAAGTGGTGGGCGGATGATCGACACCATCCTGACCAACAGCCTGCTACCGGACATGAGCCGCGAGTTCCTCACCCGCATGCTCGAAGGCAAGGCGCTGGCAGGGGTGCGGATCAGCGCCCGGGACAACGAATTGCACTACGACTTCAGCGACGCCGCCTGACCTGACCGAAACACGGTCAATGTGGGAGCGGGCTTGCTCGCGAATGCAATCTGTCAGCGACATTGATATTGGCTGACACACCGCCTTCGCGAGCAAGCCCGCTCCCACACTGGACCCGGTTCCGACAGGGATATGCAGCTCGGCTCTATAACGTTTACGGGATTACTGATGCTATTCGAGCAACTCTCACGCCTGGCAAAAATCACCAGCCCCCTGGGGCCAGAGGTGCTGTTGCTCAAAGACATGGGCGGCGGCGAAGAGCTGGGGCGGCTGTTCAACTATGAGTTGCAGCTGCACTCGCTGGACAATGCCATCGACCTCAACCAGTTGCTCGGCAAACCCATGTCCCTGAGCCTGCAACTGGACGGCGGTGGCGAACGTCATTTCCATGGCATCGTTGCCCGCTGCAGCCAGAACGTCGACCAGGGCCAGTTCGCCAGCTACCAGGTCACGCTCCGGCCTTGGCTTTGGCTGCTGACCCGCACCTCCGATTGCCGGATTTTCCAGAACCTGAGCATCCCGCAGATCATCAAGCAGGTGTTTCGCGACCTGGGCTTTTCCGATTTCGAAGACGCCCTGAGCCGGCCCTATCGCGAGTGGGAATACTGCGTGCAGTATCGCGAAACCAGTTTCGACTTTGTCAGCCGCCTGATGGAGCAGGAAGGGATCTACTACTTCTTCCGCCATGAACAGGGTCGTCATGTGTTGGTGTTGGCCGATGCCTACGGCGCTCACACCAGTGCGCCCGGCTACGCTTCGGTGCCCTACTACCCCAGGAATGAGCAGCAGCGCGAACGCGATCACATCCACGATTGGCACCTGGCCCAGGAAGTCCAGCCGGGTTCGCTGGAACTCAACGACTATGATTTCCAGCGCCCCAGCGCGCGTATCGACGTGCGCTCGGCCATGCCCCGTCCGCACACTGCCGGCGATTATCCGCTGTACGACTACCCCGGCACTTATGTGCAAAGCGAAGACGGCGAACATTACGCCCGCACCCGCATCGAAGCCTTGCAGACCCTGCACGAACAGGTCGAGCTGGCCGGCAACGCCCGAGGCCTGGGCTCGGGTCATTTGTTCAGCCTCACCGGCTTCAGCCGCCAGGACCAGAACCGTGAATACCTGATCGTCGGCACCCGCTATTACATTTCCCAGGAAAGCGGGGAAACCGGCGGCGGTGCGCCTTCGGCACAGTTCGAAAGCAGCCTGACCTGCATCGACGCCCAACAAAGCTACCGCCCGCTGCCCAACACCCACCGCCCAATCGTCAAGGGCCCGCAGACCGCGTTGGTGGTGGGCCCCAAAGGCGAGGAAATCTGGACCGATCAGTTTGGCCGGGTGAAGGTGCATTTCTATTGGGACCGGCATGATCAGTCCAACGAAAACAGCTCGTGCTGGATTCGCGTGTCGCAGTCCTGGGCCGGTAAAAACTGGGGCTCGATGCAGATCCCACGAATCGGCCAGGAAGTCATCGTCAGTTTCCTCGAAGGCGACCCGGACCGGCCGATCATCACCGGCCGCGTCTACAACGCCGAACAGACCGTGCCCTACGACTTGCCGGAAAACGCCACCCAGAGCGGCATGAAAAGCCGTTCGAGCAAGGGCGGCACACCGGCGAATTTCAACGAAATCCGCATGGAAGACAAAAAAGGCGCCGAGCAGCTGTACATCCATGCCGAGCGCAATCAGGACATCGTGGTCGAGGTCGATGAAAGCCACGCGGTGGGCCACGACCGCAACAAGAGCATCGGGCATAACGAGACGGTGCGTATCGGTGAAGACCGCCTCCGGGCGGTACAGCGCAACGATGCCTTGCATGTCGGAGGAACCAAGAGCGACAGCGTCAGCACCCAATACCTCATGGAGGCGGGATCGCAAATTCGACTGGTCTGTGGCAAAAGCGTGCTGGAATTCAATGCCAGTGGCGAGATCAACATCTCGGGTACAGCGTTCAATATCTACGCCAGCGGCAATGGCAACATCGACACCGGCGGCCGTTTGGACCTCAACTCCGGAGGCGCAAGCGAAGTGGACCCCAAAGGTAAAGGCCTCAAGGGTGTGATTGATGCGGCGGTAAAAGCATTATTCCCGACAAAAGCCAAACACTGAGTTCACGCAAGGAACAACGCCGACCTCACCGCCCTTGCCTTTCGACGCTCAGATGGCCGTGCCGCGGTTCGTTCCCGGCTGGACAATCAATAGCTCGTCCAGCTCGCGCTTTCTGCAACGCGCCACAAACAGCAGTGCGGCATCCGGATCACGCCTGAACAGTTCAAAGGTTGCACGGTCGATTTCATAGTATTCCTCGTAGTCGGCCATGCCATTGCTGACCGGTATGGAGACGTAGAATCGACCGGCGTCTTGTTCGATGCCCACGGAGAACATATGTTCGCGGTGGACCAGAGCATCTTGAAATTTCACGCGTTCGTCAGCAGGTATTGACCCGGCTGCGTCCACGCGACTCGCAAAAATTGACCGCTCAGCAGTTGCTCGTCACGAAGATATTCGAAAACTTCGGAGGGACACCATTCCTTACCCGCCGAAAAGGCCACCCCTAATGAACGTAGTTCATCGAATACCTTAGCCTTCTGCTTGTCGTCCGCGACGTTCAAAACATAGATATCTTTCTCTGTCGCATGCAAAAACCCGATAGCACGCAGGGGCGAGTCCAGCGCGTTATCAATGATTCGAACACGGATCAAGTCACCGTCCGCTTTTTCCACGAATGCCTTCAGCAGATCATTAATCACTGACAAATACCTCGGTTGACGTGGTAATACCGTCCGCATCCTTGGCAGGAATCGACTCGACAACCATTTCTGGAGCTCCATCCGGCAAGTGCTTGCCTGGCCCCAGGAAATACTGGTTCCCCTCCATCGGATTTCTGGGCACGCGCCCTACGACATCATCGACCTGCCTGATTTTGAATCCATCTTTAAGCGCTCCTCAGAGATTGGCAGGCACGTAGTCCGGTCCTCCAAGCTTGTCCCTGACGTTCAGGGCGGTACGCATCAACGGCTCCCATAAACCGTTCTCGCTGTTCCAAGTGCCACCAGCCCAACGTGTATCCAGGATCAGCGCTGCCTTATTGATCTCAAGCTGCCTTCGAAGGGCTAAGGCCACGGCCCCCATGTCGATTTCGAACAGCTCGGCATAGAGCCCCTCGGGCTGTGCGCGCTTTTTGCTCAGGCAAAATCGGTAATACCAAACCCAGACCGCTGCGACATAAATCGCCCGATTACGATCGGGGTAGGTCGCGAGAATCTTGAGCAAAGCCGCCACGAAGCGTGCGGGGAAGTTGGCGTCGCGGGTCTGCTGCCAGTAACGCAACACCAGTAAATCGAAAGCCACGACGATATTTTGCGGTTCATCGTAGTCGTTTTTGGCTTCTTGAAAGTAGAACGGCTCGCCTACAAGGAATTTATCCAATTCGTCATTGGCCAGGGCAAGCAGCAATACATTGTCTGGATGGGTACTCATTGAATTCTCACTACATCAGGGTTCGCGAGCAGAAAATTGATGTCGTTCTGGTGTGGAATGCCCACCTTATCCAATACCGCCTCGCGCATACCACCCGGATGGGTCAGGCCGCCAGGACGCCATAGCGGGTTCGCTCCCCGCTCGTTACCGCTTGGCATGACCACCTTGGGATTGTTCAGGTCCATCATGTAAATTTCCTTGCCGGTAAAAGAGCCCGGGTCATAGCCTAGGGCAGACTCCAAAAGTGAAAGATCGCCGGTCTTTTTAAATTCGCCGACCACACCGTGCAGGTCTGATTTGGCCATGACGTACTTGGTGTCGCTAAAGGTCGCGTACATGGGGTTGGCAATATCATCCGGGGTAAATAGAAACGCACCGCCTTCATCCTGGAAGACCTTAAGATGCTTGTCGATATAGGAAGCCTCAAGGTACTCAGAGGGATCCGGCCGGCTGGACTTGGGAATCGCAACGATATCGTCTGCCGTGTAACCCGGTTTGAAGCTCACCGAGCGTGGCTTGGGCGCAGCACCGATTTTTGCCATTTTCGGTCCCAGGCCCAAAAGCGCCAACCCAGCGACACCCTGCAGCAGATCCCGATAACCGGGCCCCAAGCGATCACCCAAATCCCCTAGCAACGCCATGCCAGCCATCATCGTGCCGCCAATCACCACGAAACCGGCTAACGCGGCAAGGCCCGCCATGGCCGCGAGTACTGCAGCCCCCGCCACAGCCAGCAATCCCAGTGCTTCCAACCCGGTATGCATCCACCCCTCGATATCCAGGACAAACGCCACCGACACCGTTGGCCCGCCGATAAACGTATTGGGGCTGCCGCTCTTGATATGAGCACCGCAAACCATTTTGCTGTGCAAGCGTGCGGCCGGTTTGCCGTTGATGAACACCGTGGCACTGCCTTCAGCGATCAATACCGGAAAGGGCCATATAGGATGATTCATCGGCAGCCCGGAGCAGCTGGAAGCGACGTCCTCTCCCGCTCTCATGGCATTGAAGCTGTTGATATAGACATTGAAACTGCCCATCTGCAACTTGCCCGTTGTGGGCTCGGGCAAATTGAAGATGGTAGAAAGTCCCTTGACGACCTGGAACATCGACAAGCCGCCGGCCGCAATCGAGCCGGCAAAAATGGCCACCGCCACACCGCCGGTGGCGACGGTCGCGGCGATGACCGCAGCGCCGATCAAGGCGCCCGCCACGGCACCGGCGACCATCGCGGCCATCCCGAACCCATGGGCTATTTCGTCACCCAGACGTGCTGCAGCCTGTGCATCCATTGCGCGCATCTACCTTGCTGATGTGTATGACTGCTCAGTGGGACGTATGGATGCTCAGATGATTGGAGGCTGTGGCTTGAACGAATGCATCGCCAGCTTCCAGGCCTGCTCGTGATAGGCGAAGTCATTCGGTGTCGTGGTCAAGGTGGTGATCAGCACGGACGGTTTACGCTCGATGAACACCTGGCGCAGCATCAGTTCGCGCCCCTCGCGTTGCCAGGTGTAATCCAGCAATGTGGCGGTATGCCCTTGCAGCACCGTGTCCCAGCGCTGAACCAGCTTGAAACCCGGCAGTTGCTGCTCCGCACTTTTGAGTTGGCGGTCCACGTATTCTGCAAATGGCGCGTCGCCCTGGGTAGCATCGCGACTGATGACAAAACTGGCTTCTTTAGCAGGGCCGACTGCTGGCAGCTTAAAAATATTGATGCTCTGGTCCTGCCAGGTATCGGGGATTTCGAGATCGGCTTCTTGCATGCGGTAAGAGGTCACAGTAATCGCTTTCCATAGACGTGAGGTGACGCGCAGGGGAGCAGATATTCAGGTAATGCCTGGCAACAATCAAGAGCCTGGTTCCTCTCCCCCAAGTAACGAACTACATTATGACTTCAGCGCCACCGCCCTTGGCGGTCGCGCGTCTCTGTACGAACTGCCGAAGGCCGCAATCTCTTGATCTTTAAAGTCAAAAGGCTGCAATCTTCGGCAGCGTCAAAAGGATTGCGACAGCGAATAAGGACAGCCCATGTTATTCAACCAAGCCTCACGCCTGGCAAAAGTCACCAGCCCCCTGGGGCCGGAGGTGCTGTTGCTCAAAGACATGGGCGGCGGCGAAGAGCTGGGGCGGCTGTTCAACTATGAGTTGCAGTTGCACTCGCTGGACAATGCCATCGACCTCAACCAGTTGCTCGGCAAACCCATGTCCCTGAGCCTGCAACTGGACGGCGGCGGCGAACGTCATTTCCATGGCATCGTTGCCCGCTGCAGCCAGAACGTCGACCAGGGCCAGTTCGCCAGCTACCAGGTCACGCTCCGGCCTTGGCTTTGGCTGCTGACCCGCACCTCCGATTGCCGGATTTTCCAGAACCTGAGCATCCCGCAGATCATCAAGCAGGTGTTTCGCGACCTCGGCTTTTCCGATTTCGAAGACGCCCTGAGCCGGCCCTATCGCGAGTGGGAATACTGCGTGCAGTATCGCGAAACCAGTTTCGATTTCGTCAGCCGCCTGATGGAGCAGGAAGGAATCTACTACTTCTTCCGCCATGAACAGGGTCGTCATGTGTTGGTGTTGGCCGATGCCTACGGCGCTCACACCAGTGCGCCCGGCTACGCTTCAGTGCCCTACTACCCCAAAAATGAGCAGCAGCGCGAACGCGATCACCTCCACGATTGGCACCTGGCCCAGGAAGTCCAGCCGGGTTCGCTGGAACTCAACGACTATGATTTCCAGCGCCCCAGCGCGCGTATCGACGTGCGCTCGGCCATGCCCCGTCCGCACACCGCCGGCGATTATCCGCTGTACGACTACCCCGGCACTTATGTGCAAAGCGAAGACGGCGAACATTACGCCCGCACCCGCATCGAAGCCTTGCAGACCCTGCACGAACAGGTCGAGCTGGCCGGCAACGCCCGAGGCTTGGGCTCGGGTCATTTGTTCAGCCTCACCGGCTTCAGCCGCCAGGACCAGAACCGTGAATACCTGATCGTCGGCACCCGCTATTACATTTCCCAGGAAAGCGGGGAAACCGGCGGCGGCGCGCCTTCGGCACAGTTCGAAAGCAGCCTGACCTGCATCGGCGCCCAACAAAGCTACCGCCCGCTGCCCAACACCCACCGCCCAATCGTCAAAGGCCCGCAGACCGCGTTGGTGGTGGGCCCCAAAGGCGAGGAAATCTGGACCGATCAGTTTGGCCGGGTGAAGGTGCATTTCTATTGGGACCGGCATGATCAGTCCAACGAAAACAGCTCGTGCTGGATTCGCGTGTCACAGTCCTGGGCCGGTAAAAACTGGGGCTCGATGCAGATCCCGCGGATCGGCCAGGAAGTCATCGTCAGCTTCCTCGAAGGCGACCCGGACCGGCCGATCATCACCGGCCGCGTCTACAACGCCGAACAGACCGTGCCCTACGACCTGCCGGAAAACGCCACCCAGAGCGGCATGAAAAGCCGTTCGAGCAAGGGTGGCACACCGGCGAATTTCAACGAAATCCGCATGGAAGACAAAAAAGGCGCCGAGCAGCTGTACATCCATGCCGAGCGCAATCAGGACATCGTGGTCGAGGTCGATGAAAGCCACGCGGTGGGCCACGACCGCAACAAGAGCATCGGGCATGACGAGACGGTGACCATCGGCAACAACCGTCTGCGCATCGTCAAGCAGGAAGACATTCTGTCGGTGGGCCAGCGCAAGACCGACAGCATCAGCCAGAGCTACGTCATTGAAGTGGGCGAGAACCTGCGGCTGGTCTGTGGTGAAAGCATCCTGGAGCTTAATGCCAGCGGCCAGATCAACCTGACCGGCGTGCAAATCAGCTTCTATGCCAGCGGTGATGCCGAGTTCAACACCGGCGGCGTGCTGCACCTGAACAACGGCGGCGGCGCTGGCGCCACGCCTGATGGCCAGGGCGTCAAGGCGAGCATCGACGCCAACATCAATGCCGCGTTTCCCAAGTCCAAGAGCTAATCACGAGAGCTGTGTTCCATGACCTACCGAATCAATGAATTCCAGTTCCAGTTGCCGGCAAGCGAGTTACTGGACGCGACGATCAACATCCTCAAGTTCGCCGAACTGGGCACTTCGCTGATCGTCAGCCGCAGCTTGCTGGCCGAGGGCGAAACCCTGCAAAGCAACTTCGACGACCAGCTCAAACGTCTGGAAAAACAAGTGCAAGACTTGCGTTTTCAACCGGGCGTCGCCGTGCGCCTGGGTGCCAACCAGGAAGTCGAAGGCATCGAGTTGCGCAGCCAGTTCAACAAGGGCAACGACAAAGTCTTCCAGTACCAATTGGCGCTGGTGTTGCCCGGTACCCGAAAAATGCTCGCCCTGAGCTACGTGAAGGCCGAAAAACTCGGCGATGCCGAAGCCGCGCATTGGGCGACCATCAAGAATTCGCTGTTGTTCGACGTTCCGGCCTGATGAGCACCCTGCATGTCTGACGCACTCTGGGCCGCCCGGCTGGGCGATGCACTCGACCACACCTCGATGATGGCCGACATTCTTGGCGGTGTGCTGGAGGTGGCGGCCAACATTGCGATTACCGCGCTGGCCACCGCCGCCGTGGTCGCGGCCACCGGCATCACCGTCGCCACTGGCGGCCTCGGTTGCTTTCTGCTCGGCGCGGTGGTGGGCACCATCGTCGGCCTCGCCATGAGCAAGACCGGGGCCGACAAGGGTTTAAGCAACCTGTGCGAGAGCTTCAGCAATTCGCTGTTCCCACCCACGGTGCAGGCGAACATCCTCACCGGTTCCACCAACACCCTGATCAACAGCATTCCCGCCGCCCGCGCCGCCGGGGCGATCCCGTCCCATGTCGCGCCGGCAGGCACCGCGCTGGAGGCACCCGAGCCCGAAGCCGAGCCCAGCTATCTGGACATGGCCGAGAGCTTCTTCTCCCAGATGTGGCGCCCCACTGTCGCCACCCCGGCGCCCGGCGCGGTGCCCAAGCCGCTGGACCTGGTCACCTGCATGAAGCATCCGCCGATGCCGCCGCAGTTTCTGGCCGAGGGCTCGGACAAAGTCACCATCAACGGCCAACCGGCCGTGCGCAGCGGCGACCGCACCACCTGCGACGCCAAGGTGGTGGGTTCCGGGCTGATCTCACCCAACGTCACTATCGGTGGCGGCTCGGTGGTGGTGCGCGAGATCCGCAGCGGCAAGACCCCGGGCGTGGGGCTGGCGGTCACCGCGTTGCTGATGCTCAAGGGCAGCAAGGGCAAGTTCTTCAGCAAACTGCCGTGCATGCTGATCGGTGGCGCGACGTCGATGGCCGTCAGCAGCGCCATGGGCGCGATGGCCAACGCGGCCATGGGTTCGGCGAACCCGGTGCACGCCGCCACCGGGGCCAAGGTGCTGGGGGGCGACGATGAGCTGGACTTCGTGCTGCCCGGTGTCTTGCCGATGGATTGGCAGCGCTTCTACAACAGCCGCGACGAACGGCGCGACGGGTTGTTCGGCGCCGGTTGGAGTGTGTCCTACGAAGTGTGCGTGGAAATCCTGCCTCACCCGGAGGGCGGGGAAACGCTGGTCTACACCGATGAACAGGCCCGGCGCATCGACATGGGTTCGATCCCCTTGGGCGGCGCGGTGTTCAGTGCCGGTGAAGGGCTCAGTGTTCGGCGGCACGTTAATGGGCAGTTGTTGATTGAAAGCGATGACGGCGTATACCGTTTGTTCAATCCGACGCCGGGCAATACAGCGCTGCTGCGCCTTGATCAATTGGGCGACCGCAACGACAACCGCATCTACCTCGACTATGACGACGGCGGGCAGCTTGTTCGGCTGCGGGACACCTTTGACTTGGTTCAGGTGGAGTTGATCTACCTTCAGACCCGTGTCAGTCAGGTGGAACGGGTCTACCCGGACCAGCACCGTGAAGTATTGGTGAGTTATGGCTACGATCCGTCAGGCAACCTGGTAGAAGCGCGCGATACCGCAGGCCAGGTACAGCGCCGTTTCGTATACGACAGTGAGCGGCGGATGACTGAGCATCAGTTGCCCACAGGTCTTCGCTGTTTTTATCAGTGGGCTTGCATTGAGGAAAAGGAATGGCGCGTGGTCCGCCACTGGACCGACGAGGGCGATACTTACCAGTTCGACTATGACCTCGTCGCCGGTGTCACGCGCATCACCGATGGCTCGCAGCGCATCAGTACACGGCACTGGAACACCCAGCACCAGATCACCGAATACACCGACAACCTCGGCCAGACCTGGCAGTTCGAGTGGAACGACGAACGCCAATTGCTCAGCGCCACCGACCCACTGGGCGGGCGCTACGAATACAGCTACGACGACGCCGGCAACCTGATCGGTGAAACCGACCCGCTGGGCCGCAGTGACTCGACCCTATGGCTTGAACACTGGGCCTTGCCGCTGGTGGAAACCGATGCAGCGGGCAACAGCTGGCAATATCGCTACGATCAACGCGGCAACTGCATCGCCGAAACCGATCCGCTGGGCCACATCACCCGCTACCGCTACGACACCCACGGCCAGGTCGTCGAGATCATCGACGCCGCCGGCAAAAGCAAAAAACTGCGCTGGAACCCGTTCGGCCAACTGGTCGAACACATCGATTGCTCGGGTTATCCGACGCGGTTCAGCTATGACAACCGGGGCTATCTGCAAACCATCACCGACGCCCTCGGCGAACGCACCCAGTTCAGCTACGACGCCCAGGGGCGGTTACTCAGCAGCCTGTTGCCGGACGGCCGCACCGAGCAATATCAGCGCGACGTCAGCGGCCAGTTGACCGGTTACACCGACCCGGCCGGGCACACCACCCTGTATCAACATAACCGTCGCGGCCAGGTGCGCCAGCGCACCGACGCCCATGGCCGGCAGGTGCAGTTCGGGTACGACCGCTACGGGCGACTGCAAGCGCTGACCAATGAGAACGGTGAAAGTTATCGGTTTGCCTGGGATGCTGGAGACCGGCTGACCGAACAACAAGACCTCGACGGCAGCGCCAAGCGCTACACCTATGATCTGCTGGATAACGTCGCGGCGGTCACGGCGATTCCGGCGCCTTACGGTAACGGCCTGGCCGTCGTCCCCGAAGCACCGCCGGCCCCCATCGTTCATCAACTGGAACGCGACGCCGTCGGCCGGCTGATCGCCAAAGTCACCGACGATGGCCGCACCGACTACAGCTACGACCCGCTGGACCAGCTCACCGCCGTCACCTTCACCGACCACCACGGCAACGCACAAACCCTGAGCTTCGCCTACGACGCCCTCGGCCAGTTGCTCACAGAACAAAGCGCGTCCGGCAGCCTGCACCACCACTACGACGAACTCGGCAACCTGATCCAGACCCAACTGCCCGACGGGCGCTGGCTCAATCGCCTGTACTACGGCAGCGGCCACCTGCACCAGATCAACCTCGACGGCCAGGTCATCAGCGACTTCGAACGCGACCGCCTGCACCGCGAAGTGCTTCGCACCCAAGGCCAGATCAACACCCGCAGCGAATACGACCGCAGCGGGCGTTTACGCTCACGCCAACGCCGACACACCAGCCAGCCCTCGCTGATGCCGGCCGCCGTGCAGAAACATTTCGAGTACGACCCCGCCGACAACCTGATCGGCAAACTCGACCAGCAACCCACCGCCCAACACCGCCAACTGCTGCACTACGACGCCACCGGCCGCATCATCGCCAGCCAGGACAGCCTGCACGGCCAGCGCGAAACCTTCGCCTACGACGCCGCCGCCAACCTGCAAGACGGCCCGCCACCCGGTGCCGGGCTGGTGGTGCACAACAAACTGCTGACCTATCAGGACAAGCGTTACCGCTATGACGCGTTTGGCCGGATGATCGAAAAGCGCAGCGCTAAACGGGGCCTGCAACGCTTTGCCTACGACGCCGAAAGCCGGTTGATTGAAGTGCGCAACGAAAACGGCAGCGTGGTCAGGATGACCTACGACCCGCTGGGCCGACGCATTGAAAAAACCGAGCACGACACCCACGGCTACCCGCTGGGCGAAACCCGCTTCACCTGGGACGGCCTGCGCCTGTTGCAGGAACATCGCCATCAGCAGACCAGCCTCTACCTCTACGAAGACGAAGGTTACGAACCCCTGGCCCGCGTCGACGGCACCGGCCCGCTGCAAAAAATCCGCTACTACCACAACGATCTCAATGGCCTGCCGGAACAGCTCACCGAGGTGGACGGCCACAATGTCTGGCAGGCGACTTATCGGGTGTGGGGCAACACGTTAGAAGAGGTGCGCGAGCCGTACTACATTGAAGAGCAGAACCTGCGATTCCAGGGGCAGTACCTGGACCGGGAGACGGGGCTGCATTTCAATACGTTCAGGTTTTATGATCCGGATGTGGGGCGGTTTACGACGCCGGATCCGATTGGATTGGCGGGGGGGCTGAATTTTTACAGTTATGCCCCAAACCCCCTGACCTGGATAGATCCGCTTGGCCTATACAACGGTGAAGGATCTCGCGACCTAGGGAAATATCATGTGTTCCATGAGCACTCACTGAACGCGTCCGAATACAAAATGACTGACGCAGAGCACTTTAGCCGCGCAAACGAATCTGTTTACAAACGAATGCAAACAGATCCGGACTTTAAACGTCAAATGCAGACTAAATACCCTGGTGCTGTAGAGCATGTGCAGCCACGGCCGAATGGGACGTTCAGAGGAACATCCCCAGCCAATATGACTTGGCATCATGGAAACAAACCAGGTTCATTACAGCTAGCCGACTTCAATGATCATAAAACGTATCATAAAATCTACCACCCTGATGGTAAAGGCGGTCGAAATAAATGGGGCGGCGGTACGAAATGTCGAAAATAAGGAGTACTTATGATAACCATTAATGGCTTTGACGAACTTCTGCAGAAATGTAATGACCTACCCAATGTCGGCTGGTTATATGTGGATACTGATTTTGATTTGGAGTCAAAAAACGACATCCTAAATAAAAAATATTACCTTGCAGAGAATGACGACGAAGAAATGGAGTTCGATGAAAAATACGGAACATTCCTTGAGTCTCCAACACTCAAAGCGATCATTGAAAATAAAATAGAACATCATCCGAACTCCAGCAAAGAAGAACTACTGAAAGCAGTTACTTATTATTTGGAAAACGATGACTTTCTAGACTAGATTAGAAAAAGAGCCGGAAGAGCGAAACAACTTCCGGCTCTATTTTTTAGCGAAAACCATAACATGCATGTTTGGATAAAAAACGGGAATAAGTTTTTCCACCGAGAGACCGGCTGCACTACAACACGTTCCGGCTTTATGATCCGGAAAAGCACCTAGAATGAGGGTCGAGGTCCGCTACCGTGACAGTGCAAGGAACCGACGGCTCGGGCGTGTCGGCAAGACAGCTCGAATAGATGTATCGATGGAACTAAACCACCAGTACATTCCCCAACGCGCCGGATCGAAAGTCGCTCACGAGGATTGGAACCTGACCAAAGCAACACCTTGGGGGCATGAGTCAATGGACAAATACCGCCATACAGGATGGGATTTGGTAAAAGTTATAAAAACCACCGGACAATGGTAAAGCAAGCTTTACAGGAGAGAACATGAGCGGGTTGACCGATTTTCACATTTTCTGGGGCGCTGCGATGGAGATTGCAGAGAAGCAATCCGCGTCGATGGAAGCCGAAGGTGCAGAAGATTTTGCAAGGAACCTTTACAACGAATACGTCGAGCAAGGCGCCCCAAAAAATAAAAAGAAATGGCTAACAGAACGTCTAGAAAATGAGTTCCTGTGTTTGAATGAAAAACCTGTATGGGTGGGCGAACCAGCCTGGTTGTATCATCAGGGCCTACCCATGGTCTTTTTACATCAATTTTTAGTCTCGCCCTCAGCACAGCATATAAAAGAAAAAATCTCACTTGGCGACACCATATACGTGTTTGGTTCAAAACATATTCTTAAAAGATCGTCAGAGGATAGTTGGACGGTCATTTATCGAACGGCCGTCCAAACCTTTGAAGGAGAGACTGCAGTGGAAACCTTAGAGTAGGCTGTTATAAATCTGACGCCGCAATCTTCAAACTCTTAATCTACAAGTGAACATAATGGGCATAGCAATTCGTAAGGGCTTGGAGGTGGAATTACTGGCGGAGCTAAAAAAAGATAACGTCGTCCCACCTGGACCTGAAAGCAAGCAAAAACAAACTTGGCCTACTTATCTCCAAGGAAAAGCTCGGGGAGATTTACATACAACACTTGACCAAGGCCGACGGCTACTATGCGGGCCTGGAGATTTATACATGCGAGGCATTTAGCTTCTGCATAAACAAATCACCGCCCTATCAGAGCCGACTGCTGAACTCATCTTTTTTGTCGAAAAGCTCATTATCGGAAGAAACAAAACAGTTTGGTGACGAGCTGGGCGGCATCATTAGAACCCCATCGCCTGATGAAACAAGCGCAACAGTCAAAAAAATAAACGAACGGCTGATAAAATTTTACTTATCAAAGACAGAGAACGGCATCCTTGGTACGCCTTCATTAATTGATGACGTATTAGCGGAACCTGACAACTATGCGTATCCCTTTCTAACCGCATTATTTGCAGCGCAAAAAAATGACCTGAGCCTGGACTCAGACGTTTTCAGAAAAGTCCTCGCAACCAAATCAATATTTGGAAACAAACAATTTGATCTGGCTTTGGCAAATAAAATTCTGGGGGTAGGTAACAAGTAGCCCCCCCAAAGAACTATTCACCGAGGTCTATGGTACCTGGCAGGCGACTTATCGGGTGTGGGGCAACACGTTAGGAGAGGTGCGCGAGCCGTACTACATTGAAGAGCAGAACCTGCGATTCCAGGGGCAGTACCTGGACCGGGAGACGGGGCTGCATTTCAATACGTTCAGGTTTTATGATCCGGATGTGGGGAGGTTTACCACTCCAGATCCGATTGGGTTGGCGGGAGGATTTAATCTCTATGTTTACGCACCTAACCCCTTTACTTGGATAGACCCGTTGGGGCTAGCCTGTGGTCCAGCCACCAGGCAGAACTCAAAAGGGAGATGGATCGATGTCAAGGGCAAATTTGCGAATAAACCTAATGTCTCCAAACTTCTGTCGCTGAAAGGGAAATCCGTGCAACAGGTGGAGAAAATCCTCCGGCAAAACGGCTATACCAGAACGAATCCAGCAAATACCAGGAACCAGCGTTGGGTACACTCTGATGGTTCAGAAGTCCAGATTCATGCCTATGGGAATACGAACCCCACACCGTTCAAAGGATCGAACAATGCTCACAGTCACAAATCATTAGGTAGACATGGAAACCCAGGCACCACTGAATTAGCTAATGACGGAAAAACAGCCGTCAGCACTCATTCCTCAGAAGCGCACATCGGAATGAAAAACCCGCCAGATTACCCAACGGTTTCGGGCAGACCTCACGGAAGTTAGAAGGTAACCATAATGTCGGCAGAGTTTATATTGTCTTTTAAGGATACAATCTGGTACACGACCAATCTCAAAGAGATAGTGCGAAAAATCACCAGCCTTAGAACTTTTTCCAAGAGCTTGCAGAAAAAAGAATTCCGATTGATGGGCATCGAGCCCAGAAGTCCGGGAGATTGGAACTACGACGTCCGTCTCTTCCTAGAAAAAGAACGTATTTTTTTGGAGATTAGCGCTCACCCCTCCAGCATCGAAAATGACCTGTCTGCTTTTTTCGAGTGGATCAGGTCTCATACCGAAATTGCTATTGATGATGAGGATGGAGTGCCCTCAAACTGGTAGTAGATCAGGAGGAATAACAGGCAAAAACCAACATGAATATATTCGAACTCCTTTCATACAAGCTTGAGAATTTCCTGAACATCCGTCCATATCCGAAAGCGCTGGGCGCTGTTTTTTACCAAGAAGACGAGCCTTCACTGCTGTCTGTCGCCGCTAGAAAACACAACGGTTCGACCTTCTACATCAGCCGCTGGCACGATTTGTTTTCCATAAGCGCCTTCGAAAAATCCATGTCAAAAAACGGTTTCACGGAGCCGGACTGCTATGCCCTTCTCTTGGTCCTGTCCCGCTTTGGCTATCTGCTTGAAATCGACAACCGTCAACGCACCAACAAAGACTATTTTATTTTCTTCTTTCTGATTCAGTTAATCAGTTTGAAGAACAGTTCTCTCGACGCGGATGCCCAACTCAGGAACTATATGCTCAGGTTCCTGCTTTTCGAATTGAGTATTGACGACGAAGCGTATCGTCGGTTCAGCATCAAGGATAATCAGCTGGTAATGGCTACCGACACCCGGGGGCCCGTAGCTTTTTTGGATGTCATCGACCTGGTTTACAAAGCGATCAAATTTGATAGCAGAAAAGAACATGTACTGCTGAGCACGTTAAAAAATTATCAAACAAGCCTCGTCACATTATTGACCGAACCCGACGACACAAATTACCGTTTTAGGCTAAATGATCGTCATAGCGAATTCATGTATCCCGATGTATTTTTGCAGGCATACGCTAAAAACAAGAGACAGATATTTCATATTTTGATTGACACGATCAACCCCCTTCAATCAACGGGAAATCTGTTTGTCTCCAATATCATTTTAATGAACTATTCCTTTTACATTCTGAAAAACAAGCATCACGAAATTCTAAAGTTGAAAAAATACGTCAATAATGAGGTACTGTTCAGAAAACTTCTGGAAGCAATAATTACTCGTCGAATGGCAATAAATAAATCGTCATTCGAAAAAACATCCATAGACCAGGACCTTTCCTTGATAAAAGACAATTCGACCTCGTTCTACAATATTTTGTACAGCCTATAGATGCTCTCACAAACGAGAGAACTGCGCTGATGTGCATGCCATAACCGACAAAGAGCAAGGTGCAATGGAAGGCATACAATTGCGCAACAAGCGCAACGATTGCGCGGCGCGCCAGACGCTTGCGTCGGATAAATAACCCGCATGTCTGACGCGCTTTGGGCCGCCCGGCTGGGCGCTGGCTCAATCGCCTGTACTACGGCAGCGGCCACCTGCACCAGATCAACCTCGACGGCCAGGTCATCAGCGACTTCGAACGCGACCGCCTGCACCGCGAAGTGCTGCGCACCCAGGGCCAGATCAGCACTCGCAGCGAATACGACCGTAGCGGCCGCTTGCGCTCACGCCAACGCCGCCACAGCAGCCAGCCATCACTGATGCCGGCAGCGGTGCAAAAACACTTCGAGTACGACCCCGCCGACAACCTGATCGGCAAACTCGACCAGCAACCCGCCGCACAACACCGCCAACTGCTGCACTACGACGCCACCGGCCGCATCATCGCCAGCCAGGACAGCCTGCACGGCCAGCGCGAAACCTTCGCCTACGACGCCGCCGCCAACCTGCAAGACGGCCCGCCACCCGGTGCCGGGCTGGTGGTGCACAACAAACTGCTGACCTACCAGGACAAGCGTTACCGCTACGACGCCTTTGGCCGGCTGATCGAAAAACGCAGCGCTAAACGGGGCCTGCAACGCTTTGCCTACGACGCCGAAAGCCGGTTGATTGAAGTGCGCAACGAAAACGGCAGCGTGGTCAGGATGACCTACGACCCGCTGGGCCGACGCATCGAAAAAACCGAGCACGACACCCACGGCTACCCGCTGGGCGAAACCCGCTTCACCTGGGACGGCCTGCGCCTGTTGCAGGAACATCGCCATCAGCAGACCAGCCTCTACCTCTACGAAGACGAAGGTTACGAACCCCTGGCCCGCGTCGACGGCACCGGCCCGCTGCAAAAAATCCGCTACTACCACAACGACCTCAACGGCCTGCCGGAACAGCTCACCGAGGCAGACGGCCACAACGTCTGGCAGGCGACTTATCGGGTGTGGGGCAATACGTTAGAAGAGGTGCGCGAGCCGTACTACATCGAAGAGCAGAACCTGCGGTTTCAGGGGCAGTACCTGGACCGGGAGACGGGGCTGCATTTCAATACGTTCAGGTTCTATGATCCGGATGTGGGGCGGTTTACGACGCCGGATCCGATTGGGTTGGCGGGGGGAACCAATCTATATCAATATGTATTCAATCCATTTGGGTGGATAGATCCGCTTGGACTCAAGTCTTGTGGCAGCGGACAAAAATGGACAAAAAAAGGTTGGAAACATGTTTACGAGCGTCACTTTAGAACTCCGGGCTCACGCTGGTCGCATAAGAGTAAGTTCACTGTTGGCAACGAGCAGAAATTGAAACGCATGGTGAATAAAACAGTTAAACGAGGCACCGCGACTTATCAGAAAGATAAGCAGGGCAATACAAAATACGAATATGATTTCGGACAACCCGTTGGATCTCGCACCAACAAGCAAACCGGCATCGTTGAGCACCAAAATAAAATGACTGTTATCCTCAATAAACACGGCGAAGTGGTTACAGCCTTCCCGTCCTAAAAATTAGGTCCCCTTATGCCACTCGATTTTATGGCTTCAGAAAGTCAAAAAAACATTAATGAAAAAACTCCGGTATTTTCTCTGAGTGAAAACGCACACGATGTTCTGCTGAGCATCGCAAAACCCAAAAAAGACTTCCCGAAAATACATAAATTTTCCGATTACTACTCCGACACCAGCATACTTTTTGGCGAAATAAAATCTCTAATAATTGAAATTGAAAAAGCAATGAAAACCGGAAAACCAAATTCAGGCGAGCTGAACAACTTAATCAAGTTCCTAAATAAAACCTACGATGAAAATTTGAACTTATACATTTATTGCGATTAAATCAGCCTTTTTCTATACGAGGACGAGTGCTACGAACCCCTGGCCCGCGTCGACGGCACCGGCCCGCTGCAAAAAATCCGCTACTACCACAACGACCTCAACGGCCTGCCGGAACAGCTCACCGAAGCGGACGGCCACAACGTCTGGCAGGCAACTTATCGGGTGTGGGACAACACGTTAGAAGAGGTGCGCGAGCCGTACTACATTGAAGAGCAGAACCTGCGATTCCAGGGGCAGTACCTGGACCGGGAGACGGGGCTGCATTTCAATACGTTCAGGTTTTATGATCCGGATGTGGGGCGGTTTACGACGCCGGATCCGATTGGGTTGGCGGGGGGGATCAATCTCTACTTGTATGCGGCCAACCCACTCGGCTGGGTGGACCCGTTGGGATGGAGTTGCTCGTCATCCATTAACAAACGAATCAACAAGCTGAAGAAGCAGGGCTATCAGGACCATCACATACTGAGCGACAAACACAACAGCACGAAAAATCACCCGTTGCTCAAATTGGCAGGGTTCGACCTGCAAAACCGGCAGAACAAAATATTCCTGCCCAATAAAACCAAAACTTTGACTGATGGGCGTCGATCGATCCACCAAGGACGCCATGCGGCTAGAGTCAACCGAAACCTTGGAAGAAAAATGGACCAGGTGGAAATAATCGGCAAGCGAGACAACTGGAATCAGGCCCAATACCGCAAAGCGTTGGATAAAATAGTGTCCAACGAGCGCAAATTACTCCGTTCAGGCGAAAGGCAATTGAATAAAAATGCACGCCCTGGCGCTCATTACAATTAGGAGATCCAGAAATGATCTTAAGCTGGCAAGCCCCTATCTATTACAACGATAAATTGACCGGTTCATACGATGCGGAGGACGGCTCCTATGAAACGGCAGGATCGAACTTTGACTATCTGTCACTCCTGAAAGGTGAGCCTTACCCTGCCGACATGGATAAACCCAAAATATTTTTCCCATGCAAAAAGAAAAAATTGCTGACTTACGACTGCTTATGGTTATTAGCCGACATCCCTTTGGTGAGCCAGCGGTTAGCGGACTTCCTCGTACAGAACGCCGGTCACTCTATTGAGCTCTTGCGACCCACAAGTATTGCTGCGGACGGGGAGCAAGTGAGCGAAGTCTATTACATTGTCAATGCTGCCCAGGCGATTAGCGCGGTTGATCACAGTAAGTCGGTAGCAGAACTCTCTGACGATGGCTCAATACTCTACTTCAATGAAATTTGGCTTCATGATGACGCCGCAGAAATGGGCGCAATTGCGCGCGAGCGTGATTCGGGAGATCTTTTGATTTCCCAAGAGTTGGCTGACGCCATGATCGAACAGAAATTCAAAAGCGACAAAGGGCTAGGCTTCTACACCGCTGAGCGCTCATTCACCCCCTATAAAAACCAAGCGTAATCTACTAGTAGAAGGCACTCGTTAAAAGCGTCAATCAACGCCCACAAAAAATGGGCACCCGACCCAGTCGGCGTGCCCATTTTTTTACCGCCCCGCCTTCCTTCGAGACGGTACTACCTGTTACGGATTGACGCTGTCTTTCAACGACTTGCCCGGCTTGAACGCAACAGTGTTGCTGGCCTTGATTTTCACTGGCTCACCGGTTTGCGGGTTCTTGCCGGTGCGCGCGCCACGGTGACGCTGCAGGAAAGTACCGAAGCCCACCAGGGTGACGCTGTCTTTACGGTGCAGAGCGCCGGTGATTTCTTCGAGGACGGCGTTGAGGACGCGGTTAGCCTGTTCTTTGGTGAGGTCAGCCTTTTCAGCGATTGCTGCGGCGATATCTGGTTTACGCATGAGTGAAGCCTCTTTGACGGTTTTTTGTTGTTATGTCCGTGCTGTTCTTCCGGAACAGCGCCCAAGGCGCCGCAGGCTCTACTCTGCGGCAGACGGAGTGAGGATGGCATGCGGTTACGAGCGGCGCCAGTCTCGGGGCGACCTTTGTAGAGGCAAAAGCGGGGTGATTCCGACAGAACGACCGGTATTTACGCCAAAAGCGCCGGAAGCTCCTTGTTTAGAGCCAGTTTCTCCATCACTGCCGCCCCGGTGAGCGCGTAACCCAGCAGTTTTCCGCTGGCATCACGGCACAGCGCCTTGATGTCGGCGCCCTGCCCTTCGACGGTCCAGGCACCTTCAAAACCCCGTGGTGGCGGGGAAACCACCAATGGGCAGACCGGTGTTTTCACGGTAATCGGCATCGCACCGTAGCTGACCGCCGTCGGGTTGCCGGCCAGGGTTTGCGCCAGCGCACGCGCACAACTCATCAGGGGCATCACGTACAGCAAATTCAGCCCATCGACCTCGGCGCAGTCGCCCAAGGCATAAATATTGGCGTGAGAGGTCTTGAGGTGACGGTCAACGACCACACCGCGATTGATCTGCAAACCGGCAGCGGCCGCCAGATCGATGCGCGGGCGCAGGCCAATGGCGGAAACCACGACATCGCAGGGGATCACCTGGCCATCGGACAAATGTCCTTCGAGCCCGTCATCGGTACGTAGCAAGCTATTGAGTACCGGGCCGAGGTGGAACTGCGCGCCCAGGCTTTCCAGCCCGGCCTGCACGGCTGCGGCGGCCGCCGGGTGAAGCAGCGTCGGCATGACTTGTTCGCACGGCGCGACCAGTTGCACCTCGTAACCACCGAGGATCAGGTCGTTGGCGAACTCACAGCCGATCAGGCCAGCGCCGAGCAACAACACCCGACGCTTGCCGGCTGCCGCCGCCCGAAAGCGTGCGTAGTCTTCGAGGTCGTTGATCGGGAAGATCGCCTCGGGCGCATCGCCCTGCACCGGCACGCGCACGGTTTCCGCGCCCCAGGCGAGGATCAGGTCGCGATAGGCCACGGCTTCTTCGCCGATCCACAGGCGTTTGTGGCCCGGGTCGATGCCGCTGATGCGCGTGTGGGTCCGCACTTCAGCTTTCAGTTGTTCGGCCATGGCGCCGGGTTCGGCCATGCTCAGGCCATCGGCGTCCTTGTTCTTGCCAAAACCGGTGGAGAGCATCGGTTTGGAGTAAGAGCGTCCATCATCTGCGGTAATCAACAGCAGCGGTGTTTCGCCATCGAGTTTGCGAAACTCCCGGGCCAGGTTGTAGCCAGCCAGCCCAGTGCCGACGATCACGACAGGTGCGTTCATTCCTTACTCCTCTTCAATTCATCAAAATCTGTGATCAGGCAGCGATTTCGATCATTTCGAAATCCATTTTGCCGACGCCACAGTCTGGACACAGCCAGTCTTCCGGTACGTCCTGCCACGGGGTTCCGGCCGCGATGCCGTCATCCGGCCAGCCGTCGGCTTCGTTGTAGATCAGCCCACAGACCACGCATTGCCACTTTTTCATTACTTGTTTCCTCAGGTTCTCAGGCTTTTACCGGCGCGAACGATCACCCGATAAGGGCTTGCCGTCCGGCTCAAGGCGTTTTGTACTGATCGGGCGCAGCAGATGCAAGCCTGTTCGCGGCCACTACCCGGTCTGATCAGTCAATATCACCGACCGACATGGTAAGCTCGCCGCCTCATTTGCTGCCAATACTGACTCACTGTGCCGCACTCAAAACCCCTCGCCCCTGCTCTGTTCTGGCTGCCACAACGCCAGCTAACCCCGCTACCTGACGCGCAAACCCTCGACTGGCTATTCGATGAGGGCTCGCTCACCCGTCGCCTGACCCGTTTGTCGGATGACGGCTTCAGCGTTACGCCATTGTTCGAAGGCTGGCAGCCTTTGCGTTCAGACGAATGCGC
Organism: Pseudomonas sp. CVAP#3; assembly: GCF_018986375.1. Lineage (NCBI taxonomy): Bacteria > Pseudomonadati > Pseudomonadota > Gammaproteobacteria > Pseudomonadales > Pseudomonadaceae > Pseudomonas > Pseudomonas sp. CVAP#3. The sequence continues at coordinate 83,452 of NZ_JAHMSC010000001.1, forward strand.
CGCGCTGGAGTTGCCCGAAGGCAGTGAAGGCTGGGTTCGCGAGGTGTATTTGCGCGGTCATGGCGAAGCCTGGGTATTTGCCCGCAGTGTGGCGGCCCGCAGTGCGTTGCAAGACGGCGGGTTGAATATGGATGAGTTGGGCAGCCGCTCCCTGGGCGAATTGCTGTTTTGCGATCAGGCGTTCCAGCGCCGCGCCATCGAGGTTTGTCACTATCCTGTCGAATGGTTGCCAAGTGAGTCTCAAGCACCGGAACTGTGGGGCCGGCGCTCGCGTTTCGACCGGGGGGACCTGAGCGTGCTGGTTGCGGAAATATTCCTGCCAGCCCTGTGGCGCGCCGCCGGCGCGAATACGGAGAACTGCTGATGTACCAAAGCCTGCTCAAGTCATTGAATCGCGTGAACCCGCGCGCCTGGGACTTCATCCAGTTGACGCGCATGGATAAGCCGATCGGCATTTACCTGCTGCTGTGGCCAACGTTGTGGGCGCTGTGGATTGCCGGTAAAGGTTCACCGTCATTGGCCAATATCGTGATTTTCGTCCTTGGCGTGGTGCTGACCCGCGCGGGCGGCTGCGTGATCAATGACTGGGCCGACCGAAAAGTCGACGGTCATGTGAAACGTACCGAACAGCGACCCTTGGTCAGCGGCAAGATCAGCTCCAAAGAAGCGCTGGTGTTCTTCGCATTGCTGATGGGCGTGAGCTTCCTGCTGGTACTGTGCACCAACGCGGCCACGGTCTGGCTGTCGTTTGGCGGTCTGGCGCTGGCCGCCACTTACCCGTTCATGAAGCGCTACACCTATTACCCGCAAGTGGTACTGGGCGCGGCGTTCTCGTGGGGCATGCCGATGGCGTTCACCGCCGAAACCGGTGAACTGCCGGCCATCGCCTGGTTGCTGTGGATTGCCAACCTGCTGTGGACCGTAGGCTACGACACCTATTACGCCATGACCGACCGCGACGACGATTTGAAGATTGGGGTGAAATCCACAGCGATTCTGTTTGGCGATGCCGATCGGGTGATCATTCTCACCCTGCAAGGCCTGGCCCTCGGGTGCTTGCTGCTGGCCGGATCGAAATTCGAGCTGGGCGGCTGGTTCCATCTCGGGCTGCTGGCTGCGGCCGCGTGCTTTGCCTGGGAATTCTGGTACACCCGCGACAAGGACCGACTGAAGTGTTTCCGGGCCTTCCTGCATAACCATTGGGCCGGGTTGGCGATTTTCGTCGGGATCGTGCTGGATTACGCGTTGCGCTGAATGTTTGAAAAGATCGCAGCCCCCGAACTGCCGAAGGCTGCGATCTTTTAATGCGAACGGCTAGCTATTCGCCAAGGTTACATAGGCTTGGCGACGTGCCACGCACCATCCATCATCCCTTCACCGGTCATGTCACCGGCCTTCTTGTCCTTCACAAAGGTGTACAGCGGCTTGCCGTAGTAAGCCCATTGCATCTTGCCGTCATCACGTTTGATCACTGTCCAGTCGCCCTTGGACTTGTCCATGGCGGTAGCCGCCAGCGGTGGCCAGTTGGCAGCGCACTTGTCATTGCACATGGACTTGCCAGCAGCATCCTTGGCAAAGGTATACAAGGTCATACCCTTGCTATCGACCAGCATGCCACCCTTCTCCATCGCTGGATCAGCGGCGAAGGCCATTGCCGGTAATGCCAGGGCAGCGGCCAACATCAGGGCTTTGAACGATTGAGCGTAGTGAGTCATAGAAACCTTCCTTTGTGGTTGTCAGGATCCGAATTTAAAGCGTAGTTCAGGATTGCGCTGCTTGCCGACGACTAAAATACTGTCACACGACTGCAATAATTCCGTTATCTAATGCGGCGCAAGACAGTTAAATGACAAGAGGATTAAGGCATGGTTGGCAGGAGTATTCTGATCGTCGACGACGAAGCGCCCATTCGCGAAATGATCGCCGTTGCGTTGGAAATGGCCGGCTATGACTGCCTGGAAGCCGAAAACTCCCAGCAGGCCCACGCCATTATCGTCGACCGTAAACCGGACCTGATCCTGCTCGACTGGATGCTTCCCGGCACTTCAGGCATCGAGCTGGCCCGCCGTCTCAAGCGTGATGAGCTGACCGGGGACATCCCGATCATCATGCTCACCGCCAAGGGCGAAGAGGACAACAAGATCCAGGGCCTGGAAGTCGGCGCCGATGACTACATCACCAAGCCGTTTTCGCCACGCGAGCTGGTTGCGCGCCTGAAGGCGGTGCTGCGTCGTGCCGGCCCTACCGATGGCGAAGCACCGATCGAAGTTGGCGGCCTGCTGCTGGACCCGATCAGCCACCGCGTGACCATCGACGGCAAACCCGCCGAGATGGGCCCGACCGAATACCGCTTGCTGCAATTTTTCATGACCCACCAGGAACGCGCCTACACCCGCGGGCAATTGCTCGATCAGGTCTGGGGCGGCAATGTGTATGTCGAAGAGCGCACCGTCGACGTGCATATTCGTCGTTTGCGCAAAGCACTCGGCGATGCCTACGAGAATCTGGTACAAACCGTGCGTGGCACCGGCTACCGGTTTTCTACCAAGGCCTGAGCCGGCCCTTACCTGCTCGACACGCTGACAAGGACGCAAGTTTAAGTGAACCAAAACTGGCATGGCACTCTGATCCGCCACTTGCTGTTACTGGTCACCGGCTGCCTGGTGATCGGTCTGATTACAGGCGCATACGGCTGGAGCCTGGCCGCAGGCCTGGGCATTTACCTGGCCTGGACCCTCAAGCAATTGCTGCGCCTGCACGAGTGGCTACGCCTGCAAAAGCCCGACGAACCACCACCCGATGGCTATGGCCTGTGGGGCGAAGTGTTCGACAGTATCTACCACCTGCAACGGCGCGATCAGCGCGTGCGCGGACGCCTGCAAGCGGTAATTGACCGGGTTCAGGAGTCCACTGCGGCGTTGAAAGACGCCGTAATCATGCTCGACAGCGACGGCAACCTGGAATGGTGGAACCGTGCCGCCGAAACCCTGCTGGGCCTCAAGACCCCGCAGGACAGTGGTCAGCCAGTGACCAACCTGGTGCGTCACCCGCGCTTCAAGGAATACTTCGAGCAGGACAACTACGCCGAGCCGCTGGAAATCCCTTCGCCGATCAACGACCGGATGCGGATCCAGTTGTATATCACCCGTTACGGCAACAACGAACACCTGATGCTGGTGCGCGACGTCACCCGCATTCATCAGCTTGAACAAATGCGCAAAGACTTCATCGCCAACGTCTCCCACGAACTGCGCACGCCATTGACGGTGATCTGCGGCTACCTGGAAACCCTGCTCGATAACGTCGAAGAGGTGAATCCACGCTGGAGCCGTGCGTTGCAGCAAATGCAGCAACAGGGCGGACGCATGCAGACACTGCTCAACGATTTGCTGCTGTTGGCCAAGCTCGAAGCCACCGATTACCCGTCGGACAACCAGCCGGTGCCGATCGACAGTCTGCTGCAATCAATCAAGAGTGACGCCCAGGCGCTGTCCGGGCAGCGCAACCAGCACATCACCCTGGAAGCCGATCCGTCGATCATGCTCAAGGGCAGTGAAGCCGAGTTGCGCAGCGCGTTCTCGAACCTGGTGTTCAACGCCGTCAAATACACTCCGGATGGCGGCAATATCCGCATCCGCTGGTGGGGTGACGAACAAGGCGCACACCTTAGCGTGCAGGACTCGGGAATCGGCATCGACAACAAACACCTGCCGCGCCTGACCGAGCGCTTTTACCGCGTCGACTCCAGCCGCAACTCCAATACCGGCGGCACCGGGCTGGGCCTGGCCATCGTCAAACACGTTTTGTTACGTCATCGTGCGCGAATGGAGATCAGCAGTGTGCTCGGCCACGGCAGCACGTTCACCTGCCATTTCGCGCCGGCACAGGTCACAAAATCGCGGGTCAGCTCGCTGACCGACTAGCGCGAACGTTGACTGAGCACTAGGCAATCACCCTGTCAGCCGCTACATTGGCTGACTTGGGCCTGCCTTTCAGGCTCGGCAATCCCCCTTCTTTTCGAATATACGGAACCCGCAAAACTCCATCATGGACCCTTCCCCTGGCGTGACCCTCGCTTCACTCTTCGCCGATTTCGGCATGATTCTTTTTGCACTGATCCTGGTTTTGCTCAACGGCTTCTTCGTTGCGGCGGAGTTTGCCATGGTCAAACTGCGCTCGACCCGGGTCGAGGCCATTGCTGAGAAAAACGGCTGGCGCGGGCACATCCTGCGCACCGTACACAGCCAGCTCGATGCTTACCTGTCGGCGTGTCAACTGGGTATCACCCTCGCCTCCCTGGGCCTTGGCTGGGTCGGTGAACCGGCGTTCGCGCACATTCTCGAACCGTTGCTGGACGCGGTCGGCGTCAACTCGCCGGAAGTGGTCAAGGGTGTGTCGTTCTTCACCGCCTTCTTTATCATTTCCTACCTGCATATCGTGGTCGGCGAACTGGCCCCCAAATCCTGGGCCATCCGCAAACCCGAGCTGCTGTCGCTGTGGACGGCGGTGCCGCTGTACCTGTTCTACTGGGCCATGTACCCGGCGATCTATCTGCTCAACGCCAGCGCCAACACGATTCTGCGGATTGCTGGCCAAGGTGAACCCGGCCCTCATCACGAGCACCATTACAGCCGTGAAGAACTGAAACTGATCCTGCACTCCAGCCGTGGCCAGGACCCGAGCGACCAAGGCATGCGCGTACTCGCCTCGGCCGTGGAAATGGGCGAGCTGGAAGTGGTCGACTGGGCCAACTCCCGGGAAGACCTCGTGACGCTGGAGTTCAACGCGCCGCTCAAGGAAATCCTCGCGCTGTTCCGTCGTCACAAATTCAGCCGCTACCCGGTGTACGACAGCGAACGCCAGGAGTTCGTCGGCCTGCTGCACATCAAGGACCTGCTGCTGGAGCTGGCAGCGCTGGACCACATTCCCGAGTCGTTCAACCTGGCCGAGCTGACCCGCCCGCTGGAACGCGTATCGCGGCACATGCCGCTGTCGCAGCTGCTGGAGCAGTTCCGCAAGGGTGGTTCGCACTTCGCCGTGGTTGAAGAGGCTGACGGCAACATCATCGGCTACCTGACCATGGAAGACGTACTGGAAGTGCTGGTCGGCGATATCCAGGACGAGCACCGCAAGGCCGAACGCGGGATCCTCGCCTACCAGCCGGGTAAATTGCTGGTACGCGGTGACACACCGCTGTTCAAGGTCGAACGCCTGCTGGGCATCGATCTGGACCACGTCGAAGCGGAAACCCTCGCCGGGCTGGTCTATGAAACCCTGAAACGGGTGCCGGAAGAGGAAGAAGTGCTGGAAGTCGAAGGTTTGCGGATCATCATCAAAAAGATGAAAGGCCCGAAGATCATTTTGGCCAAGGTGCTGATGCTCGATTGAACCCTGCGCGAGCCCGCTGTTGTGGCGAGGGAGCTTGCTCCCGCTGGGTCGCGTAGCGGCCCCAAACCCTGCAATAGCACTCGTCCTGACACACCGAGCGGATCTGTTTGGGGACGGCTTCGCCGTCCAGCGGGAGCAAGCTCCCTCGCCACAATTGATCGCAGTGACCTGGATTATTGTTTGCCGAGCGCAAAGTTCGGCAAGCTGCCCACCGGTTGATTGAACTGGTACGGAATCGACACCAGCCCCAACCCGCTATTGCGCTGCACCACGAAGTGCAGGTGCGGCCCGCTGCTGTTGCCGGTATTGCCCGACAACCCCAGCGCACTGCCAACTGCCACTCGTTGCCCCTCCCGCACACACACCGAGCCGCGCTTGAGGTGCAGGTACACGCCCATGGTCCCGTCATCGTGCAGCACTCGCACGAAATTGCCCGACGGGTCGGTGCCGCGTCCGCTCTGGTTGTTTTCGGTCTTCACCACCATCCCGCCACGCGCCGCGATGATCGGCGTGCCTTCAGGCATCGCGATGTCCATGGCATAGCGGTTCTTGACCCCAAAATGGCTGTATCGGCCATTAGGGCCCTGAGTCAGGTGGAACGGTCCGCCACGCCACGGCAGCGGATACCGATAGGCCAGCGTGGTATCTGTGGGGTTGCCCAGGGAATAGTTGAACGTCGGGGTATAGGCCAGCGGCTTGCCGGGCGTAATCGCCGTGAGCAACGCCAGACGCATACTGCTGCGCGCCGGCAACACTCGGCGGATCGGTTGTGCCGGTGCACCACTGACATTCTTCAGCCCGGTGAAACTCAGCTCGACCTCTACCGGCGCATACAGGTCGTTGCGCACAAACACACTGTGCGTATCCCTCTGCTTCTTGATATCCAGAAGTACCTGGCGCTCAAGGTGCTCCTCCATGCGGTCGCGGAACACAAAGATCCGTGCGCCACGCGATGGGCGATCACTGTAGGAGACCACACCCGTCACGCTCGTGGATTTGTAAATAGTGATGGCCACAGCCGAGGTGGAGGCCATGAACAGACCACAGAAAAACAGCAATCGCGCGAACATGGGCAAGGTTCTGTAGAGGAAGGCCTGAAAACAGCCTAGCAGCCAGAATTGACCTGTGTAGTCGGCAGTTGTTTCAAATGATCGTTCCCAAACCTTTCGTAAAACAATCAACTGACTGCATCAGACCATCTGAAGTGGCCCGAACGGTTGTGGGTCGAAACAGATATCAACGCCCAATCGAGCGGCCGCGGACAAGTTCACCAAGGCATCCAGCGAGAATTTGTCGATCTTGCCGTTGAGCACATCATTGAGCCGGGGTTGAGTGATGCCCAGGCGTTTGGCCGCGTCCTTTTGCGGCAACTCCCAGGCGCGAATGGTTTTGCACAGTTCCTGCATCAGCCTGGAACGCAGGCGCATGTTGGCCGCTTGTTGTGGAGTGTCTTCCAGCGCATCCCAGACACTGGTGAAACGCTCGGTTTGAATCTGACGTTCGGTCATGGTGTTCAACCTATTTCCTGCAATCTGGCACGTGCCAGTTCGATATCCCGCATTTCGGTTTTTTGTGTGGTTTTACGCAGCGCGTGCAGTACATAAATCGCATCCGGCCGGTTGACCACGTAAAACACTCGAAACGCCCCTGATTCTTCGGTAATCCTGATCTCGTTGACGCCCCGCCCTATGGTCTTCATAGGCCTCCAGTCAAAGGGCTCTTCGCCCTGTTGCAAAAGATCCAGTTGAAAACCCGCAGCCCGTCGCGCATCAAGCGCAAAGGCTTTGAGGTCCTTGAGCGCACTCCCTACAAACACCACATCCTTGTGTCTAGGCATCGACGCCTCCTGTTGCTGACAGGAAAAGCGTAATCACGATTGCCCAAGACTGCGGCTTCGGGTTGTTTCAAAGCGTGGCAGACCAACCTGACGGTGCAAGATCGCTATCAATCAGGCTATATCGAAACAGATATAAATCAAGAAACGAATCGTGAACCCGATGCACGGACACTAATCAAAAACCACCACCTTATCGAACTGGACGCGGAGCGTCCGGGGAGGCATTCCCACGCCGGAGCGTGGGAATGATCAACTACATCTTGACCCGGTACTCCGTTGGGTTCGGTGGGTCGAGGTTGTCCATGGCGCGGTCGATCAGCAGTTGGGCGCCTTCGGCCATGCGGTAGATGGCGAGGGCGACGTTGCGGCGGGAGCCTTCGATTTCGAAGGCGAGGTCGCCGGCGATGGCTTTGATGGAGGCGATGTCTTCAGAGGCGTTGGCCAGGAGGCTGTCGGTGTCGACGCCGGGGGCGACGATGAAGAGTTGGCCTTTGCGGGTGTCGGCCAGGTGGATTTTGGGTGGGGGCGTGCCGAGGTGGTGGTCTAGGGCGCGTTCGGCAGCTTCGTGGAGTTTTTTCGAATCGGGGGATTCGTAGGGGGATGTTGCTGGGTCTTCTGGTGGATTTGGTGTGGCCTTGAACATTGGTGTATCTCCCTGGAACTAAGGAGCTGACACCGTTTCGCTTGCGCTTCGAAAGAGGTGGCAGCTGTGCGTTGGTGTGCAAGACCGGTCCAGGAACCCGGCAGACCCGAAGGTCTCCGACGCACAGCCGCCATAACGATTCGCGAGCATAAAAAAACGCTCGATGAATAGCCATCTACGATTGTGCACCTGGACCGGACTTGCACGTCCGAGTCACCGTTTTTTGGTGACAGGGTGAGACTAGCCGCGAACCACTGGCCGGACTAGTTACCGAACACCGCTACAACTTGAAGGAAATGTCCGAGGAAGTGGGGCTGTGATGATCGTTCCCACGCTCTGCGTGGGAATGCATCCTGTGACGCTCTGCGTCACCTCATGAAGCGGACGCGGAGCGTCCATGGCGGCATTCCTTTGCTGCGCGTGGGAACGATCAGCGTGACGCTTACGCGCCCGGTACGAAATGCTTCTGCGCCGTGCCGCGGGCAATCAGGCGGGAGATGTAGTCGAGCTTTTGCGCATCCTGGTCGACGAAACGGAAGGTCAGTTGCAGCCAGTCGCTGTCGGGTTTCGGCTCGTGAGCGACGATGGCGTGCAAGTAGCCATTCAGACGTGCGACTTCGGCGTTGTCGCCCTGCTCCAGGTCGAGCACGGCGCTGTCGAGCACTTGCGGCAGGGTGTCGGTGCGCTTAACCACCAACAAGGCTTCCTTGATGCTCAACGCTTTGATTACGCATGGCTGAGTACCACTGGGCAGGCGCAGTTGACCTTGACCACGACCACCGGCCGGGGCCGCGGACGCCGCTGGTGCCTTGACCGGCGGGCTGTTGAGCAGACCGCGAGAAGGCGCTGCAGCAGGGGCCGGCGCGGCGGCGGGCTTGGCGAACGGATTGACCGCAGCCGCTGCAGGGGCGACGACAGCAGCCTTGCCGCCCGTGAGCGCGCTGAGGGAGTCGTTGCCGAACGCCGAATTCATCTTGGTGGGTGCGCTGTTCATCAAGGTGTCGAGTTTGCCGACCTTGTTCAACGCCTGCTTGACCTTGGTCAACAGCTGCTCGTTGGTGAACGGTTTGCTGACATAGCCAGAAACGCCGGCCTGAATCGCCTGAACCACGTTTTCCTTGTCGCCACGGCTGGTGACCATGACAAACGGCATGCTCTTGAGATTGTCCTGCTCACGGCACCAGGTGAGCAGTTCGAGGCCAGACATTTCCGGCATTTCCCAGTCGCACAGGACCAGGTCGAATGCTTCCTTGGCCAGCATGGCCTGGGCCTTTTTGCCGTTGACGGCATCTTCGGTCCGGATACCCGGGAAGTAGTTGCGCAGGCACTTCTTTACCAGGTCGCGAATAAACGACGCATCGTCCACGACCAACACACTGATCTTGCTCATCCAACACCCCTATAGAAATCCCGGCAAGCATAACGCTGGCTGATGGCACTTTGCCAAAACTCTTCAGTCACGCCGGGACTTTTCGTTCGCGGGTGCTGCTTTTTCATTCGGCGTTTCAATTCGAAAGCCACACAAACAAAAACGCCCGACCACAAGGCCGGGCGCTTTACTTGGGCAATCTTACTTATCGTCAGCTTTGCCCGGAACATTAGCGCTTTCGGCACTTGTGCCTTCAACTTCTTCCTTCATGCGCTTGAGGCCCAGGTGACGGACATCGGTACCGCGCACCAGGTAAATCACCAACTCGGAAATATTGCGGGCGTGGTCGCCAATCCGCTCCAGCGAACGCAGCACCCAAATAATGCTCAAGACCCGCGTGATAGAACGCGGATCTTCCATCATGTAGGTCGCCAGTTCGCGCAGGGCGGTCTTGTATTCACGGTCGATGACCTTGTCGTACTGGGCCACCGACAGCGCCAGCTCGGCGTCGAAACGAGCGAAGGCATCCAGTGCGTCGCGAACCATGTTGCGCACCTGGTCGCCGATGTGCCGAACTTCGACATAACCCCGCGGGGCCTCGCCTTCTTCGCACAGCTGGATGGCACGACGGGCGATTTTGGTCGCTTCATCGCCGATGCGTTCCAGATCGATCACTGACTTGGAGATGCTGATGATCAAACGCAAGTCGGACGCGGCCGGCTGACGACGGGCCAGAATGCGCAGGCATTCTTCGTCGATATTGCGTTCCATCTGGTTGATCTGGTCGTCGATCTCGCGCACTTGCTGGGCCAGGCCCGAGTCCGCTTCGATCAGTGCAGTGACCGCGTCATTGACCTGTTTCTCGACCAGCCCGCCCATGGCCAGGAGGTGGCTGCGCACTTCCTCGAGCTCAGCGTTGAACTGCTGGGAGATGTGGTGGGTAAGGCCTTCTTTACTAATCATGTTGGCGTCCTTGGAGCGTCCGGTAAGGTGCGGTCTACCGCAGCGATGGTTAAGCGAGCAACGCTAGCGGCATCCTAGCCATAACGACCGGTGATGTAGTCTTCGGTCTGCTTCTTCGCCGGATTGGTGAACAGGGTATCGGTGTCGCCGAATTCCACCAGTTTGCCCATGTACATGAACGCCGTGTAGTCGGAAACCCGAGCGGCCTGTTGCATGTTGTGGGTCACGATGACGATGGTGAACTTGGATTTCAGTTCGTAGATCAGCTCTTCGACTTTCAGCGTCGAGATCGGGTCGAGTGCCGAGCACGGTTCGTCAAGCAGCAGCACTTCCGGCTCGACCGCGATGGTACGAGCGATCACCAGACGTTGCTGCTGACCACCGGACAAGCCGAGTGCCGACTCGTGCAGACGGTCTTTCACTTCATCCCAGAGTGCCGCGCCTTTCAACGCCCATTCGACGGCTTCGTCGAGCACGCGCTTTTTGTTGATGCCTTGAATACGCAGGCCGTAGACCACGTTTTCATAAATGGTTTTCGGGAACGGGTTCGGCTTCTGGAACACCATGCCGACGCGACGACGCAGTTCGGCCACGTCTTCGCCCTTGCGGTAGATGTTGTTGCCGTAGAGGTTGATCTCGCCTTCGACACGGCAGCCATCGACCAGATCGTTCATCCGGTTGAAGGTGCGCAGCAGCGTTGACTTGCCGCAGCCGGACGGGCCGATGAAAGCGGTCACGCGCTGCTTGGGAATGTTCATGCTGACGTCGTACAGCGCTTGTTTGTCGCCGTAGAACAGGCTCAGGCCCGGCACTTCGATGGCCACGGTTTCCTGTGCCAGGTTCAGGCTCTGTTTGTCGCGACCCAGGGCCGACATGTTGATGCCGTGGGTGTGTGTTTCGTGCTGCATGGGAAACTCCCTGTGCTAACAAATTCGGTTCAGTGAACTGCTGGCGTCAGAGCCAGCAGCACATTCAATTTTGGGGACAGCTATCAGCTATCCAGCGCTTTGTATTTCTCGCGCAGGTGGTTACGGATCCACACTGCCGACAGGTTGAGCGTGGCGATCACCAGCACCAGCAACAGCGCCGTGGCGTACACCAGCGGCCGTGCGGCTTCGACGTTCGGGCTCTGGAAGCCGACGTCATAAATATGAAAGCCCAGGTGCATGATTTTCTGGTCAAGGTGCAAGTACGGGTAGTTGCCGTCCACCGGCAGCGACGGCGCCAGTTTCACCACACCCACCAGCATCAGCGGCGCCACTTCACCCGCTGCGCGAGCCACGGCGAGGATCATCCCGGTCATCATCGCCGGGCTGGCCATTGGCAGCACGATCTTCCACAAGGTTTCAGCCTTGGTCGCGCCGAGGGCCAGCGAGCCTTCACGCACGGTGCGAGGAATCCGCGCCAGGCCTTCTTCGGTAGCCACGATCACCACCGGCACCGCCAGCAGCGCCAGGGTCAGCGAGGCCCAGAGCAGGCCCGGCGTACCGAACGTCGGCGCCGGCAGGGCTTCAGGGAAGAACAAACGGTCAACCGAGCCACCGAGTACGTAAACGAAGAAGCCCAGACCGAACACGCCGTAAACGATCGCCGGAACGCCCGCCAGGTTGTTCACCGCAATACGGATCAACCGGGTCATCGGCCCCTGGCGTGCATATTCACGCAGGTAGACCGCTGCCAGTACGCCGAATGGAGTAACGATCATCGCCATGATCAGGGTCATCATCACGGTGCCGAAGATCGCCGGGAAGATCCCGCCTTCGGTGTTGGCTTCACGCGGGTCGTCGCTGAGGAACTCCCAGACCTTCTTGAAGTAGAAGCCCATTTTGGTCAGGTAGCTCATCGCGTTCGGCTGATAGGCGTGAACCACTTTGCCGATGCCGATTTCGATTTCTTTGCCGTTGGCATCGCGAGCCGTCAGGCTGTCACGGTTGAACTGCGTGTGCAGGTCGCTCAAGCGCGCTTCGACATCCTTATAACGGGCGTTCAGTTCAGCGCGTTCGGCGTCCATGTCGGCCTGCGCGGCCGCATCAAGCTTGCCTTCCAACTCCAGTTTGCGACCGTGCAGGCGAACACGCTCAAGCCCGGCGTTGATCGCACCGATGTCGGTTTTTTCCAGGCTCTTGAGCTGCGCTGCAAGCCCGTTGACGCGGTCCACTCGCGCTTGCAGTTCCGGCCAGGCCGCTTCGCCTTCAGCGATGACCTTGCCGTCCTGTTTGACGTTGAGCAGGTAGCCGTAGAAGTTACCCCACTCGCGGCGCTCGATGGTCATCAGTTCGCGCGGCGTGCTCTGGTCGGTCAGCCACTCGCCGACGATCCAGGTGAAGTCATTGCCGTTGATGTCACGGTTACCGACCTTGATCAGCTCGCGGGTCATGAATTCCGGACCTTGATCCGGCACTGGCAAACCCGCGGTTTTCAGACGCTCACGCGGCACTTCTTCCTTCTGCACCACTTCGCCGATGACAACATGGTTGGCCTGGCCCGGCACGTTGTAACTGGCGTGCATCAGGTCTGCCGGCCAGAAGTGGCCCAGACCGCGCACGGCAATCACCGCCAGCAAACCAATGGTCATGATGACCGCGATGGACACCGCGCCACCGCTGATCCAGACGCCGGGGGCGCCGCTCTTGAACCATCCTTTCAAGGAGTTCTGTTTCACAGACTTCTACCTTTCTTAAAGCGACGAGTATTTCTTGCGCAGACGCTGACGGATCAGCTCCGCGAGGGTGTTCATGATGAAGGTGAACAACAGCAGCACCAGCGCCGACAGGAACAACACGCGGTAGTGACTGCCGCCGACTTCCGATTCGGGCATCTCTACCGCCACGTTGGCGGCCAGGGTGCGCAGACCTTCGAACAGGTTCATTTCCATGACCGGGGTGTTACCGGTGGCCATCAGCACGATCATGGTTTCCCCGACCGCACGGCCCATGCCGATCATCAGTGCCGAGAAAATGCCCGGGCTGGCGGTCAGGATCACTACGCGGGTCATGGTCTGCCATGGCGTGGCGCCGAGGGCCAGGGAGCCCAGCGTCAGGCCGCGCGGCACGCTGAACACGGCGTCTTCGGCGATCGAGTAGATGTTCGGGATCACCGCAAAGCCCATGGCCAGACCGACGACCAGAGCGTTGCGCTGGTCGTAGGTAATGCCCAGGTCGTGGGAGATCCACATGCGCATGTCGCCGCCGAAGAACCAGGTTTCCATGTACGGGCTCATGTACAGCGACAACCAGCCCACAAACAGAATCACCGGGATCAGGATCGCGCTTTCCCAGCCGTCCGGCACTTTCAGGCGAATCGACTCGGGCAGGCGACTGAAGATGAAGCCGGCTACCAGAATGCCGATCGGCAAGAGCATCAGCAGGCTGAAGATGCCCGGCAAGTGCCCTTCCACATACGGTGCGAGGAACAGGCCGGCGAAGAAACCGAGGATCACCGTCGGCATCGCTTCCATCAACTCGATCACCGGTTTGACCTTGCGGCGCATGCCCGGTGCCATGAAGTAAGCGGTGTAGATCGCCGCCGCTACCGCCAGCGGTGCAGCCAGCAGCATCGCGTAGAACGCGGCTTTCAGCGTACCGAAGGTCAGTGGCGAAAGGCTCATCTTGGGTTCGAAGTCGGTGTTGGCCGCGGTCGATTGCCAGACGTATTTAGGCTCGTCGTAGTTTTCGTACCAGACCTTGCTCCACAGCGCGCTCCACGAAACTTCCGGGTGCGGGTTGTCGAGCAGCAGCGGTTGCAGCTTGCCGCCCTGTTCCACAATGATCCGGTTGGCACGCGGCGACAGGCCGAAGAGGCCCGCGCCATCCACCACCTGGTTCACCAGCAAGGTGCGGTGGGCAGTGCTGTGGAACACCCCGAGCTTGCCGGCAGTGTCGAGGGCGACGAAGCCTTTGCGACGCTCTTCAGCGGTGATTTCAACGATCGGCGTGGTGCCCATCTGGAAGGTGCGGATCTGTTTCAGTCGTTGCTCGCCATCGGTATCGCGAGCCATGAACCACTGGGCCAGACCACCCTTGGAGTCGCCGATGATCAGCGAGATACCGCCGACCAGTTGAGTACTGGCGGTCACTTGCGCTTCGCCGTCATCCAGCAGTTTGTAGCGACCGTTGAGGCTCTTGTCGCTCAGGCTGAAGACGTCGGCCTGGGCGCGACCATTGACCACGTACAGCCACTGCTGACGCGGGTCGACGAAGATGTTCTTCACCGGTTCGGTCATTTGCGGCAGTTCAATGCGCTTCTGCTCGTTGGTGACCTCACCGGTCATCATGTTTTCTTCGCTGCTCAGCGACAGCACGTGCAATTGCGAACCGGTAGAGCCGGCGAGCAGCAGGGTCGAATCAGTCGCATTGAGGCTGACGTGCTCCAGGGCACCGCCCTGCTCGTTCAGTGCGATCGGCGTTTCGCCGTACGGGAATTCGATGGCTGGCGAGATGGTTTTCTTGCCTTCCGGGTAACTGACTTTATAGGTGTGGCGGAACACCAGTGCCTGACCGTTGGACAAGCCCACGACGACCAGCGGATGGCCGGGCTGGTCTTTACCAATGGCGGTTACGCTGGTGCCGGCCGGGATCGGCAGGTCAATGCGGCTTAGCTCGGCGCCACTGTCGACGTCGAAAAACAGCGCCTGGCCCTTGTCGGAAACCCGCATGGCGACCTGGTTCTGTTCTTCGAGAGAGATCATCAGCGGTTTGCCGGCATCTTGCATCCAGGCCGGGGTGATCGCGTCTTTGGCGGTCAGGCTGGCGCCCTGAAACAGTGGCGCAACGACGTAGCCAAGGAAGAAGAAGATCAGCGTGATCGCACCGAGCACGGCGAGGCCGCCGACGAGGACGTACCAGCGGGTCAGGCGGTCTTTAAGCGCGCGGATGCGACGTTTGCGTTGTAACTCAGGCGTATTGAAGTCAATTCGCTTGGGGGGATTGGTAGTCATTGTGGAATTGGCCAGATCATTCATGCGCACACCCTAGCGATCCTGTATGACAGAAAGATGACAATGCAGTGACGCAACAAATCCGCCGCCCGTATGAACTGGCAGCGGACAGAAATTTGGGGGTGTAGGAGCCGGCTCGCCGGCAGTGCAATCGACCTGGTCGACTGGCTCACCGCGGTGAGGCCATTCACCGCCGAGCCGGCTCCTACTGAGTCAGGACTTCAGCCCTGGCTCAGGGTGTTACTTTTTTGCGACTTCAGCGCCGCCTTCTTGCAGACCCAGGTCAGCCAGTGCCTTGGCGGCAACTTTGGCTGGCAGTGGGATGTAGCCGTCTTTCACGACAACTTCCTGACCCTGCTTGGACAGAACCAGTTTCACGAACTCGGCTTCCAGCGGGGCCAGAGGCTTGTTCGGGGCTTTGTTGACGTAAACGTAGAGGAAACGCGACAGCGGGTATTTGCCGTTCAGGGCGTTTTCTTCGCTGTCTGCGATGTAGTCGGTGCTGCCTTTCTTGGCCAGAGCCACAGTCTTCACGCTAGCAGTTTTGTAGCCGATGCCCGAGTAACCGATACCGTTCAGCGAAGAGCTGATCGATTGCACGACCGAAGCCGAGCCTGGTTGTTCGTTGACGTTTGGCTTGTAGTCGCCTTTGCACAGGGCTTCTTCTTTGAAGTAGCCATATGTGCCGGATACCGAGTTACGACCGAACAGTTGAACCGGCTTGTTCGCCAGGTCGCCTGTCACGCCCAGGTCACCCCAGGTTTTGACTTCTGCTTTAGCGCCGCACAGACGAGTCGAGGAGAAGATCGCGTCGACTTGTTCCATGGTCAGGTGCTGGATCGGGTTGTCCTTGTGCACGAACACGGCCAGGGCATCCACGGCAACCGGGATAGCGGTTGGCTTGTAGCCGTACTTCTGCTCGAAGGCCGCCAGTTCGGTGTCCTTCATCTTGCGGCTCATCGGGCCCAGGTTAGAGGTGCCTTCAGTCAACGCAGGTGGCGCGGTGGCGGAGCCAGCGGCCTGAATCTGGATGTTTACGTTCGGGTATTCTTTTTTGTAGTTCTCAGCCCACAGGGTCATGAGGTTGGCCAGGGTATCGGAACCGACGCTGGACAGGTTGCCCGAAACACCAGTGGCTTTGGTATAAGCCGGGATGGCTGGGTCTACACCAGCGGCTACCGCGTTGGCAGTTGCAACGCCAGCAGCGACAAACGTCATTGCCGCCATCAAACGCTTCAGTTTCATGCCTTACTCCTAGCAAATAGGGTGTGTTAAGTCGGGGCCAAGTATCGGCAGGCCGTGTGAACACTCTATGACCTGAATATGACAATTAGATGAAAGGCCAGCATTCGATGAGAACGCTGGCCTGATGATCGTTCCCACGCTCTGCGTGGGAATGCCGCCATGGACGCTCTGCGTCCGCCTCGAGATGTGACGCGGAGCGTCACGGGATGCATTCCCACGCGGTAGCGTGGGAACGATCATCCAGGCAGATTTAGCGGTTGTTCTTCCAGAGATAACCACCCACCAGAATCCCGATGCTGCAGATGATTGCCACATAGTAGGCAGGCCCCATCGGGCTTTCCTTAAGCAGCAGGGTGACGACCATCGGGGTCAGGCCGCCGAAGATCGCGTAGGCCAGGTTGTAGGAGAACGACAGGCCGCTGAAGCGCACCACGGCCGGGAACGCCTTGACCATCACGAACGGCACCGCGCCGATAGTGCCGACGAACAGACCGGTCAGCGCGTACAGCGGGAACAGCCAGTCGGGGTGATTGAACAGGCTGTGGTAGAAGGTCCAGGACGTCGCCAGCAGCGCCGCGCTGCCAAACACGAACACTCGGCCAGCGCCGAAGCGATCCGCCAGCGCACCGGAGATCACACAGCCCAGACTCAGGCACACGATGGCCACGCTATTGGCTTGCAGCGCAGTCGCGGCCGAGAAGTGATAAATGGTTTGCAGCACGGTCGGGGTCATCAGAATCACCACGATGATCCCGGCCGACAACAACCAGGTCAGCAGCATCGAGAGGGCGATGGCGCCGCGATGGTCACGCAGTACCGCACGCAGCGGCACCTCTTCGGCCAGCGCCTTGCGCAGTTGCAGTTCGGCGAACACCGGGGTTTCGTGCAGCCAACGGCGCAGGTAGACCGAGAACAGGCCGAACACACCGCCGAGCAGGAACGGGATACGCCAGGCGTAATCAGCCACTTGCTCAGTGGTGTAGAGGCTGTTGATTGCGGTGGCGACCAGCGAGCCGAGCAGGATGCCGGCGGTCAGGCCGCACGTCAGCGTGCCGCAAGCGTAGCCGATATGCCGCTGCGGCACGTGTTCGGAAACGAATACCCAGGCCCCCGGCACCTCACCGCCAATCGCCGCGCCCTGGATCACCCGCATCAGCAGCAACAGGATCGGCGCCCACATACCGATCTGCGCGTACGTCGGCAGCAAACCCATGATCAGTGTCGGTACGGCCATCATGAAAATGCTCAGGGTGAACATTTTCTTGCGCCCCAGCAGGTCGCCGAAGTGCGCCATGACGATGCCGCCCAGTGGCCGCGCCAGGTAACCGGCGGCAAAGATGCCGAAGGTCTGCATCAGCCGCAGCCACTCGGGCATGTCCGCCGGGAAGAACAACTTGCCAACCACCGTGGCGAAGAACACGAAGATGATGAAGTCGTAAAACTCCAGCGCGCCGCCCAAGGCGGAAAGCGACAGTGTCTTGTAGTCGTTACCGGTCAAGGGGCGCGCAGGTTGCGCGGGTGTCGCGATGCTCGATGGCGCTGTGGTCATGGCAAGGGCTTCTCTTATAGTCAGATCCGCAACCCCAACAACGCTGGCAGGGGTTTGGGCAGGTTCGGCACGATAGCAAATTGTTCGAAAAAGCACAGGAAAGTGCGTATTTGGCAGTCAAAATGAGAACCCGATGGTCGTCTCGGAGTCTACCGACCGATATACTCGCAACCGTGCAACACTTTGTAAGGGGTTGCTGTGCGAAAACGTCGTTGGCCTTTGTCAGCCGGTTTCGCAGAGTTTCCCTTTAGCGCGCCTTATGGAAAACGTGACGAACGTAGTATGTTCGGGGCTGAATCGTTTTTCCCAAGACGGCTATTCACCCGCTACATATTCCAAGAGTCACGGCTCAGAGGCACCCTCGGCATGATAGAGCTCGAACAAGAAGATCCTATTCCGCAAGGCGATCTGGCCCTGCAAATCACCGCGCTTCCCCGCGAAACCAACGGCTTTGGCGATATTTTCGGCGGCTGGCTGGTGTCTCAGATGGATTTGGCCGGTACGGCGATGGCCAGCAAGGTCGCGGGCGGACGCGTCGCCACCGTGGCGATCGATCGCATGGCCTTCCTGGTGCCGGTCGCCGTGGGCGCGCAGCTGTCCTTCTATACTCAGGCAACGGAAATCGGCCGCAGCTCGATCAAGATGATGGTCGAGGTCTGGAGCGACGATCCGCTGTCCAGCGAATGGCGTAAAGTCACTGAGGCGGTGTTCGTGTTCGTCGCCATCGATGGCAGCGGCCGCACCCGCTCGGTTCCGCCCAGAGCTCGTTAAACCGGGCGGCCGTTTTACGGTCCATTGACGTCATTGATCCTGAACGAGATGTGCAACATGCCGACTCCCAACGTTGAAGCCGTGAAACTGGATGAACTGAACTGCTGGCGCATCCGCCACGGTCAGGCCGAATTGCTGGTGGCCCAGCAAGGCGCGCACATCCTCAGTTATCAACTGGCCGGGCAACCGCCGCTGATCTGGCTCAACGATGAGGCGGTGTTCAAAACCGGCAAAAGCATCCGCGCCGGTGTTCCGGTGTGCTGGCCGTGGTTTGGCAACCTGGACCGCAACCCGCCGAGCGTTCAGGCGATGCGCATCAGCGATCAACCCGCTACCGCCCATGGGCTGGTACGGGCGATGGACTGGGGGCTGGGCGCGATTGAAGCCGAAGGCGAAAGCCTGAAGGTCGAATTTGTCCTGCCGCTACCGGAAGGCGGCCTGCCTGGCTGGCCGCATCAGGTCGATTTGACGCTGAGCATTCATCTCGATGAGCAGCTGCACATCAGCCTGACCAGCCACAATCGCGGCGCCGGCAGTGTGAGCATCAGCCAGGCGCTGCACAGCTACTACGCAGTCAGCGATGTACGCAACGTGCACGTCGAAGGCCTGGACCGGCTGAACTACATAGAAACCCTGGATAACTGGAAAACCGTCACTCAGACCGGCGACCTGCGTTTTGCCGGGGAAACCGACCGGATCTACCTGAATACACCGGCGCAATTGAGCATCGTCGATCCTGCCTGGGAACGACGCATCGAGCTGACCAGCAGCGGCTCGCGCTCGGCGGTGATCTGGAACCCGTGGATTGCGCGCGCGGCACAGTTCAGTGACATGGCCGACGATGGCTGGCAGCGCATGCTGTGCATCGAAACGGCGAACGTGATGGATGACATCGTGACCCTGGCGCCAGGAGCGAGTCATACGCTGGGCGTCAGCATCGCCAGCAAAACCCTTTAAGCAACACTGCGATCAACTGTGGCGAGGGAGCTTGCTCCCGCTCGGCCGCGAAGCGGTCGTAAAACCAGGCAATGGGTTCTGCCTGTCAGAACTCGATTGCTGGTGTTGGGACTGCTGCGCAGTCCAGCGGGAGCAAGCTCCCTCGCCACAGGTCTTGTGCAGAACTCCAGACCTTACAAATCCGACTCTTTGACCACCCGTACTTTCGCCGCATCCAGTGCATACGCTGCATCGGCCAGGTCGTTGTTGACCTTCTCGATCTTCAGCGTACCGGTGACCCACAGCGGTGTGTAGATATCGTCCAGCTTCAAGCCTTTCGGATAGCGCACCAGCACCAACTGGTTAGGCGGCGGTGGTGGCACGTGGATGCAGGCGCCCGGGTACGGCACCAGGAAGAACAGCGTGCTGCGACCCTTGGCATCGGTTTCCAAAGGCACGGGATACCCGCCGATGCGGATGTTCTTGTCGTTCATCGACGCCACGGTCTTGGTCGAATACATCACCGCCGGCAAACCCTTGCTCTGCTTCAAGCCACCCTTGTCAGTAAAGGTGCCATTGGCTTCGGGCGAGTTGTGGTCGATTTCAGGCATGGCCTCAAGGGCTTTCTGATCCGACTTGGGCATCAGTTCGAGCCAGTCGGTTTCCGGCAGTTCGCCGGCATGAGCCAGGCCAGTGCCCAGCAATAGGAGAGTCAGCAGAAGACGGCGCATGAAATGTGCTCGGCAAAGGGGAGTCAGTAAATCGTCGAGCATTCTAGTCCTCTCTGCCCGTGCGGCAGAGAGGGCTTTGTCGCTTGAATCAGGTGTTTTTCTTGATGAAACCGTAGATCACCAACAGGATAATCGCGCCCACCAGTGCACCGATGAAGCCCGCACCTTGGCCAGCCTGATAGATACCCAGTGCCTGGCCGCCGTACGTGGCCGCCAGCGAACCGCCGATGCCAAGCAGGATGGTCATGATCCAGCCCATGCTGTCGTCACCTGGTTTCAGGAAACGAGCCAGCAGGCCAACGATCAATCCGATGAAGATGGTTCCAATAATGTGCATGGCGTTTCCCTCTGAATGATGTGGGTATGCCAAAGCCTAGCCAGACTTTGGCATCCTGCCATCAGAGATCGGCGGCGACCGAAGGTTCCGTCGCTGCCAGATGAAACTATTCGGCAATCAGCGCTTCGACCTTGAGGATCTGCTGCGCAAGCGTGGCTTTGTCGGCGCAACGCAGGTTGGCGTGACCGACCTTGCGGCCGACCTTGAACGCCTTGCCGTAGTGGTGCAGATGGCAATCGGCGATGGCGATGACCTTCTCAACCGGCGGTACCACACCGATGAAGTTGAGCATCGCGCTCTCGCCGACCTTGGCGGTCGAACCCAGCGGCAGGCCGGCAACGGCGCGCAGGTGGTTTTCGAACTGACTGCACTCGGCGCCTTCAGTGGTCCAATGCCCGGAGTTGTGTACGCGCGGGGCGATTTCGTTGGCCTTGAGGCCGCCGTCGACTTCGAAGAACTCGAACGCCATCACGCCGACATAGTCCAGCTGCTTGAGCACGCGGCTGGAGTAATCCTCGGCCAAGGCTTGCAGCGGGTGGTCGGTGCTGGCCACGGACAACTTGAGAATGCCGCTGTCGTGGGTGTTGTGGACCAGCGGGTAGAACTTCGTTTCACCATCGCGAGCGCGCACGGCGATCAGAGACACTTCACCGGTGAACGGCACAAAGCCTTCCAGCAAGCAGGCCACGCTGCCCAGCTCGGCGAACGTACCGACCACATCGGCCGGCGTGCGCAGGACTTTCTGGCCCTTGCCGTCGTAACCCAGGGTGCGGGTTTTCAGTACGGCGGGCAGGCCGATGGTGGCTACCGCAGCCTCCAGGTCGGCTTGCGAGTGGATATCGGCGAAGGCCGGCGTCGGAATGCCCAGGTCCTTGAACAGGCTCTTTTCGAACCAGCGATCACGGGCAATGCGCAGCGCTTCGGCACTCGGGTAAACCGGAACGAATTGCGACAGGAAGGCCACGGTTTCGGCAGGGACGCTTTCGAACTCGAAGGTCACCAGGTCGACTTCATCGGCCAACTGGCGCAGGTGATCCTGATCGCCGTAATCGGCCCGCAGGTGCTCACCCAGCGCGGCTGCACAGGCATCCGGCGCGGGGTCCAGAAAAGCGAAGTTCATTCCCAGCGGCGTACCTGCCAGGGCCAACATGCGACCCAACTGGCCGCCACCGATTACACCGATCTTCATCGTCAACAACCTCAGGCGATGCGTGGGTCTGGATTGTCCAGGACGCTGTCTGTCTGCTCAGCACGGAAGGTTTTCAGCACCGCGTGGAATTGCGGGTGCTTGGCGCCCAGGATACTCGCCGAGAGCAGGGCTGCGTTGATCGCGCCGGCCTTGCCGATGGCCAGGGTAGCGACCGGGATGCCCGCAGGCATCTGCACGATCGACAGCAGCGAATCGACGCCCGAGAGCATCGACGACTGCACCGGCACGCCCAGCACCGGCAGGTGGGTCTTGGCCGCACACATGCCAGGCAAGTGGGCCGCGCCGCCGGCACCGGCGATAATCACCTCGATGCCACGGGCCTCGGCCTCTTCGGCATACTGGAACAGCAGGTCCGGGGTGCGGTGGGCAGAGACCACTTTCACCTCGTAAGGGATGCCGAGCTTTTCCAGCATATCGGCGGTGTGGCTAAGGGTGGACCAATCGGACTTGGAGCCCATGATCACGCCAACCAGTGCGCTCATCGTCGTGCCTCTTCTCTCTGGGCGCCCGCAGGCGCGTCAAAAAACAACAAGCCACGCAAATGCGTGGCTTGTTGTACGAATTATGGCCAGACGAACCGGCCGAAGGCCGCGCAGTATACCTCAATGAAGCAGATAAACAGCCCCCCGCGCGACCATCTGTCATACGGCGCAAAGTGCCGGTTTTATTGACCTGACGGTCAATCCAATACAACACGAATCCCACACTGGATCTTCAGAGTCTCAAGGGGTTTGCGCGGCACTGCCTTCCAGCTTGCGCCACAACAGCCTTACGTTGGCCTTGCGCACCAGCGCGCAGCGGTACAGGCGAATCTCCAGTGGCACGTGCCATTGCGGGCCACCGCAGACCACCAGCTCACCGCGCGCCAGTTCGGCACGCACGCTGAGCTGCGGCACCCAGGCAATGCCCAGCCCTTCCAGCGCCATGCTTTTCAGGCTGTCGGCCATGGCGGTTTCATAAATGGTGGTGAAACGCAGCGCGCGCTGGCGCAGCAGCATGTTCACCGAACGCCCGAGAAAAGCCCCGGCGCTGTAAGCCAACAGCGGCACGCTGGCCTCGCCTTCGAGGTCAAACAGCGGCTTGCCATCCGCATCGGCCGCACAGACCGGGAGCATTTCGGTGTCGCCCAGGTGCAGTGACGGGAAAATCTCCGGGTCCATTTGCATGGCCGCATCCGGGTCATAAAACGCCAGCATCAGATCGCAGCCGCCTTCGCGCAGGGCGTGCACGGCGTCACCGACGTTGGTCGCCACCAGCCGCGTGGCGATGTTCAACCCTTCGTTGCGCAGCTGCGCGATCCAGCGCGGGAAGAAACCCAGCGCCAGGGAGTGAGCCGCCGCGACTTGCATCACTTCGCCCTGCCCGCCTTCGAGGTGATGCAAATGCCGCAGCACTTCGCCGAGTTGCTCGACCACCGTACGCGCCGTGACCAGAAACAACTGCCCCGCCGCCGTCAGTTCGATAGGCGTGCGCGAGCGATTGACCAGGGTCAGCCCCAGCGCGGCTTCGAGGCTGCGGATCCGCCGGCTGAATGCCGGCTGAGTCACAAAGCGCCGTTCGGCGGCCTGCGAAAAGCTGCGGGTGGCGGCCAGGGCACTAAAGTCCTCGAGCCATTTGCTTTCCAGATTCATCACGCCCTCCCGGAGATGCACCATTTTAGGTCACACGCTTGCCGTACACACGGCGTCACACGGGCATTATGCCGAATATGCATAGGGCAGTGCTTAACAGCATTGGCCCAAAATTTTCCACAAGCCTAGCATTCGCAGCGTTCCGGCATAGACCGGGTCCATATCGAGATGATTTCTATCATGTCCTCCGCTGCATCTTTCCGCACAGAAAAAGACCTGCTTGGCGTACTCGAAGTACCAGCTCAAGCGTATTACGGCATCCAGACCCTGCGAGCGGTGAACAACTTCCGTCTCTCCGGCGTTCCGATTTCGCATTACCCGAAGCTGGTTGTGGGTCTGGCAATGGTCAAGCAGGCTGCTGCTGACGCCAACCGCGAGCTGGGTCACCTGAGCGAAGTCAAGCACGCTGCCATCAGCGAAGCGTGTGCCCGTCTGATCCGCGGCGATTTCCACGAAGAGTTCGTGGTGGACATGATTCAAGGCGGCGCTGGCACTTCAACCAACATGAATGCCAACGAAGTCATCGCCAACATCGCGCTGGAGGCCATGGGCCACAGCAAGGGCGAATACCAATACCTGCACCCGAACAACGACGTGAACATGGCCCAGTCGACCAACGACGCCTACCCGACGGCCATCCGTCTGGGTCTGCTGTTGGGTCACGACGCCCTGCTCGCCAGCCTCGACAGCCTGATCCAGTCGTTCGCTGCCAAAGGTGAAGAATTCAGCCACGTTCTGAAGATGGGTCGTACCCAGCTGCAAGACGCCGTGCCGATGACCCTTGGCCAGGAATTCCGCGCCTTCGCCACCACCCTGAGCGAAGACCTGGCACGCCTGAAGACACTGGCACCGGAACTGCTGACCGAAGTGAACCTGGGCGGCACCGCGATTGGTACCGGCATCAACGCCGACCCGCGTTACCAGCACTTGGCTGTTCAGCGCCTGGCACTGATCAGCGGTCAACCGCTGGTACCGGCCGCCGACCTGATCGAAGCGACTTCCGACATGGGCGCCTTCGTGCTGTTCTCCGGCATGCTCAAGCGCACCGCGGTCAAGCTGTCGAAGATCTGCAACGACTTGCGCCTGCTGTCCAGCGGCCCACGCACCGGCATCAACGAAATCAACCTGCCAGCGCGTCAGCCAGGCAGCTCGATCATGCCAGGCAAGGTCAACCCGGTTATTCCTGAAGCCGTTAACCAGGTGGCCTTCCAGATCATCGGTAACGACCTGGCACTGACCATCGCGGCCGAAGGCGGCCAGCTGCAACTGAACGTGATGGAGCCGTTGATCGCCTTCAAGATCTTCGACTCGATCCGCCTGCTGCAACGCGCCATGGACATGCTGCGCGAGCACTGCATCGTCGGCATCACCGCCAACGAAGCCCGCTGCCGTGAACTGGTCGAACACTCGATCGGCCTGGTCACCGCGCTGAACCCGTACATCGGCTATGAAAACGCCACCCGCATCGCCCGTATCGCCCTTGAAAGCGGCCGCGGCGTGCTGGAACTGGTGCGCGAAGAAGGCTTGCTCGACGACGCCATGCTCGCCGACATCCTGCGCCCGGAAAACATGATTGCTCCGCGTCTGGTACCACTGAAAGCCTAACGCTGTTGTAACTGCTCACCAGGTCGAGGGACTAGACACCTCTCACCTTTTGAGGGCCTGGAGTTCATTCTCCGGGCCCTTTTTTTTAAATCTTTTGCGGATTTTCCAAACATGTCATGTGTTTTCAATACCGCCAAGATCGCAGCCTTCGGCAGCTCCTACACCGGGATTGACGTGCACCCGTAGAAGCTGCCGAAGGCTGCGATTTTTTGATCTTGCAGCCCCTTGTTTTATCGTTCGCACCACAACCGTGCAGACGGACGCCGCACTGATAGGTATAGTGCCGCCCCTCTTCGCGTGAGCGGTCGTCGGTAACGAGACCCAAACCCATGCGAAACCCGAACTAATAACAA
Organism: Pseudomonas sp. CVAP#3; assembly: GCF_018986375.1. Classification (NCBI taxonomy): domain Bacteria; kingdom Pseudomonadati; phylum Pseudomonadota; class Gammaproteobacteria; order Pseudomonadales; family Pseudomonadaceae; genus Pseudomonas; species Pseudomonas sp. CVAP#3. The sequence continues at coordinate 108,956 of NZ_JAHMSC010000001.1, forward strand.
ACCCGCGATATGGATCCGGAACGAACATCGCCCCATCCGTTGTGCCGTGCACAGACCGGTGTAACGCGATGTTTCGACCGCCAACAATCGCCTACACAAAAAACAGCGAGGAATACTCCATGCTCGAAGTCATCAACGACTTCCTCTCAGGGAAAGTACTGATCGTGCTCATTGTCGGGCTCGGTAGCTACTTCACGATCCGCTCGCGTTTCGTCCAATTGCGTCACTTCCTACACATGTTCTCGGTCTTCAAGGACAGCCTGCGTAGCAGCAGCGAGCAACTCAGCTCGTTCCAGGCCCTGATGCTCAGCCTCGCCGGCCGCGTCGGCGCAGGCAATATCGCGGGTGTCGGCATTGCCGTGACCCTCGGTGGCCCGGGCGCAGTGTTCTGGATGTGGGTGACCGCACTGGTCGGCATGTCCAGCAGCTTCTTCGAATGCTCCCTCGGCCAGCTCTATAAGCGCTGCGACTCCGAAGGTCAGTACCGTGGCGGCCCGTCCTACTACATCCAGCACGGCCTGCAGAAGCGCTGGTTGGGCATGATCATGGCATTCCTGTTGCTGGTGACCTTCGGGTTCGCCTTCAACGGCCTGCAATCCCATGCCGTGACCCACTCGCTCAATAACGCCTTCGGCCTGAACACCACCTACACCGGCCTGGGCCTGGCGGTGCTGTTGGGCCTGGTGTTTATCGGCGGGATCAAGCGGATCGCCAAAGTGGCCGACCTGCTGGTACCGGTGAAGACCCTGGTCTACATCGGCGTGACCATCTACGTGATCGTGCTGCAATTCGACCACGTGCCGGGCATGCTGGTGACCATCGTCAAGAGCGCATTCGGTCTGGACCAGGCCTTCGGCGGTCTGATCGGCAGCGCCATCGTCATGGGCGTGAAGCGCGGCGTGTTCGCCAACGAAGCCGGCCTGGGCAGTGCGCCTAACGTCGCAGCCGTGGCTTCGGTCGAGCACCCGGTCGCACAAGGCGTGGTTCAGGCGTTCAGCGTGTTCCTCGACACCTTCGTGATCTGCACCTGCACTGCATTGCTGATCTTGCTGTCGGGCTTCTACACACCAGGCTTCGAAGGCGACGGCATTGCCCTGACCCAGAACTCCCTGGCCGCCGTAGTCGGTGATTGGGGCCGGATGTTCATCAGCGTCGCGCTGGCGTTGTTCGTGTTCACCTCGATCCTCTACAACTACTACCTGGGCGAGAGCAACCTGCGCTTCCTGATCGGTGAAAACCGCAAGGTGCTGATCGGCTACCGCGCAATGGTACTGGCGTTGATCTTCTGGGGCGCCATCGAAAACCTGAGCACCGTGTTCGCCTTCGCCGACATCACCATGACAATGCTCGCGTTCGTGAACCTGATCGCCTTGTTCCTGCTGTTCAACGTTGGCATGCGCATCCTGAATGACTACGACGCTCAACGCCGCGCCGGGATCAAGACGCCAGTGTTTGACTCCAGCAAATTCCCGGACCTGGACCTGGACCTCAAAGCCTGGCCAGCCAACCCGCCAGCCGCTGCTCCGAAAGCCGAAGCCGAGCCGCAAGGCGTGACCTCAGCGCAACGCTGATCGGTTAAAACCGGGCGCATCCCCTGCGCCCGACGTGACACAGCGTGCGACCGGCGTCATGCTCGGTCGTACGCTGTCATCGTTCAGGAGACCCCACATGATTCCCGCAACTTATCCTGCTGCGCAGCACGTCATGGTGCTCTACACCGGTGGCACCATTGGCATGCAAGCCAGCGCCAACGGCCTGGCCCCGGCGTCCGGTTTCGAAGCCCGGATGCGCGACTACCTGCATAGCCAGCCTGACCTGGTGGTGCCGAACTGGCGCTTTCGCGAGATGACCCCGCTGATCGACAGCGCCAACATGACCCCGGCCTACTGGCAGCGCCTGCGCGACGCGGTCATCGAAGCGGTCGACGTCGACGGCTGCGACAGCGTGCTGATCCTGCACGGCACCGACACCCTCGCCTACAGCGCCGCCGCCATGAGTTTTCAATTGCTCGGCCTGCATGCACGGGTGCTGTTTACCGGTTCCATGCTGCCGGCCGGCGTGCCTGACAGCGATGCCTGGGAAAACCTCGGCGGTGCGCTGGTCGCCCTCGGCCAAGGCCTGGCGCCGGGCGTGCAGTTGTACTTCCACGGCGAGCTGCTGGACCCGACCCGTTGCGCGAAGATTCGCAGCTTCGGTCGGCACCCGTTTGCTCGCCTGCAACGCCAGGGCGGCGGCGTCAAAACGCCTGCCCTGCCGACAGCGCTCGAGTACCGTCAGAGCAAGCAACTGGCCAAGGTCGGCGTGCTGCCACTGTTTCCAGGAATCGGCGCGCAGCAGCTCGATGGCGTGCTGAACAGCGGCATTCAGGGTCTGGTGCTGGAATGCTTCGGCAGCGGCACCGGGCCGAGTGATAACCCCGAGTTTCTCGCCAGCCTTGCGCGTGCGCGGGATCAGGGGGTCGTGGTGGTCGCGATCACCCAGTGCCATGAAGGCGGGGTTGAGCTGGATGTCTACGAGGCCGGCAGTCGCTTGCGTGGCGTGGGCGCGTTGTCCGGCGGCGGCATGACCCGTGAAGCCGCGTTTGGCAAATTGCATGCGCTGTTGGGTGCAGATCTGGACACGGCAGAGGTTCGACGGCTTGTAGAACTCGACCTTTGCGGCGAACTTAGCTGACACCACACAAAACCCTGTCGCTTGATCGTTCCCACGCTCTACGTGGGAATGCCTCAAGGGACGCTCTGCGTCCAGTGACGCGGAGCGTCACGGGCTGCATTCCTTTGCTGCGCGTGGGAACGATCTTTACAGGGTCGTCATTGGGCATACAACTTGCTCCCCTTTCCGGCACTCCCACGCCGGAATCGCCCATGCTCCACTCCCACCTCACCACCCTCAACGCCGTTTCCCTGGTGCTCAACGCCTTCAAGGCCGATGGGCTTTCAAGTGAGGCGCTGCTGGCCGGCAGCGGCATCAGCGCCGCGGATCTGAGCCGGGCGGACACGCGAATCACCACCAATCAGGAAATGCAGGTCTGCGCCAACGCAGTCGCGCTCAAGCGTGACATCGGCCTGGAACTGGGCCGACGGATGCACGTTTCGTCCTACGGCATACTCGGTTATGCCCTGCTCACCAGTGCCACCTTCGGTGACGCCTTGCGCCTGGCACTGCGCTATCCGGCGCTGTTGGGAACACTTTTCGAGCTAAGCCTTGAGGACGATGGCGAGCGCATCTGGTTCGCCGCCGCCGATTACCGGGAAAGTCCGGCGCTGGCAGTGTTCAACGCCGAGTTCTGCCTGGTCTCGCTGAAAGTCATCTGCGACGACCTGCTCGGTCATCCCCTGCCGCTGCTGGGTGCTCGTTTCGAACATTCGGCACCGGATTATCGGGCCAGCTACGCGACGCACTTTGATTGCCCCCTGCGCTTTGACAGCACCGATAACGCCTTCGCCTTCGACAAACACTGGCTAGACCAGCCCTTGCCGCTGGCCGACAGCATCACCCATCAGGCCATGGCCGAACGCTGTCGCAAGCAGAACACCGAATTCACCGGACGCCAGGCGTGGCTGGGGCGGATCCGCCAACTGCTCACTGCCCAACTCGACGCCGCGCCAGGCCTTGAAGGGTTGGCCGAGCAGATGAACTGCTCGGCGCGAACTCTGCGTCGGCACCTGAAGGATCTGGGGTGCAGCTATCAGGAATTGCTCGACGAACTGCGCTTTGAGCGCGCCAAGCAGATGCTGTACGAAGACCAACTGCCGATTTACCGCATCGCCGAGGCGCTGGGCTTCAGCGAAACCGCGAGTTTCCGCCATGCCTTTGTGCGCTGGAGTGGTGTCGCGCCCAGCCAGTTCAGGCCTTGACGCTCTCCTGTGGCGAGGGAGCTTGCTCCCGCCGGCCGGTCCGCGCTCGGGCGCAGCAGTCGTAAATCCGGCAACCGTTATTTAACTGGAGAACGCAGTGTTCCGTTCGGGTCTGCTGCGCAGACCAGCGGGAGCAAGCTCCCTCGCCACAAAGGGGCGAATTTCGGTCAAATCTTTTGGCCATATTGATCCCCTTTTGGCCTTTCCTGCCGTTCTCTGAATCGCCGCACGCCGCAAGACTGTGTTCAACCGAATCAGCCTGCGGAGAACAAGAAAATGCTGACGATCTACTCGGACGATCACCACCTGCACCACGGACGCTGCGAATTGATGGACGGGCAACTGATGCCCTGCTTCGAAATGCCCTCGCGGGCCGACCACGTTCTGGCACGCGTTCAATCCCGCAGCCTGGGGCCGGTGGAAGCGCCGCAGGATTTTGGTCTGGGGCCGATCCTGCGCATCCACAGCGACGAGTATCTGACCTTCTTCAAAGGCGCATGGCAGCGCTGGACCGAGTTTGAACGCGACGGCGACTTGCTGCCGTACACCTGGCCGGCGCGCACCCTGCGCACGGTCATCCCGAAAAGCCTGCATGGCCAACTCGGCTATTACAGCTTCGACGGTGGTGCACCGATCACCGCCGGCACCTGGCAAGCCGCCTATAGCGCGGCGCAAGTCGCGCTGACCGCCCAGGCTGCGATCCAACGCGGTGCGCGCAGTGCGTTTGCCCTGTGCCGTCCACCGGGACATCACGCCGCCAGCGACTTGATGGGCGGTTATTGCTACCTCAACAACGCCGCCATCGCCGCCCAGGCATTCCTTGATCAGGGTCACCGGAAAGTCGCGATCCTCGACGTCGACTACCACCACGGCAACGGCACCCAATCGATTTTCTATCAGCGCAGCGATGTGCTGTTCGCCTCGATCCACGGCCACCCGGAAGCCGAATTTCCGTTCTTCCTCGGTTACGAAGACGAACGCGGCGAAGGTGCGGGTGAAGGTTTCAACTTCAACTACCCGCTGCCCGCAGGTTCCGGCTGGGACACCTGGAGCGCGGCACTGGAACAGGCCTGCAAAGAGATCGAAAACTACGGCGCCGACATCGTGGTCGTGTCCCTGGGCGTGGACACCTTCAAGGACGATCCGATCTCCCAGTTCAAGCTCGACAGTCCGGATTACCTGGCGATGGGCGAACGCATCGGTGCCCTCGGCAAGCCGACCCTGTTCGTGATGGAAGGCGGCTACGCGGTGGAAGAAATCGGCATCAATGCCGTGAACGTTCTCGAAGGTTTCAAAAGCGCCCAATGAGGAATTAGAACAATGAACCGACTCAAGCGTTTTATCGCGCCAGCACTCTTCACCACAGTGCTCTGCGCCACGGTCCTCAGCGGTGCCGTACACGCCGAAGAGCGCACCTTGCGGGTCTACAACTGGTTCGACTACATCACCCCCAAAGCCCTGGAAGACTTCAAGGCCGAGAACACCAAGGTCAAACTGGTCTACGACATTTTCGACACCAACGAAGCGCTGGAAGCCAAACTGCTCACCGGTAACTCCGGTTACGACGTGGTGGTGCCGTCCAACGTATTCCTCGCCAAGCAGATCGAAGCCGGGGTGTTCCAGCCGCTGGACCGCAGCAAACTGCCGAACTGGAACCACCTCGATCCCAAGCTGATGAAGCTGATCGAAGCCAACGACCCGGGCAACAAATTTGCCGTGCCGTACATGTACGGCACCATCCTGATCGGTTTCAACCCGGACAAGGTCAAGGCCGCGCTGGGTACCAGCGCACCGGTGGACAGCTGGGACCTGATATTCAAGGAAGAGAACATCAGCAAACTCAAGCAGTGCGGCGTGGCCCTGCTCGACTCGCCGTCGGAGATCCTGCCGCTGGCCCTGCAGCACCTGGGCCTGGACCCGAACAGCAAAAAGCCTGCGGACTACGACAAGGCTGAAGCGTTGCTGATGAAGATTCGCCCGTACATCACCTACTTCCACTCGTCCAAGTACATGGCCGACATCGCCAACGGTGATATCTGTGTCGCCGTCGGTTACTCCGGCAGCTTCTCCCAGGCCGCCAACCGCGCCAAGGAAGCCAAGAACGGAGTGATCGTCGACATGCGTCTGCCGAAAGAAGGCGCGCCGATCTGGTTCGACATGCTCGCGATCCCGAAAGGGGCGAAAGATCCGGAAGACGCCTACACCTTCATGAACTACCTGTTGCAACCGAAAGTCATTGCGCCGGTCAGCGACTTTGTCGGTTACCCGAACCCGAACAAGGACGCCACGGAAATGGTCGACCCGGCGATCCGCACCAACCCGAACCTGTACCCGACCGAAGCGGCCATGAGCACGCTCTACACCCTGCAACCGCTGCCGCGCGACGCGGAACGGGCGCGGACCCGGGCCTGGACCAAGATCAAATCGGGCACCTGAAACGCTCGCCCCACTGAAACCGAAGACCCGCACCGAAGCGCAATGCTGTTCACTTAAGGAAGTCTGGAGGCCTGAGAAGTATCTGTGGCGAGGGAGCTTGCTCCCGCTGGACTGCGTAGCAGGCCCAATTCAGGGCCGCTTCGCGCCCCAGCGGGAGCAAGCTCCCTCGCCACAACTGCGGATGTGCCTGAAACATCGGCTTAAGTGAACAGCATTGCGCTCCCACAGGGGCTTGTGTAGATCACAAAACTGCGACACGACATCAATCCAATGTGGGAAGGGCCGGGCGACGTTCGCTTGCTCGCGAAGAGGCCCTTCAGTTCAGCGAAGATCCCGCCAACGCCTTGGCCAGCCGCTTGGCCCGAGCCCCCGCCGCCAGCTCCAGCACCGCCTGATCGCGCGTCCACAACGCCGCCCAGTGTGGCGATCCGGCGGCAAAGGCTTCATTGAGCGCTGGCTTGAGCCCATCGAACTGCGCAAACAACCCGCCCAGCAACACATGCCCAACACTGCTGTTCGGTGGTTGGCGACTGACTTCCGCACACCCGGCCAACAGTGCCAGCAACTTCAATTGAAGGTCTTGCGGCCAGGCGCTGTCCTGACCGACACCGTACAGCCAGGCACTCATGGCGCTGAGTACATAGATGTCTTCCAGGGTGCGGAACGGTTTGACGTACGCATCCCAGCCATCTCCAGCGAGCAGTTCACACAGCGCGTTGTCGAGAAACAGCCGGCCGTGACTGATGTCCGGCATCAAGGCAATGGCCGGCAGCTTTTCAACCTGTACACCGGGTTCACCGGGATACACCACCGCCAGACTCAAACGCGCTGACTCGCCCAGCTCTTCGCTGCGTGCGGCGATCAACAGCCAATCCGCCGCATCACCCGCGGTCACGAAATCCTTGCGCCCGCTCAAACGCAAATCCTTGAGCCGGGTTTGCAGGTCAGCCGGGCGCAGGCTGCGCTGTTCGGTCGCACACAATGCCCCCAGGCTCGGCGGTGCGCTGGGCCACAACATGCGCAGCGCCGCCTGGTACCCCACCAGAAAAGCCAACCCCGGCGTTGCCATCATCCGTCCGCCGCACACCGCCAATTCGAACGGCGTCACCGCGCCCAATACATGCAGCAACGTCGCATACCCCTCTGCCAGGTCGGGGTTTTCGGGCTGGCGCTGGTTACAGTTCAACAAGGCTTGCCAAGGCATAAACGGGTCCTCAGGGGGCTGTCACACAAGCATCACCAAAGCTTCATGGCGATGACACCGGGGCTACATAGCCTGACTTTGCACAACAAAGTCGATCGACTGCAACCCAAGACGGGTGAGCAGCCCGTACGGAGATTCGCAATGACTCAGATCGCCCGCATCAGCGACACCGGCAATGAACGCCGCCTGCAAGCCGAACGCCTGATCGGCGCCGAGGCGTTGCAGGAAGCCCAGGCCCTGCGCTTCAACGTTTTCAGTGGCGAGTTCAACGCCAAGCTCAAAGGCGCAGAGTTGGGTCTGGACATGGATGACTATGATGTTCACTGCGCCCACATTGGCGTGCGTGATTTGAATAGCGGACGCCTGGTAGCAACCACGCGTTTGCTCGACCATCAGGCCGCCAGCAGCCTGGGGCGTTTTTACAGCGAAGAAGAGTTCAGCCTGCACGGCCTGGTGCATCTGCAAGGGCCGATCCTGGAAATCGGTCGCACCTGCGTCGACCCGGCCTACCGTAACGGCGGCACCATCGCCGTACTCTGGGGCGAGTTGGCCGAAGTGCTGAATCAGGGCGGCTACAGCTACCTGATGGGCTGTGCGAGCATTCCGATGCAGGACGGCGGCATTCAAGCCCAGGCGATCATGCAGCGCTTGCGTGAACGCTATCTGTGCACCGAACACCTGCGCGCCGAACCGAAGAAACCGCTGCCGGCCCTCGACATTCCATCCAATGTGATCGCGGAAATGCCGCCACTGCTCAAGGCCTACATGCGCCTGGGCGCGAAGATCTGTGGCGAGCCGTGCTGGGACGAAGACTTCCAGGTGGCCGACGTGTTCATCCTGCTCAAGCGTGACGAACTGTGCCCGCGCTACGCCAAACACTTCAAGGCGGCAGTCTGATGAGCCGGCTGCGGGTGTACGCGCGGATCGCGCGAGTGCTGCTGGTGGTCGCGCTGGGCTTGAGCATGGCCAGCGTGTTCGGGCTGTTCGAGCGCATGGGGGTTGCCAACTCGATGGTGCGGCGCCAACGCTGGTCGCGTTTTTTCATGACCCGGCTGAGCAACGCCCTGCCCTTTCGCGTAACGGTCCACGGTGAACTGCCGCAAAAGCCGATGCTTTGGGTCAGTAACCATGTGTCCTGGACCGACATCCCGCTGCTAGGCATGCTCACGCCCTTGTCCTTCCTGTCCAAGGCCGAAGTGCGTACCTGGCCGGTCGCCGGCTGGCTCGCAGCCAAGGCTGGCAGCCTGTTCATTCGTCGAGGTTCGGGTGACAGCCAACTGATCCGCAAGCAGATGAGCCGCCACCTGGAGCAAGCCCATCCGTTGCTGATGTTCCCGGAAGGCACCACCACCGATGGCCGTTCGTTGCGCACCTTTCATGGTCGCTTGCTGTCCGCGGCCATCGACGCGGACGTGGCGCTGCAACCGGTGGCCGTTCGTTATCTGCGCGACGGCCAGATCGACCCGCTCGCCCCGTTCATTGGTGATGACGACTTGCTCTCGCACCTGATGCGCTTGTTCGCCAACGATCAGGGCGACGTCGAGATCCATCTGCTCAAACCGATTGCCTGCCACGGTCAGGAACGCGCGGCGCTGGCGTTTGCGGCGCAACAAGCGGTGCAGAAGGCGTTGTTTGGCGACGTGGCAAAACCTGCGGAACCACGGCGCGCTGGCGAACTGATTGCCGCATGACCCCGATCCTGTAGGAGCAAAGCTTGCTCGCGTTGGCGTCACCTCGGTCTATCTGATGACCGCGTCATCGTTCATCGCGAGCAAGCTTTGCTCCTACGGATAGGGATTCAGGCGCTCCAGATGGTCTTGTGCAAAATCCTGAAGCTGCGGATAGAACAACCGAAAGTCCTCGCTCAACGGCTCATACAGCCGCCGCAATTCCTCCATCGCCGCAGCCAGTTCTTCAGGCCGCGACAGGCGCCGTGAAATCCCCCGCAGCACTTGGTCCAGCACCGCAAACTCCCGATAAGAACCAAGCCAGTCATTCGCCTCCATGTGCGGGGCAATCTGCGCGAGTCGCCCTGGCAACTGCGGTTCGGCAGCCAGCACCCGATACACATCCGAAGTGAACTGCTCCAGCGGCTGGTCCGCGTAAAGCCTCCAGTCCCGCGCCAGGCAATGGTCGAAAAACACATCGAGCACGATGCCGGCATACCGCCGTCGCGTCAGCGTAAATCGCGACAACGCCAGGTCGACCAACGGATGGCGGTCGGTAAACACGTCGATGCTGCGATGCAGCTGAATGGCCGCTTCGATCTCCGGATTGAACTGCCCTTGCAGCCGACCCTTGACGAAATCGCCATACAAACTGCCGAGCATTTGACCGGGGCGCTGGCCACCGAGATGAAGATGTGCGAGATAGTTCATGCCGCGTAGCTTAGCACTGCGCCCTCAATATCGTTATAACCCGATATACCGATTTAGGCTGTCATCAGATCAAAATCATATTGGTATATCGCGAAATACCGATTTAAAGTTCGCCTCATCGCGATATAACGTTTTACCCAACCCGAGCACTGCCATGTCCACCATTGACCTCGACGAAATAATAAAAGCCCTGGCGCACCCGGTACGGCGAGAAATCCTGCACTGGCTCAAAGACCCGACCGTCGAATTTCCCGACCAATCCCACAGCAACGAGCACGGCGTCTGCGCCGGGCAGATCGATCAACGTTGCGGTTTGTCGCAGTCCACCGTTTCCGCCCATCTGGCGACCCTGCAACGCGCCGGCCTGATCAGCAGCCGTAAAGTCGGCCAATGGCATTTTTTCAAACGCAACGAGGAAACCATTCAGGAATTCCTCCGCACCTTCAGCAAAGAGCTCTGACCCTTTACGTCAGTACGCCGATAAGGAATCAACAATGCCCCTCTCGCTACTCATTCTGGCCCTCAGCGCCTTCGCCATCGGCACCACCGAGTTCGTCATCATGGGCTTGCTGCCCGATGTGGCGGCCGACCTTGGTGTGTCGATCCCTGGCGCCGGGTGGCTGGTGACCGGCTACGCCCTGGGCGTGGCCATCGGTGCGCCGTTCATGGCATTGGCCACCGCCAGACTGCCACGCAAGGCTGCGCTGGTCGCGTTGATGGGCATTTTCATCGTCGGCAATCTGCTCTGCGCCCTGGCCAGTGATTACCAGGTGCTGATGTTCGCCCGTGTCGTCACCGCCCTGTGCCATGGCGCGTTCTTTGGTATCGGCTCAGTGGTGGCCGCAGGTCTGGTGCCTGCCAACAAGCGTGCTTCGGCTGTCGCGCTGATGTTCACCGGCCTGACCCTGGCCAACGTGCTGGGCGTACCGCTGGGCACTGCGTTGGGTCAGGAAGCCGGCTGGCGTTCGACCTTCTGGGCGGTGACCGTGATCGGCGTGATTGCGCTGATCGGCCTGATCCGTTTCCTGCCGGCCAAACGTGACGAAGAAAAACTCGACATGCGTGCCGAGCTGAACGCCCTCAAAGGCGCCGGGATCTGGCTGTCGCTGAGCATGACCGCACTGTTCGCCGCATCGGTCTTCACCTTGTTTACCTATGTCGCACCGCTGTTGGGCGAAATCACCGGTGTCTCGCCACGCGGCGTGACCTGGACCCTGATGCTCATCGGCCTGGGCCTGACAGTCGGCAACATCATCGGCGGCAAACTGGCTGACAAAGGCATGGCGGCGACGCTGATTGGCGTGTTCATCAGCATGGCGGTGGTCTCCACCGTGCTGACCTGGACCAGCGTTGCAGTGATCCCGACTGAAATCACTCTGTTCCTCTGGGCCACCGCGTGCTTTGCCGCCGTCCCCGCCCTGCAAGTGAACGTAGTGACCTTCGGCAAGGCGGCACCGAACCTGGTGTCGACCCTGAACATCGGCGCTTTCAATGTCGGCAACGCACTCGGTGCCTGGGTTGGCGGCAGCGTCATCGCCCACGGTTTCGGCCTGACCAGCGTGCCCCTCGCGGCCGCTGCGCTGGCGATCCTCGCGCTACTGGTGACCCTGATTACTTTCCGTCAGAGCGGTAATCCCGAACTGGCCCCTGCTACTAACTGATACCTCACAAGGGTTGTATTAAATGACGACTATTTTCGATCCGATCAAGCTTGGCGACCTGCAACTGGCAAACCGCATCATCATGGCGCCACTAACCCGCTGCCGCGCCGACGAAGGCCGCGTACCGAACGCACTGATGGCTGAATACTACGTGCAGCGCGCGTCCGCCGGCCTGATCCTCAGCGAGGCCACGTCGGTCACGCCGATGGGCGTCGGCTACCCGGACACCCCGGGCATCTGGTCCAACGACCAGGTGCGCGGCTGGAGCAACGTGACCAAAGCGGTCCACGGCGCCGGCGGCAAGATCTTCCTGCAACTGTGGCATGTGGGCCGGGTTTCCCACCCGTCCTATCTGAACGGCGAAGCACCGGTTGCACCGAGCGCCATCCAGCCTAAAGGTCATGTCAGCCTGGTTCGCCCACTGGCCGACTACCCAACGCCACGCGCACTGGAAACCGCTGAAATCGCCGACATCATCGACGCTTACCGCGTCGGTGCGGAAAACGCCAAAGCTGCCGGTTTCGACGGCGTGGAAATCCACGGCGCCAACGGTTATCTGCTCGACCAGTTCCTGCAAAGCAGCACCAACCAGCGCACCGACAATTACGGAGGTTCCCTGGAGAACCGTGCTCGCCTGTTGCTGGAAGTGACCGACGCCGCCATCGAAGTCTGGGGCGCAGGTCGCGTCGGTGTGCACCTGGCACCCCGCGCCGACTCCCACGACATGGGCGACGACAACCTGTCCGAAACCTTCACCTACGTCGCTCGCGAACTGGGTAAACGCGGCATCGCGTTCATTTGCTCCCGCGAGAAAGAAGCCGGCGACAGCCTCGGCCCACAGTTGAAAGAAGCCTTCGGCGGCCCGTACATCGCCAACGAACGTTTCACCAAGGACAGCGCCAACGCCTGGCTCTCCAGCGGCAAGGCCGATGCAGTCGCCTTCGGCGTGCCGTTCATTGCCAACCCGGACCTGCCGGCACGCCTGAAAGCCGATGCGCCATTGAACGAACCGCGTCCAGAGCTGTTCTACGGCAAGGGACCGGTCGGTTACATCGACTATCCAACGTTGTAAGTTCCATTCATAAAAAAGTCCGGGTAGAAGTACCCGGGCTTTATGGGTAGACGTTCAACTAATGAAACAACATCTGCATTGCACCAACACTTACAGCGGGGTTACTTTGAACCACCAACACAACCAACAAGTGACCCAGCATGGACGCACCACCACACAACAACCTCACGTTCACACTGACACTCAGCAACCTCACAGATTCGATATTCTGGCGGGACGACGTCGTCCTGATTGATACTCCGCCAGAATCCCCCTCCAAAATCATGCCACTCAGCACTCAACTAATTACTTTGAAAGGCAATCCACAGCTGCCGCAAAGCATTAATATCGACTACAACATTAGAAAAACCATTTTTAGCACTCAAGCCATTTACACCAATTACCGTCAAACCGTACATATCAAAACAGCCTTTGAATACACTTATCGAAAACGCCTGAATCATCGGCCACCGAAAGTTGAGTTATTTTGGGAACACCACGCGCTGTCCGTTGGGGAGGTACCGATCTACAGTCAGTCCTTTCTTGAAGCTAAAAGCGACAGCTTCCCCTACAACTACGATGTGCTCGCCGTCATCATGGAGCGCTGAACCGTGGTCCGACAAGACCCTGAAACCACTTACTTAATCGAAAGGAATCGACATGAACGACATCAAAGACACCAGCAACAACTACGAAGACCTGCTCTCGTTTTTCAACTACACCTCCATTGGAATGCTTTACAAGCTAACGCCGTTTCTATTCAGCGAGGAAAATCAGCAAGCACTGGATAAGTTGATTGGGATCGCCAAGATTGAATTGATCAGCCTGTTAGATCAAATTAATTCGGAGCACGCCCTGAACAAAAAAATCGAACAGTGGCAAAATCAAAACAAAAGTTCGAAAACCACTCGTGTGATAGTCAAACTCATCAACAACTCCCCTCACACGTTTAACATTGCACAGACCAGCTTGCCACTGGGCAAATCAGAGCGTGAGTCATTCCTGCTCCCCGCCTACGGCAAGACAGCATTCAAATCCGATTTCGCCTATACATACGCCTATCCTTGGCCAAAAAATAAAATCATGTTCAATCAGTTCGTGGATTTTATCGATCAGAACGTCGGGGTACGTTTTGATCTCGGCATGATAATGAATACGTCCTTCGGCGTTCTGTCGCCAACACACAGGGCAAGGGTAAAAAACACCGTCACCTCCATTGGCTCATCCAACATCAATTGCTCAACCCAAATCACGAGCATGGGAGAGAGTGAGCCTTTCAATTTCGAGGTGGAAATCAGGCTGGGCTGAAGCAATGCCCCTTCCGGATTGCTCTCACTTTTTCACATCTACGACACAAAACTCCTACAAAATACGTAGCTTGCTACCTGTCATCCCGAAGCGCGTCCGTATATAAAAGCACCCATTACGACAACGCGGGCGAAGAGTTGATCTTCGCCCGCGTCTATTGACAGAAACGGATCCAATTACGCATCTTGTTTCATTTGCGCAGGCTGGGGCTCAAGCGCAGCATATCCAACCCTGTATCGACCCAACGCTCGGCTTCGGAGTGCAGTTGAAAACTGTCAGGAGCGAGCAGCCACTGATACAGGATGCCATTGATGTAGGCATGCATGCTGATCGCCGCCCGGGCGGTGTCGAGGTTTTCCGGCATCTGCCCCCGATTCACCGCATTACTCAGGGCCAGGCCGATGCGCACATTGCAATCGAGGCTGACCTCCCGGCGCTGCTGGCGCAGGTCACACATTTCATCAGTGAATTCGCACTTGTGGAACAGAATCTCATTGATGCGTCGAGTCTTCGGGTCCAGGGCAACTTGATGAAACAAATGAATCAGCAGTTTGCGCATGCATCCCAGCGGATCCTCTTCTTCTTCACTTTCGCTCGCCCTGGCCATTTCATCCAGCGGTTCATGCAAGCTGTCGAGCATCGCCTGAACCAGATCAGCCTTGTTGCTGAAATGCCAGTAGATGGCCCCACGCGTAACACCGGCCAGGGTCGCGATGTCCGCCAGTGTCGTGCGCGCCACGCCCCTTTCGTAAAAGGCCTTTTCTGCCGCTTCGAGTATCTGGCTGCGGGTTTCTTGAGCTTCCTCTTTGGTGCGACGGACCATGGCAGTAAAACCTCAATCAGGAATGCTTCAGCGATGTCTGTACACCGTCTGAACAAATGTGGGGCGAGCTCTCTGAGGTCTCGTCCCCAGCCTACAATTCTCACCTTGCATCGACTTTTGTAACCGGGTGGGTACCGAGCCAGGCTATTTGCAAACAACCATGAACGTAAGTATATTCCTTAGCAAGCTACTTATCCACCCGGCATAATTTTTTTACCTTTACACTTTTCTTGTGCGCATGTTGCGCGCCTGACCCGAGGATCTTCATGCAATTCAAGCCAGCTGTTACCGCTCTGGTTACTGCCGTCGCCCTGGCATCGCTGCTCAGCGGATGTAAAAAGGAAGAAGCGGCCCCTGCCGCTCCAACCCCTCAGGTCGGCGTCGTAACCCTTCAACCTCAAGCCTTTACCCTGACATCCGAGCTGCCGGGCCGCACAACGGCCTACCGCATCGCGGAAGTTCGACCACAGGTCAATGGCATCATTCTCAAGCGCCTGTTCAAGGAAGGCGGCGAAGTGAAGGAAGGCCAGCAGCTTTACCAGATCGATCCTTCGGTCTATCAGGCCACCCTGAACAGCGCACAAGCCAACCTGCAATCGACCAAGTCGATTTCCGATCGCTACAAGCAATTGGTCAATGAGCAAGCCGTAAGCCGTCAGGAATACGACACCGCCGTGGCCAACCGCCTGCAATCGGAAGCCGCCCTGAAAAGCGCAGAGATCAATGTGCGCTACACCAAGGTTTACGCACCGATTTCCGGTCGCATCGGCCGCTCTTCGGTCACCGAAGGCGCGCTGGTCAACAATGGCCAGGCCGACGCCATGGCCGTGATTCAGCAACTGGACCCGATCTACGTCGACGTTACCCAGTCTTCGGTCGAACTGCTGGAGCTGCGCCGCGAACTGGAAAGCGGTCGCCTGCAAAAGGCCGGCGAGAATGCCGCCATGGTCAAGCTGACCCTCGAAGACGGCAGCCAGTACAAGCAACAGGGCAAGCTCGAGTTCTCCGAAGTGTCGGTTGACCAGACCACCGGTTCCGTGACCTTACGTGCAGTGTTCCCCAACCCTGATCACACCTTGTTGCCGGGCATGTTCGTTCACGCCCAGCTGCAAGCCGGGGTGAACGCCGCCGCGATTCTCGCGCCGCAACAGGGCGTGACCCGCGACCTCAAGGGGACCCCAACCGCTCTGGTGGTAGGACCGGACAACAAGGTCGAGCTGCGTCAGCTCAAGGCCAGCCGCACGGTTGGCAGCCAATGGCTGATTGAAGATGGCCTCAAGGCCGGCGATCGGCTGATCACCGAAGGACTGCAATTCGTCAGACCTGGTGTCGAAGTCAAGGCCACTGAAGCAACTAACGTAGGCGCAAAGAACCCAGCCCCCGCACAGGCAGCTAACACTGCCGCTGGCGGTAAAGGGGAGTAAACCATGTCGAAATTTTTTATCGACCGTCCGATTTTCGCCTGGGTGATTGCCCTGGTGATCATGTTGGTCGGGGCTTTATCGATCCTCAAGTTGCCGATCAACCAGTACCCGAGCATCGCCCCGCCGGCGATCGCCATTTCCGTCACCTACCCGGGTGCTTCTGCACAAACCGTGCAGGACACCGTGGTGCAGGTGATCGAGCAGCAGCTCAACGGTATCGATAACCTGCGTTATGTGTCCTCGGAAAGTAACTCCGACGGCAGCATGACCATTACCGCGACCTTCGAGCAGGGCACCAACTCCGATACCGCGCAGGTTCAGGTCCAGAACAAACTGAACCTGGCCACCCCGCTGCTGCCACAAGAAGTGCAGCAACAGGGTATCCGCGTGACCAAGGCAGTGAAAAACTTCCTGATGGTCATCGGCGTGGTCTCGCGCGACGGCAGCATGACCAAGGACGACCTGTCCAACTACATCGTTTCCAACATGCAGGACCCGATCTCGCGGACAGCCGGTGTCGGTGACTTCCAGGTGTTCGGTGCCCAGTACGCCATGCGTATCTGGCTCGACCCGGCCAAGTTGAACAACTTCAACCTGACCCCGGTCGATGTCAAAACCGCTATCGCCGCGCAGAACGTCCAGGTTTCCTCCGGTCAACTCGGCGGCCTGCCCGCCCTGCCCGGCCAGCAACTGAACGCCACAATCATCGGCAAGACCCGCTTGCAGACGGCCGAGCAGTTCAAGGAGATCCTGCTGCGGGTCAACAAGGACGGCTCGCAGGTTCGCCTGTCTGACGTTGCCGATGTCGGCCTCGGTGGCGAGAACTACAGCATCAGCGCCCAGTTCAACGGCAGCCCGGCGTCCGGTCTGGCAGTGAAGCTGGCCAACGGCGCCAACGCCCTCGACACCGCCAAGGCCCTGCGCAAGACCATCGACAACCTCAAGCCATTCTTCCCTGAAGGGATGGAAGTGGTGTTCCCGTACGACACCACTCCGGTGGTGACCGAGTCGATCAAGGGTGTGGTTGAAACCCTGGTCGAAGCGATCGTGCTGGTGTTCCTGGTGATGTTCCTGTTCCTGCAAAACTTCCGCGCCACGGTCATCACCACCATGACCGTACCGGTGGTGCTGCTGGGTACCTTCGGGATCCTCGCGGCGTTCGGCTTCAGCATCAACACCCTGACCATGTTCGGTATGGTGCTCGCCATCGGCTTGTTGGTGGACGACGCCATCGTCGTGGTGGAAAACGTCGAACGGGTGATGAGCGAAGAAGGACTCTCACCCAAGGAAGCCACCAAGAAATCCATGGGCCAGATCCAGGGCGCGCTGGTCGGTATCGCACTGGTGCTGTCGGCAGTACTGCTGCCGATGGCGTTCTTCAGCGGTTCGACCGGGGTGATCTACAAGCAGTTCTCGATCACCATCGTTTCGGCCATGGCCCTTTCGGTATTGGTTGCCCTGATCTTCACCCCGGCGCTCTGCGCCACCATGCTCAAGGCGATTCCGAAAGGCGAGCACGGCACTCCGAAACGCGGCTTCTTCGGCTGGTTCAACCGTAACTTCGACCGTAGCGTAAGAAGCTACGAGCGCGGTGTCGGCAACATGCTCAAGCACAAGGCGCCATACCTGCTGGCCTACATCATCATCGTCGTCGGCATGATCTGGCTGTTCACCCGCATTCCAACGGCGTTCCTGCCGGAAGAAGACCAGGGTGTACTCTTTGCCCAAGTCCAGACCCCGGCCGGCTCTACCTCCCAGCGCACCCAAGTGGTCGTGGACGAGATGCGTGAATTCCTGCTGCGTCCTGGCAAGGACGGTGGTGAAGGCGATGCGGTGAACTCGGTGTTTACCGTGACCGGCTTCAACTTCGCCGGCCGTGGCCAGAGTTCGGGCATGGCGTTCATCATGCTCAGGCCATGGGCCGAGCGGAACGCCGACAACAGCGTGTTCAAGGTTGCGGCCCGTGCCCAACAGCACTTCTTCACCTTCCGTGATGCCATGGTGTTCGCGTTCGCGCCACCGGCGGTACTGGAGTTGGGTAACGCCACCGGTTTCGACGTGTTCCTGCAGGATCGCGCCGGCATCGGTCACGACAAGTTGATGGCTGCCCGTAACCAGTTCCTCGGTATGGCGGCGCAGAGCAAGGTGCTGTCGCAGGTCCGTCCGAACGGTCTGAACGACGAACCGCAATACCAGCTGGAAATCGACGATGAAAAGGCCAGTGCCTTGGGCATCACGATGACCGACATCAACAACACGCTGTCAATCGCGCTGGGCAGTAGCTACGTCAACGACTTCATCGACCGTGGTCGAGTGAAAAAGGTTTACGTACAAGGCCAGCCGGGTGCTCGCATGAGCCCTGAAGACCTGAAGAAATGGTACGTACGCAACAGCCAGGGCGCCATGGTTCCGTTCTCGGCGTTCGCCAAGGGCGAGTGGATCTACGGCTCGCCGAAGCTGGCGCGTTACAACGGCGTAGAAGCGGTGGAAATCCTCGGTTCCCCGGCACCTGGCTACAGCACCGGTGAGGCCATGGCCGAAGTCGAAGCCCTGGCCCAGAAACTGCCGGCAGGCGTGGGTATTTCCTGGACCGGCCTGTCGTATGAGGAACGTCTGTCCGGCTCGCAAGCTCCGGCGCTGTACGCTTTGTCGTTGCTGATGGTCTTCCTCTGTCTGGCGGCGCTGTACGAAAGCTGGTCGATTCCGATTGCGGTGATGCTGGTTGTACCGCTGGGGATCATCGGTGCCCTGCTCGCCACCAGCCTGCGCGGTCTGTCCAACGACGTGTATTTCCAGGTGGGCCTGTTGACAACCATCGGTCTGGCGGCGAAAAACGCCATTCTGATTGTCGAATTTGCCAAGGAACTGCATGAACAAGGGCGCAGCCTGACTGACGCAGCCATCGAAGCGTGCCGGATGCGTTTGCGACCGATCATCATGACCTCGCTGGCGTTCGTCCTCGGTGTGGTACCGCTGGCCATTTCCACCGGCGCAGGCTCGGGTAGCCAGCATGCGATCGGTACCGGGGTTATCGGCGGTATGCTGACGGCCACCGTACTGGCGATCTTCTGGGTCCCGCTGTTCTTTGTCACCGTGTCGTCGATGGGTCAACGCAAGACTGCAGACCAGGACGACGCTATTGAAACTCCTAAAGAGGCTGGCCAATGAGCAAGTCGCTACTCTCCCTAGCCATCGCCGCGTTCGTGCTCGGTGGCTGCTCGCTGATACCGGATTATCAGCAGCCTGCCGCACCGATTGCGTCGCAATACCCAGAAGGTCCGGCGTATTCGCCGGCCCAGGCCGCAAATCAGGCCGCCGCCGAACAAGGCTGGAAGCAGTTTTTCCGTGACCCGGCGCTGCAGCAACTGATCCAGACCGCGCTGGAAAACAACCGCGACCTGCGTGTCGCGGCGCTGAACATCGACGCCTTTGCGGCCCAATACCGCATTTCGCGCGCCGACCTGTTCCCGGCCGTCTCGGCGACCGGCACCGGCAGCCGTCAGCGGATTCCGGCGCGTGCCTCGCAGACCGGTAAAGAGGGCATCAGTGCCAGCTACTCGGCCACCGTGGGCATCAGCGCCTATGAGCTCGACCTGTTCGGTCGGGTTCGTAGCCTGAACGAACAAGCGCTGCAAAACTACTTCGCCACTGAAGAGGCACGCCGCAGTACCCAGATCAGCCTGGTAGCCAGCGTGGCCAACGCCTACCTGACCTGGCAGGCCGACAAGGAACAGCTGAAACTGTCCCAGGACACCCTCGCCACCTTCGAAGAAAGCTACCGGCTCACCGCCCGCAGCAACGAAGTCGGCGTGGCGTCGGCGCTGGACCTGAGCCAGTCGCGTACGGCCGTGGAAACTGCCCGGGTCCAACAGGCGAAATTCACTCGCCTGGTTGCCCAGGACGAAAACAGCCTGGCGCTGCTGTTGGGCACCGGTGTACCGGCCAACCTGGCCGCGGGCCAGCCGTTGTCCGATGACCTGCTCAGCGAAGTACCGGCCGGTTTGCCGTCCGACCTGCTGCAACGTCGCCCGGACATCCTTGAAGCCGAACACAAGCTCAAGGCTGCCAACGCCAACATCGGCGCGGCGCGCGCAGCGTTCTTCCCGAGCATCAGCCTGACCGCCAATGCCGGCACCCTGAGCCCGGACCTCTCCGGTCTGTTCAAGGGTGGATCGGGGACCTGGCTGTTCCAGCCACAAATCAACCTGCCGATCTTCAATGCCGGTAGCCTGAGCGCCAGCCTGGATTACTCGAAAATCCAGAAAGACATCACGATCGCGCAGTACGAGAAGTCGATTCAGACCGCCTTCCAGGAAGTCTCCGACGGACTCGCCGCACGCCTGACCTTCAACGAACAGTTGCAGGCCCAGCGTGATCTGGTGGCCGCCAACCAGAACTACTACCGCCTGGCCGAGCGTCGCTACCGCATCGGTGTCGACAGCAACCTGACCTTCCTCGACGCCCAGCGTCAGTTGTTCACTGCGCAGCAATCGTTGATCACCGACCGCCTGTCGCAACTGATCAGCGAAGTGAACCTGTACAAGGCTCTCGGTGGTGGCTGGAACGCGCAAACCGCGAAGAACGAGCCGGTGAAAGAAGAAGCACCGAAGCTGAAGATGTTCTGATAACACCCGCAAAAACGAAGCCCACCATTTGGTGGGCTTTTTGTTGGGGCTGTGTCCCGCGAAGGTGCCTGCTCCTACGTCGGTTCAGGTGGATCGAGGTGATCCAGCGCTCGATTCACTGCCAACTCGGCCAGGGAAATCATCTGTTGAATCGCCAGTGCGGTATTGCGTTTGGGGCCTTCGAGGTCGAACGCCAGATCGCTGGCCATGACATTGGCCGAGGCGAGGGTCTCGCAGGTGTGGGCCAGCAGGGTTTCGCTGTCGACGTCAGGGGCAATCACGAAAATGCAGCCGGGGCGTCGGTCGGCTAACAATTGCTTGGTTTCGGGCAGCACCAGGTAATGATCGAGCGCACGGTGTGCGGCGGCGTGGAGTTCTTTTGAGTCGAGGGAGGCGTAGGGGGAAACCGGATCGGTTTCGGGCGGATTTGGAGTGGCTTTGAACATGGTATTGGGTCCTTAAGGTTGGAGCTGCCACCACTTCGCGACTAAACAAAGGGTGGCGGCTGTACGCAGGTTAGTCGACCGGGGACCCAAGGAAATCCGGCGCGCCGAAGCGCCCTGCGCACAGCCACCATCAAGTGCAGGGATAGGAAATACCTGACTGATTGTTGCGTGATGCGCCTTGGAGAACCGCGAGCGACTAAACCCGATCACTGATAATCAGTGACACGGAAACAATAGAGGCGACGGCCAAGGCGCACAAGCCGGCGG
Organism: Pseudomonas sp. CVAP#3; assembly: GCF_018986375.1. Taxonomy (NCBI): domain Bacteria; kingdom Pseudomonadati; phylum Pseudomonadota; class Gammaproteobacteria; order Pseudomonadales; family Pseudomonadaceae; genus Pseudomonas; species Pseudomonas sp. CVAP#3. The sequence continues at coordinate 130,436 of NZ_JAHMSC010000001.1, forward strand.
ATTCTGGCGCAGGTGTAGGCCGTGATGCAAGGCGCTGTAGCCTCTGATGGGCACAGCGTAGGCAAGCTTAAACACCCGTCGTAGCAGCCGCCGAGCCTGCGAGGCTGCGTTCGGTCTGGGCCGCATCCGGACGGAGCGGTCGTAAAATCAGGCAACACGTTTTTTCAGACGTACCGCGTATACAGGATTTGCGAGGACTGCGTCCGAACGCGGCCCGCCTCTAACGCAGCCTCGCGGGCTCGGCAGCTGCTACGGATGCATTTGCCTTCATCACCGGTTTTTAGGGGGGAGCCAATTTCAAATGACAGAACGCCTCACCCTCCAACCCCATTAACCAGAAACACCGGTTCCTCCAGATAGTTGAGTCCCAACCGGTTTTCGAACAGTTCATCGCGTAATGCCGCGGTGGTGAAACAGCCCAGCCCAAGGGCGGTAGCCACCAGTGAAAAGGTCTGACTCAAATGCCCGGCATCCAACAGCGCTACCCGCAGTGCCCGGCTGAACTCGTACTTCCAGGCCATCCGCTCGACCCGCGCCGTGGACACAAACACTGCCGCTGCATCCTTGATCCACGGCTGTTCGCCACAGGCTTCGCTGATCCAGACTCGCGGGTCTTCCCGTGACAGCAGCTCAAGCCCGTGGCGGCGAACCGAATAGTGGTAAAGACCGCGTTCAAACCCTTGCACATTCATCAGCACCGCATAGACCTCGGTGCCCTGCAGCGAACCGCCGGCCGGTGAGGTTTTCTTCAGGAAATAATCCCCCATGCGGTTCTGCTCCATGACCGTCGCGCCCCACGTGTAGTAGAGCAACAGGGACAATTGCTGCGCGCTCAGCGGCTGGTCGCTGAAGGTTCGCGACGTGCGGCGCTCGCACAGTGAGTCGAGCAATGTCGATTGGGCGATTGTGCAGGAAGGCACCAGCAACGGGTTTTCCAAGGCAACGAAAGGATGGGAGAAATAATCCTTGAACGCCGACGGCTGACGTCGCGCCGAGGCCTTTTGCTCAAGCTGCGTTTCCAGATCGCTGACGCTGATGTAGGGCGTGTGCGACCCGGTGCGGGTGCTCAGGTAAAACTCCAGCGCCGCGTCCCAATGGGCCCAAAGGCTGGCCGGATGGCTGCGCTCAATGGAAGCGCCAGTGTCAGATGATGTATCGACAGGCTGCAGGACACCCAGGCTGATCAGTTCCCGCAGGAACGCCAGGTTGTCGTCCTGCTCGGGACTCTGCAAAACACCCGGCAGCAACAAGGCACTGCCCAGTGTCTGGGGAGTCAGGAAGTGGCGCAGCAACGGCAGAAACATCACACCGAATTCCAGACTCAGGTCGCACTGCCGATCGCGGATAAAAAACGACGCCGAGCCGACGCTGAGCCAGGTGCTCTCCCTGAGTTTCAACAGAGTTTGCGCACCTTGCTCGAGTTGCGTTTGCGGCGCCTGCCGGGCACACCCCTGCCAGAACAAGGCTTTGGGCCGAAGGGACTTGATGGCCGTGATCAACGTCAACAGTTCTGCATCATCGGTTTTGCGGGAAATATCCCACTCAAGGGTGATCGCTTTCACCGGCGATGAATCAAACAAATGACGCAAGATGTCCCAATCCCGCCGCGGATGGCCGGTATGTATTTCAATCAGCCGGTCCAGCGGCAACGAACGCAAATAGTTGTTCAGGTCATAACCCAGGGTTCTGGCGGTCGCGATCGCGCTGTCGAGGTCCAGCAGAAAGCCCGAGCCACTGCGCTCCACCACCCTGGAGATGAACGCGCCTTCGGATTGTTCTTGTGCATCGTGCAACGAAAACAACCGTGGCGCGTTTTCCAGTACCAGCAGCGTTGCCGTGAGGTCACGCAATTCAATGGCGTTGGCCACCACCGTGTCAGCTACCTCTTGGGCCAGGGTCGGCAAAATGAAATGCTGAGTGTCGCCTCCGTGAAACCGCGACCAGGAAATATGCTCGGCCAACCAGGGCGAGCGGGTTTTCTCGCACAGCCGCCGAGTCATTTGCAGAAACTCGCGGTCCATCGCGATGCCCACGCTGCCCAGGGACAAGCTGGAAGAATGCAGCAAGCTCGGTACTTGCGCACCGAGCTCAAGCAGACGCGGTTCCAGAATGCAGTGCGTCGGTTGAAACTCGACGTAATCGAAGTGCGGCAAGCCCTCGGCGAGAATCCGTTCGACGGTCGGGTCGAGCCCCTCCTCCGCTAACTCATCCTGAGGCGTGTGCCGTGGCAAATGGTATTCCAGCCCGACGCCGGCCTCGGGAAATTGCGAAGCATCAAACATCGCCATGTCCGCCTCCCTGGCGTCAACCGGTCAGGCCCAGCATGCGTTTAGACCCCGCCGCAGCGCCCGATATCGCCAACAACGCGGCGTGTTGAGTTTCCAGCGCTCTGACTTCTTTGATCAGGTTTTCCAGCAGTTGGCGGCCTTGAGGGGTGAAATCCGCGCACGCTTCGAAATCCGGTAACGCCTTGATCAAGCCTTGCAGGATGAACACCAGGCGTTTTTGTGCCCGCTGCAGTTCATGGGACGAGCGCGAACGAACTCGCTCCAGGTATTTGACCAACGCGACGTACACGAAAAACGCATGGAAATAGCCATAGAGGTCACGCTTCTGCCCCGACCACGGCAAGGTGAACAATGCCTCCCGCGAGGTCTCATCCCTGACGACCGGGCACACTTCGACAATGTTGTAGAGCAACTGATGAGTGGCCTCATGCACCAGCGACTCCTCCAGGTCGAGAATCGAATCATCCCGGTTCGAGATGAGGATGATCCCGGTGAAGCGCGAAGCCGAGCAGCTTCGAAATGAGCCATCGGGTAAATAACAGATGGACTTGACCAATTTTCTAAACTGTTCGCGACACGCGGGCCACGTGTGCTCTATCCGCAACAGCGCAATATTCACCACATCGCAAAAGAAACTCACGGAATGACCATGACGCTCCAATTGTTTGCGGGTCGCTTCATCTTCCGGAAATTCATAACTAGGCGGCGCGACTCTCGTCACCAACGGATCAACATTAAAACGATACACCGGTGGGCAATAATCATTCATGTGAACACTGTCGTTTCTTTTCACCCGCGCCAGCATCAGTGGGAACTCGATCAACATTTGCTCTAACGCTTCGGTATTCGCCGCCTTTTTCGTGATGACCAGGTTGGCATAATGAGCAGTCAATACACTCCATACTTGAAACACCGGATCATTAATAATCACGCGCTGCTCGCGGGTCGGTGGCACGATAAGATTGAATGCCTGCTCGAAAAACTCCGCCAACTGCGGAGCATTGGGAAACAGTTGAAAAAGTTCGGTGTACAGCGCAACAAAACTTGTGTAGCGATTTCGACTGACACGCTCCAGCAATACGTCAAACCGTGAAGGCTCCGTGTCCGGCAGGAATGTCGTGCCCTGAAACAACTCGTCATCGGATAGCTCACGCAGACCACTGTTCCCGATTTCCATTTTTCAACCTTCCCTTAGGTAGGCGGCAACGGCTTCGCCATCGTCAGACTGGCGATGCCATACCCTGATTGTTCATAAAGACGACGCGCCGCATCGTTGCGACCAAAGACATGCAGTCGCACTTCTTCGCATCCCGCCTGGCGTGCCCATGACTCGAGGGCCAACAGCGATTGTTTCGCATAACCCTGGCGGCGCTCTCCAGGGTCAATGTAAATATCCAGAATGAAGGCAATCTTGCCGGCACCACTGTGTCGCTCAGCGACCCACAACTCGCCAATGCGACACCCTTGATCCTTGATCACCCAGAGTTGGTTTTTTTCGGTCAGTCGCCCTTGCGGCAACAATTGCTCGAAGACACTACGTGCCCTTTGCGAGGCCTCCTCATGGGCCCACTCACCCGCGACGACCATCCCGTTGCCATATTCAGCAACGGCTCTTTCGGCGAAAACAACAAAGTCCGCGTTATCCATTGGAGTTAAGGTGACAGACATGAGTCATTCACTCCGCGCTCGACCGCTGTGCCTCATGACATTTCATAAAGCCATTCGGCGTACCTGCGTGAAAGACCCACCTTTCGGGGTACGCCAAATGGCATCACCGGCCGTTAATCCATGCGCGCTTGCTGTTGCTGGGTATCAAATATGGCACGCGTCCCCAGATTACTTCGAATACCGGCAGAGGCGGCCGACAGTTTCGCAGCATCAATGCCTTTAACCGCCGCAATTTCATCAGCACTTAGATGCACACCAATATTTTTAGCTGCCGAGGCAGGATCATTGTGAAGTGCATCGGCAAACCCCGGATCCAGCACCGCACGTCCAACAACCGTGGCCAAGGTTTGCTGATTGACTTTATTGCTCATGGTACTTCTCCTTGTTATTTCGGCATGACGGAAAATGCCCCCCTGACGATGCATGAAACTTTCCTTCGCCCGCCCTGGGGACTTTGAATATAGCAAGGCCACTGCTCTTTTCCAGCCGTCCCCACGATTCTCTTTAAACCGTTTCACGATAATCGACAACACCGTTTCTTAAGGTTAACTGGCGATTATCAACAGCCGTTTAATGACAACAAGAACTGTAGGAAAGCGCTTACAACCAAAGTAATAGGCACTTCTATTTAATAGCCACTAGACAGTAATGCGTCATTAATAGAACACACAGCCAGATACCCATTATTGACCCGAATAACTATGGGATTTAATTAACAATGTTTCATACCGCTGGTGATCCGACAGGCATCGATTAGTGTTCGATTATCGCCCAAAACCCGGTACGCCCGATTGAATCCCTCCATTGATCCCCCGCACCATTCCCCCACCGACAAGAACCAATAACAACAGGTCCGGCACCATGACTGCACACCCTACCCGCTCCGGCTGATCTCTCCCGTTCGTTGACCCGGATTCGAATTTTTGTCTGCAACCCCTTGGTTGCGGCTGCGTCCTGCTTCATCCCTAACAATTAGAGAGACCCGACTTCATGAAGCCTTCCACCTGTGCAAAACAGCTTTTGCCGACTCTATTGACCACCGCACTGGTCAGCGCAACCCTGCCGGCGCTAGCCGAAGAGTCGGGTTTTCTAGACGGCGCCCAGGCCAACCTGAACCTGCGCAACTTCTACTTCAACCGCAACTTCACCAACCCGACCCATGCGCAGGGCACGGCGGCAGAATGGACGCAAAGCTTCATCCTCGATGCCAAATCCGGGTTTACCCAGGGCACCGTCGGTTTCGGCATGGACGTATTGGGCCTGTACTCGGTGAAACTCGATGGCGGACGCGGCACCGGCGGGACGCAGCTGTTGCCGCTGGACCACGATGGTCGCCCCGCTGATGACTTCGGACGTCTGGGCGTGGCGTTCAAGGCGAAACTTTCCAAGACCGAGTTGAAAGTCGGTGAATGGATGCCGGTGTTGCCGATCCTGCGCTCGGACGATGGACGCTCGTTGCCCCAGACGTTTCGCGGCGGCCAGGTCACCTCGAAGGAAATCGACGGCCTGACGCTCTACGGTGGTCAAATGCGCGGCAACAGCCCGCGTGACGACAGCAGCATGAGTGACATGTCGATGACCGGCAAACCGGCAGTCACCTCCGACCGTTTCAACTTTGAGGGCGCCGAATACAGCTTCAACGACAAGCGCACGCAAATCGGGGTGTGGAATGCCCAGCTCAAGGACATCTACAGCCAGCAATTTATCAACCTGGTCCACACCCAGCCACTGGGCGACTGGACGCTGGGCGCCAACCTTGGCTTCTTCTATGGCAAGGAAGATGGCAGCGCACGGGCCGGCGACCTCGATAACAAAACCTGGTCCGGGCTGTTCTCGGCCAAATATGGCGGCAACACCTTCTATGTCGGCTTGCAGAAACTCACCGGCGACAATGCCTGGATGCGGGTCAATGGCACCAGCGGCGGAACGTTGGCCAACGACAGTTACAACTCAAGCTATGACAACGCCCGGGAGAAATCCTGGCAACTGCGCCACGACTACAACTTCGCTGCCCTCGGCATTCCCGGCCTGACCCTGATGAACCGCTACATCAGCGGCGACAACGTGCACACCGGGACCGTCACCAACGGCAAGGAATGGGGCCGCGAGAGCGAAATCGGCTACACCGTGCAAAGCGGCAGCCTGAAAAACCTCAACGTCAGGTGGCGCAACTCGACCATGCGTCGGGACTACAGCAACAACGAGTTCGACGAAAACCGCCTGATCGTCAGCTATCCGATCAGCCTGCTCTGAAGCGATAAAAATACCGCGAGGACATGAACCGTTCAGCACCGTTATGCTCCTATGGAGACTTCCATAGGAGCGACGGTTGGCGGCGTGGTGAATAACTGCGTACCGACAGTCTGCATTCGTCCTGATCTGTCGTAGGCCAAAACAAAAACATGAAACTGATCGCTGCTGTCTTATCAGTCCTTGCCGTTACGGTCGGCCTCAGTGGCTGTATCGGCCCGCCGATCGAACTGACCCCGAAGACCGAGCAGATTCTGCGCTCGACCCCGCCGATCCGCTTTCTGCTGACCTTCGACGATGGTCCAAGCGCGTCCAGTTTTTTCAATCCGACCAGTGCCGTTCTCGATGTTCTCGCCAACAACCCGATTGAACCGGGTATCAAGGCCGTGTTCTTCGTGCAGACACAAGCCCCCCGGGCCGGTGGCAGCGAACTGGGCAAAAAAATCATGCAGCGTGAACATGCCGAGGGCCAGACCCTGGGCTTCCACACCGCCACGCAGTGGCATACCAATCACCGCTCGCTCTCCCCGGAAGAACTCGAACAGTCGCTCACCCAAGGCTCTGCGGACATTGCGGCGATCACCGGCAGCACGCCGGTACTGTTGCGACCGCCGTTCTGGAATTACGACAAACGCACGTTCGCCGCGTATCAACAACATGGCTTGCATGTACTGCTGACCGACCTGAGCGCCAATGACGGCAAAATATGGGGCTTCAATGGCAGCCCACGCCGGCGTTCCAACATGCTCAGGCAAATGTCCGAGGTGCGCGAACGGATTGCGGCCGGCGAACTGCCGACCGTCGACGGGGTTATTCCAGTGGTGGTGACGTTTCACGACCTCAATCGCTACACGTCCTGGCATATGGGGGAATATCTACAGATTCTGCTCGACAGCGCCCGCGAGACCGGCGTGACAACCGCCGCCAAACCGTTTTACGACGACCAGGCAGCCGTGCAACGCGCCGCCATGGCCCGCACCGTGCGCGATGCCGCGCAACCGGTGCATTTGCCTGGCGTGTGGAGCTGGTTCTGGGACAGCAACTCTCATTGAGGCACGCCGTTGCTGAATCGTTGCGGCCCTGACAGCCGTGTCAGGGCCTGAGGTAATTACTCGCGCGATTCGACACCCAACTCATCCCACACCGATTCGGCCAGGTGGAAGGTTGCATTGGCCGCCGGGATGCCGCAGTAGATCGCGCTCTGCATCAGCACTTCCTTGATCTCGGCGCGGGTGACGCCATTGTTCGCCGCGCAACGCAGGTGCAGTTTCAGCTCTTCGTTGCGGTTCATGCCGATCAGCATGGCGATGGTGATCAGGCTGCGGGTGTGGCGTGGCAAGCCTGGGCGGGTCCAGATGTCACCCCAGGCGTGGCGGGTGATCATGTCCTGAAACTCCGAATTGAACTCGGTCAGGGTCGCCAGGCTGCGATCGACATGGGCATCGCCGAGCACTGCACGACGCACTTGCATGCCGTCGGCGTAACGTTGTTTCTCGTCCACAAATCGCTCCTCAGATAGACTTTTCAGCCAACAAAAAACTCAGTACCCGGTCACTGAACGCGCTGCCGGCCTGAACGTTGGACAAATGGGCGGCGTAGAACTCGGCGTACTCGGCGCCTCTCACCCGTTCTTGAATAAAGTGCCCGCCAGAAGGTGGCGTGACCGCGTCTTCGGTGCCAGCGATGACCAGGGTCGGCACCGTGATCGATGCCAGTTGCTCGCGGAAATTGGCATCGCGTACCGCCGCGCAATTGGCGGCATAACCTTGCGGTGAAGTGGCGGCGAGCATGTCGGTGATCTGCTTCGCCACCGCCGGATTGGCTTGCGCAAAGTCCGCGGTAAACCAACGGGCAATCGATGCATCGCGCAGTGCGACCATCGCCGCCGGACCGTCGCGCAGCACGGTTTCGATACGTGGGTTCCACACAGAAGGGTCACCGATCTTTGCCGCGGTATTGCACACCACCAGTTTGTGCAGACGCTTGCCGGCATTGATCCCCAGCCACTGACCGATCAACCCGCCCATCGATAAACCGCAAAAATGGGCGCGCTCGATGTTCAGGGCATCCAGCAACGCGAGCACGTCACGGCCCAACTGCTCGATGCTGTACGGCCCCGGCGTCACCAGCGAATGGCCGTGACCGCGGGTGTCGAAGCGCAGCACGCGAAAGTGTTGGGTGAACGCCGGAATCTGCGCATCCCACATGTGCAGGTCGGTACCCAGCGAGTTGGACAGCACCAGCACCGGGGCGTGTTCCGGACCGTCGAGTTGGTAGTTCAGTTCGCCGTCGGCGAGTTGTACGAATCCCACAGAAATTCTCCTTCAGGCAGTCAGGGCAACATGTTCGGCCAGCGCACGCTCAACCCAGGTCCGAGCCTGACCGAGGTAGTGCGCAGGGTTCATCAATTGATCGAGTTCAGCGCTCGAGAGCTCGGCAGTCACCTGTGGCTCATCACCGAGCACCGCACGTAAATGCCGCTGCTCGGCCACCGCGCGTTTGCAGCACAGCTCCAGCAGATGGTGGGCTTTGTCGCGACCGATCCGTTGGGCGAGGACGATGCTCACTGCTTCGGCCAGCACCAGGCCCTGGGTCAAATCGAGGTTCTGCGCCATGCGCTCGGCGTCGACCTCCAGCCCTTCTGTAATCAATAGCGCTTGCTGCAAGGCACCAGACACCAGGCAGCAGATTTCCGGCAAGGTTTCCCACTCGGCATGCCACAACCCCAGGCTGCGTTCGTGCTCTTGCGGCATGGCGCTGAACAATGTCGACAGTAATCCAGGAACACGCGTCGCAGCACCAATCAGCACCGCCGCGCCCACCGGGTTGCGTTTGTGCGGCATGGTCGAGGAGCCGCCCTTGCCTGGTGCCGAAGGTTCGAAGGCTTCCGCCGCTTCGGTCTGCATCAGCAGGCTGATGTCGCGGCCCAGTTTGCCGAGGCTGCCGGCGATCAGGCCCAGCGCTGCACCGAACTCCACCAGCCGGTCCCGCTGGGTGTGCCAGGGTTGCTCCGGCAACGTGAGTTGTAGCTCCTGCGCCAGTGCTTCGGCAATCGGCATGGCCTGCTCGCCGAGGGCTGCGAGGGTTCCGCTGGCGCCACCAAATTGCAGCACCAGCAGGCGCGGCTTGAGTGCGTGCAGACGTTGCCGGCTGCGCGTCACCGCCCCCAGCCAACCGGCGATTTTCATCCCCAGCGTGACCGGCGTCGCATGTTGCAGCCAGGTACGTCCGGCTAGTGGCGTGAGCACATGGCGCCGGGCCTGGATCGCCAACACTTCGCCGAGTCGCGCCAGATCGCTGTCGATCAAGTGCAGTGCCTGGCGCACTTGCAGCACCAGCCCGGTGTCCATCACATCCTGACTGGTGGCGCCCAGATGCACGTAACGTTCGGCGTCCTGATCATGTGCGGCGATCTGCTTGCCCAACGCCTTGACCAACGGAATCGCCGAGTTACCGGCAATCGCAATCGCCTCGCCAAGGGCCGCAAAGTCGTAGTGCTCGGCCCGGCAAGCCGCCTCGATCGGGGCAACGGCAGATGCCGGAATCAGCCCGACCCGCGCCTCGGCCCGAGCCAATGCGGCTTCAAAATCGAGCATGGCCTGAACCCGGCCCTGATCGCTGAACACCTCGCGCATATTTCGAGCGGTGAAATAGGCATCGAACAATTGATTGCCCGGTCGTTGCATAGGGAATTCCTTACGCGGCGCGCACCTGCTTCAGGCGCGCGCCGACAAGTCAAAGATCGTGTTCCAGATACGCTGCCTCTCTCGGCAAACGCAGGCTGAACAGGAAGGCGACCGCCATCATCGCGGTCACATACCAGTAGAAGGAGTTTTCGATACCCACCGATTTCAGACTCAAGGCCACGTACTCGGCCGAACCGCCGAAGATCGCATTGGCCACCGCGTAGGCCAGGCCCACCCCCAGCGCACGGACTTGCGGCGGGAACATTTCGGCTTTCACCAGACCGCTGATCGAGGTGTAGAAACTGACGATGGCCAGTGCCACGGTGATCAGCCCAAACGCCAGGAACGGGTTGGTCACCGACTTCAAGGTCAACAGAATCGGCACGGTGAACAGTGTTCCCAGGGCACCGAACCAAAGCATCGAGTTACGCCGGCCGATCTTGTCGGCGAGCGTGCCGAACAACGGCTGCATGCACATATAAAGGAACAGTGCGCCAGTCATGATGTAACTGGCGGTCTTGGCGGGCATCCCGGCGGTGTTCACCAGGTACTTCTGCATATAGGTGGTGAAGGTGTAGAAAATCAGCGAACCACCGGCGGTGAAGCCGAGCACGGTAATAAAGGCAGCGGTGTTGTTCTTGAACAGCGCGGCCATGCTGCCGGCATCCTTGTTTGCACGCATTTCCTTGCTGGTGGTTTCTTTCAGCGAACGACGCAGGAACAGCGAAATCAATGCCGCTGCAGCACCGACCACGAATGGAATCCGCCAGCCCCAGGCACGCAGGTCGTCCTCGGTCAGGAACTGTTGCAGGATCACCACCAACGACACGGCCAACAGTTGGCCGCCGATCAAGGTCACGTACTGGAACGAGGCGAAGAAACCGCGCTGGCCCTTGAGCGCGACTTCACTCATGTAGGTCGCGGTGGTGCCGTATTCACCGCCCACCGACACGCCCTGGATCAGGCGAGCCACCAGCAGCAGGAGCGGCGCCCAGAGGCCAATGTCCTTGTAGGTCGGCAGGCAGGCGATCAGCAATGAGCCGGCGCACATCATCAGCACCGAAATCATCATGGAGTTCTTGCGCCCGTGCCTGTCGGCCACCCGGCCAAACAGCCAGCCGCCGATGGGACGCATCAAAAACCCTGCGGCGAACACTCCGGCGGTGTTGACCAGTTGCACCGTGGGGTTGTCGGAGGGGAAAAACGCCGGGGCAAAATAGATCGCGCAGAAGGCGTAAACATAGAAGTCGAACCACTCGACCAGGTTGCCGGAAGACGCCCCGACAATTGCAAAGATCCTTTTGCCACGCTCTTCAGCGGTGTAGAGACTGGTTATTGTTGTCATGGTTTTTCACTCGATGGGGACAGAGAGAGTCTAGACATACTTTGCAACAGCCCCGCTCCACAGAACAAACCCGAACACTGCGATAAACCTGTGGCGAGGGAGCTTGCTCCCGCTCGGCTGCGAAGCAGTCGTAAATCCGGCTGAACAGTTCTATATGAAAAACTGCATAGCCAGGTTTTGGGTCTGCTACGCAGACCAGCGGGAGCAAGCTCCCTCGCCACAGAAGTGCGGTGAACTCAGTAATCGAAAAACACCGTCTCGACATCGGTGCCCTGCAGGATCACGTTCCACTGCAATGCGCCCGTCCCATTGGCTTTCGCCATCAAGGTCGTGCGGCGCTCTTCAGGTACGCAGGCCAGCAGCGGGTCGCTGGCGTTGGCCGGTTCACTCTCGAAGTAGATCCGCGTCAGCAAGTGTTTGACCAGGCCGCGGGCAAACACCAGTACCACCAGATGCGGCGCCTGCGTGCTGCCCTTAAGGCCCTGCACAGTCCCCGGCTTGATGGTGGTGAAACGGAATCGCCCTTCTGCGTCCACCGGCACTCGGCCAAACCCTTCGAAGTTCGGGTCCAGCGGTTTGTCCTGCTCGTCTTCTGGATGGTCATACTTGCCGGCGGCATTGGCCTGCCAGACTTCCAGCATCGCGTCGTTGACGAAATCGCCGTTGCCATCGACCACTTGCCCGGTGATCGTCACACGCTCGCCGAGGGTTTGTTCAACGGTCAGGTTTTCACGGTTCAACCAGGTCAGACCGATGTGGTAATACGGCCCGACCGTGTGGGACGTCGTCGCGTTCAGCGTCATCTTATTTCTCCATCGGCGTGGCATCGCGGCCGCGCAAAACGATATCCCAGCGATAACCGAGGGCGTAGGACGGGATGGTTTTTTCCAGGTCGAAACTGGCGATCAAGCGCTCTTTGGCGCTGGTATCGGGTACGCAGTTGTAGATCGGGTCGTAGGCCAGCAACGGATCACCGGGGAAGTACATCTGCGTAACCAGGCGCGTCAGAATGCTCGGCCCGAACAGCGAGAAATGGATATGCGCCGGGCGCCAGGCGTTGTGGTGGTTGCCCCACGGGTAAGCGCCAGGCTTGATGGTCTGGAACTGGTACCAGCCATCAGCGTCGGTCACGGTACGGCCGGTACCGGTAAAGTTCGGGTCCAGCGGCGCGTCATGCAGGTCGCGGTCGTGGTTGTAGCGGCCAGCAGCGTTGGCCTGCCAGATTTCCAGCAAAATCCCCGGCACCGGCAAGCCATTCTCATCCAGCACGCGGCCGTGAATGATGATCCGCTCACCCAATGGCGCGCCCTGATGTTGGGCGGTCAGGTCATTGTCCCGCTCTTGCAGAGATTCGGCGCCGATAGTCGGGCCGGTGATTTCCGACAATGAGTGAGGCAAAAACACCAACGGCTTCGACGGCGAACGGCGATTGGTCGATTGATAGGCCGGATGCAGATATTCCGGCTGGGTGCCCGCTTGCGGGCGACGGTAACCAGGCTTGTCAGTCATGAAACCTCCTCTTTTCTTGTTCGATAGCGCTGCGGCGCATCAGACCCGTTCGATGGCCAGTGCCAGCCCCTGGCCAACGCCAACGCACATGGTCGCCAGCGCTTTCTTGCCGCCGGTTTTTTCCAACTGATGCAGCGCCGTCAGCACCAGCCGCGCACCACTCATGCCCAACGGATGACCCAAAGCAATGGCGCCACCGTTCGGGTTGACCTGCGCTGCGTCGTCGGCCAGACCGAGTTCACGCAACACCGCCAGGCCCTGGCTGGCAAAGGCTTCATTGAGTTCGATCACATCGAAATCGCTGACCGCCACGCCCAGGCGTTCGGTTAACTTGCGCACCGCCGGCACCGGGCCGATGCCCATCACCCGTGGCGCGACACCCGCGCTGGCCATGCCCAATACCCGAGCGCGGGCGGTCAGACCGTGTTTTTTCACGGCGTCGGCAGACGCGAGAATCAGCGCCGCGGCACCGTCGTTCACGCCTGAGGCGTTGCCAGCGGTGACGGTTTTGTCCGGGCCATTGACCGGTTTGAGTTTGCTCAGGGTTTCCAGGGTTGTGTCAGCGCGCGGATGCTCGTCCTGCTCGACCACGCTTTCGCCCTTCTTGTGGGCAATGCGCACCGGGACGATTTCTTCGGCGAAATAGCCGGCAGTTTGCGCGGCTGCCGTCCGTTGCTGACTGCGCAGTGCGAAAGCATCCTGATCGGCGCGGGAAACCGCGTAATCGTCGGCCACGTTGTCGGCCGTCTGCGGCATCGCATCGACGCCGTACTGAGCCTTCATCAACGGGTTGATGAAGCGCCAGCCGATGGTGGTGTCTTCCAGTTTCATGTTGCGCGAGAACGCCGCATCGGCCTTGCCCATCACGAACGGTGCGCGGGACATCGACTCGACACCGCCGGCAATCGCCAGCTCCATCTCACCGCTGGCAATTGCCCGGAACGCCGTGCCGATGGCGTCCATGCCCGAGGCACACAAACGATTGAGGGTCACGCCGGGAATGCTGTCCGGCAACCCGGCCAGCAACAATGCCATGCGCGCGACGTTACGGTTGTCTTCGCCGGCCTGGTTGGCGCAACCGAGGAACACTTCGTCCACAGCACTCCAATCGACGCTCGGGTTGCGCTCCATCAGTGCCTTGATCGGCACGGCAGCCAGATCGTCAGCGCGAACCGTCGACAAACCACCGCCAAAACGACCGATCGGTGTGCGAATCGCATCGCAGATATAAACCTCGCGCATCAGGCTTCTCCCGGTGCTTGGCCGTGGGCGGCAGCGGTACGCGCTTCAAGATCACGCAGCGCAGCCAATTCAATGTCGGTCGGTTCGGCGGTGTGTTCCAGCTGATCGGCAAAGCGAACAGCCCAACCAGTGGCAGCGATCACTTGCTCGCGGGTCACACCCGGGTGCAGCGCGGTGACCACGAATTCATTGCTGGGGGCTTGCGGTTCCATGATGCACAGGTCAGTAATGATCCCCACGGGACCGGCGCCCGGCAGGCCGAGACGCTTGCGCGAGTCGCCACCTTCGCCGTGGCCGACCGAGGTAATAAAGTCGAGTTTGTCGACAAACGAACGAGCCGACTGTTTAAGGATGATCAACACGCTTTTCGCCGAGCCGGCAATCTCCGGCGCACCGCCGGCACCTGGCAGGCGGACTTTCGGCTGATGGTAATCGCCGACCACGGTGGTGTTGATGTTGCCAAAGCGGTCGACCTGAGCCGCACCGAGAAAACCGACGTCAATACGCCCGCCTTGCAACCAGTAGCGAAAAATCTCACCGGTCGGGACGACGGTGTCGGCGGTTTCCGCCAGCTCGCCGTCACCGATCGACAGCGGCAATACTGTCGGCTTGGCACCGATCGGACCCGATTCATAGATCAGGACTACATCTGGAGAGGAAGTCAGACGCGCCAGGTTGGCTGCTTTCGATGGCAGGCCGATGCCGACGAAGCACACCGAGCCATTCTTCAGGCGGCGAGCGGCGGCAACGGTCATCATTTCATTGGTGGAGTAAGCCATTATTGAGCCTCCATTGCAGCGGCCAGCTTGGCCTGGAATTCACTGAAGTCAGCACTGCCGTGGATGTATTCGTTGATCCACGCAGTGAAGGTTTCACGGTCGCGGGCAATCGGATCCCAGGCCTGATAGAAGCGGTTGTCGCGTTCGGTGTAACCGTGGGCGTAGGACGGATGCGCACCACCGGGCACATGGCAAACCGCGCTCAAGGCCCAGGTCGGCAAGACGCAGGCGTTCATCGGCGCCTTCAGGTCGTCGACGATTTCTTCAACGGTGACGATGCAGCGCTTGGCGGCCAATGCGGCCTCTTTCTGCACCCCAAGAATGCCCCAGAGCAAGACATTGCCCTTGCGATCGGCCTTTTGCGCGTGGATCACCGTGACGTCCGGGCGCACCGAAGGCACTGCCGCCAGCACTTCACCGGTGAACGGGCAGGTCACGCTTTTGATCAACGGGTTGACCTTTGGCAAGTCGGAACCGGCGTAGGCGCGCAGCACTGCGAACGGCAGGCCGGAAGCGCCCGCAACGTAGGCATTGGCCAGGTCGGCGTGGCTGTGCTCTTCGATTTCCAGCGCATGCGGCCACTGTTTCTCGACGGCATCGCGCAGACGGTGCAGCGAGCCCACACCCGGGTTTCCGCCCCAGGAGAAAATCAGCTTGCGAGCGCAACCGGCACCGATCAATTGGTCGTAGACCAAGTCAGGAGTCATGCGCACCAGCGTCAGGTCTTTCTTGCCCTGACGAATGATTTCATGACCCGCTGCGGTCGGAATCAAGTGCGTGAAGCCTTCAAGCGCGACGGTATCGCCGTCGTTGACGAATTGCTTCACCGCGTCGTGCAGCGAAAGGATTTCAGCCATGGGGTTGGACTCCCGATTCTCAGTAAACCGATGTGGAGGACAAAGCGCGATGAGCAGCGCCGGAATGACTGAAGATTAAGCCGCCAAAAAACCCCAAACAATCCGATAATCGACTAAGTGTTCGTTTATCGAACAGATTGTTGTCTTCCTATCGTTCCCTATCGTTCCCACGCTCCGCGTGGGAATGCAGCCAGGGACGCTCCGCGTCCCAAAAGCGGACGCAGAGCGTCCATTGAGGCATTCCCACGCGGAGCGTGGGAACGATCAACGCAGAGTGTGGGAACGATCATCTGAATCCTGCCTTCAGGTCGCATCCGCATGGCTGACCATGCCTTTGATCACCACTGCCGTGGTGGCCAACGCAGCCGGAATAACCAATGCCGTCAGCACCTGTTCGAAATTCCAGCCCAGGCCCAACAACGTAGCGCCCATCCAGGCGCCGAGAATCGCGCCGAAACGACCGATCCCGAGCATCCACGACACGCCCGTCGCCCGACCTTGAGTCGGATAGAAGCGCGCCGCCAGCGACGGCATCGCCGATTGCGCGCCGTTGACGCACATGCCGGCGACCAGCACCAACGTTGCCAGCAGCGTGATGTTGCCCAGGCTTTGCCCTACCGCGTAGGCAAACACCCCGGCCAACAAGTAGAAAGTACCGATCACCTTGTGCGGATTGAACCGGTCCATCGCCCACCCCACCGCCACTGCACTCAGCACGCCGCCAAACTGGAACAACGCACCAATGAAGGCCGCCTGCTCCATGCTCGCGCCGCTGTCACGCATCAGGGTCGGCAGCCAACTGGTCAAAAGGTAGACGATGACCAGCCCCATGAAATAGGTCAGCCACAGCAATAAGGTGCCGGTGCTGTAAGTGCCGGAGAAAATCACCGCGAACACATTGCGGGCCTTCACGGTTTTTTGTTCGGGTACGCTGAAACTCGACGCCTGGGCGATAGTCGCCGGATCAATCGGCGCCAGCGCCTTGCGCACTTTGTCGGTGCCGCGATTGCGCACCACCAGGTAACGCGCCGACTCCGGCAGCCACAGCAACAGCACCACGCCGAGAATCAACGGCAGAATCCCGCCAATCAGCAACAGACTGTGCCAGCCAAACGCCGGAATCAGCTTGGCGGAGATGAAACCGCCACCGGCCATGCCCAGGTTGAAGCCGCAGAACATGCTGGTCACCAGCAGGGATTTTTTGCGCTCCGGGGTGTACTCCGAAAGCAGCGTGGTGGCGTTCGGCATGCCGGCGCCCAGGCCAAGCCCGGTCAGGAAACGCAGCACCAGCAGTTGCTCGACATTCGTGCTGTAAGCCGAGGCCAGACTGAAGGCGCCGAATAACAGTACCGCGCCGACCAGTACGATTTTTCGTCCAAAACGGTCAGCCAGCGGACCGGAGCCCAGTGCGCCGAAGACCATGCCGATCAGCGCTGCGCTCATCACCGGGCCGAGGCTGGCGCGGTCGATCCCCCAATCCTGAGACAGCGCCGGGGCGATAAAGCCCATGGCCGCTGTGTCCAGGCCATCGAGAAAGACAATCAGGAAACACAGGATCACCACCCGCCATTGATAGCGCGACAGCGGTTGGGCATTGATAAAGGACTGCACATCGAGGCAGTTCCCGACAGCGGATTGAGGCTGGTTCATTATTTTTATTCCAGGCAAGAAGCGCAGGCGAATACGCGCAGGCAATCGCCTCTTCATTATTATTCGGTCGTCTTCCGGTGCCAGGAGCAGTGGCCAACAGCAGCGGATGACGCTGCCGCGACATTAATGAGGCAAGGGAAACAGCGTCAATTCGCCAAACGCGACTCTGTGCGTTTATCGAACAGCTTACGCAAACAGCTGGGCACTCAACTCACGGCTGGCACTCAACAACCCGGGCAAAAAACGCTGCTCCAGTTCGTTGCGGCTGACCCGTCCGGCGTGGGTGCTGACATTCAGCGCAGCCAGCACCTGACCGGAGGCGTCGTACACCGGAACGGCAATCGAGCGCAGGCCTTGCTCGAGTTCCTGATCGACAATGCACCAGCCTTGCTGCCGAACTTCCTGAAGACATTCGAGCAACGACTCGCGCGTATGCAGGGTGCGGCTGGTTTTGGCCTGCAATTCGGCATGTTCGAGGTAGTCGTGCAGCGATGCATCGTCCAGCGCGGCCAGAAGAATCCGACCCATGGAGGTGCAGTAAGCCGGCAAACGCCCGCCCACCGACAGATCGACCGAGATCAGACGCTGGGTGGTTGCCGAACGGGCGATGTACAAGATGTCATCCCCTTCCAGCGTGGCCATGTTGCACGCCTCGTGCAGTTGTTCGCTCATGCGGTCCAGATAAGGCTGGGCCGACACCGCCAGCGGCGTCGAGGACAGATAGGCATGGCCAAGGGTCAGGACTTTGGGTAGCAGCGAATAGGTTCGACCGTCAGTGGTCGCGTAGCCGAGCTTGATCAGCGTATGCAGGCAACGGCGTACGGCGGCGCGGGGAATTTCCGTACGGTGGCTGATTTGCGCGATGGTCAGATGCCGCTTGCGCTCCTGGAACGCTTGGACCACCGCCAGGCCACGGGCCAGGGAAGTCATGAAGTCCGGATCGCCAGTGAATGCCTGAATCCGCTTGGCCGGCGAAGCAACGATCGGCGGCGCCACTGAAGCAAAGGAATTGCGCAATTGATCGTTCATTTCAGGTCATTCCCCAGAGTTCGATAGCTATTACAAGCTGCTCCGGAGCTTGTGTACAAGCATCGGCAGCCAAGGTTGGGCGATTATCGAACCATTAATCGATAATCGCAATCAACCGACACACGACCAAATGGCATGAGGCCTGCGCTACATTTTCCGATAAGACCGGGAACCGTTCATTACAGATTTTGACACTTTAGCTGACACTGAATAACAACCACGTTCTAATCCACTCAACTTGTACGACTTAATGGCGCCAGGAAATGGGCTTGTTAAAGACGTTGCCCAAAAGTGCACCGCACACACGACTTGCGGGTAACAAAACAAATTCACAGAACGAAGCACTTTTAAGTTATTCGAGATAGTGTTCTGCCAATCGGCCGCTATAATGCAATTCAGTGATGACCGTGCTTGTTGGCAACTACGGGATCCAATCACTCAGGCAGCGCGAGGTTTCAACCCTGCTTCCTGCTGGCAAACGCCTGACGCTCATTTCGAATGCCCGACCCATGCGTTTGCAAAAAACAAAGAAACTGATGCTACGTCAGTGGTTCTGCTCTGGTGCCGTGGCCGCCTGCACGAAGGAAGCTGTCAAGCACAACGCTGTCGCAATGGGTGTCTTCCCGGACACTCTGCTCGAGAGGCGTGTGACCGACACAACGAATGCAGTGCGTATCACCAGAATTTATCTCAACTCAATTAGGTAACACTGTGACGAAAGAAGAACTGCGCGCGGAACTTGAGCGCCAGGAACAACGTTACAAGGAAGTTTACGGCGGGGAAGTCACCACCTACGCCGCTCAGCCCGACCCGGAACGCAAACCTTGGCGTAAACGCGCCAGCATCCTCGATCAGGCCTTTACCCAGGAACTGCAGAAGATGGAAAAGGAACTCAAAGCCGAAGAGCCATAATCGCGAAGGTTTGAGTTTTCAGGGCCTGCGTCACCTTCAGCTACACGCTGAATGAATTGGCGTCCCATATCGCGCCTGCTAAAAGCCGGCGATTGCCACCTCACTCCTACCGGATGAGGTTATTGGCGCTTGGCTGGCCCTCCTTACAGATATTTCACACACACCGTTCGGCCTCCCATCGAAGTCGCTGAAATGCTGGCGTGCGCCACAACACCCAATGAAATCAAAGGCTTGAAATACCTACGACAACGCTGGGACTTAGGCCCTTGTTACACACTAAATCGTTGAAGAATGTAACCGATGAGCAGCAAGTGCATTGATTAGCAGGGTTTTCTGGCATAATCGCGCCCCCTTATGACCGGGTCAGAAAACCTTCATGATCGATTTATTCAGCGGACTGGATGCTTGGGTGCTTGTGAGCCTCTTGCTCGCCCTGGCCTTTGTCCTCGCCTTCGAGTTCATCAACGGCTTTCATGACACCGCTAACGCGGTTGCCACTGTTATCTACACCAAAGCCATGCCGCCTCATCTGGCCGTGTTCTTTTCCGGTGTGTTCAATTTCCTCGGCGTATTGCTGGGCGGCGTTGGCGTGGCGTATGCCATCGTCCACCTGCTGCCGGTGGAGCTGCTGATCAATGTGAATACCGGCCACGGGCTGGCGATGGTGTTCTCGTTGCTCGCTGCGGCCATCACCTGGAACCTGGGGACCTGGTACTTCGGTATCCCGGCCTCCAGCTCTCATACCCTGATCGGTTCGATCCTCGGTGTGGGTCTGGCGAACGCCCTGATCAACGACATTCCATTGGCTGACGGTGTCAACTGGCAGAAAGCGATCGATATCGGCGCCTCGCTGGTGTTCTCGCCAATAGCCGGTTTCCTGGTAGCCGCGCTGGTGCTGATTGGCCTGAAATGGTGGCGTCCGCTGTCCAAGATGCACAAGACACCGGACCAGCGCCGCAAGCTTGACGACAAGAAACACCCGCCGTTCTGGAACCGCCTGGTTCTGGTGATCTCGGCCATGGCGGTGAGCTTTGTCCACGGCTCCAACGATGGCCAGAAAGGCATCGGCCTGATCATGCTGGTATTGATCGGTATCGTGCCGGCACAGTTCGTACTCGACCTGAGCAGCACCACCTACCAGATCGAACGCACTCGCGATGCGACCCTGCACCTGAGCCAGTTCTATAAGCGCAATGCCGATACCCTGGGCGAGTTCCTGGCCTTGGGCAAAAGCCTGGATGGCGATTTGCCGGAGAAATTCCGCTGCAACCCGCAACAGACCGAACCGACCATTACCGCCCTGCTCGGCACCCTCAAGGGTGTCGCGGACTACCACTCGCTGTCGCAAGAAAGCCGCATTGAAGTGCGTCGCTACCTGCTCTGCCTGGACGATACGGCGAAAAAGGTCGGCAAGTTGCCTGGCCTCGATGCCCGCGAAAAGGCTGACCTGGACAAACTGCGCAAAGACCTGACCACCACCACCGAATATGCCCCGTTCTGGGTGATTCTGGCGGTCGCCCTGGCACTCGGCCTGGGCACCATGGTTGGCTGGAAACGCGTGGTACTGACCATCGGCGAGAAAATCGGCAAGCAAGGCATGACTTACGCTCAAGGCATGTCGGCACAAATCACCACCGCGGGCATGATCGGCCTGGCGAACATCTTCAGCCTGCCGGTATCGACCACCCACGTGCTGTCTTCGGGTGTGGCCGGGACCATGATCGCCAACAAAAGCGGCCTGCAAGGCGGCACCGTGAAAACCATCCTGCTGGCCTGGGTCCTGACCCTGCCGGCAACGGTAGCCCTGTCGGCCGGCCTGTTCTGGCTGGCATCGAAGGCACTCGGCAGCTGATTCATAGCCGAACCCAAAAAGGCGCGCCCTCCCGGAGGTCGCGCTTTTTTTATGCCTGCATGATTTGCAAAGATTTGATGATCGTTCCCACGTTGCCTTTGCTGTGCGTGGAAACAATCTAAAGCCGTAAAAGCCCCAACCACTCAGGCCGGCCGGCAGGCCGCCGTGCTGTTGCCGTTGATCTTGATCCACCCGCCCCTTCGGAAGGCCGAGCGCAGGTGTTCATCAGGGGGTTGGCGCGCAGCGCCGTACGGCGCAGCCGGACACATCGAGAGGAGGTCGTCGCGCAGCAGACCGTAGGCGATGCCCCCTGATGGACACCGGAGTGAGGGAACTAGGAGCTTTAGCGACGAGCCGTACGCTTGGGGCGAAGACTTTTGCTTACTTTTCGTCGTTTGGAAAAGTGAGGCGCCGTAAGGGCGAAACCCTAAGCGGCCATCACCGCAGCAATGGATATGTACACCTGCAAGAGATTGGTCGGCTGTCAGGCCGCCATCGCGAGCAAGCTCGGCTCCTACAGTTTTGATTGGTGTACATCTGCAAGCACTGGCTCGGCAAGAAACCGCAGGCAAAAAAAAAAGGGCGACCGAAGTCGCCCAAAATGCCTTGCGTGCTCGTGCTTCCAGAAAGACCTAAGGCTTTTTACGCTTATGTGCGTCTTTCCAGATAAAAAATCCAAACCCGGCAAAAAACAGAACCATGAGGCCGACTGTCAGCACTCCGGCAATCACCACATTATCGAAAAACATGACTGGCCTCCTGCACTTGCCCTGTTGCGATGGGGCTAAGTTACCCAATCGGGCGCAGAAGAAAATTGACCGGGATCAATGCCGCCCAAGACCGGGCGTAAAAGGAAGGGAAATAACTGACCTGCATCAATGGAAACAGGGAGGATCAACGCTTTTTCGGTTTGTTTTTCGGCTTTTTCTTCGTTTTACCCAAAGGCATGGCCTGCTCGAAAGCCTGGCGCACTTCGTTCAGGCGCTTTTCATTAAGGTCATGCACGCGCTTGGCACGCTCGGTGTTGAGGTCGATCAGCTTGTCGTCTTGGCTCATGGCGTGGCTTACATCTTCAAGGTCAATACAGGCGTAGCAAAGTGACTACTGTCACCCTGCCCGCTCAAGGTTTGCCAATAATGCGGCCAATAGCCGGCGCTGACCAGTCGCCAGCAACATCACAGCGCAACAAAAAGTGACTAAGCGTCAGACCTCGATATCGACCCACAATCCCTGGCGCGGCTGATCGTCTATCAGCGGGACAACGGGCACCGTGTTGTCGGCGTTCAACTCGTCACCCGGCACAGCCAAGTGCTCTTCAGGGTCCTCTTCGGCTTCGCGGCGACGCTTGTCGCGCGCTTGCTGACGCCGCTGCTCTTCGCGCAACAACTGCGCCGACTCTTCGGCATGGCGCTTGTGCAGGTCGATCGTACTTTCGCTGGAGCTCGCCTCCACCGGCACCACCGGCGGAATATCCGGCCGCTGGCGAATCGGATCCTGCTGGGAAGTAATCGGCACGGCACTCAAGGGGAGCATCGGTGGCAGCATGGTTATTAGTCTCCTGACAGCAGGCTGTCGGCTGCTGAGTCGGCGACTTGAGCCATCGGTCGCAAACTTGCGAGCCAACACGGCCCGAACCTTCGGCAGCTCCTACGCGAGTAACCCTTTGGCCTCGGGACCTGCATCCGTTAATATAGTCGGCTTTTTCAAGGCGGGAGTCAGGCAGCATGGCGCAGCAGTATCAACCGGGGCAACGCTGGATTAGTGACAGCGAAGCCGAGCTAGGTTTAGGCACCGTTCTGGCACAGGACGGTCGCTTGCTGACCGTGCTCTATCCGGCCACTGGCGACACTCGCCAGTACGCGCTACGGAATGCGCCCCTCACTCGCGTGAGGTTTTCGCCGGGTGACATGATCACTCACTTCGAAGGCTGGAAAATGACCGTGCGCGAAGTCGACGACGTCGACGGCTTGCTGGTCTATCACGGGCTCAACGCACAGAACGAAGTCGTCACGCTGCCTGAGACCCAACTGTCGAACTTCATCCAGTTCCGTCTGGCCAGCGACCGTTTGTTCGCCGGGCAGATCGACCCACTGGCCTGGTTCTCCCTGCGTTACCACACCCTGGAACACACCAGTCGCCAGTTGCAATCCTCGCTCTGGGGCCTGGGTGGCGTGCGTGCGCAGCCGATCGCTCACCAATTGCACATCGCCCGTGAAGTCGCTGACCGTATCGCGCCGCGGGTTCTGCTGGCGGACGAAGTAGGTCTGGGTAAAACCATCGAAGCCGGTCTGGTGATCCATCGCCAACTGCTCTCGGGCCGCGCCAACCGCGTGTTGATCCTGGTACCGGAAAACCTCCAGCATCAATGGCTGGTGGAGATGCGCCGTCGTTTCAACCTGCAAGTCGCGCTGTTCGACGAAGAACGCTTCATCGAAAGCGATGCCGGCAACCCGTTCGAAGACACCCAGCTCGCACTGGTCGCTCTGGAATGGCTGGTGGATGACGAAAAGGCCCAGGACGCGTTGTTCGCTGCCGGCTGGGACCTGCTGGTGGTCGACGAAGCGCACCACCTGGTGTGGCACGAAGATCAGGTCAGCCCTGAGTATTCGCTGGTCGAGCAACTCGCGGAAACCATTCCTGGTGTGCTGCTGCTGACCGCGACCCCGGAGCAACTGGGTCAGGACAGCCACTTCGCGCGCCTGCGTCTGCTCGATCCAAACCGTTTCCATGACCTGAAAGCCTTCCGTGCCGAGAGCGACAACTATCGCCCGGTGGCCGAGGCCGTTCAGGAGCTGATGGACCAGGGGCGCTTGTCCCCGGCCGCGCACAAAACCATCCAGGGTTTCCTCGGTGACGAAGGCGAAGCGCTGCTGACTGCCGTCAACGCTGGCGACGCCGAGGCCAGCGCCCGTCTGGTCCGCGAATTACTGGACCGCCACGGCACTGGCCGTGTGCTGTTCCGCAACACCCGCGCCGCAGTACAAGGCTTCCCGGAACGCAAACTGCACCCGTACCCGCTGCCGTGCCCGGACGAATACCTCGAACTGCCGCTGGGCGAACACGCCGAGCTGTATCCGGAAGTCAGCTTCCAGGCTCAGCCGGATATAGATGAAGAACAACGCTGGTGGCGCTTCGACCCACGGGTCGAGTGGCTGATCGACCAGCTGAAAATGCTCAAGCGCACCAAAGTACTGGTGATCTGTGCCCACGCCGAAACCGCGATGGACCTGGAAGACGCCCTGCGCGTGCGTTCCGGTATCCCGGCCACGGTGTTCCACGAAGGCATGAACATTCTCGAGCGTGACCGCGCGGCGGCTTACTTCGCTGACGAAGAATTCGGCGCCCAGGTACTGATCTGCTCGGAAATCGGCAGTGAAGGTCGCAACTTCCAGTTCTCCCACCACCTGGTGCTGTTCGACCTGCCATCGCACCCGGACCTGCTGGAACAGCGGATCGGGCGTCTCGACCGGATCGGTCAGAAGCACGTCATCGAACTGCACGTGCCGTACCTGGAAACCAGCCCGCAAGAGCGCCTGTTCCAGTGGTATCACGAAGCGCTGAATGCGTTCCTCAATACCTGCCCGACCGGCAACGCCTTGCAGCATCAGTTCGGCCCGCGCCTGCTGCCGCTGCTGGAAAACGCCGATGACGGCGAGTGGCAAGCGCTGATCGACGAAGCCCGTACCACCCGTGAAAACCTCGAAGCCGAGTTGCACAGCGGCCGTGACCGCCTGCTGGAACTCAACTCCGGCGGCGCGGGCGAAGGTGACGCGCTGGTTGAGGCGATTCTTGAGCAAGACGATCAGTTCGCCCTGCCGATCTACATGGAAACCCTGTTTGACGCGTTCGGCATCGACAGCGAAGACCATTCGGAAAACGCGCTGATCCTCAAGCCGAGCGAAAAAATGCTCGACGCCAGCTTCCCGCTGGGTGACGACGAAGGCGTGACCATCACCTACGACCGCAACCAGGCGCTGTCTCGCGAAGACATGCAATTCATCACCTGGGAGCACCCGATGGTTCAGGGCGGCATGGACCTGGTGCTGTCCGGTTCGATGGGCAACACCGCCGTGGCGCTGATCAAGAACAAGGCACTCAAGCCTGGCACCGTGTTGCTGGAACTGCTCTACGTCAGTGAAGTGGTTGCCCCACGCTCGCTGCAACTGGGCCGTTACCTGCCGCCGGCTGCGCTGCGCTGCCTGCTCGATGCCAACGGCAACGATCTGTCGGGTCGCGTCTCGTTCGAAACCCTCAACGACCAGCTCGAAAGCGTGCCACGCGCCAGCGCCAACAAGTTTGTCCAGGCTCAGCGTGATCAACTGACACCGCGTATCAATGCCGGTGAAGAGAAGATCACTCCGCGCCACGCCGAACGTGTAGCCGAAGCGCAACGCCGCCTGGCCGCCGACACCGATGAAGAACTGGCGCGCCTGACCGCCCTGCAAGCGGTCAACCCGACCGTGCGCGACAGCGAACTGGTTGCCCTGCGCCAGCAGCGCGAGCAAGGCCTGGCCATGCTCGATAAAGCGGCACTGCGACTGGAAGCGATCCGGGTTCTGGTGGCGGGGTAATCCCTCCTCTCCTCCGGTAAAAACAAAAGGCCCGCAGCGATGCGGGCCTTTTTGTTTTCTGAAGATTGATCGTTCCCACGCTTCGCGTGGGAATGCAGCCCGGGACGCTCCGCGTCCCAAGAGCGGACGCAGAGCGTCCAGTGAGGCATTCCCACGCGGAGCATGGGAACGATCTCTATTAAGCTGTCGCCACCGCAATCCCCGGCTCAACCACCGCCACCAACCCTTCCTTCATCCGCTTGGCATCCTGCACAAAACACCGCGAAGCCAGGAACAGAAACACCATGGTCGAAAACAACGCCACCGGAATCAGGTACATCGCGTCATGCAGCCCTGCTGCCTTGAAAGCCTCGCTCATTTGCTCGGCACCGGCCGCCAGCATTGCGCTATGGGCAAAGTGATCGGACAAAGCGCCAACCACCACCGGCCCCAAGCCACCGCCCAACAGGTAGAGTCCGGCAAAAAACAACGCCATCGCCGTGGCGCGCAAACGCGGTTCGACCACATCCTGAATGGCCGTGTAAACGCAGGTATAGAAGTTGTAGGCAAACAACCAGCCGACGCTGAACACGGCGACGAACACACCGATTTCAATCCGTCCTGCATGCAGTGCCCAGGCCGTGCACAGGGTCGAGATGATCAGGCTGAACGCAGCAAACAACAGCCGACCGTTGGCCACCCGCTGGTGAATCTTGTCAGCCACCCAGCCGCCCAGCGTCAGGCCGAACAAGCCGGTCACACCAACGATCACCCCGGTCGCCACCGCCGCTTGCTGCAATGGCATCTGAAAGTAGCGCTGCAACATCGGCACCAGAAACGAGTTACAGGCATAGGTGGCGAAGTTGAAACACAGCCCCGCCATCACCAGCCAGAGGAACGTTGGAATCGCCAGTACCCGGCGAATCGGCCGATCCACCCGCTCCTGGGAAACGTGCACAGTTTCCGCCGCGCCACGCAGGGGTTCTTTAATGAAGAACATGAAAATCGCCAGAATCAAACCCGGGATCGCCGCGATAAAGAATGGTGCACGCCAGCTGTCGAACGCCTTGACCATCGCGCCGATGGTGAAGAACGCCAGCAACAGGCCCAGCGGCAAACCGAGCATGAAGATCCCCATGGCCCGCGCCCGACGGTGTGCCGGGAACAAATCACCGATCAGCGAATTGGCGGCCGGCGCATAGCTGGCTTCACCGATGCCGATCCCCATGCGCACGATCAGGAAACTCCAGAAACTCCCCACCAGGCCGTTGACTGCGGTCAACCCGCTCCAGACCGCCAAGCCCCAGCCCATCAGTTTGCTGCGCGAACCGGTGTCCGCCATTCGCCCTAACGGCAGACCGGCAATGGCATAAACGATCGTGAATGCAGTACCGATGATCCCCAATTGAAAGTCGCTGAGGTGCCATTCCATGCGGATTGGCTCGATGATAATCGCCGGGATCGTACGATCGAAGAAGTTGAACAGATTGGCCAGAAACAGCAGGAACAGAATGCGCCAGGCATTCGCCGCTTGGGTCGAGTTCTGCATGGGTCCGTCTCTTTTATTGTTATGAGGGCTTCACTGCCGACAACACTCCAGCCCGGTACCCGCAATCTAGTCAGCGCCATGGATGCTGTCTGTCATTATTCGTCAGGCTGATATCCGCTCATGACAGACAAAGCCGCGCGCGTGACAATTTATGTCTAAGCGCTCCCCGGCTTATTGCAAAATCATTAGTGCCAATGTGCCACTATTTCTTGTGCTCTGTGCACGGCCTCTATACTCCAGACATTCGCCAGCGTTCATGGCGCAGGCAGAGAATGACTCAGAGACGGGGCATGCTATGGAGTGGCTTGGTTTGCATTTCATTACCGAGCTGCCAGAGAGCAGCGGGCAAGTCGTACTCAATTGCACTCATAACCCCTTTCTGGTGCTGCTGGCCTACCTGGTTGCCTGCGCGGCCAGCTTCGCCACGTTGGACATGGCCGAACGCGTCGGTCACGCCGAAAATCCCGCCTCTCAACGGCTCTGGCGCTGGGTCGGTGCCTGCTGCCTGTCGGGCGGTATCTGGACCATGCACTTCATCAGCATGCTGGCGTTCCAGGCCCCCATCGACATCCACTACGACTTACCAGTCACCCTGCTTTCCCTGCTGATCGCCTTTATTGCAGCCTTTGTGGCAATGAACACCCTGAGCAATGCTCAACTGAACGTGCGGCAATACGTGCAAACCTCGATCTGCATCGGACTGGGCATCGCCACCATGCATTACGTGGGCATGACGGCGATGCGTTCGAACGCCGTGGCCCACTACCAGCCAATCATGTTCGGCCTGTCGGTGCTGATTGCCATCGGTGCCAGTGCCATTGCCTTGCTGCTGTCGCATGGTCTGCGCAACGGCGGCGGCATCGCTCATCAAGTACTCAAATACACCGCCAGCCTGGTACTCGGCGCCGGCATCGTGAGCATGCACTTCACCGGCATGCAGTCCATGAGCCTGGTGTTACCGACCGGAGTCCCTATGCAACTGTCGGTCGACGACGACCACCTGCAACTGGCGCTGACGATTGCGCTGATCGCGCTGGTGGTCATCGGCAGCAGCATCAGCGCCGCCCTCGCCGACAAAAAACTGCAGCACAAGGACCATGACCTGCGCCGGGTCAACGTGCTGCTCAGTCAACTGGATCAGGCGCGCATGTCACTGCAACAAGTGGCGCACTACGACCCCCTGACCAACTTGATCAACCGCCGCGGTTTCAATCAGATCTTCGCCGAAAAGCTCATCGAGAAAAGCACCCATGGCGGCATGCTGGCGGTGATGTTTCTGGACATCGATCACTTCAAGCGGATCAACGACAGCCTCGGTCATGACGCCGGTGACGAACTGTTGAAAGTGCTCGCCAACCACATCAAAAGCTCGACCCGCAGCCACGATGATGTGGTCGCGCGGTTTGGCGGCGATGAGTTCTGCATTCTGATCAACCTGCGTGAGCGCGACGAAGCACGGCACATGGCCCAGCGCATCATGCAAAAGATGAAGGAGCCGATCGAGTTGGCCGGCAGGCGCATGGTCATGACCACCAGCATCGGTATCAGCGTGTTCCCTGACGATGGCAAGACCTGCGAGGAACTGCTGAAACACGCCGACCTGGCGCTGTACCAATCCAAGGGCAACGGCCGAAACGGTCTGCACTTCTTCAGCTCCAACCTGAAAACCAAGGCGACGATGGCGCTGCAACTTGAAGAAGAACTGCGCAATGCCTTACGCGACGAAGACGGGTTGATGCTTTATTACCAGCCGATCTATGACCTCAAAAGCGGCCAGGTCACCAAACTGGAAGCGCTGATTCGCTGGCAGCACCCGATACACGGCTTGCTCGCACCTGATCGTTTCATCGCGATTGCCGAAGCCAATGGCTTGATCGCCGAACTCGACAACTGGGTGCTGCGCAAAGCCTGCGAAGACCTGAGCGAGCTGTCCAGGCACGGCTGCGAGTCGTTGAAAATCGCTGTGAACTGCTCACCTCTCAATCTCGCTCGCGAAGAGCTCGCCGAGGAAGTCGAAAGTGCGCTGCGAGCAGCCGGCGTCTCACCGCAGAGGCTGGAGCTGGAGGTCACGGAAAACGCACTGATGGGCAATATTGCCAATACGCTGGTGCTACTGCGCAAGATTCGGGCACTGGGAGTTTCGTTGTCGATCGACGACTTCGGCACCGGTTATTCGTCGCTGGCCTACCTCAAGCGTCTGCCGCTGAACACCCTGAAAATCGACCGTTCGTTTATCCAGGACATCCCCAAGGCCACTCAGGACATGGAGATCGTCCAGGCCATTATCGTCATGGCCCACACCCTGCATTTGCAAGTGGTCACCGAAGGGGTCGAAACCCTGGAGCAGTACCAGTTTCTCGAACGTTTCGGTTGCGACTTTGTTCAGGGTTACTTGTTGAGCCGCCCGGTGCCGCTGGCTGAATTACGTCCGGTACTGAACGAGATCAACCAGCGCAAGCACGCACACGCCATCAATCCTTTGAGTCTGGCTCTCGGTATAGATGGATTAGTGTCGCGGGATCTTTTTCCAGATAGCCCTGACCAGCATGCAGACGCATCAACTGCGCGGCCAGTCCACTGATCGGCGTCGCCGAGCCTTGCTCGCGGGAAAACTTCACTGCGCCATCCAGGTCCTTGAGCAGCGTTCGAACATGCCACTTTATGGGTTCGAAACGGCTCTCGGCCATTTGCGGGGCAAGTATCTGCAAGGGTTTAGAGTCGGCAAACCCGCCGCTCAATGCTTCGGCCAACAGACTCGCATCCACGCCTGAACGTTCAGCCAACGCCACCACTTCAGCGATCACCAACGCATTGCAGGCAACGATCATCTGATTGCAGGCCTTGGTCACTTGCCCTGCGCCGACCGCGCCCATGTGCGTGACCCGTTGGCCAAGACTCGACAACACCGGGCGTACGCGTTCGACATCGGCTGACTCACCACCAACCATGATCGCCAGACTTGCGGCCTCGGCCCCCGCCACACCACCAGACACCGGCGCATCCAGCCAGCCCATGCCCGTACGACTAACCAGTTCGGCAGCCATTTCTCGCGTCGACGTGGGCTCCAGGCTGGAAAAATCCACCAGCAACTGGCCGGTTTTCGCACCGGATGCCACGCCCGCAGCACCGAACACGACCTCGCGAACCACCTCGGTATTGGCCAGGCACAACATCACCAGATCGGCGTGCTGACACAGCTCGGCAGGCGTGGCCACTTGTCGCGCTCCGGCCTCGACCAAGGGCGCGCACTTGTCGGGGTTGCGGTTCCAGACGGCCAGGGGATAGCCCGCAGCCAACAAGCGCCGACACATCGGTAAACCCATCAAGCCGATTCCAGCAAACGCGAGCGAAGGTAACGTAGCCATCAATTTGCCTTTGTTTGATTAAAGATCGCCAAATTTTGGCCGATTCATCATGACTCAGGAAAGGATTCCCCCTAGCGATACTCAGGTAAAGCCCTATCGCTGGGGACAATATCGCGCTGTAAAGTCGCGAGCTTCTTATTCGTGATGGCTTGATGACATCTCGCCACCGAACCAACCAGTCCAGGCACATGGCGCACAATGACTTCTAAAAATAATCCTGCCCCAGCGGTATCCGAACTGACGCTCACCGCCGCCACGGATAAACCCTCAGTCCCGAAGCCATTGACCAGCTCGCGCCCGCTTGCGACCCAGCAGTACCTGTACTTTACCGAGACCAACACCGATCGCATCCTCGACAACCTCGATGGCCTGCGCGATCTGGTGTTCCCCAAGCCGCCGCACCTGGAGGACGCCCACGAACTGCATCAGCAGGAATTCCCCTCGGTGTGCCTGATCGGTCTGGGTCGCTGCGGTTCGAACATTGCGCTGGACGTTGCGGAGCTGGTGTACAACGCCCGCAAGTTCTACCTCAACGAGTTCAACAACGAAGACAAGCCCTATGCTGAAAAGGGCTACAGCCCTGCGCAATGGATTCGTAACAACCTCAAACTGGGTGTCGGCAAGGCCACCAAACCGGTGTTCCTGGTCGAGCCACTGGTGATGCTCGGCGACCTCGACAAAGACATCGCCGGCCGTATCCGTTTCTCGCGCAAGGGCGAAAAAAGCGGCTTCCTGCGCGACTACAGCAAAATGAAGATCATGGACCTCTCGGAAGTCCACGCCGGTGGCGCCGGTAACGCGCCGATTCTCGGCCAGTACCTGGCGAAGATCATCCTGAACAAGGACACCCAGCGTTTCTCCAGCCCCGACTGGAAGATGATCCACTCGTACCTGATCGACAGCTGCGGCATCAAGGCCAACCAGTCGCGCCTGTATTTCTCGATCTTCAGCGCCGGCGGCGGTACCGGTTCGGGCATGGCCTCGGAGTTCGGTCTGGCCCAGCAACACTCGTACATGAACAAGACGTTCGACACCAAACCGGTGGACGAACACGACAGCAAGAGCGGCCACTCCTTCGTTTTCGAGCCGATCTTCACCAGCGGTATTTGCGTACTGCCGAACATTTCCGATCACCGCAGTGAAATGTCTGAAGCGCTGCACATCAACGCCGGCCGCCTGTTGTGCAAGTACCTGTCGGAAGAATGGGATTTCTCGTACAACTTCGCCAACGAAGACAGCAGCGAAGCCAGCGTCATGGGCCGCATCCGCCCATGGAACGCGATGATGCTGATCTCCAACGACATCATGCGTTACGCCGAAGAGAACGATGACGGCAATATCCAGAACATTGATGTCAATGCCATGGAAAAGCACGCCAACCAGTACATCTCGCAGCAGATCTTCAACATTCTGACGGCCCAGGCAGTCACCACCGACTACGATCAGAACTATTTCCGCCGGGCTGGCATCGACATCGGCGAAACCATTCGCCTGGACGCCAACGACCTGTTCATGAGTCTGGCCGGGCCAGTGGCGATTGCCTACGCCGAGTCGGTGGTGCCTGAGCAACCGGCACCGAGCAGCGACAAGTTCAAGGTGTTCGACAAAGAGCCACAGCGCCTGAACATCGACGACCTGTTCTTCCGCTCCATCGATCTGCCGCACTTCAACAAAGTGACCCAGGCCATCGAAGGCATCAGCCTGTTGCCGATCGAGTCCAAGCGTTATCGCGCGTCGCTTGAGCAGTACAAGAACTCGGGGTACGACGCTGCCGCGCTGCATGACCTGCACTTCTTCAAGAACTGTTCGTCGGTGGTGTCGATCGTATCGCTGCCCAAGGATTACAAACTGTCCTACATGGACCTGAACCGGTTGAAGACCCACCTCAACAGCCTGTTCCCCAACACCACGCTCAAGCGTTATGCACTGGTGATCGGTGCTTCGGCCAACCTTTCGCTGACCACCCTGATCGCCAAGAGCCCGTGCCTGTCAGACGATTTCCTGACCTTGATCGTGGCGTTCATCAAGCGCTGCTTCGCACGCAATCCGTACCGTTTCGACGAAACCCTGGACAACTCGATCCTCGACTTCATCATTCATGAAGACTTCGACGAGGCCAAAATCGACGAGCTGCTCAACGAGTTCGAAAACCCGGCGAAGATCCTCGACACCAACTGGTACGCGATCAAGCCGATGTACGAGAAGAAGTACCGCGAGCTGATCAACGACAAAGACAAATTCGTCTCGATCAACGATATCCGCCTGTCGCGCGATTGCGTGAAAAAGGCCATCAAGTACCTGCGCGAGATCTACCGCCACCGCATCGGCAAGACCAAGGTCATTTCGCTGAATAACCATACGGGTAAAACCGCTTAATAAGCGGCGCCTCCTTCGCGAGCAAGCCCGCTCCCACATTTGACCGAGTTCTCTTTGAAAGAATGCGGTCAAATGTGGGAGCGGGCTTGCTCGCGAAAGCGGCCTGAAATTCACCACATCAGCTTCAGACTTACCAACATCCAGAAACAATTAAGCAGCCCTCAGGCTGCTCTCTCAACTGTTCCCGTTACGTTTACGTAACCTTCCCCCCGCCTGCCTGTGGCGTTTCTCTACGGCAACCTGCCATCACGCTACTCGGCTACACACTTTTCTACGGCAACTTCCCGCACAACTTTGGTGCAAGCCGTCAGACCTGCGCCCTTTCCTGGATCAGAATCCACGGCGAAACCACCACCGCCCAGAGCTGCGGATCACGTTCAACCAGATCCAGCGCCCGCGTTGCAGACACCTTGGCAACCTTCTCGGCGGCCAGCCAGGCAGCCACTTTCTCGCCTTCGTCCTGGGCAACTGCCTCGGCGGCAGCGATCAAATCCAAGTCGGGATCGACCCACAATAGGGCACCCTTGGCGAAGAACGGTTCGAGTTCCTTCCAGGTAATAGATGCGGTTTCACCAAGCAGCTTGGCATAGAGGGTGCTAGGTTCTTGAGTCATGGGCCCTGTCCGGAATTGAAATCGGCGCAATCATAACGTCGGCGCTCTGGCAGAAAAACCCGGATGCAATAGAGTCATTGATCGAGAACTGCAGGAAAGCAAGGATAGCCGCTGAATCGGGTTACTACGCAGCCAAAATCCCGCCGCAATTCTGTCTTTTTCTTTCAAAAATGCGACATCCCCAGGAATTGCCCCTGAGCGCCAGCTTTCCAAGCGAACAACCGGCGCTCTACACTGTACCGGTACAGTTGCCGGGGGCATTTCCGGGGGATATCCAAGATATCGATCCGGTTCTGTGGCTCAGGCTGCCAGGACTATAAAAACTACAACAGTAAGAGTGGAGCACTATGAATAAGGCTACTAAGCAGATTTCCAAACTGTTTGCCGCTATGGTTCTGGCCGGGGTTGCCAGCCATTCGTTCGCAGCTGACACCATCAAGATCGGCATCGCCGGCCCTAAAACCGGTCCAGTGACCCAGTACGGTGACATGCAGTTCATCGGCGCTAAAATGGCCATCGAGCAGATCAACGCCAAAGGCGGTGTCGACGGCAAGATGCTCGAAGCCAAGGAATACGATGACGCCTGCGACCCTAAACAGGCCGTTGCCGTTGCCAACAAAGTGGTCAACGACGGCGTCAAGTTCGTGGTCGGCCACCTCTGCTCCAGCTCCACTCAACCGGCTTCGGACATCTACGAAGACGAAGGCGTGATCATGATCACCCCGGCCGCCACCAGCCCGGACATCACTAACCGTGGCTACAAAATGGTGTTCCGCACCATCGGCCTGGACAGCGCCCAAGGCCCTGCCGCCGGTAACTACATCGCCGATCACGTAAAGCCGAAAATCGTTGCCGTTCTGCACGACAAACAGCAATACGGTGAAGGCATCGCCACCGCCGTGAAGAAAACCCTCGAAGGCAAAGGCGTCAAGGTTGCCGTGTTCGAAGGCCTGAACGCCGGCGACAAGGACTTCTCCTCGATCATCCAGAAACTCAAGCAAGCCAACGTCGACTTCGTCTACTACGGCGGCTACCACCCGGAACTGGGCCTGATCCTGCGTCAAGCCAAGGAAAAAGGCCTGAACGCCAAGTTCATGGGGCCAGAAGGCGTCGGCAACGAATCCATCTCGCAGATCGCCCAGGACGCTTCCGAAGGCCTGCTGGTGACCCTGCCGAAGTCTTTCGACCAGGATCCGGCCAACAAAGCACTGGTTGACGCATTCGCCGCCAAGAAACAGGACCCGACCGGCCCGTTCGTGTTCCCGGCCTACTCGGCAGTCGAAGTCATCGCTGAAGGCATCAAGGCAGCGAAGAGCGAAGACACCGCCAAAGTGGCCGCAGCCATTCACGCTGGCACCTTCAAGACTCCGACTGGCGACCTGAGCTACGACGCCAAGGGCGACCTGAAGAACTTCAAGTTCGTGGTTTACCAGTGGCACTTTGGCAAACCTAAAACCGAAGTTTCGCCTCAGTAAGGCGTTGCCTGACTGACTGCCAATAAAGCCCACGGCGTGCCGTGGGCTTTGTTTTACGAGGTAATGGGCCGTGCCTCCGTGATCCGGAAGCCTCCCCACCTGAAAATCTCAAAACCGTCATCAGCGGTTCGCTGGCAAACCTCATGTTCGAAGTGGATGCAGATCCACGGGGCCTGAGCGGGAAAATGACTCCACCAGTGAAATGCGTATCAGGTTTTTAGGAGCGCAGTAATGCCTGAGATCTATCACTTTTTCCAACAGCTGGTTAATGGTCTGACCATTGGCAGCACGTATGCCCTGATCGCCATCGGCTATACGATGGTTTACGGCATCATTGGAATGATTAACTTCGCCCACGGCGAGGTCTACATGATCGGTTCCTACGTGGCCTTCATCGTCCTTGCCGGACTGGCCATGCTGGGTATCCATTCTCTACCGCTGTTGATGACCGCCGCATTCCTGGCGACCATCGTTGTTACCAGTGCCTACGGCTACAGTATCGAACGGATCGCCTACCGCCCTCTGCGGGGCAGTAACCGCCTGATCCCGCTGATCTCGGCCATCGGCATGTCGATCTTCCTGCAAAACACCGTACTGCTCTCGCAGGATTCCAAGGACAAATCGATCCCCAACCTGATTCCGGGCAGCTTCAGCTTTGGTCCGGGCGGGGCGCAGGAAGTG
Source organism: Pseudomonas sp. CVAP#3 (assembly GCF_018986375.1). Lineage (NCBI taxonomy): Bacteria > Pseudomonadati > Pseudomonadota > Gammaproteobacteria > Pseudomonadales > Pseudomonadaceae > Pseudomonas > Pseudomonas sp. CVAP#3. The sequence goes on from NZ_JAHMSC010000001.1 coordinate 166,112, forward strand.
CTGATCTCCTACATGCAGATCCTGGTATTCGTAGTGACCCTGGTGGTGATGCTCTGCCTGACCACGTTCATTTCGCGTTCACGTCTGGGACGTGCCTGCCGGGCCTGCGCCGAAGACATCAGGATGGCCAACCTGCTGGGCATCAACACCAACAACATCATCGCCCTGACCTTCGTCATCGGTGCCGCCCTGGCGGCCGTGGCGGCTGTACTGCTGAGCATGCAGTACGGCGTAATCAACCCGAACGCCGGATTCCTGGTGGGCCTCAAGGCCTTTACCGCGGCGGTTCTGGGCGGTATCGGGAGCATTCCGGGCGCCATGCTCGGTGGTCTGGTGCTGGGGGTGGCCGAAGCATTCGGCGCCGATATATTCGGTGACCAGTACAAGGACGTGGTGGCTTTCGGCCTTCTGGTTCTGGTGTTGTTATTCCGGCCAACCGGCCTGTTGGGCCGTCCGGAGGTTGAGAAAGTATGATCAGGAATCTTAGACAGGCGCTTTTCAGCGCGCTATTGGTTTGGGCTGTGGCGTACCCGGTACTCGGCCTGAAACTGTCCATCGCCGGCATCAACCTCGAAGTACAGGGTGCCACGACCTCCACGCTGCTGATCATCGCCGCCTGCTCGGTGTTGATGTTCCTGCGCGTGCTGTTCGACCGCGAATACACGGCCGCCATGCGTTCCGTGCCCAAAGGTAAATTGATCCCGGCCGGCGCGAGCCACTTCCTGACCCTGCCCAGCACCCAGCGCTGGGTCATCATGGGATTGATCGTCATCGCTCTGGTCTGGCCGTTCTTCGGCTCGCGCGGTGCGGTGGATATCGCCACGCTGATTCTGATCTATGTGCTGCTCGGTCTGGGCCTGAACATCGTGGTCGGTCTGGCGGGTCTGCTCGACCTGGGCTACGTCGGTTTCTACGCGGTGGGCGCCTACAGCTATGCGCTGCTGTCGCACTACTACGGCCTGAGCTTCTGGATCTGCCTGCCGATCGCCGGCTTGATGTCGGCGACCTTCGGCTTCCTGCTGGGCTTCCCGGTGCTGCGTCTGCGCGGTGACTACCTGGCGATCGTGACCCTGGGCTTCGGTGAGATCATCCGGCTGTTCCTGCGTAACCTGACCGGCCTCACCGGTGGACCGAACGGTATCAGCAACATTCCCAAACCGTCGCTGTTCGGCCTGAGTTTCGAGAGAACGGCCGCCGAAGGCATGCAGACCTTCCACGAGTTCTTCGGCCTGACGTACAACCCGGTCAGCAAGGTGGTTTTCCTCTACCTGGTAGCGCTGTTGCTGGCGCTGTTCGCGCTGTTCGTGATCAACCGTCTGCTGCGCATGCCGATCGGCCGTGCCTGGGAAGCGCTGCGTGAAGACGAAATCGCCTGCCGGGCCCTGGGCCTGAACCCGACCGTGATCAAGCTGTCGGCCTTCACCCTGGGTGCCTGCTTCGCCGGTTTTGCCGGTAGCTTCTTCGCCGCGCGCCAGGGTCTGGTCACGCCGGAGTCGTTCACCTTCATCGAGTCGGCCACCATCCTCGCCATCGTGGTGCTGGGCGGCATGGGCTCGCAATTGGGCGTGGTCCTCGCGGCCGTCGTGATGATCCTGTTGCCCGAGCTGATGCGTGACTTCAGCGAATACCGCATGTTGATGTTCGGCGCCTTGATGGTGCTGATGATGATCTGGCGTCCTCAAGGTCTGCTGCCCATGCAACGTCCTCACATGGAGCTGCGTAAATGAGCAGAGATATCCTGAAAGTAGAAGGCCTGAGCATGCGCTTTGGCGGCTTGCTGGCGGTCAATAGCGTTGCCCTGAGCGTGAAAGAGAAACAGGTGGTGTCGATGATCGGCCCTAACGGCGCCGGCAAGACCACTGTGTTCAACTGCCTGACCGGTTTCTACAAGCCCACTGCTGGCACTATCCAGCTCAACGGTGAAGCGATCGAAGGCCTGCCCGGCCACAAGATCGCCGGTAAAGGCGTGGTGCGGACGTTCCAGAACGTGCGGCTGTTCAAGGAAATGACCGCCGTGGAAAACCTGCTGATTGCTCAGCACCGGCACCTGAATACCAACTTCCTGGCGGGTCTGTTCAAGACGCCGGCGTTTCGCCGCAGCGAACGCGAGGCCATGGAATACGCCGAGTTCTGGCTCGATAAGGTCAACCTCAAGGAGTTTGCCAACCGTCCGGCCGGTACCCTGGCCTACGGTCAGCAGCGCCGCCTGGAAATCGCCCGTTGCATGATGACCCGTCCAAGCATCCTGATGCTCGACGAACCGGCCGCCGGCCTCAACCCGCGGGAAACCGACGACCTCAAGGCGTTGATCGGCACCCTGCGTGAAGAGCATAACGTCACCGTGCTATTGATCGAACACGACATGAAACTGGTCATGAGCATCTCCGACCACATCTTCGTGATCAACCAGGGCACGCCTCTGGCCAACGGCACGCCGGAACAGATCCGCGACAATCCTGAAGTGATCAAAGCCTACCTGGGGGAAGCGTAAATGCTGCAGTTCGAAAACGTTTCCACCTTCTACGGCAAGATCCAGGCCCTTCACAGCGTCAACGTCGAAGTCCGTCAGGGCGAGATCGTCACGCTGATCGGGGCCAACGGCGCCGGCAAATCCACCCTGCTGATGACCCTGTGCGGTTCGCCGCAAGCCCATAGCGGCAGCATTCGCTACATGGGCGAAGAACTGGTCGGCCAGGACTCCGCGCGAATCATGCGTAAAAGCATCGCCGTGGTCCCGGAAGGTCGTCGGGTGTTTGCCCGTCTGACCGTGGAAGAAAACCTCGCCATGGGCGGTTTCTTCACCGAGAAGGGCGATTACCAGGAGCAAATGGATAAGGTCCTGGGGTTGTTCCCGCGACTCAAGGAACGCTTCAACCAGCGCGGCGGCACCATGTCGGGTGGCGAGCAGCAGATGCTTGCCATCGGCCGGGCGCTGATGAGCAAACCCAAGCTGCTGCTGCTCGACGAGCCGTCGCTGGGGTTGGCGCCGATCATCATCCAGCAGATCTTCGACATCATCGAACAACTGCGCAAGGATGGTGTGACGGTGTTTCTGGTTGAACAGAATGCTAACCAGGCGTTGAAGGTTGCCGACCGTGCCTATGTGCTGGAAAACGGCCGGGTGGTGATGCAAGGCACCGGTGCAGCCCTGCTGAGCGACCCTAAAGTGCGCGACGCGTACCTGGGCGGCTAAGCACTGCAGCAACAAAAAACGGCCTGCGGGCCGTTTTTTTTTTGCCTTGTAGGAGCACGGCTTGCCGGCGATGGCGTTCTCCCAGGCACCATCGCCGGCAAGCCGTGCTCCTACAGGATTGTGTCGTGTACAAAAGTTTTTTCACACGCGCTGTAACGAACCGCAATGACCTTTCTCTAGAGGGGTAAGCAAGCACCAATGCTTACTTGAACCCACCCTTGTTTGGAGAAACATCATGACCGCTACCACTCGCACCCTGTCCGCTGCCGCCCTCGCCCTGGCCTTGGGTTCCGCTTTGAGCATCGCAGCTCTGCCGACCACTGCCCACGCCGCAGCCACTGACATGGAAAAATGCTTTGGCGTCGCCATGAAAGGCAAGAACGATTGCGCCGCAGGTGCAGGCACTACCTGCGCGGGCACCTCGAAAGTCGACTACGAGAGCAACCACTTCAAACTGCTGCCAAAAGGCACTTGCGAGAAGACCGCCAGCCCGACCTCACCGACCGGCTTCGGTCAAATGGCCGCCTACAAAGCCAAGTCGTAATCCCTCCTCGCCTGAGTGTTGATGATGACCACTTCAGCGCTGCACAACGTACATCCTCACACTCAGGCATTGGCGTCCGAGCTCCCGCCCCGCGCGGGGCTGGGGCTCAAGACCGAGCACTTTGGCGCAGTACTCGGTACTCGCCCGGACATCGGTTTCTTCGAAGTCCACGCCGAAAACTACATGGTGGCCGGTGGCCCGTTTCATCATTACCTGGGTTTGATCCGCGAGCAGTATCCGCTGTCGCTGCATGGCGTCGGCCTGTCGATCGGCGGCGAAGGTCCGCTGAACGTCGAGCACCTTGTCCGGCTCGCCGATCTGATCGAACGCTACCAACCCCAGTCCTTTTCCGAACACCTGGCCTGGTCGAGCCACGGCCCGGTGTTTCTCAATGACCTGCTTCCATTGGCCTATAACGAGTCGACACTGCAGCGTGTCTGCGAGCATATCGACCAGGTCCAGCAGCATCTGAAACGCCCCATGCTGCTGGAAAACCCGGCGACTTACTTACAGTTCCAGCACTGCGGCATGGAAGAAGCCTGCTTCATCACTGACGTCATTCGCCGCACCGGCTGCGGCTTGCTGCTGGATGTGAACAACGTCTACGTCTCTTGCATCAATCATCAGCGCGATCCCTTGGCCTACATCGACGCACTGCCGTTGCACGCCGTGGGCGAGATCCATCTGGCCGGATTTGCCGAAGACACTGACAGCCTCGGCGATCGCCTGCTGATCGACGATCACGGTGCCCCCATCGATAACGCTGTGTGGACGCTGTACACACGTGTTCTTGAGCGCATCGGGCCGGTGGCCACGCTGATTGAGCGCGACAATCAGGTGCCGGCATTTTCCATGCTGCTCGCCGAGGCCCGTCAGGCCAATGAATTGCTGGGTTACACCGAGGTTCGCCGATGAATACTCAAGCCGATTTCGCCGCCGCCCTGCTTGATCCTCGACAGCCCTGCCCTGACGGTTTGTTCAGCGCCAACGGTGCAGACCCGGATAGCCGCTTCGCGGTGTACCGCAACAACGTGCAGAGCTCGTTGATCAACGCCTTGACCGACAGCTATCCGGTGGTTTCGCAGTTGGTCGGTGATGAGTTCTTCCGGGCCATGGCCCGGTTTTATGTGCGGGACTTCCCACCGACCAGTGCGCTGATCAACGACTACGGCAGTGACTTCGCCAGTTTCATCGAGCACTTTGCACCGGCCGCTTCAGTGCCGTATCTCGCAGATGTTGCGCGCCTGGAACGCTTGCGGGTGATGGCCTATCACGCAGCCGATGCCAATGCCGTCGAGCCTGCACAGATTGCTGCTGCGCTGGCTGCTCCCGAAGCGCTCGCACAGCTACACATTCATCTGCATCCCTCAACGTTCACGCTGAGTTCGCCGTACGCCACCGTTGCGCTATGGGCTGCCCACCAGACTGACATACCGCCCCGGAACCTTGAGCCGTATCACCCGCAAAACGCACTGGTGCTGCGCAATGGCCTGGAGGTCGAGGTCTTTGCGATCGATGTCGGCACTGCGACCTTCATCCACAGCCTGCAAAACAACCACCCTCTGGGGCAAGCAGTCGCCGATGCCCTGACCGCCGCACCGGCGTTCGACCCGAGTCAGTGCCTGGCGCTGCTGATCGGCCACAACGCCATCATCCACTTGCAACACGACAAGGTATCGCCATGAACACCCGTACCGAACACCCGAACGCCATCACCCACTTGATCGAACGGATCATCGAGCTGTTCGAGAAAATCCCCCACAGCCTGATCGCCTTCGTTGCACGTTTCTCCATTGCCGCGGTGTTCTGGAAGTCCGGGCAAACCAAGATCGAGGGCCTGGCCATCGACCTGCTCGACGGCACCTTCCAGCTCGGTATTCCGCGCCTGGCAGACTCGACGATTCCGTTGTTCCAAAGCGAATACCATGTGCCGCTGCTGTCCCCGGAACTGGCGGCGCACATGGCGGCCTTCGCCGAGCATTTCTTCCCGATGCTGATCCTCGTCGGCTTCGCCACACGCTTTTCGGCCTTGGCATTACTGGGGATGACGCTGACCATTCAGACCTTTGTCTACCCGGACGCCTACCCGACTCACGGCACCTGGGCGGCGATTCTGCTGTACCTGATGGCCAGAGGTCCGGGCGTGCTGTCGATCGATCACCTGATCGCCAAACGTTACGCCGCCAATCGCTAAGCCCTTGTAGCAGCTGTTACAACCGATCCAGCGCTTCGCCGCTGCGTTTGAACCACCCTATCAGGTAGTCGGCCAACACCTGCGTGCGCTTGGGCAAGCCGCCCTGATACGGATGCACCAGATACATCGGCATGCTGCGGGTCTGATAGTCGCGCAGCAGCCAGCGCAAACGGCCATCGGCCAGTTCAGCCTGGAGCAAGTAAGAAGGCAGGCGCGCAATCCCCGCATGGGCAAGCGCAGCCTTCTTCAGCAGGTTGTAGTGGTTGCTGGCGAACGGCCCCGAGACCCGCACCCGCAACAGTTCATGTTGCTGGTGATACAACCACTCTTCCCGGCCGCTGTAATGGCTGTTGAGCAGGCAACGATGATCGGCCAGGTCCGCCGGCGTCTGCGGCTCACCAAACTGTTCCAGATAAGCCGGGCTGGCGCAGGTCATCTCGTGCCAGGCCAACAATGGTTTGGCTACCATTCGCTCGTCGTTGGCCACCTCTGAACGAATCGCCAGATCGAAGCCATCCCGTGACAAGTCGCGGTAACTGTTGTTCAGCTCAAGTTCGATCTGCACGTCGGGGTACTCTCGGGAAAACTCCAGCAGCAACCCATCGAAAAAAGTCTCCCCCAACGACACCGGGACCGTCATCCGAATCGGCCCTGCCATATCGTCCTTCAACCGTGCCAGGGCCTGTCGCGCCCGCTCTACCTGAATCACCAGCGCCTGCGCTTGCGGCAACAACGCCGCACCAGCGGCTGTCAGGCTCAAACGCCGTGTGGTTCGCTGCAACAGCACTACGCTGAAACGTGTTTCCAGCTGGCTGATGCGCTTGGACAACTGCCCCTTGCTGCACCCCAGTTGCTGCGCTGCCAGCGTAAAACTGCCGGCCTCGATCAACACTGCAAACGCCGCCAGATCATCCATTTCGCTCATGGATTGTTTCCATTTGAAAACCAAAGGTTGCCCATTAGCACGCTTATCAATAAAAAAAACCACACTAAACTGAAACCACATTCACCCACTTGAGGATTCGCACGATGAAAATTCTTTTGATTGGAGCCTCCGGCACTGTCGGCTCGGCCATTGACCGGGAACTGTCCCAGCGCCACAAAATCATTCGTATCGGTCGCAAGAGTGGTGACTTCCAGGTCGATATCAGTGACAGCGCCTCGATCCACAAGCTGTTCGAACAGACCGGCAAATTCGATGCGCTGATCTGCGCCGCCGGCAGCGTCAACTTCGTGCCACTGGCGAACATGACCGAAAAAGACTTCGAGCTGGGCTTGCGAGACAAGCTGATGGGCCAGGTCAATCTGCTGTTGATCGGCCGGGATTTCGCCAACGACGGTGCGTCGTTCACCTTCACCACCGGCATTCTCAGCCACGATCCGATTCGTACCGGCAGCTCGGCGTCGATGGTCAACGGCGCCCTGGACAGTTTCGTTAAAGCGGCGGCTATCGAATTGCCACGCGGTCTGCGGATCAACTCGGTCAGCCCTAACGTACTGGTTGAAGCCATGGGCAGCTATGCACCGTACTTCCGCGGATTCAAACCGGTTCCAGCCGCCGATGTGGCACTGGCCTACGCGAAAAGCGTGGAAGGCTTGCAGACTGGCCAGATCTACAACGTCGGCTGAGAGCGAGGCGTTTTACAGGAAGGCAGGTGCACTGCAGGGTTGTGATGAGCGGTCAGCCTGAGTAACGTGGCGGCACTTGTCTGGAGACCCAACGATGCGTGCTGCCCGTTCCCTGATGTTTGTCGCCCTGCTTCCTGTATTCGCCGGTTGCCAGTTGCTGCAGAGCCAGCCTGAGAAACCGTCCATGGCGGGCCTGACCCGCATGCAGGGCGAACTCAGCATGGCCAACGGCAAGCTGATGTTTCAGCCGTGCCAGGAAAACAAGCTGTATGTCGTCAATGACACCGGCAGCACCAGTATCCTGCAGGAAGCCGCAACGCTGGCGGGCGCGCAGCACAAGATTTTCGCTGACGTGCGCGGCCGGGTTGCCACTGGCAAATCAGCTGATGCGGGTGCCCAGTTCGACGTGCAGCAGCTATACCGCGTCGAACGTTCGAGCGCGGCCTGCGAAGACCCCAACTTCCAGCGGCTGATCCTGCGTGCCAGCGGCAACACGCCCGACTGGAACGTCAAGGTCAACACCAAGGGCATGGTGATCGAGCGCGCCGGCCAGCCAGCGCTGGCCTTGCCGTTTCTGGAAGAACAACTCGGTGACGGGCGTTTCAGCCTCAGTAGCGAAGCCAATGACCAACACGTTGAACTCTGGATCGCACCACAACGCTGCGTCGACAGCCCCCGTGGCAGCGTTCAATTCATGAGCGCCGAGTTGCGGGTCAACGGCCAGGTACAACGTGGCTGCGCGTATTTCGGCGGCTCGCGTAACGACTGATTCGACAGGATGCTGTTTTAGCCTCACCGGAACGGGCCGTTGAGGCTTATAATCACCGGTTTGTGAAACGCCTTTGGCGCAGTTGTGCGCCCCCGCGAACCGGACCCTGTCATGTTACGAATCACCGAACTCAAGTTGCCGATCGACCATCCCGAAGAAGACCTGCGGCCAGCCATCGTGCAGCGCCTGGGCATCGCCAGTGATGACCTGCTCGATTTCACCTTGTTCAAGCGCAGCTACGACGCGCGCAAAAAATCTTCCGAACTGTGCTTCATCTACACCATCGACCTTAGCGTGCGCGATGAGGCGAAGTTGCTGCACAAATTCGCCGATGACCGTAACGTCAATGCGGCGCCGGATGTCAGCTACAAGGTCGTTGGCCAGGCTCCGCAGGATCTGAGCCAACGGCCGATCGTGGTCGGTTTCGGCCCGTGCGGGATTTTCGCCGGGCTGCTGCTGGCGCAGATGGGCTTCAAGCCGATCATTCTTGAGCGCGGCACAGAAGTGCGTCAGCGCACCAAGGACACCTGGGGCCTGTGGCGCAAAAGCGTGCTGAATCCTGAGTCCAACGTGCAATTCGGTGAAGGCGGCGCGGGGACATTCTCTGACGGCAAGCTGTACAGCCAGATCAAGGATCCCAAGCACCACGGCCGCAAAGTCCTGCACGAGTTCGTCAAAGCCGGCGCGCCGGAAGAGATCCTCTACGTCAGCAAACCGCACATCGGTACGTTCCGTCTGACGGGCGTCGTCGAAAACATGCGTGAGCAGATTCGTGCGCTGGGCGGTGAAGTACGCTTCCAGCAAAAAGTCTCTGACGTGCTGATCGAAGACGGCCAGTTGACCGGTATCGAGCTCGCCAGCGGCGAACAGATCCACTCGAAACACGTGATTCTTGCCCTCGGCCACAGCGCCCGCGACACCTTCCGCATGCTCCACGGCCGTGGCGTGTTCATGGAAGCCAAGCCGTTTTCGGTAGGTTTCCGTATCGAACACCCGCAATCGCTGATCGACAGCGCGCGCCTGGGCAAATACGCCGGTCACCCGAAACTCGGTGCCGCCGACTACAAACTGGTGCACCACGCCAAGAACGGTCGTTCGGTCTACAGTTTCTGCATGTGCCCGGGCGGTACTGTGGTGGCGGCGACTTCCGAGCCGAATCGCGTGGTGACCAACGGCATGAGCCAGTATTCGCGTAACGAACGTAACGCGAACTCCGGGATTGTTGTGGGCATCACCCCGGAAGTCGACTATCCGGGCGGCCCATTGGCCGGGATCGAGTTGCAGGAGCGTCTGGAGTCCCACGCCTTTGTGCTGGGTGGCAGCAACTACGAAGCACCGGCGCAACTGGTCGGCGATTTCATCGCAGGCAAGCCGTCGACGGCGCTGGGCAGCGTCGAACCCTCCTACAAACCCGGGGTTGCACTGGGCGATCTGGCGCTGGCGTTGCCGGCGTTTGCCATCGACGCCATTCGTGAAGCCTTACCGGCCTTCGAGAAGCAAATTCGCGGCTACTCGCTGCACGACGCAGTGCTGACCGGGATCGAAACCCGCACGTCTTCGCCGCTGCGGATCACCCGTAACGAGTCGATGCAGAGCCTGAACGTCAAAGGCCTGTTCCCGGCCGGTGAAGGCGCCGGTTATGCCGGTGGTATCCTGTCGGCGGGTGTCGATGGTATTCGCATTGCCGAAGCGGTGGCGCGGGATATTCTCGGTATCGAGGCTTAACACAGTAGATCGTTCCCGCGTGGGAATGCCTCACCGGACGCTCTGCGTCCGCTCTTGGGACGCAGAGCGTCCCTGGCTGCATTCCCACGCGGAGCGTGGGAACGATCAATCCGCAGCGATCAGATATTGGCGCGCAACACGCTGGTCGGCAGCGGCTCACCGCGCTCGGCACTGCCCACAACGGCCGCGATCAGTCCACTCAGCTCATACCCCTGAGCCTTCAGCCAGTCCTGATCGTAATAGGTGGTCGCGTAACGTTCGCCGCCATCACACAGAATCGCCACGATCGAGCCACTCTCCCCCGCTGCCACCATCTGCTGCGCCGCCATCAAGGCGCCGATCAGGTTAGTCCCGCTGGAACCACCCACTCGCCGACCCAAACGCTGCGCCAGATAATGCATGGCTGCCAGCGACAGCGCATCCGGCACTTTGACCATCGCATCGATGACCTTCGGCAAGAATGACGCCTCGACCCGTGGCCGGCCAATGCCTTCGATCCGCGAACCGCAATCCAGACGCAAGCTCGCGTCGCCGGTCTGGTAGTACTCGAAAAACACCGAACGCTCGGCATCGGCACACAACACGCGGGTGCAATGCTGGCGATAACGCACGTAGCGCCCCAGAGTGGCCGTCGTGCCGCCGGTGCCAGGGCTGGAAATCAGCCAGCTCGGTTCAGGATGACGTTCGAAACGCATCTGCTGAAAGATCGACTCGGCAATGTTGTTGTTGGCTCGCCAGTCAGTGGCACGCTCGGCATAGGTGAACTGGTCGATGAAATGGCCGTCGTGTTCCCGGGCCAAGCGCTCGGACTCGGCGTAGATCTGCGTCGGATCCTGCACCAGATGGCTTTTGCCACCGTAGAACTCGATTTGCGCAATTTTTTCCCGGGAGGTCGTGGCCGGCATCACTGCAATGAACGGCAAGCCGAGCAAGCGCGCGAAATACGCCTCGGAGATCGCCGTCGAGCCGCTGGACGCCTCGATCACCGGCGCCCCAGGCTTGAGCCAGCCATTACACAGCGCGTAGAGAAACAACGAACGCGCCAGCCGATGTTTGAGGCTACCGGTGGGGTGACTGGACTCATCCTTGAAGTACAACTCGATGCCCGGCAATCCCGGCAGTGGCAAAGGGATCAGGTGCGTATCGGCGCTGCGCTGGAAGTCGGCTTCGATGATCCGGATGGCTTCGCGAGCCCACTGACGGTTGTCGCTCATGGTCTTTTTCTCATTGAATCGAATAGGCGTAAGGAAACCTGGCGGTGACAACAGGCAATGGATTGACCTTGTCGGAAGGCTCAATCAACAAGCTTAGGAAAAAACCCGCATAACGCACAGGTACAGCTGAGGCCCAATACGCCAACCAACTGCTAGGCTCAGGCCGGGTCCGGGAGACATCGTTGTAACGACATATAACAAAAAAGAATATAACTTTTGTTTTAACAACTAACCGTACGGGTTAGGGTGGTCCACCTTTTGAATCGATAGATGGAGAGCGACCTTGCCTCTGCGTAGCACTTTCACGCGTTTCTTTCAGTTGGAAGCTGCCAGCGGTCTGTTATTGATTGCCGCTGCAGCTCTTGCCCTGATCATCAACAACTCACCGCTGTCCTGGCTCTACAACGGCCTGCTGGACACTCCCGTGGTCGCCCAGATCGGCGCCCTGAAAATCGCCAAGCCGCTGTTGTTATGGATCAACGACGGCCTGATGGCGATGTTCTTCCTGTTGATCGGCCTTGAGGTCAAACGCGAAATCCTTGAAGGCCATCTGTCCAAACCGTCGCAGATCGTCCTGCCGGGCGCAGCGGCCATCGGCGGCATGGTCGTGCCGGCGCTGATCTACTGGTTCCTCAACAAGGACAACCCGTCAGCCCTGGGTGGTTGGGCGATCCCGATGGCCACTGATATCGCCTTCGCCCTTGGCGTGCTCGCCTTGCTGGGCAAGCGTGTACCGGTCTCGCTGAAGCTGTTTTTGATGACCTTGGCGATCATTGATGACCTGGGTGCAATCATCGTCATCGCGATCTTCTACTCCGGCGCATTGTCGACGCTGTCGTTGATGCTGGCCGCAGCCTGTCTGGTGGCGCTGGTGGCGATGAATCGGCTAGGCGTGGTCAAGCTCGGCCCCTACATGATCATTGGCCTGATTCTATGGGTGTGTGTACTCAAGAGCGGTGTCCACGCCACACTGGCCGGTGTAACACTGGCGTTCTGCATTCCGCTACGTACCAAAAACGCTGAACCGTCACCGTTGCTGAGCCTGGAGCACGCCCTGCACCCTTGGGTGGCCTTCGGTATCCTGCCGTTGTTCGCTTTCGCCAATGCTGGTGTTTCACTGGCTGGCGTTAACCTTGAGAGCTTCACCCACCACGTACCGATGGGCATTGCCGCCGGTTTGCTGCTGGGCAAGACCGTTGGTGTCTTCGGCCTGACCTGGCTCGCCGTGAAAATAGGCATTGCGGCCCTGCCCGCTGGCGCCAATTGGGGCCAGGTACTCGGCGTGGCAATCCTCTGCGGTATCGGTTTCACCATGAGTCTGTTTGTCGGTTCCCTGGCCTTTGTGCCGGGCAGCAGCGAATACGCCGGCATGGACCGCATGGGCATTCTCACTGGGTCGATCCTCGCCGCATTGATCGGTTATGCGGTGACCGCAGCGGCCAGTCGCAAGAGCATCAATAGAGCGCCCTGAATAGCCGGATTTATTTCTGAGTTCACACAGCCAAGGTGTGCTGTAGTGGTCTAACAAAACAATCAGCCAAAAATACAAAACCCCGACCAGTTACCTGGCCGGGGTTTTGTTTTAACCGCGTAAAACTTAGTGCGAAACGCGGCTGGTGCCACCGACGGTGGAGATACGCACACGTTCGCCAACACGGAATACTTCGTTTGGCTGAACTTCCTGAACGTAGGCGCGCATGCTGCCGTCGTCTTCGCGAACGGTGATTTCCACGCCTTGGGTACGGGTCACGCCTTCTTCGATGGCAGAACCCGCCAGACCGCCGGCCACTGCGCCGATCACCGCAGCGACGATGCTGCCTTTGCCACCGCCGATGGCGCTACCGCCGACGCCACCCACGACCGCACCGGCTGCGCCGCCTATCGGGGTTTTGGTGCCTTCGATTTTCACCGGACGCAGGGACTCGATGGTACCCATACGGATGGTCTGCACCCGACGTGCTTCGTCACGGGAGTAAGAGTCACCGGTCAGGCTCGATTGGCAACCAGTGAGCAACATCGCCATCGTAGAAAAAGAAGCAACCAGCAAAACAGACTTACGCATAGCATCAACTCCAAAGGACAGGTATTCATTAAACTCCGCAGCTTGACGCCTGTCACGGCACTGCCCGGATAAAATTGGTTTGATTCAGGTGCAGTACAGTCGCACTTGAGAACTCATCACACAGTAGCGCCAAATTACAGAACCTGCGCCACCGCCCCAAGGATTTCCATGGATTACTTCATCATTGTCGCCACCACCGTTGCCGGACTGTACTTCCACTGGTGGCTGTACGTGCGGATCAAACGCTGGATGGACCGTGATCTGGCGCTGGCACTTGCCGGAAATGACGAGCGGAAAAAGGCGTTCATGCTGCAACAATTGGCCATTGCCCGGCAGCAGAATATCAAACGTCGGGACCTGCCACAGTGGCTGGAGGCGGCGGCTGCCACCTACCCCACTGTGTAGCCGGTTTACGGTGCCAGGCGCTCGCGACTCCAGTCCGCGCCTTGCAGACGATAGTTCAGACGGTCATGCAAACGACTCGCCCGACCTTGCCAGAACTCGATGCGTTCTGGCAACAAACGATAGCCGCCCCAATGTTCCGGGCAATGCGGCTGGCTATCGCTGAAGCGCTGTTCAGTGACTTTGAGCAGCCCTTCCAGCTCGGCACGATCGGCAATCACCTGACTCTGCGGAGACGCCCAGGCCCCCAGGCGACTGCCCAGCGGCCGTACCTGGAAATAGGCATCGGACTCCTGCGGCGTGACCTTCACCACTCGACCCTCGATACGCACCTGGCGCTCCAGGGTCGGCCAGAAGAAGGTCATGGCAGCAAACGGATTGCCCGCCAGCTGCTGACCCTTGGCACTGTCGTAGTTGGTGAAGAAGGTAAAACCCTGATCATCAAGCCCCTTGAGCAACAGGATCCGGCAATGCGGGCGACCGTCCTGATCAACTGTGGCCAGGGTCATGGCATTCGCCTCGACCGGAGGTTGTTCGGTTTTCACCGCTTCGGCGAACCACTGATGAAACAGTGCGAACGGCTCGCTCGGGGCGTGAGCCTCGGTCAAACCGTCGCGAGTGTAGTCACGACGCATATCGGCCAGAGCCCGGGTCATGGCGTTTTCCTTGTGCTTGATCAATCAGTTCCTGGCCTGATTACTGGCCGCTGGTGCTTTTTGCCGCTGTATCCGCTTTATCCGCTTTGGCTGCAACTGGCTTCTTGGCTGGCTGTTTTTTGGCCGGAGCTTTCTTCGCCGGAGCCTTTTTCGAGGCAGCGCCTTTCTTCTTCGAAGTCGCTTTTTTCTCGGCCACGGCTGGCGCTGCTGGCTTGACGGGCTGCGCTGCAACCATTTCCACCGGTGGTGGGGTCGGCTGGCTGTACTTGTTCAGCAATGCCAGCATGGTGGTGCGCTGGGTCAGCATGATTTCCACACGACGGTTCAAGGCACGGCCCTGGGCGCTGTCATTGGCGGCGCGCGGCATCAGATCACCCATACCACGCAACATCAGACGATCCCCCTTCAAACCACCGAGGCTGAAGATCGATGCAACGGAAGTCGCACGGTCCTTGCTCAGCTGTTTAGCCTCGTCATGCGTCCCCGTGTTGTCACCATGGCCCAGTACGAGCACGGAAGTCTTGGTATCACCTTCTACCACCTTGGACACCTTGGTGAACTCACCCAGGGCCGAAGGCAGCAACATCGCCGGACGTTTCGGGTTGAAGGCGTCATCCACCGGAACGACTACGACCAACACGTTCTCGCGACGCTCCACTTGCAGACGGCTGCCCTGAACGGCAGCACGCAAGCGTGGCTCGTAGCTGTCCAGCCAGGCCTGGGTGATTTTCGGATCAGGCATTGGCACATCTTTGATATCGGCCTTGGTGATGGCCTTTGGCTGGTCGCCGAACGGCCACCACCATTTGCTTTCGCTATCGGCCTTGGCTGCTGCGGCAGCTGAAGAACCTGGAACTGCAGCCGGGGTGGTTGGCGCAGCAGCATTTGCAGTCGATTTGGCCTTCGCGGCTGCAGCGTCTTCAGCGGCCTTCGCGTCCGGTTTGGCAGCGGCTTTGTCCGCTACCTTGTCCGAACCGGAACCGAAAGACCACCAGTGGGCCCCGTCTGCATCATTTTGTGGGGTTTGCGCGCAACCGGTAATGCTGAGACACAGTGCCAAGGCTAGAGATTTGTTCAGTGACATGGGGATATCCACAAAATGAGATAAGAAGCTGTGGGCCGCTACGACCCGTATAAAACAGACGCTTTGAAACTATAGAAGCCACAGGGTTCCGTCCTGCAACCATTGGGCAAGTTTTTTTCAAAAAAATGCCTTGAAGCTACCCTTTACAGACAGGCGGCTAAAACCCGCACAAGCTTCTGCGCACGTGGGTCCATCAACACGTATGGCCCAAGGGTATTGGTCACAAAACCGAAGGCCACATCATGTTCCGGGTCAGCGAAACCGATGGAGCCACCAGCACCCGGATGACCAAACGCTCCAGGGCCGAGGCCGAAGGTCGCATTGGGTACATCCGGTTGATCGAGCATACAACCCAGACCGAAACGGGTCCGGGTCAGTAAAGTCTTGTCTTCGCCCAGGCTGTGCTCGCGAGTCAGTTCCTGGAGCATCTCGCTTTCCAGCAGGCTGCCATCGAGCAGACCGCTGTAGAACCCGGCCAGGCTGCGGGCATTGCCGTGGCCATTCGCTGCCGGTTGTTGCATACGACGCCATTCCGGCTTGTTGGTACTGGTCATGATCGATGGCGGGTTGGTAAACGCCAGAGTGGTCATGGCCTTCGGCTCACGCATCGTCACTTGCAGCAAACGCTGCGCCGCCGCATCGCCGACATTGCCCTTGCCACGCGCGATGTGCGCTACGCGATGAAACTCTTCATCCGCGAGGCCGACATGGAAATCCAGCCCCAGCGGTCGCGCAACACGTGCCATGATCGACTCGCCCGGACCACGGCCATCGGCGCGTCGCAGCAGTTCCCCGACCAGCCAGCCATAAGTGATCGCCGCATAACCATGGCCTTCACCGGGCATCCACCAAGGGGCTTCGGCGGCCAGCGCGTCGACCATGGTTTGCCAGTTATAGAGCGCTTCAGGTGGTAGCAACTCGCGCAAGGCCGGCAGACCGGCCTGATGGCAGAGCAACTGACGCAAGGTGATCGCCTCCTTGCCGGCAGCGGCGAATTCCGGCCAATACCTGGCGACCGGAGCATCGAGCTGCAACTTGCCTTCGGCGACCAGTTGCAGGGCTGTCACTGCAGTAAAGGTCTTGGTGCAGGAGAACAGGTTGGCAATGGTGTCGCTGTGCCAAGCCTCGTGACCATCCTTGTCGGCAGTACCGGCCCAAAGGTCGACGACGGTTTCACCGCCAATTTGAATACACAGTGCCGCGCCGCGTTCCTGGGGATCGTCGAAGAGTGCCGCGAAAGCTTCACGCACCGCTTCAAATTTAAGCTCGTAATGACCCTGAATCAGCACCCGTAACTCTCCGAAAAAACGTTTCGACACAATGACCTGCATTGTTCCAGCCCTTGAGCGATTTGGGAACAGGGGCGGGCTCGGCGGTTGCCGTAATCGTTAATAGGTCAGCGATCAAAAGATCAAAAGATCAAAAGATCAAAAGATCGCAGGCTTTAATGACCATTGGCGGAATGCCCACCCGCATGACCCGCGCCCTGCCCTGCACCCTTGCTGTCGCGGCCTTTTTTCCCAGCTGCGTCTTCATGACCGGCACTGTCGGCTTTATCCGCCGCAGCCTTGGCCTTCTCGGCTTCTTTGCCGAGCTGATCGACGGCCTGCAAGTTGGCCTTGCGCACACTTTCGACAAAGCCCTGGAACGGCAGATCGGTGATCCCGACCAGACCGAAATGGCCGTTTTCACCGTCCAGCAGACGACCGCTCACCGGTTGATCGAGGTACTGGAACCAATGCACGCCGACAATCGACGGTTCACTCACCGCTTGCTTGACGAAATTGGCGTAGGCCGGCCCACGGTCTTCTTCCTTCGCCAGCTCCGTTACTCCGCCCCATAACGGACCACGATCACGCGAGCCGAAGTTGAACTCGGTGATCAGCACCGGTTTGTCCAACGCCTGTAACTTGGCGAAGTCATAACCGTCCTGAGGTTTGAGCGTGTACATGTTGAAGCTCAGGACGTCGCAGTACTGCGCGCAAGACTCGACAGCCTCAGGTGTGCTGATGGCAAACCGACCACCGAGCAGCAGGTGGTTGGGTGCGTGCCATTTCAGCGAATCGGCAATGGTCTTGAAATAGGTGTCGGCGAAGACTTTCTGGAAATACTTGAAGTCGGCTTCGATTTCCGGGTGCTCCGCACTTGGCAGCGGCGGCACGAAGCCCGGGTCTTCCATCAGCTCCCAGGCTGGCAGATCGATACCCCAGGCTTTCGACAGGCCCGCCTGGTTACGGTATTTGTCCCGCAGTTGCTTGAGGAACGCCCGCTTGGCCGGCACGTCGGTGGTCATTTTCAATGTCCCGTACGCCAAGGCATAACGGGCCTTCGGGTCATCGCCGGGACCGGCCCAGGCCAGTTCGTTATCGGCGAAGTAACCGATCAGCCATGGGTCGTCGCGGTGATCGCGAGCAGCAATCGCTACGGCGCGTTCGGTGGCCATGGCGAAACGCGGGTCGAACGGATCGGGCATGCCGCCCCACCAGTCGGTGCCGGTGCTGATGCTGGCGTAATCGCCGACGATGGACAGCGGCAAGGTGTATGGCACACGGTCATTCAAGCCCAGCGCCGGAGCGCTCCAGTCGCCGATGGTGTTGAAACCCCAGGCTTGCAGGCGGTCAAGTGTATGGTGGGTCCAGCGCTTTTCGTCGAACAAGTGGGGAGCGCACGGGGTTGTGGCGGCGTCGGCCTTGGCTTCTCCGGCCTTGGTTTCACTCGCCACCGCACATGGCTGGCCATAAGTGCGCTGCAGGTTGGCGCCGTAGAAGTCATACCAGCGACCGGCATTGAACCCACGCCCCTGATCGGCACCATTGCCATTGCGATTGTCGCCTTCACCGTAATGGCCGGCTAATGGCTCGTCGTTAGCGGGCAACGACTCGAACATGGCTTCGCGCCCGGCGACGTAGGTCTGGCTGGTATCGGCGGTAACCGTATTGACCCCCAGGGAATAGAACGGGTGACCTTCCGGGGTCACCAGATACCAGCGACCGTCACGCTTTTCAGTACGAAAGAAGCCGCTGGCCTTGAACGCCGGGCCTTTGCTCCAGCCACCGAACGTGTCCAGGGACGAACGCTCACGCTCGGCCAACCAGGTTTTCAGTTGCTGCTGTTCTTTGTTTGCCGCCGCTTTGAGCTGCTCGTCGCTGGCGACTTTTTCCGGCCATTTCGCTCGCGTGGACTGACCATAAGCGTCCACTAACGAACCGTAGGCGGCCTTGACCACCGCGTCGCCGTCCTGCACGCCAAAGCGCTCAAGCATGATGCTCTGGGCGACTTTTGGCTGATCCATCGACAGTGTCACCGACACCACCTGGCTGCGATCCAGTTCACCCGTGCTGCTGGCCAGCAATACACGCTGGCCTTCGACAGTGATCGGCATCGGCGGCCCGGCTTTCAGGCCCTGGCTCAGTGGCGAACTCGGTGTCAGCGGCACCAACAGGGTTTGCGCAGGCCCGGCCGGCAGATCGATGCGGCTGACCAGGGTCTTGCCGTCGTTACTCTGGATTTTCACGTAGAGCGTTACAGGCCAGTTCATTGCACTCTGGATACGCAAGCTCATGACGCCAGACTGCGACCAGTCCCAGGCGCCGCTTTGCGGAGTCAGGCGCAGGTTCGGTTGTGCCGCAGGGTTGAAGGTCACCCGGCGCAGAACTTCACCTTCGGCCGTTTGCTCTGCGTTGGACTGCGGCAGGCTGGCGTCCTGGGTCGCCACCTGGACCACATCGGCGGGCCGGACAAAGTTGAACAGCGTCTGTTGTCCGGCCGGAGCCGCCAGCAGTGGCGCAGCGAACATCAGGGCAAAAACAGCGGGTAACGAACGGCGAATCATATGAACCAGGTTCTCCCTAACGACCAGTGAACGGCCTGTGTGGAATCGGTAACGGGGGGATAGACAACGAAGTGGGCGATTTCGCCCACCGTGTCTCAAGATATTTCGCGGCGAAACGGCGGCAGCGCATTGAGGATCGCTTTGCCGTAGCGTTGCGTGACCAGACGCCGGTCAAGCAAGGTGATGGTGCCGCGGTCTTCTTCGGTGCGCAGCAGGCGCCCGCAGGCCTGAACCAGTTTGAGCGAGGCGTCCGGCACGGAGATTTCCATGAACGGATTGCCGCCTCGGGCTTCGATCCATTCAGCCAGCGCGGCTTCGACCGGATCGTCCGGGACCGAGAACGGGATCTTGGCGATCACCACGTGCTCGCAGTAAGCACCCGGCAAGTCGACACCCTCGGCGAAACTCGCCAGGCCGAACAGCACACTGGAGTCACCGCCATCGACCCGCGCCTTGTGCTTGTTCAGGGTTTCCTGTTTCGACAGGTTGCCTTGAATGAACACTTGCTTGCGCCAGTCACGGTCCAGGCCATCGAACACGTCCTGCATCTGTTTGCGCGAAGAGAACAGCACCAGTGTGCCGCGCGAGCCCTCGACCAGTTCCGGCAGATCACGAATGATCGCCGCGGTGTGGGCAGCCGCATCCCGTGGGTCGGCGCGCAGGTCCGGGACCCGCAGCACGCCAGCGTCGGCATGATGGAACGGGCTCGGCACCACCGCCGTCACGGCCTTTTTCGGCAGACCGGCGCGCATGCGGAAACGGTCGAAGGTGCCCAGTGCGGTCAAGGTGGCCGAGGTCACCAGCGCACCGTAAGCTACATTCCACAGGTTGCGTCGGAGCATTTCCGCCGCCAGGATCGGGCTGGCGTTGACCTCGATATCGAACAGCGAACCGCTTTCGGCCAGGGTTAGCCAGCGCGCCATCGGCGGGTTGTCTTCCGGGTCTTCGGCGGTGAATGCGGTCCACAGCTCCCAGTTACCCTGAGAACGGGACAGCAGGCTGCCAAACAGCGGATACCACTCTTCGGCCTGATTGCTGGCAATGCCGATGTTGACCTCGCCATCCATGCCTTCCTTGAGCAGCTCGGTGAGCCGGGTAAAGACATCGGTCAGGCGTGCGAAGCCTTTCTTCAGCTCGACGCCCATCTCGCGCATATGCTCGGGAATCACCCCGCCGACGAAACGATGACGTGGCCGCTCACGGCCCTCGACGTCTTCGCCGGGCTTGAATTCGGCAACCTGTTCACAGGCGGTGAACATGAACTGCTGCTGGGTCTTGATCTCCCGGGCCAGTTCCGGCACTTGCTCGATCAACTTGCCCAGATCGCCGGGCAGCGGGTGCTGGGCCAGCAATTTGGTGAGATTCTTGGCGGTCGTTTCGAGCCAGTCGGCGGTGGAACGCAAGCGCGTGTAATGGGCGAAGTGGCCGATCGCCTTGTCCGGCAGGTGATGGCCTTCGTCGAACACGTAGATGGTGTCGCGCGGGTCGGGCAGGACGGCGCCGCCGCCCAACGCCAGGTCGGCGAGGACCATGTCGTGGTTGGTGACGATCACGTCGACCTTGCCCATGCCTTCGCGGGCCTTGTAGAAGGCGCACTGACCAAAGTTGGGGCAATGACGGTTGGTGCACTGGCTGTGATCGGTGGTCAGGCGCGCCCAATCCGCATCTTCAAGGGCGGTGGACCAACTGTCGCGGTCGCCGTCCCATTTATTGCCGGCAAGCTTTTCGATCATGCTGGTAAACAGCTTCTGACTGGCTTCATCGACCTCGATCTTGAAGCCTTCTTCTTCGAACAGCTGCGCGGTAGCGGTTTGCGCGCGGCCTTCCTGCAACAACATGTCGAGCTTGGACAGGCACATGTAGCGGCCGCGGCCCTTGGCCAGCGCAAAGCTGAAGTTCAGCCCGCTGTTGCGCATCAGGTCCGGCAGGTCCTTGTAGACGATCTGTTCCTGCAGGGCGACGGTCGCCGTAGCAATCACCAAGCGTTTGCCGGCAGCCTTGGCAGTCGGAATTGCCGCCAGGCTGTAGGCCACGGTTTTCCCGGTACCGGTGCCGGCTTCCACCGCGACAATCGCGGGGTCGCCACTGCGCCGGCCTTCGTCGTCGGTGTCGATGTCACCGAGGACCTTGGCAATTTCGGCGATCATCAGGCGCTGGCCGTAACGCGGCTTGAGGCTCTTGGCTTCGAGAAAACGCGAGTAGGCGCCCTGGATCGTGGTTTTGAGTTCAGTGCTGATCATGGATTGTCGGGCGCAAAAAACGCTGGATAAATTTTCAGTGGTTCGGATCGGCGGCTATCATACCCCGCTAATTAATCCCGCGCAGAACGGAGTACCTCAATGACACCTTTCGCCCTCATTTATACCCTGCATGTACTGGCGGCCCTGATCTGGGTCGGCGGCATGTTTTTCGCCTGGATGGTCCTGCGCCCCGCCGCCATGAAGGCACTTGAAGGACCTGCGCGATTGAAGCTCTGGGTAGAAGTGTTTCAAGGTTTTTTTGTCTGGGTCTGGGTCGCCGTGGTGATCTTGCCGATCAGTGGCGTCGGGCTGATTCACCTGCGCTTCAGCGGCTTTGAAACGGCACCGCGTTATGTACAGATAATGATGGGGCTGTACCTGGTGATGACCGCGTTGTTTATCCGGATTCAGGCGCTGAATCTACCGGAGTTGCGTAAAGCCGTGCTGGCTGAGGATTGGCCGGCGGGTGCGGCGATGCTGGGCAAGATTCGGCGTTTGGTGGGGATCAATCTGTTGCTGGGATTGTTGTTGGTGGCGGTGGCCTCGGCTCGGCCGATGTTCTGATTCCCCTCGCTGATCGTTCCCATGCTCTGCGTGGGAATGCCTCCGCGTCCCCTGTGACGCAGAGTGTCACGGGCTGCATTCCCACGGGGACCGTGGGAACGATCAGTCACACAGGCTGCTTACAACCGCTGCACCGTCACGGCACCTGGCGCTCCGGCAGGGCCTGGCTGACCTTGCACACCCGCCCGGCCACTCTTGCCACCGTCGGTACGGTAGACAAAGCAACCTTTGGCCTTGCCGCCCGCACCCGGTTTGCCACCGGCACCGGCTACGCCGCCGGCGCCACCGTCGACCAGCACCTTGATCTGCTGGGCCGGGTAATCACGCGGCAATTCCACACGCACCTGTGCGCCCGGCGCCCCGGCATGACCATCGCCACCATTATCGCCATCCGCCCCATGCCCGGCCTGGCCCCATGTGCAACCCGGCTCCTGGCCGTTGCCGCCATCGAGTCCTACGTAACCCGGCGCACCGGCACCGCCACGGGCATCCACCGACAACTCGGGAGCGTTCAGCGAGGCAATCCGCAGATTCAGGTTGCGCCCGGCGCGGGCGGCTTTGAGGTAAGTGCCCGGCGCGCCTCGCGAGGTGATCTGGCTGCCACTGGCAAGCTGCGCACGACTGATATTCAGTTGCAGAGCCTGTTCGCTGGGGACAATGGCGATCCGTGCCTCGCGGCCCAGACGCAACTCGCCAACGCTCAGTTCGGTCACGTTCGAGGGGATCAGCAGCGTGCCATTATCGGCGACTTCCAGGCGTTCCAGCTGCAAGGTACTGGCGGTATTGGGCAAACGCAGCAGCGAGTTGGTCTCGACCGTGACCACTTGAGCCATCGCCACTGGGCTGATCAAGGCGGCGAGCAGGCAGAGCTTACGCATGACGAACCTCCCCGGCGGCAGGGGCTGCAAGTGTTTGCACATGGAAAATACCGACAACGAGTATCTGCAAGCGATCACGCCACGGATGAGCCCGCTCTTTAAGGTTGCGGTTAAAGAGCACCAGCGCCACAACATGGGTCATCAGCAACAGACAACCGATCAGATTGATCATCAGATGAAACGGACCGATCAACGGGCTGATCAAATTGACCAGCACTACCAGCCAGAACAACAGGGTCAAACCCTTCCCCAAGCCCCAAAGCACCTTCATGTACGCCCCCGCAGATCATTATTCTTTGCGCGCACAGTACCGACTTCCGCAACGGATAAGCCAGAGGCCAACGAAAATTCTTCTGAACGGGCGGTTTAGAGCGTCGCAACTGCCGATCAGCGGTCCATGCCCCGTTCGACTCTACGGCTTTTTGCCACGTATTTACGGCAGGCCTCGCCATTGTCTGCAAACCGCCTCTAGGCTCGCACGTTCGGGCAGGCTAGTCTTCGCACATCTGATTGAGGATCTTCGATGACCGCAGGTATTTCTTCGCGCACGCCCCAGCAAGCACTCGCTGCCTTGCTCGACCGTTATGCGCCACAACGTCTGTTACTGATCGGCGCCAGCGACTTCCCCGCGCTCGAAGCTTTCAAGCTCGCGCACCCGGATGCCTGCGTCGCGCAAGCCGCGCCCGGCCCTTTGCCACCAGAGCTTGCCGCACAACGCTTCGACCTGGCGCTGGCACTCGACTGCCTTGAGCATCTGCCCAAACGCGATGGCCTGAACCTGCTCGGCGGAATTCGCAATCTCAACGCCAGCCGCGTCGCGGTGCTGGCGGACCTGAAAGCCTGCGGCTGGCAAGAAACCGACTTCTTTTCCCTGGCACTGCAGGCCAGCGAACGCTTCCAGCGTGACGAACAGGTCCTGACACTGTTTACCTACGATCTGCTTGACTACAAACAAGTGCCTGACTGGCTCAACTCACGGTTCTGGGCCAATCCGGAAAACTTCGGAAAATACTGGTGGTAACACGATGAGTACGTCCATTTGCCCGTGCGGCAGTGGCACCCTGCTGGATGCCTGCTGCGGCCACTACCACGCCGGCCACCCCGCGCCGTGCGCCGAAGCCTTGATGCGTTCGCGCTACAGCGCCTATGTGCTGGGCCTGATCGACTATCTGGTGGCCACCACCCTGCCCGCCCAACAGGCAGGACTGGATCGTCAGGCGATCAGCGAATGGAGCGCGCAAAGCACCTGGCTTGGCCTTGAGGTGGAAAGCTCCGAGGTCTTCGGCGGACAGCCCGAACATGCATTCGTCACCTTCACCGCACGCTGGCACGACAGCACCGGCGAGCACAGCCACCGCGAACGCTCATCCTTTGTGCAAAACGCCGGGCGCTGGTACTTCATCGACCCGACCGTGCAGCTCAAGGCCGGGCGCAATGATGCATGCCCCTGCGCCAGCGGGCAGAAATTCAAGAAGTGTTGTGCGAGTTATTTCACCGTTTGAGGCGATCTTTTGGGGCTAGACTGGGGTTCAAGGAGAAATACCACCATGACCCATCAGCAACGCGCCTTACGAATTGTCACCCTGTTCATGTTCCTGAGCCTCGGTGGCTGCGCGTCCTGGTTCGCTGATGACAGCCTCGACCCGCAAGTCCATCTGCTCAAAGTCGAAGTGGTGCGCGCCAAACTCCTTGAGCAGAAATTCATGCTCTACTTTCGCGTCGACAACCCCAACGACTCCAGTCTTACGGTTCGCGGCCTGGAGTACCGGATTCATTTAAGCGAGTTCCTGCTGGCCGAAGGCGAGGCCAGCGAATGGTTCACCGTCGACCCGAAAAGCAGCAGCTATTTTCAGGTGCCGATCCGCACCAACCTCTGGCAACACCTGCGCGAGGTAGTGAAATTGCTGAAGAAACCTGACCAGCCGATCCCCTATCGCCTGGAAGGGGAGTTGAAAACCGGATTATTCATCGGCAATGACGTGCACCAGGCCCGATATGGCGAGATAATTCCCGGCGATTTTATTCCGGAGTAACCTCGATGACCCAGCAACCCCATGTCCATGGCCCTGACTGCAACCACGATCACGACCATCACGACCATCATGATCACGACCATGGCCATGTTCACGGCCCGAACTGCGGCCACGCTCACCAGGAGCCGGTGCGCAATGCGTTGAAAGACGTTGGCCGCAACGACCCTTGCCCATGCGGCAACGGCAAGAAGTTCAAGAAGTGCCACGGCGCTTGATTTTCTAGCTGCACGCATCCCTTTGTTGGAGCGTGGCTTGCCCGCGACAGTCGATAACGCGGTCTGCCTGATATACCGAGGCGCCCCTTTCGCGGGTAAGCCACGCTCCCACAGGTTTTAATCAGCCATTAAAATATCCGTGGTGCGAACCACCGTCGCATACTCCCCGTGCAGATTGCCCAGCGACATGGCGTGCACCTCCTGCGCCGAATGCTTGTTGCCGAAAAAGTCGAGCTTGTCGAAGGTGTAGCAGGCGTCTTCCACGACCCAGGTTTCAAACCCCAGATTGCCCGCCGTACGCGCCGTGGACTCGACCGAGTTGTGGGTCGCCACGCCGACAATGACCAGTTGCTCGATCCCCGCCTCACGCAAACCCGCCGCTAGCGTCGTCCCGCTGAACGCATCGGGGACCTGTTTCTGGATCACACACTCGCCCAATTGCGGTTCGAACCGCTCCTGAAACTCGACACCCGACTGCTGCGGCCAGAACACCGATTCCGGCGAGCGGGACAAGTGCTGCACATGAATCACCGGCCGCGCGATGCGCCGCCATTCCCTCAACAACTCGGCCATCCGCTCCTCGGCGCCTGGATTGTTGCGCGGTCCCAGTTTGGGGTGGTGAATGCCTTTTTGCTGATCGATCAGAATAAGCACTGCGTTTGCCTGAAGTTCCATGGCGAGTTCTCTCTTGCACGGGTCATTGAATTTTCCACACTTGAGCATTACCTCTTCCTCCAGGCAAGTCATCGTGAACGCCAATCCCCTGAAAACAGCGCAGTCCCCTGTGGCGAGGGAGCTTGCTCCCGATGGGGCGCGAAGCGGCCCTGAAAATGGGACTGCTACGCAGTCCAGCGGGAGCAAGCTCCCTCGCCACGGGTACAGCGTCATTTCCTGTGATTTATCGGACAAACCTTGAAATAAGATCGGCACCCGCTTGCGCGGCCTTCTCCTGCTCACTAACGTAGCGCCTTTATTGCGCCTCTACTCCCGCAGGAGCTTTGCCATGGCCTCGCCAGCCTTTACATCTTTTCTTCCCCGGTTCGGCGTTGCCGCAGCAGTGGCCAGTGTGCTCAGCCTCACCGGTTGCCAGACCTGGAATGCCCAGGACAGCCTGCCACCCACCGCAGGCGTGCAGCCGCTCAAAGGGTTGGCGCAGAACGTTTCAGTGCGGCGCAATGCCATGGGCGTGCCGCTGATCGAAAGCAACACCTTCCACGACGCGCTGTTCACCCTCGGCTACGTACACGCCAGTGATCGCATCACCCAGATGGTCACCATGCGCCTGCTGGCCCAGGGCCGCCTGTCGGAGATGTCCGGCGCAGAGATGCTCGACGCTGACCGCTACATGCGTGCAGTCAACCTGAAGAAAAGTGCCGACGAACTCTACAAGGCCTCCTCGCCACGCCTGCAACGCTTCTTCGAAGTCTATGCACGCGGGGTCAACGCCTACCTGTTCCGCTATCGCGACAAGCTGCCGTCAGACCTGGCCGCCACTGGCTACAAGCCTGAATACTGGAAACCGGAAGATTCGGCGCTGATTTTCTGCCTGCTGAACTTCAGCCAGTCAGCCAACCTGCCGCAAGAAATCGCTTCGTTGGTGATGGCGCAAACCGTCTCCACAGACAAACTCCCGTGGCTGTTGCCGTCGTATCCGGACGAAAAGCTGCCACTCGCCGAAGCTGACAAGCTTAAAGGCGTGAAGCTCAACGGTACGATCCCGGGCCTGAGCGAACTCAGCAAAGCCGGCGACCAGTTGTCCGCATTGAATTTGCTCGGGGCCACGGCGTCGAGCAACTGGGCAATTGCCCCGCAGCGCAGTCGCAGCGGCAAGAGCCTGCTGGCCAGCGACAGCCAATTCCCGATTGGCGTGCCGTCGCTGTGGAACTACGTGCAGATCCGTTCGCCGAAGTACCAGGCGGCCGGGGTTTCCATTGCGGGCCTTCCGATGGTCCTCGCCGGTTTCAACGGTAAAGTGGCGTGGAGCATGACCGCGGTCATGGGCGATAACCAGGACCTGTTCCTTGAAAAGCTCAAGCGTCAAGGCAATGGCCTGAGCTACGAAGTCGCTGGCAAATGGCAGCCGGTGACAGTTCGCAACGAAACCTACTTCGTCAAAGGTCAGCGGCCGATTCGCGAAGCCGTGTACGAAACCCGCCACGGCCCGCTGCTCAACAGCGCCCAAGGCACCGCACTGGGTAATGGTTTCGGTCTGGCGTTGCAGATGCCGAGTTTTACCGACGACAAGAGCCTCGATGCCTTCTTCGACCTGTCCCGTGCACAGAGCGCAGAGAAAGCCTCGGACGCCAGCCGTGAAATCCGCGCTATCGCGCTGAACATGGTGTTCGCCGACGCCAGCCACATCGGCTGGCAAGTCACCGGGCGCTTCCCGAACCGCCGCGAAGGTGAAGGCCTGTTGCCATCGCCGGGCTGGGAAGGTCGTTACGACTGGGACGGTTACGCCGACCCGATGCTCCACCCTTATGACCAGGACCCGGCCCAAGGCTGGGTCGGCACCGCCAACCAGCGGGTCATCCCTCATGGTTACGGCATGCAGCTGTCCAACTCCTGGGCTGCGCCCGAGCGTGGCGAGCGCATCGCCGAGCTGGCGGCTGCAGGCAAGCACGACAGCCGCAGCATGATCGCGATGCAGTACGACCAGACCACGCTGTTCGCCGCCAAACTGAAAAAGATGTTTGAAGCGCCGGGCATGTCCCAGCCGCTGAAACAGGCGATTGACGCACTGCCTGCTGCCGAAGCCGGCAAAGCGCGCGAAGCTTACAGCCGCTTGATGGCGTTCGATGGCAAGCTCAGCCCGACCTCGGCCGACGCAGCGATCTATGAACTGTTCCTGCAAGAGAGCATGAAGCAGATCTTCCTCGACGAGCTCGGCCCAGAGTCCAGCCCGACGTGGAAGGCCTTCGTCGCCAACGGCAAATTGTCCTACTCGGCCCAGGCCGACCATTTGCTGGGCCGCGAAGACAGCCCGTTCTGGGATGACCTGCGCACGCAGCAGAAAGAAGATAAACCGACCATTCTCGCCCGTAGCCTGGCCGCGGCCATTACCGCCGGCGAGAGCCAGATGGGTGCCGACCACAAAGCCTGGCAGTGGGGCAAACTGCACCACTACGAATGGAAAAACAGCCGTGGCCAGACCGTGCGTGGCGCCATGTCAGCCGGAGGTGACCACACCACATTGAATGCTGCCGCGTACACGTGGGGGCAGGATTTCAACGTGACGCTGGTGCCGGCGATGCGTTTCATTGTCGACTTCGGCCAGGCCGAACCGCTGATGGGTCAGAGCGGCACCGGCCAATCCGGCAACCCGGCCAGCCCGAACTATATCGACAGCATCGACCCGTGGCTCAAAGGCCAATACATGAGCTTGCCGATGCAACCGCAGAACTTCGACAAGGTGTATGGCAAAACGCGGCTGACCCTGGTACCGGGTAAGTAACGCGAGAGTGATCTGTGACAGGGGAGCTTGCTTCCTCGTCACGGATCGCCCTACGTTGGTGCGACAAATTGTTAACGCCCGTTTTTGGGCACGATTCCTTTCCAGACGTGTCTTGAATCATCTTTTAAAACGCTTGTTCGGGACTCTGGTTCGGAAATTGCTACTTTCATAAGGTCTTACGCTTTCCAGTAACAATAATTTCGCGCCACAAGCGCTCAAATTGGTTCTTAGGGATTTAATAATGAAAAAAGCATTGCTGACCCTTTCTGCACTGGCGTTGTGCATGGCCGCTGGTTCCGCACTGGCCAAGGAATACAAAGAACTGCGTTTTGGCGTTGACCCTTCCTACGCTCCGTTCGAGTCCAAAGCGGCCGACGGCAGCCTGGTGGGCTTCGACATCGATCTGGGCAACGCGATCTGCGCCGAGCTGAAGGTCAAGTGCAAATGGGTCGAAAGCGATTTCGACGGCATGATTCCGGGCCTCAAGGCCAATAAATTCGACGGTGTGATCTCTTCGATGACCGTCACCGAAGCCCGCGAAAAAGTCATCGACTTCTCCAGCGAGCTGTTCTCCGGCCCGACCGCACTGGTCTACAAGAAAGGCTCCGGCATTTCTGACGTGGCCTCGCTCAAGGGTAAAAAGGTCGGCTACGAGCAAGGCACCATCCAGGAAGCCTACGCCAAGGCCGTGCTGGACAAGGCTGGCGTG
Source organism: Pseudomonas sp. CVAP#3 (assembly GCF_018986375.1). NCBI lineage: Bacteria > Pseudomonadati > Pseudomonadota > Gammaproteobacteria > Pseudomonadales > Pseudomonadaceae > Pseudomonas > Pseudomonas sp. CVAP#3. The sequence continues at coordinate 195,509 of NZ_JAHMSC010000001.1, forward strand.
ACCACTCAGGCCTACGCCAACCAGGACCAGGTCTACGCTGACCTGACTTCCGGTCGTCTGGACGCCTCGATCCAGGACATGCTGCAAGCCCAACTGGGCTTTTTGAAGTCGCCACAAGGCGCTGCTTACGAAGTCAGCAAGCCGGTCAACGATCCTTTGCTGCCAGCCAAAACAGCTGTCGGTATCTCGAAAGGTAACAAAGAGCTCAAAGCCCTTCTCGATAAAGGTATCAAAGCGTTACACGATGATGGCACCTACGCGACCATTCAAAAGAAACACTTTGGTGATCTGAATCTGTACAGCGGCAAATAATGCCCGGCGCCCATCCTCGTGATGGGCGCTTTTTTCACGTTATCGGGTCGCAGATTTTATGTTTGAACAGCTGTTACAAAACCTCGGGCTTTCTGCCTTCAGCTTGAAGGGCTTTGGCCCGCTGCTGATGCAAGGCACCTGGATGACCATCAAATTATCGGTATTGTCGCTGCTGGTGGCCGTGTTGCTCGGCCTGCTCGGCGCCACTGCCAAACTCTCCAGCGTCAAATTGCTGCGGGTTCCGGCCCAGATCTACACCACACTGATTCGCGGCGTGCCGGACCTGGTACTGATGCTGCTGATTTTCTACAGCCTGCAAACCTGGCTGACCTCCCTTACCGACCTGATGGAATGGGAGTACATCGAAATCAACCCGTTCAGCGCCGGGGTCATCACCCTGGGCTTCATCTATGGTGCGTATTTCACCGAGACCTTTCGCGGCGCGATTCTCGCCGTCCCACGGGGTCAGGTCGAAGCCGCCACTGCTTATGGCCTCAAGCGCGGACAGCGGTTTCGCTTCGTGGTGTTCCCGCAGATGATGCGCTTCGCCCTGCCGGGCATCGGTAACAACTGGATGGTGATGCTCAAGGCCACTGCGCTGGTGTCGATCATCGGCCTGGCGGACCTGGTCAAAGCGGCTCAGGACGCCGGTAAAAGCTCCTATCAACTGTTTTACTTCCTGGTGTTGGCCGCCTTGATTTATCTGCTGATCACCAGCGCTTCGAACTTTGTCCTGCGCAGGCTTGAACGCCGTTATGCCGCCGGTGCCCGGGAGGCCGTACGATGATCGAACTTCTACAGGACTACTGGAAACCGTTCCTTTATACCGACGGTTACCACATTACTGGCCTGGCGATGACCATGTGGCTGCTCAGCGCCTCGATCTTTATCGGTTTCCTGGTGTCGATTCCGCTGTCGATTGCCCGGGTTTCCAGCAAGCTCTATGTGCGCTGGCCGGTGCAGTTCTACACCTACCTGTTCCGTGGCACACCGCTGTATATCCAGCTGCTGATTTGCTACACCGGGATCTACAGCCTGGCCGCGGTCCGCGCGCAACCGGTTCTCGATGCGTTCTTTCGCGATGCGATGAACTGCACCATCCTGGCCTTTGCCCTGAACACCTGCGCCTACACCACGGAGATTTTCGCCGGGGCGATTCGCAGCATGAACCACGGTGAAGTCGAAGCCGCCAAAGCCTACGGCCTGACGGGCTGGAAGCTCTATGCCTACGTGATCATGCCGTCAGCCCTGCGCCGTTCGCTGCCGTACTACAGCAACGAAGTGATCCTGATGCTGCACTCGACCACTGTAGCCTTCACCGCCACCGTCCCGGACGTATTGAAAGTGGCGCGGGATGCCAACTCGGCGACCTTCCTGACTTTTCAATCGTTCGGCATTGCCGCGCTGATTTACCTGACCGTCACCTTTGCGCTGGTCGGCCTGTTCCGACTGGCCGAACGCCGATGGCTGGCGTTCCTCGGGCCGACTCACTAGCTCTCCAGCTTCAGGACACAAAAGCAAATGCGCCACCAGATCCATGACCTGCTTGCCCCACTGCCGGGTACTGCACGACAGATCCACAGCTTCCACTTCGGCCCGCCCCAGGCCAAAGGCAAGATCTACATCCAGTCCTCGCTGCACGCCGACGAAATGCCCGGCATGCTGGTGGCCTGGCACCTCAAGCTGCGTCTGGCGGAGCTCGAAGCCGCCGGCCGTCTGCGCAGCGAGATCGTGCTGGTGCCCGTGGCCAACCCGATTGGCCTCGAACAAGTGCTGATGGACGTACCACTGGGGCGCTATGAGCTGGAAAGCGGACAGAATTTCAACCGCTGGTTCGTTGACCTCGGTGAAGAAGTTGGTAATGAGATCGAAGGACAACTGAACGACGACCCGCAACACAACCTCGAGTTGATCCGCAGCGGCCTGCGCAATGCACTGGCTCGGCAAACCGCCAGCACTCAACTGCAATCCCAGCGCCTGACCCTGCAAACACTGGCCTGCGACGCGGATATGGTGCTGGACCTGCATTGTGATTTCGAAGCCGTTGCACACCTGTACACCACGCCCGAGGCCTGGCCACAAGTCGAGCCACTGGCGCGCTACATCGGCGCCGAAGCCAGCCTGCTGGCCACCGACTCCGGCGGTCATTCGTTCGACGAGTGTTTCACTCTGGTCTGGTGGCAAATGCAGGAGCGCTTCGGTGAGCACTTCGACATTCCGCTGGGCAGTTTCTCGGTGACCGTCGAATTACGCGGTCAAGGCGACGTCAATCATCCGCTGGCCAGCCTCGATTGCCAGGCACTGATCGACTATCTGGTTCATTTCGGCGCAATCGAAGGTGAAGCAGCGCCCTTGCCCGAACTGCCCTACCCAGCCACTCCACTGGCCGCAGTAGAACCGGTTGCAACCCCGGCCGGCGGTTTGCTGGTGTACCACGTGCTGCCGGGCGAGTACCTGGAGGCGGGACAACTGATCGCCGAAATCATCGACCCGATCGGCGATCGCGTGACCCCGGTTCATTGCGCCAACGCCGGCCTGCTCTACGCCCGTTCGACTCGCCGAATGGCCACCGCAGGCATGGTGATCGCCCATGTTGCAGGCCTCGAAGCCTATCGCACCGGCTACCTACTTTCGCCTTGAGGATGCACGCCCCATGTACAAACTGACCATCGAAGGCCTGCATAAATGCTACGGCACTCATGAAGTGCTCAAAGGCGTTTCGCTCAAGGCCAAGACCGGTGACGTGATCAGCCTGATCGGCGCCAGCGGCTCGGGCAAAAGCACCTTTTTGCGCTGCATCAACTTTCTCGAACAACCCAACGACGGCGCCATGAGCCTGGACGGTCAAGCGGTCCGCATGATCAAGGACCACCACGGCATGCGGGTGGCCGATGAAGCCGAGCTGCAACGAATCCGTACCCGACTGGCAATGGTGTTCCAGCACTTCAATCTGTGGAGCCACATGACCGTGCTGGAAAACATCACCATGGCCCCGCGCCGGGTGCTGGGTGTCAGCAAGAAGGACGCCGAAGATCGCGCCCGGCGTTATCTGGACAAGGTCGGCCTGGCGGCACGTGTGGCGGATCAATACCCGGCGTTCCTGTCCGGCGGCCAGCAACAGCGAGTGGCGATTGCCCGCGCACTGGCGATGGAGCCGGAAGTCATGCTGTTCGACGAACCGACCTCGGCGCTAGACCCGGAGCTGGTGGGTGAAGTGCTCAAGGTGATCCAGGGACTGGCCGAAGAAGGCCGGACCATGATCATGGTGACCCACGAAATGAGCTTCGCCCGCAAAGTCTCGAATCAGGTGCTGTTCCTGCATCAGGGGCTGGTAGAGGAAGAAGGTGCGCCTGAAGACGTGCTCGGCAACCCGAAGAGCGAACGCCTCAAGCAATTCCTCAGCGGCAACCTCAAGTAACGCCCCCTGCCCTTGTAGGAGCATGGCTTGCCCGCGATGGGCACAATGCGGTCCATCAGATAAACCGCGTTATCGTTCATCGCGGGCAAGCCTTGCTCCCACAGGGATCAAACCAACCACGGGCCATTGAATTTCGATGCGGGAAATCAGGCAACCGGCGCGGGAGGCGGCTTATCCGGCAAGGTGGGTTCGCCAGGCTCGCCAGGTTCGGTCGGTTGTTCGTTCGGGGTATCGGGGTCGGGCTGACCAGGGATTCCGCCGGCCTGCGTGACAGGCGGATGAGCCAGCAATGACCAGGCCAGCAGGCCCACTTGATTGGGCTCAAGCCTTGCCAGTTCGGCACTTATTCGCGGATCGATCTTCATGAAGCACTCCTGAGCGATGGCCCGATGCGCCTTGCGCGCATCGGAGCAGTACACCCCATAGAGTGTACGCCCGCTCAGGAATTCCAACGGTTTGTCAGACGGCTGACTCAGGTACGCGGCAGGGTCACGCCACGCTGGCCCTGGTACTTGCCACCACGGTCCTTGTAGGACACTTCACATTCTTCGTCAGACTCGAAGAACAGCATCTGCGCCACACCCTCGTTGGCGTAGATCTTCGCAGGCAACGTGGTGGTGTTCGAGAACTCCAGGGTCACGTGACCTTCCCACTCCGGTTCCAGCGGCGTGACGTTGACGATGATGCCGCAACGAGCGTAGGTGCTCTTACCCAGGCAGATCGTCAGTACATTGCGCGGAATACGGAAGAACTCGACGGTACGCGCCAGCGCGAAAGAGTTCGGCGGAATGATGCACACATCGCTTTTGACGTCGACGAAGCTCTTCTCATCAAAGTTTTTCGGATCGACAGTCGCCGAATTGATGTTGGTGAACACCTTGAATTCATCGGCGCAACGCACGTCATAGCCATAGCTCGATACGCCGAAGGAAATCAACCGATCGGCGCCTTCGCCACGCATCTGGCGCTCTACGAACGGCTCGATCATGCCGTGCTCTTGCGCCATGCGGCGAATCCACTTGTCCGATTTGATGCTCATGGCGGGGGTGTCCTGAATAGCGAGGTGGAAAAATTCTGTCCGGCATCTTACCGGGGCGCGCCGCCGGTTCAAAGTCCGGGGCACAATTCTCGCCGATCCCCCACGACTTCCGGGCCTTCGCGGCAATACGGCGCACCGTCAGTCATGAAAACAGAGAAACCTTCGCAAAGACCATTGGCACGTTCAGGAAAAAGGGTTAAGGTGGCGCCACTGTGCTGCTTGTGTCACTGAGAATCTCTACACGATATGTTGAATTTCGATCCAACCATCTACAAGAATTTTTCCTGCTCTTTGCACTCAGTCTCGGCCAGGGTTCTTCCTGAGTCGCAGTTATCTTTGTTCAAGGAGTTACACCATGTCTAATCGCCAAACCGGTACCGTTAAGTGGTTCAACGATGAAAAAGGCTTCGGCTTCATCACTCCACAATCCGGTGACGACCTGTTCGTTCACTTCAAAGCTATCCAATCCGACGGCTTCAAAAGCCTGAAAGAAGGCCAACAGGTTTCTTTCATCGCTACCCGCGGTCAGAAAGGCATGCAAGCTGAAGAAGTTCAAGTTATCTAACTTGTCCTGATTTAGTAAAAAGCCCCGCCCTCAAAAGCGGGGCTTTTTTGTGCCCGTCTGTTTTTTACCGGGCCACACCCGATTTGGCGAGATTTTCATTCGCTCACGGAAGACTTACTCTGGATGCAGCCTCAACACCCTCATCAGGAAGCGGCAACGTGACTGACGCCAACCATGAAACCGAGACCCCGGCACAGATGCGCCGAACCACGCTCTACCTGACCCTGGCCCAGGTTCCGGAAGGCAAAGTGGTGAGTTACGGCCAGCTCGCCGAACTGGCAGGCCTGGGGCGGGCGGCGCGCTGGGTGGGTCGCACATTGAGTCAATTACCCGGCGACACCAAGCTGTCCTGGCATCGCGTATTGGCTGCCGGCGGTCGCCTCAGTTTGCCGGCGGGAAGCCCCTCCGGCGATGAACAGCGGGCACGGCTGCGCATGGAAGGTGTCAGCATCCTGAACAATCGTGTTGATATTCAGCGTCATGGCTGGCGTCCGGTAGAGCACAGCGGTTAGAGTGCGCGCTTTGTTTTCGCAATTTTGAGGCAGACTCCAGCCCATGCCCCGTAAAACCTGGCGCGCCGCGCTCGCTGCTTATGCCAGCCCCTCGACGCTCGTACTATTGCTACTGGGTTTCGCCGCTGGCCTACCCTACATGCTGGTGTTCTCAACGCTATCCGTCTGGCTGCGTGAGGCCGGCGTAGCCCGTGAAACGATTGGTTATGCCAGCCTGATCGGGCTGGCCTATGCGTTTAAATGGGTGTGGTCGCCACTTCTCGACCAGTGGCGCCTGCCATTGCTCGGCAAACTCGGTCGACGACGCTCCTGGCTGGTCCTGGCGCAAATACTGCTGGTCCTCGGCCTGATCGGCATGGGTTTCTGCGACCCGCAAAAGCACCTGTCCTGGCTGATTGCAATTGCCGTTCTGGTCGCGTTCGCCTCTGCCACCCAGGACATTGCCGTCGACGCCTATCGCCTGGAAATTGTCGACGACACGCGCCAGGCTGCATTGGCTGCCAGTTATATGTCCGGCTATCGGGTCGCGGCGCTCCTGGCGACAGCCGGCGCATTGTTCATTGCCGAAGGTTTCGGCTCCACCGGGTTCAACTACAAACACTCGGCCTGGACCGGCACCTACGCGCTGTTCGGCCTGCTGATGATCCCGGCGCTGGTGACCACCCTGCTGATGCGCGAACCTCCCGTGCCGCTGCGTACCCAGCTGTCCGCCGGGCGCTACAGCTTTGTGCACCAACTCGCGTCGGTATTCGTACTCATCGTTTTGCTGGTATCCGTACCCGCGATGTTTACCCAGCTCTACAACACTGATTTCGCCAGCGTCATCACGGGCGCCATGAGCCCATTGGATCTGCTGCTGGAAGATCGGGCATTTCTACGGGCGCTGCTCTACATCATCCTGACCAGCCTGTGCCTCTCCACCATGGGCCGTCGCGGCCTGGCCCCGGTGCTGACGCCCGTCAACGACTTCGTTGTCCGCTACCGCTGGCAGGCCTTTCTGCTGCTGGGCCTGATCGCCACCTATCGAATGTCCGACACCGTGATGGGCGTAATGGCCAACGTGTTTTACATCGACCTGGGCTTCACCAAGGATCAGATCGCCGGCGTCAGCAAGATCTTCGGCCTGATCATGACCCTGATAGGCGCCGGCATGGGTGGCCTGCTGATCGTGCGTTTCGGCATCCTGCCGATTCTGTTCATCGGCGGGTTCGCATCAGCCGCTACCAACCTGCTGTTTGTGATGCTCGCCGACATGGGCGCCAACCTGGAGATGCTGATCGTCACCATCTCCCTCGACAACTTCAGTTCGGGCATGGCGACCTCGGCCTTCGTCGCCTACCTGTCGAGCCTGACCAACCTGAAGTTTTCCGCGACCCAGTACGCCCTGCTCAGCTCGATCATGCTCCTGCTGCCACGCCTGATCGGCGGCTACTCCGGAGTCATGGTGGAGAAATACGGCTATCACAACTTCTTCATCATCACGACCCTGCTTGGCGTGCCGACCCTGCTGTTGATCGCCCTGCACTGGTTCCAGGAAAACCGCCGCGAAGGTCCGACACCAACACCCGAGCCGGCCCAGACCACCACCGCCGTCGAAGAGTCGTAGCGCCTTGAGTGCGGAGTTTTCTCCGCACTCAAGCCACACCGCCGGCCGCAATCCTGTACGCCAGCAAATCTCGCCCGTACAATGCTTCGTCATTTCTAGTCTTCAGCAACCGACAACGGCCTACCATGCGCACCAGTCAATTTTTGCTCGCCACACAGAAAGAAACGCCTTCCGATGCGGTCGTCGTCAGCCATCAGTTGATGCTGCGCGCCGGCATGATCCGCAAACTCGCCTCCGGCCTGTACACCTGGCTGCCGATGGGCTTGCGAGTGATGCGCAAGGTCGAAGCCGTCGTTCGCGAAGAAATGAACGCCGCCGGCTCTCTCGAAGTGTTGATGCCGAGCACTCAACCGGCTGAGCTGTGGCAGGAATCCGGTCGCTGGGAAGAGTACGGCCCTGAACTGCTGCGCTTCAAGGATCGTCACGGTCGCGATTTCTGCGCCGGCCCGACTCACGAAGAAGTGATCACCGACCTGATGCGCAATGAGTTGAGCAGCTACAAGCAGCTGCCGATCAACCTGTACCAGATCCAGACCAAATTCCGTGACGAAATCCGCCCACGCTTCGGCTTGATGCGCGGTCGCGAATTCATCATGAAGGACGCCTACTCCTTCCACGCTGATCAGGCATCGCTGCAGGTCACTTACGACCGCATGCACCAGGCGTACTGCAATGTGTTCACCCGCCTGGGCCTGAAGTTCCGCCCTGTAGAAGCCGACAACGGCTCCATCGGCGGCGCCGGCTCCCACGAGTTCCACGTACTGGCCGAATCCGGTGAAGACGACATCGTCTTCAGCAACGGTTCCGACTACGCAGCGAACATCGAGAAAGCCGAAGCCGTGCCACGGGAAACCTCGCGCGCCGCACCGACTGAAGAACTGCGACTGGTCGACACCCCGAACGCCAAGACCATTGCGCAACTGGTCGAAGGCTTCAATCTGCCAATCGAAAAAACCATCAAGACCCTGGTGGTTCACGCAGAAGAGAAAGGCAAGCTGATTGCCCTGATCATCCGTGGCGACCACGAACTGAACGAAATCAAGGCCGCCAACCAGCCTGGCGTCGCCAGTCCGCTGGTCATGGCCTCTGAAGCCGAACTGCGTGACGCCATCGGCGCTGGCGCAGGCTCCCTTGGCCCGCTGAACCTGCCGCTGCCAATCATCATCGACCGCTCCGTCGAGCTGATGAGCGACTTCGGCATCGGTGCCAACATCGACGACAAGCACTACTTCGGCGTGAACTGGGAGCGTGATCTGCCAGTACCGACCGTTGCCGACCTGCGTAACGTCGTGGCCGGTGACCCGAGCCCTGACGGCAAAGGCACCCTGGAAATCAAGCGCGGCATCGAAGTCGGGCACATTTTCCAGCTGGGCAACAAGTACAGCAAAGCGATGAAGTGCGAAGTACTCGGCGAGAACGGCAAGCCGGTAACCCTGGAAATGGGTTGCTACGGCATCGGCGTGTCCCGCGTAGTCGCGGCGGCCATCGAGCAGAACAACGACGAGAAAGGCATCATCTGGAGCGACAGCCTCGCACCATTCCAGATCGCCCTGGTGCCATTGCGCTACGAGACCGACCTGGTTCGCGAAGCCACCGACAAGCTCTACGCAGAACTGACTGCGGCTGGCTTCGAAGTGCTGCTGGACGATCGCGACAAGAAAACCAGCCCGGGCATCAAGTTCGCGGACATGGAGCTGATCGGCATTCCTCACCGGATCGTGGTCAGTGACCGTGGCCTCGCCGACGGCAACCTGGAATACAAGAGCCGTACCGAGGCCGAGCCGCAAGCGCTTCCGGTCGCTGACGTACTGTCGTTCCTCCAGGCTCGTATCCGCCGCTGACACCAGATAGAGAAGTCATGTTCAAGCGAAACACCTTAAACCTCGGTGGTGCCGCCCTGTGCGGCACCCTGTTGCTCAGCGGCTGCGCCAATCAGATGTCACAACGCAGCGAGCACGAGGAACGCATCGAGCGCAAACTGCTCGATCACAGCCTGCAGATCGATGTCGGTGAGCCTAAGGTGCTTGAGCTGCCGCAACGCCGGGTTCGGATTCACGAGCAGAAGACCTTCGAAGTCACCGAGTACGATGTCACCCGGCGCTACGATCGCTACACGCCTTACCAACCCTGGCGCAAGGTCTACGAGATCCCGCTGGGCGCGGTGACTTTGGTGGGCGGCGTCGGCGCGAACATCGCCAACGTGTTCGCCCTCGGCAACCTGCCAGACAGCATGACCAAGGACTGGATCAGCAATGGCATTGCCGGGCTCAACCCGTTCATGAACATACAGTCCCATGGTCGCGCACAACAGAACCTGGCCGGTATCGATGAAGTCCAGCGTGATAAGCGCATGGAATATTCGAGCCTGCCATGGAGCGAGCGCCCGGTAGAGGTCAAGGCCGGCACACAGACCTTCGAGCTCACCACCGACCGCAACGGCGTGTTGCGCTTGAACCTGCTGGACAGCCCGTTCGCGGAGCAGGACCTGAACCGTATCGGAAAGCTGCAGATTACTGTTGAAGATGCTCAGGACGATGTGCACACCGACTCGTCCCTGACGATCAGCAGCACCTTGCGCAGCAAGCTGCTGGAAGCTCATACGCTGATTTACGACGACCTCGAAGACGACGAAGTGAGCCAGTGGGTACACCGGGTCAAACGCCTGTCGGAGCTAGGCCTGGAAGAAGAAGCCAGCGAGCTGGAACAAAGCCTGATCGAACTGACCCGCAACGATCCCGAGTTGCAAAGCGAGTTCCTCAAGTCGCTGACCAAGGATGCCGGGCGTTTGGTGGCGGATCCAGGACCGAATTAAAGCTTAAATGCATCGCGGGCAAGCCTTGCTCCTACACACAGCGTCTGGCTCTGTAGGAGCAAGGCTTGCCCGCGATGGGACCCTACCGCTCAAACAGATCCAACTGCTCAAAGCCGCCACGCAGATCCTGCAAGCGCACGCCAATCCCCAGCAAACGCACGGGTTTGCCACCCCGATTGAACGCCTGAGTCAGCAACAACTGATAGCTACCCAGATCACGCCCTGCCCCGGCCTGCTCCAGTGTCGTCTGGGTAAAATCATGGAACTTCACTTTGACGAACGGCTTGCCCGGCCGGTAGCTGCTATCGATCCGCGCCATACGCCCGTTCAGGGTTTCCAGCAGGTCCGGTAGTTTATCCAGGCAACTGACCAGATCCGGCAGATCCACATCGTAGGTATTTTCGACACTCACCGACTGCCGGCGACTGTCGTTCTGCACCTGCCGATCATCGATCCCACGCGCCAGACTCCACAGACGCTCGCCAAAACTGCCAAATTCACGCACCAACGCCAATTTGTTCCAGTCACGCAACTGCAGGCAATCGGCAATACCGAGCTTCGCCAGCTTGTCGGCAGTGACTTTGCCGACACCATGCAGTTTGCTCACCGGCAACTGCGAGACAAAGTCCTCGACCTGATCCGGCGTGATCACAAACAATCCGTTGGGCTTTTTCCAGTCACTGGCGATCTTCGCGAGAAACTTGTTCGGCGCCACACCCGCCGAGACGGTGATATGCAACTGATTGGAGACCCGGCGCCGAATGTCCTGGGCAATTCGCGTGGCACTGCCAGCGAAATGGGCACTTTCCGACACGTCGAGATACGCCTCATCCAGCGACAGTGGCTCGATCAGGTCGGTGTAATCACGAAAAATCGCCTGAATCTCTTTCGACGCCTCTCTATAGGCATCCATTCGCGGCTTGACGATGACCAGGTCCGGGCACAGTTTCAAGGCGTGCCGTGAGGACATGGCCGAGCGCACCCCGTAAGCCCGCGCCTCATAGTTGCACGTCGCGATAACCCCGCGATGATCCGCCGAGCCACCCACCGCCAGCGGCTTGCTCGCCAGAGTCGGGTCGTCACGCATCTCGATGGCGGCATAGAAGCAGTCACAATCGACGTGGATGATTTTGCGCTGCGTCATATAAGGCGGTGTTCAATGAAGGAAAAAGGACTACGGCGAGCCGGATCGCCAGTATCTCACTGACAACTGTATATAGCACCAGCGCCTGATTTCTTCTCTGGTAGCAGAAGAAAATGCCTGCACTGGATTTATTTTCTCAATCGAAATTAACCCGCCAATAGAGCTGAAAGCCTTATGCCACAAGCCCTCAAGCCCTGTCCGACCTCCTGCTTGATACGCTAAGCGATTGAACGAGAAGAGTTTTTTCTCAATTAGCAATTGACAGCACGGCGATCCTCTGTAGAATGCCGACACACAGACGCGGGATGGAGCAGTCTGGTAGCTCGTCGGGCTCATAACCCGAAGGTCGTCGGTTCAAATCCGGCTCCCGCAACCAAACATCAAAAAAGGCTACTCGAAAGAGTGGCCTTTTTTGTGCGCGCGTGTTTTTCGCCCCCCCCCCTCCTTCCCTCTTGTCGCCAGAGCCAGGAAAAAACCCTTTGCGCTTCTTATACTTAACCTGAGCGCAGCAATCGCTTGAAGCTAATTAACGTTAATTTGACCCAGCGTACTATTAACGGTTGACACTCAGGCGATCGCCTGTAGAATGCCGCCACACAGACGCGGGATGGAGCAGTCTGGTAGCTCGTCGGGCTCATAACCCGAAGGTCGTCGGTTCAAATCCGGCTCCCGCAACCAAACATCAAAAAAGGCTGCTCGAAAGAGCGGCCTTTTTTGTATCTGCAGAAAAGTCCTTTCGCAACAATGATCTGGCAATGTATGACGAACCTTTGGCGCTCTTCGGAGTCCACCAGATCAGGCTATGCTGAGTCGCAGGCAAGCCTCTCTACGATTGAATGTGCGTAATCCCCGATGCTCGGTGATACGCGTTAATATTTGTGATTATTTTTTTCTACAGGGATTGGTAACTTGGCTGGATACCCCCATCCTGTCGCGCACAATCCAAGAGGTGATTGATGCGCGCCAACTCGTCTGATTCACAAGACACCGTCACAGCGACACAACCGATCATGGCCACTCGTCTGCACTGGCTGGATCTGGTCAGCAAGTACCGACAGCCCATTGGCCTGGCGGTTACGTTGCTATTGTTCGCTATCGCGCTGATTGCCTGTCGCCATCTGTTAAGCGAACTCGATCTCTACGCCCTGCACGACTCGATTCTGGAAGTGCCGAAGCCGGCCCTGCTCGGCGCATTGGCCGCAACCATTGCCGGCTTCATCATACTGCTCGGCTATGAATGGTCGGCCACGCGCTATGCTGGCGTGAGCTTGCCGCCGCGCACCATGATTCTGGGTGGTTTCACCGCATTCGCCATTGGTAACGCCATTGGCCTTTCGCTGCTGTCCGGTGGTTCGGTGCGTTATCGTCTGTACGCACGTCACGGGCTCGGGGCGTCGGAAGTCGCCCACATGACGCTGTTTGCCAGTCTGTCATTGGGCTGCGCTTTGCCGCCGCTCGCAGCCCTGGCGACACTCAGCAACCTGCCCGCCGCTTCCACCGCGCTGCACTTGTCACAGCCGTTGCTGGGCGCCATTGCGATTGCCGTGTTGCTGCTCTGCTCGGTATTGGCCATCGGCCTGTACCGCCGCCGCCTGCCAGAACAACCGTATACCGACAACCTGCTGGTTCGCATCGGACGACGCACGCTACGCCTTCCGGGTCGTCGCCTGACCTTCCTGCAACTGGTGATTACCGCACTGGACGTGGCAGCCGCCGCGACCGTGCTGTACCTGCTGCTGCCGGAAGCGCCACCGTTCGGCGCCTTCCTGTTGGTCTATCTGCTGGCCCTGGCCGCTGGCGTGCTCAGCCACGTACCGGGTGGCGTCGGGGTATTCGAAGCGATTCTGCTGGCGGCCTTCGCCGACAAACTCGGCGCTGCGCCACTGGCCGCCGCCCTGCTGCTGTATCGCCTGATCTATGTGGTTCTGCCGCTATTGGTCGCTTGCGTCCTGCTGCTGATCAATGAAGCACAGCGCCTGTTCAACACCCGTCAATCGCTGCGCGCCGCCTCGGGCATGGCCGCGCCGGTACTGGCGATCCTGGTGTTCCTGTCTGGCGTGGTGTTGCTGTTCTCCGGTGCGACACCGGAAATCGACACCCGTCTGGAACACATCGGGTTCCTGATCCCCCATCGCCTGGTCGATGCTTCGCACTTCGGTGCCAGCCTGATCGGCGTGCTCTGCCTGCTGCTGGCTCAAGGCCTGCGTCGGCGCCTCTCGGCCGCCTGGATGCTGACCACCATCTTGCTGATGATCGGTGCGGTACTCTCGCTGCTCAAAGGGTTCGACTGGGAAGAAGCCTGCCTGATGATCCTGACCGCCAGTCTGCTGGCGATCTTCCGTCGCTCTTTCTACCGCCCTAGCCGCTTGACCGAAGTGCCGTTCTCGCCGCTGTACCTGGTGGCCAGCCTGTGCGTGCTGGGCGCCTCGATCTGGCTCCTGCTGTTCGCCTATCAGGATGTGCCGTACAGCCATCAACTGTGGTGGCAGTTCACCCTGGATTCCGATGCCCCGCGCGGCCTGCGCTCGTTGCTTGGTGCGGCCGTTCTGCTGGTAGTGGTGTCTCTGACCTGGCTGCTGCGCACCGCGCGCCCGGTGATTCATCAGCCCGACGCCGCAGAGCTGGATAAGGCGCTGAAGATCCTGATGGCCTCGTCGCAACCGGACGGCGGCCTCGCACTGACCGGTGACAAGGCGCTACTGTTTCACCCTAACGACGAAGCGTTCTTGATGTATGCGCGTCGTGGCCGCAGTCTGGTGGCCCTGTACGACCCGATCGGCCCGACCCAGCAACGCGCGGAAATGATCTGGCAGTTCCGCGACCTCTGCGACCTTCATCACGCCCGTCCGGTGTTCTATCAGGTACGCGCCGAAAACCTGCCGTACTACATGGACATCGGCCTGACCGCGATCAAACTGGGCGAAGAAGCCCGGGTTGACCTGCATCGTTTTGATCTCGAGGCCAAGGGCAAAGAGATGAAGGACCTGCGCTACACCTGGAACCGTGGCACCCGCGATGGCCTGTCGCTGGAAATCCACGAACCGGGTCATGCCCCCATGGAAGAGCTGAAGGTCATTTCCGATGCCTGGCTGACCGGCAAGAACGTTCGCGAAAAAGGCTTCTCTCTCGGCCGCTTCAGCGACGATTACCTCAAGCACTTCCGTATTGCGATCATTCACTTTGAAGGTCGCCCGGTGGCATTCGCCAACCTGCTCGAGACGTATAGCCACGACCTGGCCAGCCTCGACCTGATGCGTGCACACCCGGATGCGCCCAAGCTGACCATGGAGTTCATGATGGTCGGCCTGATTCAACATTATAAAAATCATGGATATGCACGCTTCAGTCTGGGCATGGTGCCGCTGTCGGGCCTGCAACCCCGTCGTGGCGCGCCACTGACCCAACGCCTCGGCTCGATGGTGTTTCGCCGTGGCGAGCAGCTCTATAACTTCCAGGGGCTGCGCCGCTTCAAAGACAAATTCCAGCCTGACTGGGAACCACGTTACATGGCCGTGCCCGCCGGACTCGATCCGCTGGTGGCGCTGGCCGATACCGCCGCCCTGATTGCGGGCGGCTTGACTGGATTGGTGAAACGCTGATGATTCAACGCTCCTGGCGGTATGTATTGGCCACTCTGGTGGTGCTGGCTGTGATCCTCGGTGGCGGTTACTGGTACTGGAACCGCCCGGCACCCGAGCCCACCCTGGAACTGCTGACGCCCGTTGATGGCCCGGCAATGACCCGGGTCATTCCCGGCACCACGCCGCGCGCCCAGGTGGTCGTCGCGGTGAACGAAGATCAGAAGCTCAGCGACAAGCAACTGATGACCCTGAGCCGTGGCGGTGCCGCGCAAATCGTTCAAGTGGTCCTGCCCACCGACTGCACGCAGCAAGGTAATGCCCTGCAGGCGGCCTTCCAGCAGCTCAAAGGCCCAGCGACCCTGGTCAGCGGTATCGGCCCTGGCGCTATCCTGGCCTGGCGCTGGCTGGCCGAGCAGAAGGACGACAAGTCACAGGCCGTTTCAGTAGACCTGGCGCTGGAAAAACCCGGCTGCACACAACAGCTGCCAAAAAGCGCAGCTCACGGTCGCTGGCTGGTCGCATGGAACGATAACCCGGACGACACCAGCGCCGGTTTCGTGCGCGATCAACCCAATGCCGAAACCAGCATCAGCGACTACGACATCAACCTGCCGCAAGTCCTCAACAACGAACTGCGCAAGATCCTCGTCGGCGCCGACAAGGGCAATGGCGGCCTGAACATTCCGGTGGTCGAAGTGCCCGCCGGCCAAGCCAAGGACACCGTCACCCTGTTCCTTTCCGGTGACGGCGGCTGGCGTGACCTGGACCGTGACGTAGCCGGTGAAATGGCGAAGATCGGTTACCCGGTGGTCGGCATCGACACCCTGCGCTACTACTGGCAGCACAAGAGCCCTGAGCAAAGCGCCGTTGACCTTACCGAACTGATGCAGCACTACCGTCAGAAGTGGGGCACCAAACGCTTCATCCTGACGGGCTACTCGTTCGGTGCCGACGTCTTGCCGGCGATCTACAACCGCATGCCGGAAAGCGAACAGCAGCGGGTCGATGCAATCATCCTGCTGGCCTTTGCCCGCACCGGCAGCTTCGAAATCCAGGTCGAAGGCTGGCTCGGCAATGCCGGCAAAGAGGCCGCCACCGGCCCGGAAATGGCCAAGCTGCCGGCTGACAAGGTGTTGTGCATCTACGGCGCAGAAGAAATTGCCGAGAGTGGCTGCACCGACAAGACCGCTGTTGGTGAAGCCTTGAAGCTGCCGGGCGGCCACCACTTCGACGAGAACTACCCGGCCCTGGCCAAACGCCTGGTCGATGCGATCGTGAAGCGTCAGGCCAAGGACAAGGTCGCAGAACAGTGACCTGAGCCGAGCTCAACCAGAAGCCCCCGTTGCAGCAAGGTAGCGGGGGCTTTTTTGTGAGCACTGTCCTCAGTCCCAGGACCAAGGACAGTCGCTAACCGAGGCCAAATGAACAGTCAACGCACTATCGCTGGAAAAACAACTGCTCAAGCACCCAACGACTTGTAAATCGCTCGCCGCGTTTACTTTCGTTTACTTAAGGTGCCGCAATATCGGATGACGCCCGCAGACGTTGTAGGCAAACTCCGAATCTCGTATATGGGCACTTTGATGCCTTGTTGCGCTTTTCTTCGACGGGATACTCTCCGGACGTCGCTGACCATTCAGCGATCGGGCTTGGAAACCCGTCGAAATTAGCTACAACAGCGTACCCTTCACGATTGCAAAGGCTTCTTAGCCTGCGCTCTTGAGTCATGGCGGCTGTGCGCGGGACGTCTTCGGACGTGCCGGTTTCCTAATTTTCCGGTTTTCCAACCTGCGCACAGCCGTCACCCATTCGCTTGGAAACGAATGTGACAGCTCCCTCAAATTAGGAATTACACATGACCAAAGTAGATACGTCCTCACCTTCAGAACTGAAAACCATCGGCTTGACCCCTCTCATCTACTGCTCGGACCAGGCCTTATTCAACGTCCGCGCCGGTGTTCCCATCGTTGATGCATTGTCACAGGCTTCCGATCTGCTGTTTCTCGCCAGATCATTTGCTCAGGATGCCGCCTTCGCAAAAGACACCGACCGCCATGCCTGGGCCGCGCATTATCTGACGGCAATGAGTAAGGCGGTGATTGATGATGTGGTAAAGGTCCTGACCCCGCGACCTGCCCGGACAAAGACCAAATCCGAAGACCCGCGGCCTGAAAGCAACTAAAGGCACAGAGACGAAAAAGCCCCCGTTACCAAACTGGCAACGGGGGCTTTTTGTGAGGCTTACATTTCTACCTGTGTACCCAGCTCAATCACCCGGTTCACCGGCAACTTGAAGAACCGCAAGTTGCCGTTGGCGTTTTTCAGCATGAAGGCGAACAACGCCTCACGCCAGCGAGCCATGCCGACAAGCTTGGAGGTGATGACCGTTTCCCGGCTGAGGAAGTACGTCGTACGCATCGGGCTGAAGTCCAGCTCATCGAGATGGCACAGCTTCAGCGCTTGCGGCACATCCGGTTCGTCCGTAAAGCCGAAGTGCAGGATCACCCGGTAGAAGCCCTCACCGTAGGAGTCGACCTCAAACCGTCGCTGTGTCGGCACTCGCGGAATGTCCTCGTAAACCACCGTCAGCAACACCACCTGCTCATGCAGCACCTGGTTGTGCAGCAAGTTGTGCAACAACGCATGGGGCACCGCATCCGGCCGCGCAGTCAGGAACACTGCCGTACCCTGGACCCGGTGAGGTGGCTGCACGCGAATACTGCTGATGAAAATCGGCAACGGCAGACCGCCCTCATCCAGTCGATCCACCAGCAGCTCTTTACCGCGCTTCCAGGTGGTCATGAGGATAAACAGCACAATCCCCGCCAATACCGGGAAGGCACCGCCCTGCACGATTTTAGGCACGTTGGCAGCGAAGTACAGCCCGTCCACCAGCAGGAAGCCGACCAGGATCGGCACTGTCAGGATCGGCGACCATTTCCACAACAGCAACATCACCGCCGCCACCAGAATGCTGGTGATCAACATGGTCCCGGTCACCGCCACGCCGTAGGCCGAGGCGAGCGCGTTGGACGACCCGAAGCCGATTACCAGCAGGATCACACCGACCATCAGCGTCCAGTTCACCGCCCCGATATAAATCTGGCCTTGCTCGGCGCTTGAGGTGTGCTGAACGTGCATGCGTGGAATGTAACCGAGTTGAATCGCCTGACGGGTCAGGGAGAACGCACCGGAAATCACCGCCTGGGAAGCGATCACCGTTGCCAGCGTCGACAACACCACCAAGGGAATCAATGCCCAGCCCGGTGCCAGCAGATAGAACGGGTTACGCGCGGCATCCGGGTTTTCCAGCAGCAAGGCGCCCTGGCCAAAGTAGTTGAGCACCAGCGCCGGCAGCACCAACGCGAACCAGGCACGGGCAATCGGCTTGCGACCAAAGTGGCCCATGTCCGCATACAACGCTTCAGCACCGGTCAACGACAGCACCACCGCGCCAAGGATCGCGATACCTATGCCAGGATGAACCTCGAAAAAGCGCACACCCCAGATCGGATTCAGCGCTTGCAACACTTCTGGATACCGGGAAATGCCAAGCGCTCCCATGACACCGAGCACCACGAACCACAACACCATCACCGGACCGAACAACTTGCCGATGCGGTCAGTGCCGTGTTTCTGAATCAGGAACAACCCCACCAGTACGATCAGCGACAACGGCACGACCCAGCGTTCGAGGCCCTCGAATGCCAGCTCCAGACCTTCCACCGCCGACAATACGGAAATCGCCGGGGTGATCATGCTGTCGCCGTAGAACAACGCAGCGCCGATCAGACCGAGGATCACCAGCACCGATTGCAGCCGCGGATACGATGCCGAGGCTCGCCGCGCCAGCGCGGTCAGGGCCATGATCCCGCCTTCGCCCTGGTTGTCGGCACGCAGAATGAACAACACGTACTTGATTGAGACGACCCAGATCAGCGACCAGAAAATCAGCGCCAGAATCCCGAATACTCCGTCATGGTTGGCTTGCACCCCATAGCCGCCGGTAAACACCTCTTTGAGGGTATAGAGCGGGCTGGTACCGATATCGCCATAAACCACCCCGACCGCCGCCACCAACATTCCCAAGGGCTTTGCTGCCCCGGAATGCGCTGAGCCTACTGCCTGACTACTTGCCTGACCCATCAACCACTCCTGCCACCAAGACCGGGGCTTCATGTAAAAAGCGCGACACGAACAAGTGCCTGCGCTTTGCCAATCTGCGCAGACTGCCGTGCAGCATGCGCTGTTTTACTTATTGATACAGGCGATTTATTGACTGAAAAAATACGCCTGGGTGTAACGGCGCGAAGCATAGCGCAGCACTCGTCGTATTTCCCTCCATAAAGCTGGTCAAGTACGCTGACCACCGCTAGAATTGCGCACTTTTTGATCAGAGGCGCGTCAAGCGCCCGTCTGTCGCCTTGCCGTTGTCGGCTGGAGGCGTCACAAAACACCGAGGTTAGACATGTCCACCACAACGCCGGCCAACCCTAAAGTTGGTTTCGTATCCCTGGGTTGCCCGAAAGCACTGGTCGACTCCGAGCGCATCCTCACCCAACTGCGCATGGAAGGCTATGACGTCGTGTCCACCTATCAGGACGCCGATGTCGTGGTGGTCAACACCTGCGGCTTCATCGACTCGGCCAAGGCCGAATCCCTTGAAGTGATCGGCGAAGCCATCAAGGAAAACGGCAAGGTCATCGTCACCGGCTGCATGGGTGTCGAAGAAGGCAACATCCGCAACGTACACCCGAGCGTGCTGGCCGTCACCGGTCCGCAGCAGTACGAGCAAGTGGTCAACGCCGTGCACGACGTCGTGCCACCGCGCAAGGATCACAACCCGCTGATCGACCTGGTGCCGCCGCAAGGCATCAAGCTGACACCGCGTCACTACGCCTACCTGAAGATTTCCGAAGGCTGCAACCACAGCTGCAGCTTCTGCATCATCCCGTCGATGCGCGGCAAACTGGTCAGCCGTCCGGTGGGCGATGTGCTCGACGAAGCCCAGCGCCTGGTCAAATCCGGCGTCAAAGAGCTGCTGGTGATTTCCCAGGACACCAGCGCCTACGGCGTTGACGTCAAGTACCGCACCGGCTTCTGGAACGGCGCGCCGGTGAAAACCCGCATGACCGAACTTTGCGAAGCGCTCAGCACCCTTGGCGTCTGGGTTCGTCTGCACTACGTTTACCCGTACCCGCATGTCGATGAGCTGATCCCGCTGATGGCCGCCGGGAAAATCCTGCCGTACCTGGACATCCCGTTCCAGCACGCCAGCCCGAAAGTGCTCAAGGCGATGAAACGTCCAGCGTTTGAAGACAAGACCCTGGCGCGCATCAAGAACTGGCGCGAGATCTGCCCGGACCTGATCATCCGTTCGACCTTCATCGTCGGCTTCCCCGGCGAAACCGAAGAAGACTTCCAGTACCTGCTGAACTGGCTGACCGAAGCCCAGCTCGACCGCGTCGGCTGCTTCCAGTACTCGCCGGTTGAAGGCGCCCCGGCCAACGATCTGGACCTGGAGATCGTTGCGGATGAGGTCAAGCAAGACCGCTGGGATCGCTTCATGGCGCACCAGCAGGCCATCAGCTCGGCGCGCCTGCAAATGCGCATCGGCCGTGAAATCGAAGTGCTGGTCGATGAAGTCGACGAGCAAGGCGCGGTCGGCCGTTGCTTCTTCGACGCCCCGGAAATCGACGGCAACGTATTCATCGACAACGGCAGCAACCTCAAGCCAGGCGACAAGGTCTGGTGCAAAGTGACCGACGCCGACGAATACGACCTGTGGGCTGAACAGATCTAAACGAAAAAAATATGAAAAGCCCCGCTCTCTTCGCGAGATGCGGGGCTTTTTTACGTCTATCGTATTGTTCAGCAAGAGGATTCAACCTCACTCACGGCACAAGGGGCAGGCGGGCATGCGCCATCATTCGGTCATCCACACACCGAAACACAGCGACTATGAAGAACTGACCCGGGTCTGGGAGGCGTCGGTCCGCGCCACACATGATTTTTTACCGGACAGTTACATCGAGCGGCTGAAAAACCTGGTGCTTACCCGCTATCTGGATGCCGTCATGCTGATCTGTACCCGCGACCGGCACCAGCACATCACCGGGTTCGCCGGCGTTGCGGCAGGCAAGATCGAAATGCTCTTTATCGCCCCCGAACATCGCGGCGAGGGCCTGGGCAAACAACTGCTGCACTACGCCATGGAGCACCTCAACGCCGATGAACTGGACGTCAACGAACAAAACCCGCAAGCCTTGGGGTTTTATTTCAAACAGGGTTTCGAAGTCATCGGACGCTCGGAGGTCGATGGCATGGGCCAGCCATATCCGCTGCTGCACATGCGTTTGAAGCAGGCCAATCAACAGGCCCGGCGCGGCTAAAAGCCACACAAGGCAAATGGACCCGCGATTAACCGGCGCGAGGCAGGTACAATGCCTCCCCCCTTTTGTAACGGCCCCTGTCATGACTGACCCGATTCGTCTCTCCAAACGCCTCATCGAGCTCGTCGGCTGCTCCCGTCGGGAGGCTGAGCTGTTCATTGAGGGCGGCTGGGTCACCGTGGACGGCGAAGTCATCGATGAGCCGCAGTTCAAGGTCGACACCCAGAAAGTCGAACTCGACCCCGAAGCCAAGGCCACCGCACCGGAACCGGTAACCATCCTGCTGCACGCGCCAGCGGGCATGGATGCCGAGACCGCGCTGCAACTGATCGGCCCCGAGACCCTGAGCGAAGAACACCGCTTCAGCAAACGTCCGCTCAAGGGCCACTTCCTGCGCCTGACCGCCAGCGCCGACCTGCAGGCCAACGCCAGCGGGCTGCTGGTGTTCACCCAGGACTGGAAGATCCTGCGCAAACTCACTGCCGATGCCAGCAAGATCGAGCAAGAGTATGTGGTCGAGGTCGAAGGTGACATGGTCGCTCACGGGCTCAACCGCCTGACCCACGGCCTGTCGTACAAAGGCAAGGAACTGCCAGCGGTCAAAGCCAGTTGGCAGAACGAAAATCGCCTGCGCTTCGCGATGAAAAACCCGCAACCGGGGATCATCGCCCTGCTCTGCCAGGCTGTCGGCCTCAAGGTCGTCGCCATCCGCCGCATCCGTATCGGCGGTGTTTCCATCGGCAAAGTGCCGCTGGGCCAATGGCGCTATCTGTCTGCCAAAGAGAAATTCTAAGGCCGCCACACATTTCGGCGTCGCCGTTAACGGCAACGCCCACAGCTGAATGATCAGGACTGCACACATGATTCATAACGACGTACTGCGCAGCGTGCGCTACATGCTCGACATCAGCGACAAAAAAGTCATCGAGATCATCAAGCTCGGCGGCATGGATGTCACCCTGCCCGACCTGGTGACGTACCTCGACAAGAAAGAAGAAGACGAAGAAGGCTTCGTACGTTGCCCGGACGAGGTCATGGCGCACTTCCTCGATGGCCTGGTGTTCTTCAAGCGCGGTAAGGACGAAAGCCGTCCGCCGCAGCCGATCGAGCTGCCAGTCACCAACAACATCATCCTGAAGAAACTGCGCGTGGCCTTCGAACTGAAAGAAGACGACATGCACGCGATCCTCAAGGCCGCCGAATTCCCGGTCTCCAAGCCTGAGCTGAGCGCACTGTTCCGCAAGTTCGGCCACACCAACTACCGCCCATGCGGCGACCAGTTGCTGCGCAACTTCCTCAAGGGCCTGACCCTGCGCGTTCGCGGCTGATCCCCTGACTTGCGGTGACCGCCTCGGTCACCGCAGGTACGCATGAACGTCCATTCCGCTCGACAATAGTGGCTCCGCTTCTTGCTCCTGACGACTAGGGTAAGCACTCCCCTACAGCGCTCAGGATTCGCCATGCATCCATATTTTTCCCTGCAAGGCCGCACCGCCCTGGTGACCGGCGGCACCCGTGGTATCGGCAAAATGATCGCCAAAGCTTTCGTCGAGGCTGGCGCTACCGTTTACGTGTGTGCCCGCGATGCGCAAGCCTGCCAACAAACCGCAGAGGAACTGAGCGCCTTCGGGGTTTGCCACGGGGTGGCTGCGAACCTGGCCCATGAAGAAGCTGTCCAGCAATTGGCCGCTCACTTGGGCGAACAGATCGGCCATCTGGATATTCTGGTGAACAACGCCGGCACCACCTGGGGCGCACCGCTGGAAAGCTACCCGGTCAAGGGCTGGGAGAAAGTCATGCAGCTCAACGTGACCTCGGTGTTCAACTGCATCCAGCAATTGCTGCCGCTGTTGCGCAAGGCTGGCTCGGCCGCCAATCCAGCGCGGATCATCAATATCGGTTCGGTGGCCGGGATTTCGTCCTTCGGCGAACAGGCGTATGCCTACGGCCCGAGCAAGGCGGCCTTACATCAACTGTCGCGAATTCTTGCCCGCGAACTGGTCGGCCAGCACATCAATGTCAACGTTATCGCCCCCGGGCGCTTCCCGAGCAAAATGACCCAGCACATCGGCAACGATGAACAGGCGCTGGCCGAAGACACGGCACTGATCCCGATGAAACGCTGGGGCCGCGAAGAAGAAATGGCCGCACTGGCCATCAGTCTGGCGAGTACCGCCGGGGCCTACATGACCGGGAACATCATTCCACTGGATGGCGGGTTCAGCCTCTGACGCTCTTGTGGCGAGGGAGCTTGCTCCCGTTCGGCTGCGCAGCAGCCGTAAAATTGGCACCTTAATTGATCGGGAAGGACTCGGTCACAGGTTTTGGGGGCGCTTCGCACCCCAGCGGGAGCAAGCTCCCTCGCCACAGAGGCAGCGTGGGTTATCATGCCCACCTCTTTCCCGTCTCGACTCCACACCATGACCTACAGCGTTTCCCCGATCGGCTTTGTGCGCTCCTGCTTCAAGGAGAAGTTCGCCATTCCGCGTCAGCCACAACTGGCTCCGGCCGCTCGCGGCATTCTGGAGTTGGTGGCACCGTTCGATCAGGGTGATGCGGTGCAAGGCCTGGAGCAGGTCAGCCATGTCTGGCTGCTGTTCCTGTTCCATCAGGCACTGGAAGACAAGCCGCGACTCAAAGTCCGCCCACCGCGCCTGGGCGGCAACAAGTCTATGGGCGTGTTCGCGACGCGCGCGACCCATCGACCCAATGGCATTGGTCAATCGGTGGTCAAGCTGGACAAGGTTGAAGCCAATCGCCTGTGGATCTCCGGCATTGACCTGCTGGACGGTACGCCGATTCTCGATATCAAACCCTACGTGCCCTACGCCGATATCATCCCGGGTGCGTCCAACGAGATCGCCAGCGCCGCGCCGCAGCTGATTCCGGTGCAGTGGGCGGATGCTGCATTGCAACAGGCTCATACCCACGCCCAGCGCCTTGATGAGCCCTTGGTCGAGCTGATCGAGCAATGCCTGGCGCAAGACCCACGCCCGGCTTACCAGACGCCTGCACCCGAACGCGAATACGGCGCCCAGTTCTGGGATCTGGACGTGCGCTGGCATTACCCGGAAGCCGGGCTGATTCGCGTCCTCGAAGTCATCCCGGTCGCGCCCCAATCGTAGAAGCTGCCGCAGGCTGCGATCTTTTTGCTGGCGGGCAGAAGATCAAAAGATCGCAGCCTGCGGCAGCTCCTACAAAAACGGCGCCATAAAAAAAGCCCGCGTTGCCTGGAAAGGCAGCGCGGGCTTTTCAATGATGCGTCTGCTTACTTCTCGACGAACGCGCGCTCGATCAGGTAGTCACCCGGCTCACGCATACGCGGCGAAACTTTCAGGCCGAAGCTGTTGAGTACTTCGCTGGTTTCGTCGAGCATGCTTGGGCTGCCGCAGAGCATGGCACGGTCGTCTTCAGGATTGATCGGCGGCAGGCCGATGTCGCTGAACAGCTTGCCGCTGCGCATCAGGTCGGTCAGACGACCTTCGTTTTCGAACGGCTCGCGAGTCACGGTCGGGTAGTAGATCAACTTGTCACGCAGGGCCTCGCCGAAGAATTCGTTCTGCGGCAGGTGCTCGGTGATGAACTCGCGGTAAGCGACTTCGTTGACGTAACGTACGCCGTGGCACAGGATCACTTTTTCGAAACGCTCGTAGGTTTCCGGATCCTGGATGACGCTCATGAACGGCGCCAGACCAGTGCCGGTGCTGAGCAGGTACAGATGTTTACCAGGCTTCAAATCGTCCAGCACCAGGGTGCCGGTCGGTTTTTTGCTGATGATGATCTCGTCGCCTTCCTTCAGATGTTGCAACTGGGAAGTCAGCGGACCATCGGGAACCTTGATGCTGAAGAACTCCAGATGCTCTTCCCAGTTCGGGCTGGCAATCGAGTAAGCGCGCATAAGCGGGCGGCCATTGGGCTGTTGCAGGCCGATCATCACGAACTGGCCGTTCTCGAAGCGCAGGCCCGGATCGCGGGTGCACTTGAAGCTGAACAGAGTGTCGTTCCAGTGGTGAACACTGAGGACACGCTCGTGGTTCATGTTGCTCATGTACGGGGGACTCCTGGAGATTTTGTCTGCGCATGCTCTGCGCCAAGAGAGCGCTGCGCAATTGCATCGCATTCTAATGGCAGCGACAATATCTGTTAACTGGATTATTAAGATAAGGGTTATCGGTTATATAGATATGCGATTTACTCTACGTCAACTTCAAGTCTTCGTCGCCGTCGCTCAGCAAGAGAGTGTGTCTCGTGCTGCCGGCCTGCTCAACCTTTCGCAATCGGCGGCCAGCACCTCGATCACCGAACTCGAGCGCCAATCCAGCTGCCAACTGTTCGACCGCGCCGGCAAGCGGCTGAGCCTCAACGCCATGGGCAAACAACTGCTGCCGCAAGCGGTGGCCTTGCTCGACCAGGCCAAGGAAATCGAAGACCTGCTCAACGGCAAGTCCGGTTTCGGCTCGCTGGCGGTCGGCGCCACCCTCACCATCGGCAACTACCTGGCGACCTTACTGATCGGCAGCTTCATGCAGCGTCATCCGGAAAGCCAGGTGAAGCTGCATGTGCAGAACACTGCCAATATCGTGCAACAAGTCGCCCACTATGAAATTGATCTGGGTCTAATCGAAGGCGACTGCAGCCACCCGGACATCGAGGTACAAAGCTGGGTCGAGGATGAACTGGTGGTGTTTTGCGCCCCGCAACATCCGCTGGCCGCCCGTGGCCAGGCCAGCATGGAGGAGCTGACGCACGAGGCGTGGATCCTTCGCGAACAAGGCTCCGGCACGCGCCTGACCTTTGACCAGGCCATGCGTCATCACCGAAGCGCCTTGAATATCCGGCTTGAGCTGGAACACACCGAAGCGATCAAGCGCGCAGTGGAATCCGGCTTGGGAATTGGCTGTATTTCGCGGTTGGCGCTACGCGACGCGTTCCGCCGCGGCAGTCTGGTGGCGGTGGAAACACCGGATCTGGATCTGGCGCGGCAGTTTTATTTCATCTGGCACAAACAGAAATATCAGACGTCAGCCATGCGCGAGTTTCTCGACCTGTGCCGCGCTTTCACCGCCGGGGTTCAGCGCAGCGACGAGATCGTTCTACCGACGATTGCCTAGGGTGAAAACTCGCCGAGCGGCGATCAGGCAAGGCAAAAACAGGCGAGGAACGGCTGGGGTCGCACGCGACTTTAGGCACCTAAATGAGCATTATCCGCTGCGCGGCCCCTTCGGGCCGTCCTTCGGATGTTCTCACTCCGTTCGTCCGAGCCTGTTTTTAACGCAGTCTGGTCGACGCGCAGGCAGTTTTGTCAGAGCAGAATCACCGCCCACACCATCACGATCATGCTCAGGGCCATTAACTGAGCAGCGCTGCCCATGTCCTTGGCATTTTTCGACAACGGGTGCCGCTCGAGGGAAATCCGGTCAATTGCCGCTTCCACGGCCGAATTGAGCAACTCGACAATCAGCGCCAGCATGCAGACGGCAATCAGCAAGGCTCGCTCGACGTGGCTGACGTTCAGCACAAACGCCAGCGGAATCAGGACGACATTGAGCAGCACCAGTTGACGGAAAGCGGCTTCGCCAGTGAAGGCTGCACGCAGGCCGTCGAGAGAATAACCACCTGCATTGAGAATGCGCTTGAGACCGGTTTGACCTTTGAAAGGCGACATAAAGTAGGCAACTGAACCAGAAGAAGTAGAAAAGCTAGATCAACAGAAGTTAAAAAAGCGTGAATGAAAGCGCCATTAGTGGCTCGAAATTGACTCAAGTTGTTGCAACAACAACGCCGCCTGAGTCCGGGTACGCACCCCCAACTTGCGGAAGATCGCCGTCACGTGCGCCTTGATCGTCGCCTCCGACACACTCAACTCGTAGGCAATCTGCTTGTTCAGCAGACCTTCGCAGACCATGGTCAATACACGGAACTGCTGTGGCGTCAGACTGGCCAAGCCTTCGCTGGCAGCCTTGGCCTCGTCCGAAACGCTGACCGCTTCAAATGCCTGCGGCGGCCAGAAGACATCGCCATCCAGCACAGAGCGCACGGCTTGCTGAATCACTTCCAGTGAACTGGATTTGGGAATGAAACCGCTGGCCCCGAATTCACGGGAACGCACCATGATCGAAGCTTCTTCCTGAGCCGAAACCATCACCACCGGGATCTGCGGGTATTGACCGCGCAACAGCACCAGCCCGGAGAACCCGTACGCACCCGGCATGTTCAGGTCCAGCAGCACCAGATCCCAGTCAGCCTTTTCGGTCAGACGAGCTTCCAGCTCGGCAATGCTCGCCACCTCCACCAGACGAACCTCGGGGCCAAGGCCCAGGGTCACGGCCTGGTGCAGCGCGCTACGAAAGAGAGGGTGGTCATCGGCAATCAGGATTTCGTATGTGGCCATTTTTCAAATGATCCTGTTTTTTATGGCGGACCTGATGCATTCAGGTATCGCCAAGGCAACTCGAGGTACCGCCAGACAGCGGCACCAACAGGGCACGTTCAACGCCAAGAGCCGATAAAACCGGCGTTTCAATCTTCGTCCGCACCCCAATCGGCGCCAAGGATGCCCAGCGAAGCCTGGGTGGTCAAGCCGCAAACCTGTGGTTACCTGTCAGTATGGGCAACTCTCAGGACATGACCGGCGCTGTACGTTCAACGAAAGGCAGCAATTCTGTATGGGCCGGGGTCGAGACATTCATTTCCAGCTGATGCTTGGCATCGAGGTAATGCTGGCTGAACACATCGAAATAGGCATCCAGTGCAGATGCAGCGTCTACATCCCCCGCCAGATCCAGGCACAACGCAGCCACTTCCGCGGTGCACAGGTGTTCGCTGCGGGTAGATCTTCGCAGGCGGTACCGCGAGAGCTTTTCGGGAAGCAGGCTCAGGATCGGAAACCCGTCGAAATAAGGGCTTTTCCGAAAAATCTTCCTCGCCTCGGTCCAGGTTGCATCCAGCAGGATGAACAACGGGCGCTTCTCGCTGGTCGCCTCGACGGTATGAGTCACGCGTTCGGGAGCAACGTATTCGCCGGGAAAGACCAGATAAGGCTGCCATTGCGGGTCGGACAAAAGCTTGATCAATTGCGGGTCGATCTCGGTACGCGACCAGATAAAGGCAAAGTTATCCCTGACCACGTCTGCGATCAGCCAGCCGGTGTTGCTCGGTTTGAACACTTCCTTCCTGGTCATGATCAGGCAAACACCGGCCCGTGATTCGACCTGGGGACGCCAGTTACACAGGCAGTGGCTCTCGATCACCCGGCACGTATGGCAACGGGGCGCCCGTGAACCGCGGGCCAGAAAAGGCTTGGTGCTCTCCTCTTCTCGCTCATCGCGCAGACGGGCTACGGCGTTCGTGGCAAAACGTGGGGCTGCATCGCTCATCGCAGGCAGCATCCGCAGGGAAGGGATATCGACACAAAAAACACTCGGCAAGGCAGGAAGTCGCGGCAGTTTACCAGAGCAGCTCGCCCAAACCTGTACCGCCTACCCCCCGCTCGCCTATAATCCGCCGCCACTGAACGCACCGCCATGTGGCTGGTCGAAGCACCAGTCACTGAACCAGGAGAGTTTCATGCTGCGCCTTATCGTCCCCACCGCTGCCCTTCTGCTGGCCCTGCCCTTCAGCGCTCAAGCAGCCTCCCTGAATGACTTGAATCTGGGCAAGATGCTGGAAAAGGTTGCTGCGGAAAGTAACGTCGGTCTACCTCGGGAAATCAATGAGAACCTTCTCGACCAAGGCTACACGGTTGAAGGCAAACAACTGATCGACCACATCAGCGTGCAATCCGCCTATGCCGACGAAATGCGTGCCAACCCGAAAGTGGTTTATCTGCAACTGGGCGCCAGCGTTTGCCGCAATGCAAACTACCGCAAGCTGATGGCCAAGGGCGCGATCATGCGTTACGACTTTTCGGAAAACAAAACCAACCGCCCTGTAGGCTCGGCCAGCTACCAGGAATCGGATTGCCCTGCGCAATCGGCGCAAAAGAAAAAGTAATCGCTTAATCAGTGCGAACCTGCGCGTCGTTGCTCATCATCGGCGCGCAGCTCTGCCACCAGCGCCTGCAAATAAGGCGAGCGCCACTCTTGGCCTTCCAGACGCCGACGACATTCCTCTTCAAGGCTCACGTGATTGCGCGCGGCCGCCGACTGCAGCAATCGATACAGTTGCGCATCGACCTCCAGAATCACCAGGCTCATAGCCTGCCTCCTTGCACTTGATCGCCAATCATTGCGCGATGATCCCCTACAGCTCCTGAAGCCTTGCGCCTTGCCCTGGACGCAATGCTGTCGTGTTGTGTCTGTAACTGAGTAAATCAGAGCCATGGCCGTCCGACAGAGGTTCTGACGAGCGGTGACACTCGGTTGTGAACTCGCAATAAGTGATTGCCAGCGAAGACTTTCGAGGACCATGATCAAGTCAGCGCAACTCACCACAAGCGTCTAGATTCAATGTATTGGTGTTTAATGTCCGGGGCAGAAAAGGGGCTGCCCACTCAGAGTCCTGTCGTGCGAACGTTTCTTTCATCCAAGGGATAAGCAGAACCCGTCTGGATGACTCGACCGCCACTTCAACGCTTCATGGTCAGGTCGAGTCGGGTGTAGTGCCCAGCCCTCTTGCGGGCTGAGAGCGACACAAGCGGTGTCGCGGCTCAGGCGAATTTCTCGTTCGAGCCGAAGGTTCTGTGTAGAAGGAGAAGTTGAATGCCTTACCAACCGAATGACCTTCTGGTGCGTCACTTTCAGAGCATCGGCGTCGATCTCACCAGCAAGATCGAAGAGCAACTCAACCTGGTTTCACCCAATAGCCCGAATATTCCGATTTATCGCGACATGATGTTGACGGTCTTGCGCATGGCGCAAGAAGACCACAATCGCTGGAACGCCAAGATCACCCAGCAAACCCTGCGCGAGCTTGAGCACGCCTTCCGTGTGCTGGAGCAGTTCAAGGGACGGCGTAAAGTGACCGTTTTCGGCTCGGCACGTACGCCGGTTGAACATCCACTGTACGCCCTGGCCCGGGAACTGGGCGCAAAACTCGCCCAATCGAACCTGATGGTCATCACCGGTGCCGGCGGCGGCATCATGGCCGCTGCCCATGAGGGCGCAGGCCGGGATAACAGCCTTGGATTCAATATCACCCTGCCCTTCGAGCAGCATGCGAATCCGACCGTAGGCGGCACTGCCAACCTGTTGCCGTTTCACTTTTTCTTTACCCGCAAACTGTTTTTCGTCAAAGAGGCCGACGCGCTGGTGCTCTGCCCGGGCGGCTTCGGCACGCTGGACGAAGCCCTGGAAGTACTGACCCTGATCCAGACCGGCAAAAGCCCGCTGGTTCCCGTGGTGTTGCTGGATGCTCCTGGCGGCACGTTCTGGGAAAGTGCGCTGAACTTCATCCGCAATCAATTGGAGGCCAACCATTACATCCTGTCGAACGACCTGAAGCTGATTCGTCTGGTGTACACCGTCGATGACGCTGTGGCGGAAATCAATCAGTTCTACAGCAACTTCCACTCCAGCCGCTGGCTGAAACATCAGTTCGTGATCCGCATGCATCACAAACTCAGCGACCAGGCGCTCGAGCATATACAGGAGGCCTTTGCCGACCTGTGCCTGAGCGATCACTTTCATCAACATACTTACGCTGGCGAGGAGCACGACGAGGCTCAGTTCAGTCATCTGGTGCGGCTGTCCTTCACGTTCAACGCCCGTGATCACGGACGCCTGCGTGAACTGGTCGACTACATCAACCTGCCGGAAAACTGGGCCACGGCTCAGCCGCCTCAGACGCCACAGCGCAAACGGGAACAGCTCAAGGTTACTTGAGCAAAAAAAAGCCCGACTATTTCAATAGTCGGGCCCTTTCAGTCAGTCATCCATTCCTCGGCCGCTGAACAAGCGGCCAATCATTTCCATGGAGTATCCCCGATAGGCGAGGAAGCGCCCTTGCTTGGCGCGCTCGCGGGCGTCTATCGGTAAATGCCCGGCAAACTTGCGTCGCCAGGTCTCCTCCAGGTTCTCTTGCCAACTGATTCCGCTTTCACGCAGGGCAAGTTCGATATCGGCACGTTGCAAACCACGCTGGCTCAACTCTTCGCGAATGCGCAAAGGGCCGTAGCCGGAACGGGCACGGTAGGAAACGAAGCTTTCGAGGTATCGGGATTCGGACAGCAGCCCCTCTTCCGTCAGACGGTCGAGTGCTGTATCGATCATTTCATCAGAAGCGCCGCGCTGACGCAGTTTACGCGTCAGCTCGACTCGACCGTGCTCGCGTCGTGCGAGCAGGTCCATTGCGGTTCGCCGCACCGCGACGAGGGTATCGAGTACGGCGGTCATCGGATCAATCAGATATCAGCGTCAGCCAGATCATCGGCAGTCTCTTTGACCGGCGAAGCCTTGACGTCTGGAGTCGGCGTCAGCAGCTTGTCGCGAATCTGCTTCTCAAGAGTGGCTGCGATGTCCGGGTTATCCTGCAGGAACTTGGCCGAGTTGGCTTTGCCCTGGCCGATCTTGCTGCCGTTGTAGGCATACCAGGCACCAGATTTCTCAACGAAGCCGTGCAGTACGCCAAGGTCGATCATCTCACCGTTGAGGTAGATGCCCTTGCCGTAAAGAATCTGGAACTCGGCCTGACGGAACGGCGAAGCCACTTTGTTCTTGACGACTTTGACGCGGGTTTCGCTGCCGACCACTTCATCGCCTTCTTTCACCGCGCCAGTGCGGCGGATGTCCAGACGAACCGAAGCGTAGAACTTCAGCGCGTTACCACCGGTGGTGGTTTCCGGGCTGCCGAACATCACGCCGATTTTCATCCGGATCTGGTTGATGAAGATCACCAGGCAGTTGGCGTTCTTGATGTTACCGGTGATTTTACGCAGCGCCTGGGACATCAGACGGGCTTGCAGGCCCACGTGCATGTCACCCATTTCGCCTTCGATTTCAGCCTTCGGAACCAGGGCCGCCACGGAGTCGACGATAATCACGTCAACCGCGTTGGAGCGCACCAGCATGTCGGTGATTTCCAGGGCTTGCTCGCCGGTATCTGGCTGGGAAACCAGCAGGTCATCGACATTGACGCCCAGTTTGCCGGCGTATTCCGGGTCCAGGGCGTGCTCGGCGTCGACGAATGCGCAGGTCGCGCCAGCTTTTTGAGCCTGGGCGATAACGGACAGTGTCAGCGTGGTTTTACCGGAGGATTCAGGACCGTAGATTTCAACGATACGGCCTTTTGGCAGACCGCCAATGCCGAGCGCGATGTCCAGTCCCAGAGAGCCCGTGGAAATAGCCGGGATCGCCTGACGGTCCTGATCGCCCATACGCATTACGGCACCCTTGCCGAATTGACGTTCGATCTGACCCAGGGCCGCAGCCAAGGCTTTCTTCTTGTTGTCGTCCATTAAAGTCCTCACGTAATCAATAAGGCCTGACGGCCAACACCTGTATAAGTAGCCAGTATTATTCCACAGCGTTTCGAGATCGCCTACCCCTCATTTGAGATTTCTCCGGAGGCATACTGCAGCAACCCCTCTAGAGCGGCCTTCACCGTTTGTCGGCGGACGTCATCGCGGTTGCCGGCGAAGTATCGGCACTCCGAATACACGGCATCTCCGACCGCCCATGCGAGGCACACGGTGCCCACCGGCTTGTTCGGCGTACCGCCGTCCGGCCCCGCAATACCGCTGACCGCCACGGCAAAACGCGCGCGACTCTTGTGCTGGGCACCACGCACCATGGCTTCGACCACTTCGCGGCTGACCGCCCCGACCTCAGGGAACAACTCGGCGGGCACATTCAGTTGCAGGGTCTTCTGGCGATTGGAATAGGTGACGTAACCCGCCTCGAACCACGCCGAGCTGCCGGCAATCCGGGTGATCGCTTCGGCGATCCCGCCACCGGTGCAGGACTCGGCCGTGCTGACGTGGGCATTGAGCACCTGCAAACGCCGGCCTAGTTGCGCGGCAAGCTGGGTGATTTCGTTCACGATTCTCTCCTCGATCAGGCGGGCATGCGCACTACCGTACACGAGCGAATCACGCTTGCAAGACGCAGGCTAGATCAAAATGTTAATGAGCCAGGGCTCTGACATAGGCCTGACAGGCCTGCAAGGCAATCAGTCCGCGGTCGCCTGTGTCGGTGATGCCGATAATTCGTTGAGCATGCGCCGGCTCAAGTCGGGCTCGTAGGGCTGCATAACCCACGCTGCCGGTGCCGGAGGCGGCTGACACGCCACAACTGGTGTCGGCATCACGGGGGTCGACAAGGACTGACAGGCGCAAATCAGCAGTGGCAAGACGGTCGCGCAGGCGACCTTGATCACGTTGTGCATCGCTCAAGGCCTTTGAATAGGTTTGATCGCTGGCCTGAAGACGCTGCTCCAGGGCCAAGCGCTTGTCCTGTTCGGCGCGCTGTTGATTCGCCGCCGCCAGGGTCAGTTGGTTCAGCGCCTCGTCGTGCAACCTGGCTTGTTCCGCCAGTTGCCGACCGTAGCGCCAATCCTGAAGGTGCCAGGACGCCGCCGCGGCACCGCCAGCCACAATGGCCAGCAGCACAGCGACGCCGATAACCCGGTAAGAAACCGGTATCAGATCGAAGACTGGCATAACACCGCCCTCGCCCGTGTCCAGAGCTGCAAGCGTTCTTCCAGCCCATTCAACCCGCCGTTGATCCGGCGGGTGATGCTGTTGAACTGTTCACGATCGGCTAGTTCATTCAAACCGTTCAGCTCCCAGAACCAAGCCGCCGATTCGGCCGCCCATTGAGGCTGCTCGAGCAACTCAGGCAGGGTCAGCAAACGCTCATCCCCGAACAGTCCAAGGCTGCATCGACGATAGTTATCGCGCCCGGTGATCTGAATCAGCCCACGCCCCCGATAGCGCTGACCATCACCGTCAGCTTCAGGCGTATTGCCCAAGCGGACGGCCAGCGTGCCGGTATCGTATTTGCTGAGGTACTGGTCGTTGCCCAACTCACGCACATAACGCAACTGCCCCGACTCATGGCCGATTTGTGCAAGGAACGCGGCGATGCGTTTGGGGGTGTTGATGTTGTGGCGGGTCATGGCGGTGTTGAGGGCAGAAACGAAAACGCCCGCTTGGAAGCGGGCGTTGGGCATGATTTTGAGCAGTTGCCCTTCTGTTACAGGCATGAGAAGTCCTCGAGTTACTTTTGTTTAAGGCCGAAGAGTGAGCGCAGTGAATTCGTCGGCTCCCTGGATTCAGAAAACGTCAGAACCGGCCACTCGACTTCAAGTGGGTAGCCTGCTTGCTGTTCGATGCGGTTCAAGGCAACGCAGTAGCGTTTCCAGTCCAGCAGCGCGGATTGCTCCTGTTGCGTGGCATCACCCAGATCGACGGCATATTGAAGCGGCGCGATGCGCATCGAAGCCTCTCGTAGTAGAACATCACGTTCATTTTGAGCAGCAACAACTGCCGCCGCCAACTGCACTTGCTGATCAAGCTGCCAAGCTGAATCCGTCCAGACAAAGTAGGGCCCCGGCCTTGCAACATTAGTCACAGTATCGGGGAGCGCTCCTAGCTCGGACCACGTTAAAGGTTCACCTGTTTCGGTGCTGTAAACCACTCCACGCAGATCCAATGTTTCTTTAGGCCTACCCTCAATAAAGGCCCAAACACGTCCAGGGCCGGGGGCCGGTAGCTCTTGATCCAGCACTACAGCATTATCCGGTAGTTGAGCACCCAGTCCGGGTATGACCGGGAACTCTACCGGTCCGATCAAGGCCCCCGCAGTATCTATCAGGTAATTCATATTCATCATCTCAGATCAGTTTGAGTCGGCCGGGATAAGCCACGTTATGCGGGCGCGCTTCCGCCCCCCCATCATTAGATAAACCCGTACCAACAGGGGTTGTACCAACCAGTTGATAGGGAGCGGTGTATCTCAGCGACCAAATCGAAGTCTGTACAACCGCGCCATTTGCAGCACCTTCCCCCACTGCGACTGCAGTGGGTGTATGAATGTGCGCGCGGTTTTGATCATTTTGCACAACACCAGGATTGCGACCGGCATCTATACCGCGGCCTTCATCCAGGACCCGTAGAAACTCTCCACGCCCTTCAGGTCCGCGAAACGTAAGAGAGCCATCACCACTGCTCCACCCCCCCTCGGCACCTACACGAGTCGCTTCAGTCCACATCATTCCTGAAACACGGGCATGATCCCAAAGCCATGGCCATTCGGCACGACTGAGAATGGCGCCATTCAAAGCACCGTAACCACCTGGGCTGAACGCCGTTGTTGTTTCAAAAACCGGACGCCCCAGAGGGGTTGCATCGAACCTGCCCACCGGCCACCAACTGCCCAGACCATCACTACGTAAATGCCACCAATCTCCAGCGCCCATGAGAACGAAGAACGGATAACCCAGCGCGGACAAGTGCGTATGAAATTTAACTTTGTCTGTCCCGGAAACCTGTACGACCACCCGATTGCCCGTGTTGTCGACTCGACGAAGGATGACATCACGAACACCTAAAGCCGCACTGGAAGGTGGCAAACTTACAGTGGTTGCCCCTGCGCTTCCGTTGACCAAGACAAGTCCAAGCTCGCTTTCCGCCAAAAGCTTTGAACCCGAGACCGTTGTTACCAGAGCATTCATCGGACTGGCTTTCGCCATGATCAACTGCATCGCCTTCAACAACTGAGTATTGTCAGCTTCAGACGGTACTAAACCTGCCCCTGCAACAACCGCCAGAATTTCCTGAGTAACACTGTTACCCCATGTCGCGGGAATCAAAGACCCCGGCGTCCCGGCAACCGGGTTTTCATCTACAAACTTGCCATTCACCAGCCCTATGCCGGGGACACTCTTTGGATAATCCAATGTTCCACTCCTTATAAGCTTTCTATTGAGTGATGGCGGGTTCTACCGGTTTCACCGTTTTTCTGACCCGTGCTTTCCTGACGGGAGTAGCCATAACGCTGACGGGGGCAAGCAGCACCGGCCGCGCTGTCAGTACGGGAAAATCTTCGGTAGCCGGCCAATTGCGCAAGTCACGGCGGTAAACTTGCAGGCTTTCGTACTCTGCGGCGAATAACGTCGTTGCAACGCCCGCCTCCAACTCGTCGCGATGCCTTGCAACCAAACCGTCGGTTTGAAACAGTTCGGAGTCGCGCCACGCGCGTTCATTTGACGCAGACACTTCAGCTGACACAGACGGAGGATCAACAAGAATCGGGTAACCATCTTCAGGACGCACAGAGATCATCTTCGGCGACCCAGCCAATGTTTCAAGCAACGAAAGCCAATATGCCCTGGGAATTTCTATTACGTCGTCAGGGATATCCGCCCCATTTAACCCAACGACATAAACCCCTCGTGTTCGCGCGCTAAACAATACTGTACCGTTCAACTCAATACCCCTTTGCAATGTAATTAACACTCCAGCCAGCCGCCATCTGCCCCGTATAGTTTCGAACCCTAAGTCGGCAACCTTGTTTTGTATTGCTACCAACAATAAGAATGACCATTGCGATATCACCACCGACATGATTGGCGACAACCGAAACACAGGCATTGGGAAAAGAGACCGGAAAAGTCACATACATTTCTCCATTCGCATCTGTCACACCATAACCCCACTGATCCATGTTGCCACTCGGATACTTCTGATACCCAGAAGCCCCGGTAACACCGGCGAACAAGGTGGCGTACTTCAGACTGGCAGTACCGTAAACCGTCCAGACCCCGGACTCTTTGACAAAGGTCGCATTTTCGCCCGACGTCATCGTTATGCTGTTGAGCATGGCGCCTTGCGGACTGATTTGAGCCCCCGAATTACTGGCCACAGTAACAACCGAACTGGCACGACAATGCAGGCTTATCACCGCGCCAGCAGGAACCGCATTAACATCCGGCAACGTCACCGTATAACTTGTCGTTCCGCCAATGCCTATCGAACGACCAACGTCTGCGACTGTAAGTTGCTCTGATGCAGCGATGCCACGTGAACCTGCATAGTTTCCGAGTGCACGCTGCACAAATGCAGAGGTCGCCACCGACTTTCCCGTATCAAACTGTGGCGGTGTAACAAACAGATTGGAACCGCGCAGTGCTCCCAGTAGCTGATTGTTCGACGCTTCATCCGGTGTCAAACCTGCGGCCTGTACAACACTCAGAATTTCCTGAGTGACGCTATTCCCCCAACTTGCCGGAATCAACGAGCCCGGTGTACCCGCCACCGGGTTTTCATCGACAAACTTGCCATTCACCAGCCCTATGCCGGGTGTGTTTTTTGGATAGTCCATAGTGTTTATCCTCCAGCCTTGTTTGACCGGAATATTTGAACGAAAACAAAAACGCCCACTGGGTTAGTGGGCGTCAGACATGTCTTTCAAGAGACTTTTGCTCATCGTGAGCCAGGGCTAACCCGCTGCGCTCTACTGCGACAGATCGCTCACGACGTTATGCAGGGCCAGAATGGCTGCATCGCACACTTCTTTGGCCCGTTCTGTCCGGCCCTTGGCGACTTGAGCCCTGATTTGCTCCTTGGCTTTCAAGCGCAGGGTGCGCAGGGTCAACAAGTTGCTATTGAACCCGGCCGATTTGCCAAGAATGTCGTCGGCTGCCTCTTGGGCTGTTCGGCCTTTGATGGCCCACGCGCTCACGGACAGCGGGACGGCTTTTTTGGGATAACCTGCGTCCTTGAACGCCTGCGCATCGTTGGCAGCGCTCGCATATTCCATAGCGCGCAGCGGATCACCGGTCAGAGCCTTACGGGCGGCGTCTGCCGCCGCGTCTACTTGGGAGCAAAGGGCTTCTGCATCCTGGCGCTCCGTCGCTGTCACTTTGGCGGGATCCAGCACCCATTCGGCACCATCCCAGTCATGGGCTTGCGAAGGCTGAACAGGACGAAGTTCGTCTTCGAATTGATGCATTTCCTGAATGACTTTCATCGGATCAGCTCCCAGGACAGATTGACGTTTACGGCGTTCGAAAAATTGACGGCAATGCCGACGCTGTAGTCGGTGAGCGCCTGGTGACTTTTTATTCCCATACTGAGCAGCAACTCATCACTTTCAGCACTGGTAGAACCCAGCGTGTGCTCTGCCTGATACACCTGCCAAAGAGAGCGAAGTTGTGAGTGATCAAAACTGGCGGTCAGTGCCGATACCGTTACATCGTTTAAAACATTGCTGGTGAACAGGATGCAGGGGGTCGGGTTTGCCGGATCGGCCCAGCCCACAGCATGATTGGAACTTGTCGTTGAGACTGGAGACAGGTAGCAATAATTACCACCTACCCAGCCTGCCTGCGGAAAAGCCAGCGTAGTGATTGCGGTCGGGGAAGGCGTAGGGTTGCCGGCAACCAGACGCGCAGCACGCGCATGTGGATCAAGAGGCAGGTAAACCACACCTGTGCCATTCACAGTCTGAGTCCAGGTCAATCGCGCACGGTTATAGATTTGGCGTACCGTAGGTACTGTTCCGGGTACACCGGTCGCTACCCAGGCAAGGCACATGTCCAGCGGCGTGGACTGAAAACCACCCCCGGCGGTCCCATTCACGGTGCCCTTCAGCGAATCAGGGGCACCGTCATAGATAGTTCCCCGCTGCATGTAGAACGTCAGCGCACCACCAATGACCTGAGCCCTGAGGAAGTACCCCGAACTCGGCAGCAAATCCGCACTGCTCCATGCCGTTGTCATGAAGGTCCGGGACCGGCCGAGTTGCCCTGCCAGCACTTCCTGACCGATGCTGATGTACACACCCGCCGGGATCGATACTTTCCCGCCACTGGTCGAAATGGCTGTCGGTGTCACCGGCAGACGCGCATCAGGTGTCGCTACCGTCGGCAAAGGCAACGCCGCAAGCGGCAACGCCAAATCCTGATTCCAACCCTTGGCGGTGACGCTCTGAATCGCCTGTAACAGCTGATCGTTCTTCGTCTCATCCGGGGTCAACTCGCCCGCCTTGATGACGTTCACAATCTCCTGGGTTACTCCATTACCCCACGCCGCTGGAATCAGCGACCCCGGCGTCCCGGTCAGCGGGTTTTCATCGACAAACTTGCCGCTGATCAACCCGGCGCTGGGTACACTCTTCGGATAATCCATTTCCTATCCCCTAGTCATAATTGATATGCACCAGCGTATGAGCCGGTGCGCTGCGATGTATCAGGCACTCCAGCGCGGAGCCCGGGTTCATGCCAAAGTGCTCGCCCCAGTAGCTGGCGCCAAAGCGCCGCCCCAGCAGCAAGCGGCCGCCAGTGTTAAGGGTCCACATGAACTGCGCCTGCCAGGTACCGAAATGCGCCGCACCGAAACGCGAGCGGCCCATGCGCGGGGCTTCGAGTTCGGTGATGGTGGCGTTCGGATAGCCCTGGGTGCGGGCGATTTCGACGAAGTAGCTGATCGCCTGGCTGCCGACCGCGAGCAGTCGCCGGCGTACCGCGAGGCGGCGGTCGTCGAACAGCGGAGTCAGGCCCAGGCACGGATCGGGCAGATTCATCACCCGCTCCCAATCCGGCACCAGTTCGCTGACGCCGGCCGGGTCCATTTCGTTGAGCAGGTCGGCGGCGCGGGCGTCGAGACGTGCCAGTTCCTGGGAGACGCCTTCCAGCACTTGCTCCAGTTCCGGCACCCGCTCCGGGTCCCAGGCCGGGCCGCTGGGCAGCAGGCTGCGCAGTTGGGCCTGGTATTGTTCGGCGGTTCTTATTGCAGCCATACGCAACCTCCGAACGTCAGCAGCTGATTGCTCGCGGCCGTAACGTCGGCGGCTGGCGCGACCAGTTTGTGATCGCTCTCGCCGGTGGCGCTGCTGATGGCTTCGGCGATGTGGGTCAGCAGCAAGGTTTCCCCGAGCCCGGCCTCGCGGTTGTGCAAGTCGCGCAACTGCGCTTCGACGGCGGCGCGCACGGCGCTGGTGTCGGGGGTCAGGCGCAGGTTGTAGGTCACCGGCATCTGCACCGGCGCCAGCACATGCAGTTCGGCAGTGACCGGACGCAAAGGCTCGATGTGCGCCTGGACCAACGCCAGTTGTGTCGCGTCCGGAACCGGTTGCGGGTCATCGTCACGCATGACGAACAAACCGACAGTGCCTGGCCCCAGATAGCTGCCACGACACCAGGCGCGGGTGATTCCCGGGCACTCCAGCGCCCAGGTTTCATAGTCTTGCGCCGAGCCGCCGTGAGGGATGATGCGGTACGAGCGAATCACCCGCGAGCGCAGCGATTCGAGGCTTTCGCGGGCAATGCCACCGGTCAGACCCGGCGCCAGCACGCTGAAGACTCCGCCGATGCCCTGGATCGGTTGCACCGGAATCAGCGTCATACCCGCATCGGCATTGCCGAGAGAACCGGCGTCCAGCGCAGCGATGGTGGTGCTGTTGAGGCCATTGCTGGTGGTGAGCGCGGCGGTCACTTTGTAGGTGCGACCGTCGCTCGATTGCAGCAAGGTATCGACGTCCAGCACCGCGCCCGCCGTGGCGCTGAAGCTGACGCTGCCGCGGGCGGATTGCGCCGCTTTACGCGGCTGGTTAAGGCGTAGCGCGGCGATGCGTTCCAGGGTGGACTCATCGGCTTTGTCCGGCAGAATCTGCTCGGCGATCCAGTCCAGATAGCCATACAGGCCAAAGGCTGCACCGCCGAGGGTTCGGGCCAGAACTTGCGCATCGGACTGGCGCAGCGAATCGCTGGCCAGGTCGCTTTGGGTGCGCTTGATCAGCACCGGCAGCGAAGGCGTTTCAAACGGCATAGGTCACCTGCCAACTGTGTTCAGGGTTGATGTCCAGACGCTCACCGTCGGCCAGGGTCAGGACCGTGCGCAGGTTCAAGCGCTGGTCGTCGAGGCGTTCACTGAGGATCTCGATGGCGCTGCAATGGCCGTCGTCGATCAACCATTGCAGGGCTTCGCGAGCATAAAACTCGGCGTCGAGCTGGGTCTGCCGGGTCAGCTTGACCCGACGCAGCAGCCACAGACGCGAGCCGATACGGTCGTCGGCCACCGTGGGAAAACTGTCGCCCCACCAGCCAAAGCGCTCGTCGTCATCGAGGAAGTCATCGTCGGCGGCGCGGCGCCAGGTGAAGAGGCTGATCAGCACCGAACGGGTCAGTGCGGTTTTGAGGTCATGACTGATAAACATCACTGGCCTCCTGCAGGTGCAGCGGTCTGACCGTTGCCCGGCTGGACGCCCGGATGCACGTGTTTGATCTGGCTGATACCGCCGGCGATCTGGTCGCCCTGGGAGACGATCTTGCCGGTCTGGGTCAGGGTCGGCGTGTCGATGTTCACAGCGCTGCTGGCGCGGATGTTCAGCGTGGTGGTTTCGATGTCGATGATCCGTCCGCGCTTGAAGTGGACCTTGTCACCTTCGTCGGTGTAGATCGCCACTTCACCGGGCGCCAGCGCCTTGAGGCGATAGCGGCGATCGGCGACCACCAGCACCACGGCGTGGGAGCGATCGCCGCCGAGGAAGGTCGCGATACCTTCGGCGCCGGCCAGCGGATTGCTGGTGAAACCGTAGGGTTCGAAGTGCTCCATGTCGTCGTTCACTTCGCCGGCAGTCAGGCGCATTTGCAGCGATTGCAGCTTGGTCGCCGAATTGGCGAGCACGACGGTGCCGCGCGCCAAGAGGCGTGTCAGTAGGCTCATTATGGGTTCCTCGTAGGAGCACGGCTTGCCGGCGATAGGGGCAAATGCGCTAGGTCAGACAAGACGCTTCGCGGGCAGGCCTTGCTCCTACACAAGTGCGCCGTGCTCAGGATTTTGGGGGCACAGGATTGGCGTCGAAGGTATGCGGCGGCGCCACTTGCAGGGTGGTAATGGAGCCCTGCTCAGAGAGCGAGTAAGTGACCTTCGAGATCAGCATGTCCTGATCAAAACCCAGCACCTTGTCGATCACCCGAACCAGCGTGTTGTGCCGCCACAAATCGCCGTTGGATTGCCGCCAGCCCTGCACGCGGTAGGTTGTTGTCAGGGCCTTGCCAGTGCGGGTGGCGCTTTCCCAATCGGCGCGTTGTTGAGCCAGTTCTGGCGTCAGTTGCGCGCTTTCGCTGATCACCGTGACCCGTTTGCGTTGGGCCGTGGCATCGGTCGCCACACCCGACACTTCGCTCACAGCGCTACCGCTTTTGCTGTCGCTGCCCTTGTGCTGGCCGATTACCTGGTATTCAGAAAACACCTGGCTGAAATCCATCGGCGCGTTGGCCGAGAGAATGTTCTTGCCCAGTTCCAGCACATCACTGGCCCGTCCGCCGCTGCCGGGTTTCGCCAACAGCACGCGGCCTTCGGCATCGTCGGTGGAGAACACCCGGTACAGGGTCAGCAAGCGGTCGATGGACTGGAACACCGTTTCTCCCGGGACGATGCTGTGTTTGTTCAACTTGGCGGTTTGCGCGATCTCGCTGACCACCCCTACGCCATAAGGCGATGCCAGGGCCTGGACGATGCTCAGCACGCTTTGTTCCTGCCATTGGCTCGGACGGTTGATCGCTGCGCAATCCACCAGGTCCCGGGTCAGCGAACTGCCCTCGATACTCAGGCTGATCTGCTTGCCGTCGTAACTGATCGGTGCCTTGTAGACATGCCCCGTGAGCACCAGATCGCAACCGATCCGCACTTGGCAACGCGAGCCGGGGTTGATCGGCACCGCCAGGGTTTGCCCCGGCCATTGCCAGGTGATGTTGAGTGTGAAAGTACGGAACTGACGCTCCAGGTCCGCACTGATTTCCACGCTTTTCCAGCCGCCATAATCCAGACCGTTAACGGTCAGGCTGACGGCGTTTGCAAGGTCGGTCATGGTCTACTCCCGGGCGATTTGCAGGCCGCCCGGAGGCAGGAATCCAAAGTGAATCACCCCGTTGCGTTGCGTCACTTCACTCACCCGAGTGGCATCCCCCAGGTATTTGTAGGTGAGCACCAGCGCCGGCATGCTCTGATTGGGAGACAACGTGATCAGCCGCACACCGGAGGATGCCACCGCCGTCAGATGCCCGAACAGTTGCTGGCGCATGGCATTGAGCGCTTGATAGTGCACGGCGTCCGCCTTCAGCGCGGCTTGCCAGATGGCTTCATTGAGCGCATCGCGCAAGGTCAGCACATCGTCGGCCACCGGCACGTCCACCCGCTGCACCGGCTGCACCGCTTGCTGCGCGAGGGACGGCGTGGAGTTCAATTTGACCACGGGAGTGGCCACCGGCATCCGCGCCACCTGATAGCCGAGCTTCACCAACAACGCGTCCTGCACCAGATTGGCCATGGCCTGAGCCGCCGCCACCGTGTCCTTGCCAGTGGTGAGCTTGGGGGCGTCGATCTTTTTCACCGCTTCAACCTGCTGCGAGGCGTTGGCGAGCACGCCACGATAACCCTCACGCGCGAAGTCCCCGAGCTCCTTGATGTCGCCGAGCAACCCCTTGAACTCCGCGCTCACTTCACGGGGCAATTCCTTGATCGCCTTGACCAGCAAACTGAGCTCCTTATAGGTCTCGATCACCTCCTTGAACTCGTGCTCGATAACCTCGTAGACGTCTTTGAGGCTGTCGCGCAGTTCCTTGATGCCGATCCGCGCTGCCTTGATGAGGCTCATGGCATCTTCGAAGCGGCGCACCATCGACCCCAGCAAGCTGTCGGCCGACACCAGCAATTGCTCGCGAGTGTTGACCTGAGCGGTGGGAAACTG
Organism: Pseudomonas sp. CVAP#3; assembly: GCF_018986375.1. Lineage (NCBI taxonomy): Bacteria > Pseudomonadati > Pseudomonadota > Gammaproteobacteria > Pseudomonadales > Pseudomonadaceae > Pseudomonas > Pseudomonas sp. CVAP#3. The sequence goes on from NZ_JAHMSC010000001.1 coordinate 239,518, forward strand.
CAGCGGCTGGTCGGGGTAGAACCTCAGGGCGAACGTCACCAGCCCGCCGTCCTGGCGGGTCTGGGTCATTTCGCACTCACCGACCTTGACCTGCATCCGCCCCAGCCACGGATGAACCAGCTCACCCGCGCCCTCCTCCAGCGCCTTGAGCAGTTTGTCACGCTGCTCCAGGCAATCGGGCCCGACGATAAACGCCGTCAGGTCGTGGATCTTCGCCTGTTGGCCAAGGCCCTCGAAAAACGGCTGGTCACGCTGGGGATACTCATGCAATTGACCTTTCTGGCCGACCGGGGTTTTCGCCTGATCGACCCAGAATCCGACGCCGCGAAACGACGCCGGCAACAAACGATCACGCCAACTCATTGGAACCTCCTAGAGACAGTGAGCGATAGCCAATCTGCGACGTCACGGCCAGGCCAGGTTGGTTGGTCTGTGGTTGATCGGTACGCATGCCGGCCGGTGCATTTTCAAAGCGCACCGTCAGGCCGCCCTCCAATTGCGCGCGGTTGTTGGCGGCGCTTTGTTGCACCAGGGCGTTGGAGCCTTTAGGCAAATCGCCGGGCAGCGACGATTGATCGTTACTGGCACCGAAAAACGCTGGCGCCAGTTCACCTTTGCCTTCGGCGTTGGTTTTCTGTTGCGCCTCGGTCAAGCCTTCGACCTTGCCGGTGATCTTCGCAATGAAGCCACTGACACTGCCGCCGAACAGGTCCTTGATCGGTTCGATAATCGCCTTGAGCTTTTCCCACAGCCCACTGAACCACGCGATGATCGGTGTCCAGTGCTCGGTAATCATCTGCATCGGTGACCAGTCGAACAGCGTTTTGAACAGTTCCCCGACCGGGGCCGTGACACTGGTCAGCGAGTCCCACAAGCCGGAGAAGAATTCACTCAGTGGCTCCCACGCCGCACTGACCTGCGCCATCGGCGACCAGTCGAACAGACCTTTAAAGAAGTCCACCACCGGCTGTGTCATCACCTCCAGGGTTTGCCACAACTCAGAGAAATAATTGCCCAACGGGTCCCAGACTGCGCTGACCTGCACCATCGGCGACCAGTCGAACAGGCCTTTGAAGAAGTCCACCACGGGCACGGACAGTGCCCGAAGCAAATCCCAGATCGCTGAAAACAATCCAACCAGCGGTTGCCAGTTGTTAACGATCATCCCCAACGGAGTCCAGGAAAACAGTGTCTTGAAGAAGTCGATGACCGGCACAGCAACGGCTTTGACCCCTTGCCAAAGCGAACTGAAGAAGCTGCTGATCGGCCGCCAGTTGGCGATGATCAGCCCCAATGGCGTCCAGCTGAAGATCACCTTGAACGCGTCGAACAGCAGCGAAGCCGCCGCTTTGATCACGTCCCAGAGCGCCGCGAACACCTGACTGATCGGCCCCCAGTTATTGATGATCATCCCCAGCGGGGTGAAGGCGAACATCGTCTTGAAGAACTCGACCATCGGCATGACAACCGGTGCAATCTCTTGCCAGAGCCCGACGAAAAACGCCGAGATCGGCTTCCAGTTCGCAACGATCACCCCGGCCACCAACGCAATACCCATGGCAACCAACATCAGCGGGCTGGTCTTGAGCACCGTGCTCATCAGGTCAAGCGCTTGCGTGGTGGCGGTGACCGCGGTTTGAATCGCGGAGAACGCGATAGCGCCCGCGGCAATGCCCTGGACCAGCTCCGGGTTGTCGTTGAGCAACGTTCCGACGCCATTGAGCAACGGCTCGAGACCGACCACCACCGCGCTGACTGCCGGCAGCAATGCCGCGTCAACCGCGACCGAGACCTTGTCCATCGAAGCGCTGAAAACGTTCAGGTTTTGCGCAGCACTTTTGGGCACACTCGGTACATCGACGCTTTTTGCCGTCTCACCGACCTCAGCCAATTTGCCCTGGAACGCTGCCGCCGACTTGATACCTTCGACGAAGGGTGTGACCACGCTACCGCCCTTGAACAACCCGCTGATGTCCAGCTTGCCCATGCCGGCCTGCTCAAGGTTGGTTTTGAAGCCATCGACTTTCGCCCGAAGGGCCGCGAGCTTGGGTGACAGCTCATCGATGCCTGTCAGCAAGACCGCTTTTTTCTCAATCTTTTCTGTCTCTGCCATCACTGCACCTGCTGCATCGCATTGATCCGTTGCGCGTGCTCCAGTGATTCACGGAGCACGTCCAGTGGCCTGGCCATCATCTGTTCGGGGTCAACCTTCCAGAACCAGGCCAGGTCATAGGCGACAGCGATCAGGTCGGAGATGGCGCCGATGCCGCACTCATGAAAAAACTCGCGACAGCCCAGCTCAGCGCGTTGAGGTCAGCCAGGTCCAACTGGTTGACCGACGACGGCGGGATGCCGGCGCAGACCGCGATGTATTTGGCCGCGACGTCCATGTCCAGGCTGACTTCTTCGCTCTTGTCGATCTTGTACGGCAGCGCCTTGATCGCCCGCACTTCCTGCACCGTCGGACGGCGCAGGGTCAGTTCGGTCAGCGGCTCGCCGTGGGCCTCGATGGCCACTTGCAGCTTCACGGCTTGAGTCATTGCCAGGTCCCCTTCACACCTTCGAAGACCAACGCGATAGACGCGTCATCGCCCTTGGAAATCGGTGCATCGACCAGGTAGGCACCGGCCAGCACGAAGACTTTGCCGTTGCTGAATTCGCAGGTGACGGTCATGTCGGTGCCTGCGATCAGCTGCTTGAGCGGGAAGTCCGGGGTGTGCAGCGCCGTCACCTTGAACGATGGGGTGATATCGGTTTCCTTGTAGAAACCCGGCACCAGTGTTTCGCGTTTGGTGGACATCAGCGGCGCTTCGCAGCCACCGTTGATGGTCAGTTGAGCGCCGTCCACTTTGACGTAGCAGGTGCCCGCAATCAGTTGACCCATGGTGTTTCTCCCTTCAATAAAAAGCCCACGCGAGGTGGGCTGAACTCATACAGCGAAACGCGGCATTCAAGCGGCGTTGTCGTACTGCAGACGGAATTGGTTGAGCAGTGCGAACACACGCAGGCCGTTGATGTAATCCGGCGGGAACAGCACGTTGACGCGGCTTGGGTCCTGGCTGTCTCGCTCGACGATCAGGTGCTCGGCGAACAGCTCGGCGTTCTCCACGTGGCCTTCCAGTTCGAGCTTGGCGTACTGGGCGATCAGTTCACCGCGAATGGTGCTCGGGGTCACGATCGGCTGGCCGGCACCGAAACGGGTGCCGTCGGCGGCCAGTTTGTGGCGACCGTACTTGCTGGTGATCACACTTTGCAGGCGACGCACGATGAACGCCGACTGGTGCATGGTTTCGCTGTCCAGGTAGGAGTTATCCGCCTGGCCGTATGCGTTTTTCTGGTAGGTGGTGATCGCCCGCTGAATGCGTACATAGCCGCCTTCGTAGTAAGCGGTGGCGATGCCGTAGTTGAGCAGCGACTGGCGCTCGGTCAGAGTGAAACGCTCACTGGCCGGAGCCGGTTCGACACCCGGCAAGCTGCCGCTTTGGGTCGGACGGCTGGCGTCGGCAGAGATGAACACCGAGGTCCGCGCAGCCAGTGCGGCGGCCTGAACCCAGAACGGTTGAGGGACACCCAACTCCAGCGCCTGAATGGTCATGTGCTGGTCGTTACGGGTTTGACCGGCGGCGACCAGGGTGCCAACGGTGCCGCGCTTGGCGGTGTAGACGTGACCGAACAATTGCTTGGCCCACGACCAACGACCGACGCTGTCATCCATGACGGCTTGCCAGGTATTGAGGGTCGCAGTGTCAGTCCACGGCATGCAGATGAATTCGAACGGCTCATCGCCCAGTGCTGCGACGGCCGCCACCTGATCCGGCACGCCAGCGCCACCGGCCATTGGGGTGATGGCGGTGGTCAGGCCAGCCGGTGTGTCTTCGCCATTGCTCTTGCCCAGGCGATTGAACTGCAGGCTGATGTCGTTGGCGCTGTCACCGGTCCATTTAGCAGCCAGGGTAATCACACCTTCAACCGCAGCGGCGGTGACCGGCAGGTCGGCACTGGCGTTGATTTTCAAGGCCAGTGCCGTTGCAGCCTGAGCCGCGGTTGCGGCATTGACCACGGCCGCTTGAACACGCACGCCGCCGACGTACAGGTTGAGCACACCGCTTTCGGTTGCGGTGCCGGTCAGGGTCAGCACGCCTTTGGCAATGCTGCCCACGGTGTTGTGCACCGGCAGGCACCAGATTTCGCCGACCGGGTCGGTCTTGCGCCAGGTCTCGTACATCGAGGCCAGCATCGAACCTTGGCCACCGATGCTTTTGGCCAGCGCCACGCTGGACACCAGCACCAGTTTGCCGACCTCGGCGCTGGCAACGTTGTCGTTGACCTGAGCGACGATCAACCGGCGCATGGCCGACGACGCGCTATTGGCTGCCGAATTGTCCATCTCGGCGTAGAACAGCGGAACACGAATGTCCGCAGGAATGTTGCTGAATCCGATCGCCATTATTTGGCTCCCTGTGGTGTTGCCGCTTCCACGGCTTTAGTAGTGATATCGCCATCGGCCAGACGTCGACGCCACCAGGCGTTGTCCGGCACTTCACGGCCTTCGAGAGGCAACAGATCGCCCGCTTCCGGGTCGGGCACGGCACGGCCTTCGGCCGGCAGCACAGTGATGCGTTTGCTCATTGCTTTACGTCTCCAGAGAAAGTCAGTTCCAGGCGCCCGTCAGGCCCCGGACGTTTCAGGTTGGGGTCCGCCGGGTCGATCGCATCGACCCGCACGGTCACCCCGGTAAAGGACGACAAGCCGTCCAGTTCACGCTCGTGCCAGCTTTCCGCAGGCTGACCTGGCAGATTGCGGCCGAGCTGAAACCCGGTAAAAAAGCGCAGGCGATAGAGCACACGACTGCTGTTGATGGAAACCAGTTCGCCGCCGTCATAGCCGATGGCGTCGTAAGCGCTACCGGGCTTGAAACCCACCAGTGCGCGCCAGAGTTCGGCGCGCAGGTCGTGCAACAGATCCAGCGCTTTTGTAGCGTCTGTGGTGTCGAGCACCAGGGTCACTTCGAAACGGTCGCGGATCGGTTGCAGCATCAGGTTTTGCGCCACGCTTTTGCTCGCCAGATCGGCGAGCGGCACGACGTAGGCACAAGGGGTTTGCAGCGGTGTGTTGGTTTGCAGCGTGGCGAGGTCTAAGCCTGCGGCCACGCGATTGGCCAGGGTTGGGCATTGCTCACGCAACTGCGTGAGGATCGGCGTGATCTTCATGAGGGCGCTCCAGCGTTTTATGAAAGGTGTCTAACTGTGGGTGCCGTCGCTATCGCGAGCTGGCTCGCTCACACAAGGTTCTGCGCCTTGGTTACACCTTTGGGAGGGAACCTGGATCAGGCGATGGCGTCAGCATTGGGGTCAAGGCAAGTCGCCTCGATCATGCAGCGATAGCTATTGGTGCGATCGCCGCTGGCGGTGACTTTATCGATCGACCAGCGCCCACGCATAAAGCCCGGCCACGTGTCGTCCAGCACTACCAGCCCTTCAGCCGAAAAGTCAGGATTACCCGGACAGCTGATTTTCACCTTGAGCTTTTCACGGCCCATTTTGCGCACTTCAGCTTCGCCGACCGCCTGCGCTTCTTCCGCACTTTGGCAGCGCTGGCGCACGGTCTTGAACGGCGCGAGCCCGGTTTCAACCACCCGCAGCAAACCGGCTGCGGCGTCCCACCAACTGATCTTGCAGCCCTGGCTTTTGCCCCGGGCGGAGTCATCGAGGGTGGCGGTGATAAACGCATGATCGCCGGGACGATTGTTGTGGGTGACCGACAGTTTCACGTCCGGCAATACTTTGCCCGACAACGATTTGACCTGGCCTGGCCGAGCCAGCACATACAGCTCATTGACCGGTTTGGCGATGGCGCCGTACTTGGTCGCCAAGCGTGTGACGAAACCCATGTCGGTTTCATTCGACTGGTCGATGTGCTCGACCTTTTTCAGCGCCAATGCCGGGTCCACCCTCGGCGAAAAGCCGTGCCTGGCTGTCAGCTCGCGAAACAATGCGCCGAGGGTGGTCGGGCCATGGCTGGCCGAGCGGCGCTGCTGAAATCCGCTCTCGTCTGCCGCACTGAACGGTGCGGCGGTAGCCACCAGCGATACGCGAAACGGGAACAGCGTCGGCGTGCGTCGTGTCACCAGAAACTGGCCTTTATCCACCAGCCCGGATTCCAGATAACCCACGCGCAAGCCGACTTTCCCGCCCAGGCTCGGCAGCCCTTCAAGGCCTTCCAGATCGAGCACCAGAGTCAGTTGATCGGACTCGATACCGGCGGCATCGATGTGCTCCCAACTGATCAGGCGCTGATTGATCAGGGTCGCGTTGGCCCCGTAAATTTCTACCGCTGGCGTGAACCCCAATGCCATGTAACCTCCTTAATCCCACGCGGTTACCGGTGTGGTCGCTACGGGTCTGGATTCAAGTTCCGGCAGAACCACCCAGATGCCTGCTGGCAGTACCGGAGCTTGCTCGGCCAGCGTCGGGTTGAGGCGCCACAGCGCCTCTTCGGCCAAATCATCACAACGTTCAAGCTCGCGGTAGAGCAACAGATTCACCGAGTCACCGGCTACCGTTCGTACCTTACGCATTGATGAATTCCTCCAACGTAATCGACCAATTGATCAACATCGCCGTGCCGTCATCAATCACATCGCTTTGGGTTTCCGTCACATCGTTGATCCGCCATAAACCCCAGTTGCGGCCAATGCCATCGACCAACGGCAGCGGTACTCTCATTGCTTGCAAGGCGCGCAATTCATCGAGCCGGTCCATGGCCACCGCGTACATCGCCTTGCCGGTTATCGTCAGGCTTTGCAGGCCTTGACCGGTCTGGCTGGACTTGGGCTTGCTGGTCAGGATATCCACCTTCACCCAGCCGCCGTCCGACTTGCGCACCAGACCGCTGTAGGCGAAGTTGCGTGACAAGCCGAAAATGAAGCTTCCGAGTGCCATTTGCTGCCTCATCAAGCCACCCCGTCAGTCAGGGCCGTGTCACGTCGCACGGCGAGTTGATTGGTCGTTGTCATCAGTCCGAATTGCCCGGAAATATGCTGCACCACCAGGTTTGCCAGTTGAGCGGCGCTGGCTTGATCCTGACCATTGATATAAATGTTCGCGGTCAGTGCGTTTTGCTGGCTGGGGGTCTGGGTGTTGGTCAGGTCTTTGCTGACCTGTTCCGGAGCGGCGAGTTTGTCGGCAGACGCTGCGAGTTTTTCACCCAGCCAGGCACCTGACTCACTGCCCATCCAGCCGCCTACCAGCCCGCCAAGAAGTCCACCGATGGCTGTACCCAGCAGCGGAACGACACTGCCCAAAGCGGCACCCGCGGCAGCACCAGCCGAAGCTCCCGCCCAGCCACCACCTGCAGCCCCAAGGCCTGCTCCCACCATCCGGGTGTTGCCGGCCAGTGCGCCCTCAGCCACATCAGCGACGGCAGCGACTCCTTTCAATGGGCCGGGAAGCTTGCGGGGTATCGAACGCATTGAGGCAGTCAACCCGCCCCAGCGAGGAGTGCTCACACGCGAGCCTCGCGGACTCACACGTACAGACGGACCATTTCTGGGTTCTGGACTCCTGTTTGTCTCGCGGGCATTCGGTTTGTCCGTCCGGCCTTTGTTTCTGAAATCGTCGGAAATCGCCTCACCCAATCGATCAGGGAGCCGTGCGGCCACCCCACCCAACACTCGCTTGGCCACCTGATTGGTCATCTCATCCACGACGGCCTTGAACAGCGCCCCCACCAGCGGTTTGATCGCCGCTGCAACCAGCACAATGGCAGCCGTGGTTTTCGGCGAGGCTTCAGCCAATTCACTCAAGCCATCAACCAACGAACCAAGCGAGTGGAGCGAGCTATCCGTCACGGGCGCCAGAGCATTACCCGTGGCCACCGACAGACGATCATTGCTTGCACTCAAGACGTTCCACTGGCCTTGCCGGGTTTTCGACAGTGCAAGTGCGTCTTGCCTCACCGAGCCCTTGTCACCCAGCTCCGACGTGGCGTACTGGGCTTTGTCTTTTACCTGCCAGAAGGCGCCATTCACATCGGTAAGGTTTTTCGCCATGTTCAGCGCGGCCTTATCACCATCGCCAAATAGCGTGGAGGCAAGCGTCGCGCGATTCTCGGCAGGTTGCGCGTTCAAGGCCGCAAGCACCGACATCACCGTGCCAGGCGCTGCGTCGTTGTCACGCAAGCCGCTCGCGAGCGCTTTCGGCTCCAGACCCAGCTGCTTCCAGGCCGCTTGCTCGGTTGCCGAGGCCTGATCACCCTTGCCCATGACGGTGGTGATGCTTTTTAGCGCTACGCCGGCCTCAGCCTTTTGCGTACCGGTATTGAGCAATGCCGCCGTCAACGCTGCGGCTAGCGCAGGGGACAGGCCTGCCGCCGTAGCCGCAGCACCGTCACGCTGCAAGACGGCACCGATGTCAGCCGCTTTCGCACCATTGGGTATCTTGCCCAGATGGTTGGTTGCATCCGCCAAGTCAAAGGTTTCAGCACCGTTGAGCTTCATGGAGGTGCGCCAGCCGACCATCATCTCGGCGACATCCATGGCCGGCATTTTGAACGCCGACGCGGCGACGCCAGCGTCGCTGGCGAAGCGTTGCAGCACTAACTGTCGGTCGGATGCATTGGGCAGATCGCTAACGATTCCTGCCCTGGCAGCCAGACTTTCAATCTTCACCAAATCAACTGCCTTGGTCCCCCCGGCCGCCACCAGCGGAGCGCTGGCGATGTGCTGGGTTGACTGCACCATCTCTTCGCTCTGGCGCGGGGTAAATTGGGCTGCCTGCTTCAGATCGGCCATGGCCGAATCCATCGCTATCGCGGGTTTGAGCAGGTCCGGCGGTTCGATACTGCTACCCGATTTGCCCGCACTCTTTTGCTCGCTGGCCGGCTCACTCTTGGCACCGGCTCCCATCGTTTGGGACAACAATCGTTGCGACGAAAGTCTCAAGGTCAACGACTCGATAGCCGTCGTCAGCAGACCGAGCTTGAGCCCGACGTTTTCCAGCGCCAGACCGAGGCCAGATATCTGATCCCTGGCGGACGTGCCCGTACCCTGTGCTGACGCAACGCTGGTGACTGCCGTAGTCAGGCTGGTATTACCGAACGCCAACCCACTGTCGTCGAGGGCCGCGTATTTGAGCGAATATCTATCGTCCGCCATCCCGCTCTACTCCTGTTTCACGCCAAGGCGAGTGATCGCGATGTCGTAGCGGCGCAATGCCTTGCCAGCGTTCCACTCCAGAATCTCCGCCTCACTTACCGAGTAAATGAGCGGCACCACATCGAGGATTACTTCGATGTCGCGTTCCGAAAGAAGTCCGCCGGTTTGTTTAAAAAATCGTCGATGCGCACCTGCAACTGGGTCCAGTCGGGCACGGTCAGCGAGGCCAGATCGGGAAGCATCAGGCCGGTACAGTGAGCGGTGATGAACTCGGCGCGTTCCTTGGCCGTCTTCAGTTTTTTCATCGCTTTGGTGGCGCGCAGCACCGGCATTTCCAGGGTCAACGAAGTCATGCTGCGGCCTGCCACATTGAGCGGTTGCAGCAGTTGCACCTGATCGGGATCGTCGTCCGACGCTTCGTCAGCTTGCTGTAGAAAGTACGACGTCGGGCGGGTCGACATTTCGTGCACGTACTGCGCAATGCTTACGTAGTCCGGGCGTTTGAGCTGATCAAGTTCCTTGACTGACAGGCCGGTGGCCAATTTGGCCAGTTCGAAGAACTGATCGTCCTCATCCTCGCCGGCGCGGGCCAGCGCCTCTTTCTGTGCGGCGTAGCACAGCGGCTTGAGTTGGATCTGCTCGATCTGCGACTCATCGTCACCGGTAATCGGCGACAACAGGACATGTTTAGGCGGCATCCAGGACATGAAGTGAATTCCTTGCTCATACAAAAAAGCCGCCCGCAGCAAGCCGGAAAACCAGCAGGTGAAGACGGCGATACAGGAAAGTGTTGCGGTCGCTTAAGGCAGCAACACGGCACGGCGGGCATCGCCGAGAATGTCGACGCCATTGAGCACGAACTTCTGGGTGCGCACGTCGATGTCGATCACCGGGATGCCGTTTTCCAGACGGTTGTAGGTGCGGCAGGACAGCTCCAGCGTAGTGGTGGGTTTGTCGCCCATCTTCAGCTTGGCCTCGGCCAGGGATTTCAACTTGCCGCCCACGGTGTGATAGGTGAACCAGGTGTTGCCATCCTGATCCTGACCGGCTTCACGGACGTTCAGCAAAATGTCGTCGCCCAATTTCACGCCCAGGGCGAGCATGATTTCGGGACCTGCGCCTTGCAGCACGAGAGTAGCGCCCAGCACTTTGCCGCTCTTGGCCATTTCCTCGGCGATAAAGCGCCCGCCAGTCATCGGCTCCATGTCGAAATCGATTTTCGGCGGGGTGAACTCTTCCACCGTCGCCGACAACGGCAGGCCTTGCAGGGTGGCCGCGATGGCCTGTCTTACGCGGTTGGTAAACATTAGAGAACATCCTCCAGGAACTGCTCGATGATTTCATCGCGGGCGTTGAGTTGGTAAACCATGTGTTCGTTCGGCGCGTAGCGGCCGTAGTCGATGACGATGAACCAAGTGCCGTTTTTGTACTTCTCGACGCTGTTCAATTCCGGGTGCAGGTACACGCTGCCGCCAGGGATGGTTTCGTCGGCGACCAGGGTTTGCAGCCAGTCGTTGATGCGTTTGACCTCCTGATCCATGAACGACTTGGTCAGGTTCTTGGCCATGGCCTTCTGGCCGGCCTTGACCAGCTTGCGGCTGATCGCGTCTTCCAGGCCGACGTAGCTGATGAACTTGCCGGTGATGGAGCGGTTACCCAGCAGCGAGAAGCCGCCGAGAACGGTCCGGGCGTAATAGCTGATGCCGTAGCGGTTGAGCAGATCGCCCTCGGTCGAGGTGTCGAGGATGTTGTATTCCACGGTCCGCGAAACGTCCTCGGCGTAGGTCACCTGGTTGCCCGGACTTTCCCATTGCTTGACCTTGGCGAGTGCCGCGATGGCCAGGCTCGACGGCGCAAGAAACACGTTTTTCTTCGCAGCCTTGGAGTACACCGCAGGCATGTTGTGTACGACGAGGCAGCGGTCGAAACCGAGGTCCGCACCGCCCAGTTCCTTGCTGTAGGTCACCTGATCGGCGACCGAAGTATCCTTGCCATCGAGCACCACGCGGGCCTTGATGCGCTTGCCGAACGAGGCGAACTCGCTGGCCACCGCTTTGGTGCCGGTAAAGCCCGGAGCACCGATGATGGTCAGGTCTTCAGGCACGCCGCTCAATGCGGCCAGGCCCAACTTGCGACCGGTCTGCGCTTCGTTGCCGCCGATCACGTTGTTCAGGGTATCGGCCGGGGTCGCGCCCTCTTCGACGATGACCACATACACCGGCACCTTGACCACTTTCAGGATCTGGTAAACCGCCTGATACAGCGTGCCCGCCTCGGCGCCGGTCGGATCGAGCTGCGCATGGGTGGTAAAGCTGTTGATACGGAACGGGGTATTTTTCGGGATCAGCGGGTTGGCGTTCGGCGCCGTGCCGACCAGACCGATGACGTTGTCACCGAGGCCACCCATGGCCTCGGGGGATTCGGTGGCATTGACGGTGATGCCGTTGTGCTCGAAGTTCAAAACCTCAGCCATGGTTATTCAGCCTTCTTGATGGTGGCCTTTTTGGCCGGGGTGGTTGGGGAGGCCTCGGCCTCGAGGACGCTGGTCAGCTCCAGACGGCCAGCACTGCGCAGAGCAGAGGCCTCAACGTCGAGCAGTTCGAGCTGTTGGCCCGCGCTCGACCAGTGGCCGCCACCGGTAGAGAATGGGATGAGGACGGTGTATTTTTGTCGGATGGACATTTACGATTTTCTCCAGACTCAACAACACAAAAACCCCATTGCAGGGGCTTTGTGCAGGCGAAAAAAAACCGCTTACGCGGTCGGGGGATTACTTCAGGAAGGCTGGCGGCTCGGGCCATACGACCACAAACGGATCGCCGACACCTTGCGGAACGTCGCGCAGAGCCTGACGGTAGTTTGCCACTTCGCTGCGTTGCGCCTCGCTCAACGGGCTATCCACCGCTTGAGTAGCGTCCGTAACAGCCAGCAACTGATTGCGACGTGTACGAATGGAAGCCCACTCGGCCAAAGCAATTGACTCCGGATTGACTTTAAATTGCGTGTTCACTTCATTCACTTCGCTCAATTAAAAATCCACCTTTTCAGTAAGAGACAATCTGGACTTGATACTCCCCACAGGAATCATCGCACCAATACCTGCTTGCATTGTATCAATGCGAACAGTCGTCACATAAATATTTGAGAACTTGAGACGGATAACCACGTTACCTTTTACATCCGTATAGATATCCGGAGACATATTACCAAAAACAGCTTTATTCAAAACTGCCCGCTGAGGCGAGTAGCAATAGCCGACGATAGTTTCATCGATAATCGTCGCACTACCATAGCTATAACCGCGAATATTAAACCAGAACATCTGATCATGCGTATTAATGTTCACCGGTAGCTTTAAGTGCATATAAACATTAACAGAAGTTCCGAGATCGACTTCGGAAAATCCCCCGGAAGCTCCTGTATTCTGAGGGCCGCCGGTTCCCCAAACGCCCCCTTGGAACACATTCATCTGGACCGTGCCCTGCGCACCGACTAAGCCGACCATGTCTTTTTTGTTGCGATAGTCATCGAACTCTGCCCGCGCCGCATCCATCCTGCTATCGATCTGCGCGACTTTCCCGTCGACAGTTTTAGTCAGGTTGTCCGCTGCCGTTACGAGATCACCAATTTTCTGCTCAATACCCATGTTATCCCCTACATCATTAGTTCGACTTATCCTGGCATTGTGTGCCCGGACTAAAAATTGACAACCCCCGGTGCATTCCTCCTATTGCCTGGAAGCAAGTCTGCAAAGGAACTGACACTGTTCAAATACCGGGCCATCCATCGCCTGCTTATTTTCTTTCAAGCGCCATAACACGGAACAAGACGCCCAAATGTCGCGCCATATTGTTGATATTGGCCGCAGCAACCGTGGCAAATTCCTCAGCCAACAACACATTGAGGTTTTCAGAACCAACCACCACCGTCACGCTGTCCGCCGGCAATGGTGAAATATCGAGGGTGAATTTTTGCAGTACACGAGCGGCGCTGGCCTTATACGTCAGCAGCTTTCCAGCAACTGAGTAAACCGCCAGCAGCGTGCCGCTGGCGAGGTAGAAGCCAAACTCGCCAATCTCGTATTCATCCGGACCGCTGAACAGCGCGGCCATCCGTAGCTGCCGGGAACCCAGGTCCTCGTAGTCAACAATCGCCACCCGTTGCCGCTCATCGCGAAGGGCCGTTTCCGAGCCGTTCGGGTCATAGCGAGCGGTGCCCACACCAATGTGAGTAATCTCACCTTTCAAGCCTTGGTTTTTTGCCTGCAACACTTCATCCAGACCGGCGGAAGTGAAGCGAACCAAGCGCGTAATGTCTTCTGTCATAGCTGCGCCCTGAGGTCGTAATCGTTAATGGTGTAGCGCTGAGACACCCCAGCGCCTGTCAGTCGTATTCAGGTAGCGCCCCAAAAAGGAATAGTTCGCCATCGGAAAGCGGCGTGTGTATGGCGCTGTGCATTGCAAGCCAAGCGTGCAGCCTCACGTCAGGCAACGCGCCCGGTTGACTGTCGTCGCTGATACTCAGGCCAGGATCAGCACCCGCAGCAACACGCAGCTCGCCGCTCGTTTCGTGAACGACGGTGATGGTTGCATCGTCTCGCTCGCTCTTCGCCGCATTGACGCGGCGTATCAAGCGATTGTGATCACCACTCGACCAGCTTCGACCGATGATCGCCTGCACGTCGAAGGTGTAGGGGTTACCGAGAGGACGCTGCTCGTACCAGGCAGAGATATTCGGTGTGAAACCCAGCGACTCGACGGCATGACTCAACGCTTTATTGGTTCCGGCCTGCCGCTGGATCTGCCAGGACAGTGAGACGGTCAAACGCTTTTCTGACTCGCTGGCGCCCGCGTCCCATTCGCTGACACCACGATCCGCGGCGAGATACGGCAAGAACGCCGACGGTGTCTTCGCTGGATTCATCAATTCAGGGAACGGCAGAGCAATGCGATCGAGCAATTGACCGAAACCGAGATCGAGCGCTTTTTCCAGCGGCGAGCTGTTCGCCGGCAACAGGCTCGGACGAGAAGCTTGATCACTCATAGCGTCAGCACCTCAACCTCTACGCCTGTGCAGTACGGAGCCTGGAAGGCTGTGGTCACGATGGGCTCCACTGGCTCGAGGATCTCCAGCTGTACCGCGCCGGCGGTATGTATCGTGTAATCGATCCAGCTCGGATCGACCCGCCCTTCCAGCCGATGGCACGCATCGGCATACGCCTGCAATTGCTGCTCAGCGGCCACCTTGGTCAAACCCGAGTCCGGTCCGGCGTTGATCTTCGCGACTACCCGAATCTTGTAGCGTTTGATTTCGGCGGCCTGCACCGTGACGAGATCCGTTTCGGGCCTCACATCAGGACGGGCAAAGTGCCGGCGAACTCCGTCCAGCAGATCCGCAGACGGCGTGCCGTCAGCCTCTCGCGACAGCACGGTGACCCTCACCTCGCCAGGCGCTGTTCGGCGCCCGTTGCCATCCTTGACCTGCGCCGCGTAGCCATCCGGATCAAAGCTGTAGGTCACCGTCACCACGCCTGGGGCCGTGGTTTCGACCTTCACTGCGGGCCGTTCGCCCAGGGTGAATACCTCGCGGCGATACTGCATCCGCGAACCCGCTGCCGGTGCATGCGGCGCCAGGTAGTAGCGCAGTCGGGCATCGTCGTCGCTTTCATAAGTGGGTGGGATCGGCGGGAATGCCGCCGGGTTTCCCGGGTCCAGCAACTGGCGCTCAAGCCCCATGTCCGCGAGGCGGGCGTCGAGGTTGCTGCCGGTCGCCCACCACGCGAGCATCTGCTTGATGCGAGCATTGTATTTGCGTTCGTGGGTTTGCAGCCGCACACAAAAGGCCTCAAGGGCCAGGGTCAGCAGCTCGCTTTCGTTGTCTAGGCTGACTTGCAGTTTGGCGGCAGTTTCCGGTGAACGGGCGGCCACGTAGTCGACGACAAACGCCTTGAACTCTGCGAGCAGCGCCTCGAACGCCTCGACCGTGACAATCGCCGGCTCAGCCAACTGGTTTTGACCGGGTATCAGCATGCTCATGTCACGACCTCGAATGTCTGTTTGCGGTTTTTCCAGGTGCCGGCGAAGCGCAACAACAGCCCCGCCCCTCGACGACTGGCGACAATGACCTCAGGCTCAAAATCATCGATACCGTTTGCCTTGTTGTAAAACGCCTGCGCTGCGTGGCTCTGCGCAAGGATCAACACGTCGTCGCCGACGTTCTGCCCCAGCAAATCTGGCACCAGCGACCCATACAGCGGGCGCTTTTGACGAGTGCCCAACGGGGTGGTCAGTGCGCGGGTTGCGCGCTGCACAAACTGAAGCCAGTCGTCGACCGCTGCCCCGGTGTTTCTATCGACTCCAATCATGGGAAGTCCCTTATGCCGTACTGATGACTCGTCCCTGGTGATCCACCAAAGGGCCGAGGAAGTGAACGCCAGAGGCGTCGAGCAACACGCCGACCGTGCCCAGCTTCAGCTCGATGGCTTCTGGGGTCAGCGCCAGCCGAGCCGGGCCGACGGTCAATTCGACCGACTCACGCGAGCCCTTGAACGTCGTCTGTCCGTTGGTCCAGCTCAGGACATGGCCTGCATCGTCGTAGCTGCTTTCGGTGCCGTCCTTGTGTCGACGACGCGTCAACGTGGCTACGGTCGAAACCGGCGGGAACCGATTGCTGTTGAGGCCGAACAAGGCGACCGATTGCCCAGCGCCATCGCCGCCGCCATAGTTCAGCAGCAAGCACTGCTCACCCTCGGAAGGAATGCGCGATTCACTCTGTTCGCCAGCACTCGGGTTGAAGAACCTGATCGCTGGCGTCAGCAGATCCCCATGGCTGACCTTGCAGGTGTTGCTGGCGGCATCGACCTCTACACACACGCCGATGCGACAGAAGCTGTCGGCACGTCGGTGCAGGTCTTCGAACTCGGTCTCCATCTCAGCCAAACGCTCAATGATCGGACCGAGCTGCATACGTAGAAGAGCGTCAAACATGGGCCACTCCTTGAGTGCTTGTTAAACAAACGCTGTGTATTGATCCGGATCATCGATGTTCGAGACCTCCCAGGTGAACGCGAACTTTGGCGTCCCCGTTGGCTCATCGAGCAACGGCGGACCGAAGTACAAGGTCTGGGAAAACGAAACCGTCCATGCGTCGTACACCTGCTCACCGCTGGTGAACGTCGACGGCACTGCCTCGATGCTCATCGGCAGGTCGCATTGCCCTCCCGATACGCCCCAACGGTTATCCGTGACGATATCCTTCAGTGCGCTGGCGAGATTGCAGGCCTCAAGCCCTGAATGCCCGCTCTTCCCGGCGACCACGCCTTGCAGCGAGATCGTCAGGACATGAGCGATACGCCCATCGTTGGCGCGGGTGCCTGCGGCATCGCGCTGAATCGCGATCAGGACCCAGGCATCATCGACAACGCCATCGAAATCCTGATATCCCCCAACCTTCAGGCCTGGATAAATCGGCCGAAGTGCCTCACCAATAGCGATAATCAGCTCCGAGGGTTTATTGATAACGCTTGGAGACATAAGCGGTTTCCTGTTCGAGTGTCACAGTGTCAATTGTTGAGTTAAAGGAAATTACCGCCGATGACCTGCATCCTTGCAGGTCGGGGTCGTTGTCTACGCCCCCCCGTCAGCCAGTCCATTGGGCTTGTTCAGCGGTGATCCTCTTTGCTGCCAGTACCATTAGCGGTCCTGGCTGGAATCACGCGGCGCCATTTCATCGACGCCAATCCGCTTGGCCGCCCAGCGCTCATACAAGCCAATGGCGACATCGGCACCGGCCATCGCGGTGAGGCAACCGAAAGCGCCGGCGGTCCAGATCGACACGCCCGCGGCATACAGCAGCATGATGGTCGAGACCCCGCAGACCATGCAGGCCCCGGAGCGCAGCACCAGACGCCGCAACAGTGGCCAGCCGCGAGCACCCTCCTTGTCGGCGCGCCACATTTCGCCGGACACCCCGCCGACCACCGCCAGAGCGATGACCAGCCAGATAGGCATGTCCGCCAACGCTTGCTGCTCGTTTGTCATGTCACGCCTCCTGCGTTGATAAATAGGTGATGGGTTTGTGTGTTGTTCAAACGCTGTCTCTTGATGTGCCTGACGGTAGGTAGGCATTCCAAAAAGCCCGGTCGCCCGGGCTTTTCAGTAATACGGTCCTTCCGATCTTTCGGCGCTACTGGCGCGGTACGGATCCATTCAAATTGTTCCTCCGACCGCGACCCTGTCCGCCGGATAACTGCTTACGGTGCTTTACGCTGCACACCCGGGTCAGTTGCCAACCCTCTGAACCGTTGAGGCCGGTTCATCGCTGCCTTTGCTGTGGAACTAAAGAGCTTCGTTGCGAGCCGTTGTTGAGCGGCTTGAGACAAAGAATATGCATGGATGCATATACAGTCAATGCGTAAATGCATTTATTTATGCGTTTAAAATGCACAAGCGCATGAGAGCCCCGCAAACAAAGGGTGGGATGGTTTTCGTCGGGCGAAAAAAAACCCGCTTGATAGCGGGTTTTGTCTGGCAGCCAGGGGTTAGCGGGCGTACATGCCCCACCAGAAGACATGGCCGAGGATGACGATCTGCTCTTCCTGGATTTCCTGGAAGGTGTAGTCCTCATCCGGGTGTTCATCGCGATTGAAGCTACGCAGACGAATGCCGGTAGGCAGACGATAGAGCTGCTTCACCCGCAGTTGGCCGTTATGGTTGATGGCATACAGATCACCATCAACGATGTCGCCAATCCCGGACTTACCGGCATTGACCCCAACCGTGGCGCCGTCGCGCAGCACCGGCAACATGCTGTTGCCGCGCACGGTTACGCATTTGGCCTGGTCGAACTGCACACCGTTATGCCGCAAGCTGCGCTTGCCGAAGCGCAAGCTTGAGCGCTCGCTTTCTTCGATGACGAATCTTCCTGATCCAGCAGCCAATTCAACCTCGCGAAGAAAGGGGACCGAGACCTCGTCGTCATCGACGGGGGTATCGTCATCCCACAGACTTATGTCCTTGAGTTCCGAATGCGACTCTTCGCGTGCAGGCGCATTGGCCGACACAACATCGGCGCGGCCACGCAACTGGTCAGTGCTCACACGGAAGTACTCGGCGATCTTCGAGATGTGTTTATCCGAAGGATCGACGATCTTCCCGCTGAGAATCCGCGAGAGGGTAGATTGAGGCACGCCGGTGCGACGGTGAAGCTCCGTGGGGGAGATCCCGTGCTGATCGAGCAGCGCCCTTAAGACGGTAGAAACATTGCGTTTTTGCATAACACGCATAGTGCTTGTTCTTATCGAAGATGACAAATGCTGATTTGCATAATCAGTGCATAAACCGCAGAAATGTGCAGCGGGCCTTTCATCCCTGCGTAGGTCGGACTGCCCATGGTAACCTTGCGCCCATCGCGGAAAAGCCGGGCCAACGTCCCTCTTTTGCCCCACCCCTTTCAACGAATTCGCCTGATTACCTGATGAATAAAGCACTCTCCGATCTGTCCTCCCACACCCCGATGATGCAGCAGTACTGGCGTCTGAAGAACCAGCATCCTGACCAGTTGATGTTCTACCGCATGGGTGACTTCTACGAGATCTTCTATGAAGACGCGAAGAAGGCCGCCAAATTGCTGGACATCACCCTGACTGCCCGCGGGCAATCGGCCGGGCAGGCGATTCCGATGTGTGGGATTCCTTACCACGCTGCGGAAGGTTACCTGGCGAAACTGGTCAAGCTCGGCGAGTCGGTGGTGATCTGTGAACAGGTCGGCGACCCGGCGACCAGCAAAGGTCCGGTAGACCGTCAGGTTGTACGAATCATCACCCCCGGCACCGTCAGCGATGAAGCGCTGCTGGATGAACGTCGCGACAACCTGATCGCCGCCGTACTGGGTGACGAGCGCCTGTTCGGCCTGGCCGTGCTGGACATCACCAGCGGTAACTTCAGCGTGCTGGAGATCAAAGGCTGGGAGAACCTGCTGGCGGAGCTGGAGCGGGTCAATCCGGTCGAGCTGATGATTCCGGACGATTGGCCAAAAGACCTGCCGGCCGAGAAGCGTCGTGGCGTTCGTCGTCGCGCACCGTGGGATTTCGAGCGTGATTCGGCGCTGAAAAGTCTTTGTCAGCAATTTTCCACCCAGGACCTCAAAGGTTTCGGCTGCGAGAACCTGACCCTGGCGATCGGTGCCGCCGGTTGCCTGTTGAGCTACGCCAAGGAAACCCAACGCACCGCCCTGCCGCATTTGCGCAGCCTGCGTCATGAGCGTCTGGACGATACCGTGGTGCTGGACGGCGCGAGCCGTCGCAACCTGGAGCTGGACACCAACCTGGCAGGTGGCCGCGAAAACACCCTGCAATCGGTGGTCGACCGTTGCCAGACCGCCATGGGCAGCCGCTTGCTGACCCGTTGGTTGAATCGCCCGCTGCGCGACTTGAGCGTGCTGCTGGCACGCCAGACCTCGATCACCTGCCTGCTCGACGGTTACCGCTTCGAGAAACTGCAACCGCAGCTGAAAGAAATCGGTGACATCGAGCGGATTCTGGCGCGTATCGGCCTGCGTAACGCTCGCCCTCGTGACTTGGCTCGCCTGCGCGACGCCCTCGGCGCCCTGCCAGAACTGCAAGTGGCGATGACCGAGCTTGAGGCGCCACACCTTCACCAACTGGCCGTGACTACCAGCACCTATCCCGAGCTGGCCGCCCTGCTGGAAAAAGCCATCATCGACAACCCGCCGGCGGTGATCCGCGACGGTGGCGTGTTGAAAACCGGTTACGACGCTGAACTCGACGAGCTGCAATCGCTGAGCGAAAACGCCGGACAATTCCTGATCGACCTCGAAGCCCGCGAGAAGGCGCGTACCGGCCTGGCCAACCTGAAAGTCGGCTACAACCGGATTCACGGCTACTTCATCGAACTGCCGAGCAAGCAAGCCGAGCAGGCGCCGGCCGATTACATCCGCCGCCAGACCCTCAAGGGTGCCGAGCGTTTCATCACGCCAGAACTCAAAGCCTTCGAAGACAAGGCCCTGTCAGCCAAGAGCCGCGCCCTGGCCCGCGAGAAGATGCTTTACGAAGCCCTGCTCGAAGACCTGATCAGCCAACTGCCACCGCTGCAGGACACTGCCGCGGCACTGGCCGAGCTGGATGTCTTGAGCAACCTGGCGGAGCGTGCGCTGAACCTTGACCTGAACTGCCCACGGTTCGTCAGCGAGCCGTGCATGCGCATCAGCCAGGGCCGTCACCCGGTGGTTGAACAAGTATTGACCACGCCGTTCGTGGCCAACGACCTGAGCCTGGACGACAGCACGCGGATGCTGGTGATTACCGGCCCGAACATGGGCGGTAAATCCACTTACATGCGGCAAACCGCGCTGATCGTGCTGTTGGCGCATATCGGTAGTTTTGTGCCCGCTGCCAGTTGCGAATTGTCGCTGGTGGACCGGATTTTCACCCGGATCGGCTCCAGCGATGACCTGGCCGGTGGTCGTTCGACCTTCATGGTCGAGATGAGCGAAACCGCGAACATCCTGCACAACGCCACCGAACGCAGCCTGGTGCTGATGGACGAAGTCGGTCGCGGCACCAGCACCTTCGACGGTCTGTCTCTGGCTTGGGCTGCGGCCGAGCGTCTGGCTCAGTTGCGCGCTTATACGCTGTTCGCCACCCATTACTTCGAGCTGACGGTACTGCCGGAAAGCCAGCCGCTGGTGGCCAACGTCCACCTCAATGCCACCGAGCACAACGAGCGCATCGTATTCCTCCATCACGTACTGCCTGGCCCTGCCAGCCAGAGCTACGGATTGGCGGTTGCGCAACTGGCCGGCGTCCCCACCGAGGTGATTGTGCGGGCTCGCGAGCATCTGGGGCGACTGGAAGCGACGGCGCTGCCTCACGAAACGGCGCAGCCAAGCAAAGGCAAACCGGCCGCGCCGCAGCAGAGCGATATGTTCGCCAGCCTGCCGCATCCAGTGCTCGATGAACTTGCCAAGCTTAATCTGGATGACATGACCCCGCGTAGGGCGCTCGAAATGCTCTATACATTAAAGACACGGATCTAACGCACTGGCCTGCAAGCTGTTAGAATCTCGCGCGGTTTGGGATGCTGCAGGCAAATAGCCTGGTCTGCAGACTATCGCTCCCAAACCTGGCGACCCCACCGTGAAGGGGCGCAGCACGCCGCCGCCTGAGGAGAGAATTAGAATGACCTTCGTCGTCACCGACAACTGCATCAAGTGCAAGTACACCGACTGCGTAGAAGTGTGTCCGGTGGACTGCTTTTACGAAGGCCCGAACTTCCTGGTGATTCACCCGGATGAGTGCATCGACTGCGCCCTGTGCGAGCCAGAATGCCCTGCTGTGGCCATCTTCTCTGAAGACGAAGTCCCGAGCGAGATGCAAGAATTCATTCAGCTGAACGTTGAACTGGCCGAGATCTGGCCCAACATCACTGAGAAGAAAGATCCGCTGCCAGACGCGGCAGAGTTTGATGGCGTTAAAGGCAAGATCAAAGACCTCGCTCGCTGATCATTGTTGCGCTCTTGAAAAGGCCCCTTGCGGGCCTTTTTGCGTTTCAGGGGTTGCGATCCTTTTCAGCGGGCAAAAAAAGGGGCGGTATGACCCGCCCACATTTTTTCCCTATTCCTTGTGTTCCTTTTCATCGTCCTGATGAATCACGTCCTTGCGATGTTCCTTGACCATCATCCTTGATGGCTGTGTCTATCCGTCGACACAGGGCTGATATTAAAGAGTTCCCCGGTAAGAGCAATCACCTGCCACGGGTAGACCCGAATGAAACGACATGTTTATCTATAAAAAATATCGTTATAAATCAACAATTTACATAATTAATCCAACAAAGATAGACGACCGCTACCCGGTAGAAAAACCGAACACTTACGAAAGAGTAAGCCATGGCTTACGTTAACCTGCGAAAGCGTCCGAATAGCTCTTACGAAGCTTAAACAGCCTATCAATCGGCGAATAACAAAAGCCCCGAAACAGACGGGGCTTATTGTTATCAGGCGAACGCGCTCCTGCTACTGGAACAGCGACTCGCTCGACAGGCCATTCTTCTCAAGGATTTCACGCAGACGTTTCAGACCTTCAACCTGAATCTGTCTGACGCGCTCACGGGTCAGGCCAATCTCCAGGCCTACGTCTTCCAGCGTACTGCTCTCGTGGCCGCGCAGGCCGAAGCGGCGGATCACCACTTCGCGCTGTTTGTCCGTCAGCTCCGAGAGCCACTGATCGATGCTCTGCGACAGGTCATCATCCTGAAGCAGCTCACAAGGATCAGTAGGGCGGTCATCGGTAAGGGTGTCCAGCAGGGTTTTATCCGAATCCGGACCCAGCGAGACGTCGACCGAAGAAACCCGCTCGTTCAGGCCCAGCATGCGCTTGACCTCTCCTACCGGTTTTTCCAGCAGGTTGGCGATTTCTTCGGGTGAGGGTTCATGATCGAGCTTTTGCGTCAGCTCCCGTGCCGCACGAAGGTAGACGTTGAGCTCTTTCACCACATGAATCGGCAGCCGGATAGTCCGGGTCTGATTCATGATTGCACGCTCGATGGTCTGGCGTATCCACCAGGTCGCGTAGGTCGAAAAACGGAAGCCGCGCTCCGGGTCGAACTTTTCCACTGCCCGGATCAGGCCGAGGTTGCCCTCTTCGATCAGGTCGAGCAGCGACAATCCACGATTGACATAGCGTCGGGCAATTTTCACCACCAGTCGCAGGTTGCTTTCAATCATGCGTTTGCGCCCAGCCGGATCGCCACTTTGCGACAGTCGCGCAAAATGAACTTCTTCTTCCGGTGACAACAAGGGGGAAAAGCCGATTTCGTTGAGGTACAACTGGGTAGCATCAAGCGCTCGGGTGTAGTCGATGTACTTATGCTGCTTGAGTGTTGCGGAGTGCCTGGATTTGGAGCGAACTGAAGGCGTAGCTGTTCCTTCATTCGACATCTCATCCGATGCGACGTCGGTCTCCATCAGGAGAACCTCATCGTCGATGTCAAACTCCGGCACTTCTTTACTGAGAGCCATTGTTATAGTCCTTTGGTGAGTTCGACCTCAAGCTCAAGCGACGCCTTTATCCTTGGCAACGCTGGAGCCTGTTCCCTCTACGTGACGGAACAGGCTGGTAACAAATCAACGACGTGGCAGGAATTGCAGCGGATCTACAGGTTTACCTTGTCGGCGAATCTCAAAATGCAGTTTCACCCGGTCTGTACCCGTGGACCCCATTTCGGCAATTGTCTGTCCGACTTTGACCTGCTGCCCCTCCCGAACCAACAGCCTGCGGTTGTGACCGTAGGCACTGACGTAGGTATCGCTGTGTTTGATGATGACCAATTCGCCGTAGCCCCGCAAGCCACTCCCGGCATAAACCACTGTCCCATCAGACGCAGCTAAAACAGGCTGTCCCAAATCCCCGGCGATATCAATTCCTTTATTCAAACTACCGTTTGAAGAGAATTTTCCAATCAAAATGCCGTTGGATGGCCATCCCCAGCCTGTCGGCGCGGGCCCTGCAGGAGGCAATGGCGCAGGTGCCGGCTTGTTTGCGACGGACGGCGCAGCCGTCTGTTTCGCGGTGGTCGCAGCCGAGGCTGGCCCCCGGGTTACGGTAAATTTGCTCGAAGGAGAAGCGGTTGTTCCGGACGGGGTCACCACCTCTGTCGGCGTTGAACCGGAACGCCCGTCGAAGCGAATCGTCTGACCTGGATGGATTGTGTAAGGCGTAGGAATGTTGTTGCGTGCCGCCAGGGCCTTGTAGTCCCAGCCGTAGCGAAACGCGATCGAGAACAGGGTATCGCCGCGACGGACCACGTATTGGCCGGTGGTTACTGCGGGGCGTTGGGCCGCCGCGTTATTACGATCGACCACTCGCACATCGCTTGAACGCGTGCTGGAGCAACCGACCAACAAGGAACTCAAGACAAGGCCAGTCACCAGGCGCTGAAAGCTTGTTGTACCGATACGCTGCGCAATGACTGTGAGACTCACCCGCCGCTCCCTTTGTGGTGGTTGAAGATAAAAATCGCCGTATTCAGGCATGAAATGTCGCAAGTATAACTGGCCGTTCGGGCTTTACCGTCGGCAAAACAAAATCGACACGCGCACACGTTTGCTGATCGCTGTTCAATCGCGTTTAACCGATCAATGCCGCTGTAAGACCAAGGTAATCAAATAGAATTCAGCGTCGTTAAATAAATGCTTAAGCCAGTGGCCCATGGAGCAACGGTACAAAGCGCACCCCCCCCAAAACACGTCTGGAAAAGCCTTGTTCTTCACGGATGATCAACATCAATTGCTGAACCTCCCCTGAACCAACCGGAATCACCAGCCGCCCACCCGGCGCTAATTGATCGAGCAACGCCTGAGGTACATCGGTCGCCACCGCAGTGACGATAATGCCGTTGTACGGTGCCAGCGCTGGCCAGCCTTCCCAACCGTCGCCCCACCGAAATACCACGTTGCGCGTGTTCAACTCGACCAGGCGCTCCTTGGCACGATCCTGCAGGACCTTGATGCGCTCGACGGAAAACACCCGCTCGACCAATTGCGACAACACCGCTGTCTGGTAACCGGACCCGGTGCCGATCTCCAGCACTTTATCCAGAGGACCGGCCTCCAGCAGCAGTTCGCTCATGCGAGCCACCATATAAGGCTGAGAAATGGTCTGGTTATGGCCAATCGGCAATGCCGTGTCTTCGTAGGCACGATGCGCCAGGGCTTCATCGACAAACAGATGACGCGGTGTCCGCCGAATGACCTCCAACACCTGGGCGTTGGACAGGCCTTCCTCATACAAGCGCTGGATCAGCCGTTCGCGCGTGCGCTGGGAGGTCATCCCGATACCACGACGCAGGATATCGTCTTGTTCACGAGCCATCAGCGCAGCCCCTCCAGCCAGCCATCAAGACTTTTGAAGGCATCATTGAAGGTACGATCGAGTTGCAGCGGGGTGATCGAGACATAACCCTGCATTACCGCATGGAAATCCGTGCCCGGCCCGCCATCTTCCACATCGCCGGCTGCGGCAATCCAGTAGCCGGATTTGCCACGCGGATCGACCACCTGAATCGGCGCGGCGGCGCGGGCACGGTGACCCAGGCGAGTCAGCTGGATACCTCGAATATGTTCCAGAGGCAGATTCGGAATGTTCACGTTCAGCACCGTGCGCGGTGGCAAATCGAGGTCGGCATAAGCCTCCACCAGCTTGCGCGCAAAGTAGGCCGCCGTCGGCAGGTTTTCCACTTGCCGCGATACCAGCGAAAAGGCAAACGACGGCAGCGTGAGGAAACGCCCTTCGAGCGCCGCCGCAACCGTGCCGGAATACAGCACATCGTCGCCCAGATTGGCTCCCATGTTGATCCCGGAAACCACCATATCCGGCTCGCGCGCAAGCAAACCGTTGAGGCCCAGGTGCACGCAATCGGTCGGCGTGCCATTAAGGCTGATAAAGCCATTGGCCAGGGTTTGCGGGTGCAACGGACGGTCAAGCGTCAGCGAACTGCTGGCGCCGCTTTTGTCCTGGTCAGGGGCGATAACCACGCACTCGGTGTAATCCGCCAGCGCAGCATGAAGCGCGGCAAGACCGGGTGCTGTTACCCCATCGTCGTTAGAAATCAGAATACGCATGAGCTGTCCGTCTGCCCCACCGGCACCAGATCCACGAGTTCACGCACCAATACGGTGGCGAAGCATCCGGCCGGAAGGACGAATTCCAGTTGCAGAATGTCCAGCGAGGGATAATGCCACGTCAACCCGCCAATGGGCAGCCGCAGGATGCGACGTTCATGGCTCATTCCAGCGTTTATCAACCAATCGCGCAAATCCGCTTCGCCTGCCGCGACCTGCTGCTCCAGCTCATGAGTCGCACCAGTCGCCGGTGACTCGCCTTCGCCCCACTGCGGCCCGGTCGGGTGCAGATCGAGGATCGCCAGACGCGGGTCGCTGCATTCGGCCTCACCTGCCGGGAAGAAGCTGCGGCTGTCGGTGAAAGCCAGCAAATCGCCCACCTGGGCGCGCTGCCAGCTGCCATCGGCAACTCGCGCCGCCAACACCTGATTGAACAGAAAGCTGCGTGCGGTAGAGAGCAGGCGTGAACGCACGTTGCGCTGCTCCGGCAAGGCTTTACGTGCCGCCCAGTCACGGGCATCCACCACGTTGCCGCCATTGTGGCCGAAACGCTGCGCGCCGAAGTAGTTGGGAATGCCTTGTTTGGCGATCAGTTGCAGACGCGCGTCAATCGCGTCCTTGTCGCCAGCAAACTGGGTCAAGCGCAAGGTAAAGCCATTGGCCGAATGCGCACCGCGCTGCAGCTTGCGTTTATGGCGTGCGGTCTTGAGGATTTTCAGTGTGTCGTTTTCTGCCGCGGACAAGTCAGGATCGGCCTTGCCCGGCAATTGCACGCTGAACCACTGGCGTGTCAGTGCCTGGCGATCTTTCAATCCAGCATAACTGACGGTGCGCAACGGCACGCCGGCAGCCTTGGCAATCCGCCGGGCCGCCTCTTCAGTGTTCAGGCCGCGTTTTTCCACCCAGATCCACAGGTGTTCGCCTTCGCCGGTCAGCGGAATATCGAGGACTTCATCGACCTGAAAATCTTCCGCGATGGCTTTCAGTACGGCAGTGCCGAGGGCTTCACCGTAGGCACGCGGGCCGAGCAATTGCAGTTCATTCATGCGCGCAACAACAAGGTAACGGAGTGCACGGCAATGCCTTCTTCGCGACCGACAAAGCCGAGCTTTTCGGTGGTGGTAGCTTTCACGTTCACTTGATCCAACTCAACTTGAAGATCCGCGGCGATCAGCGCACGCATCGATTCGATATGCGGGGCCATTTTCGGCGCCTGGGCAACGATGGTGTTATCGACATTACCGACCTTCCAGCCCTTGGCGTGGATCAATGCGACAACGTGACGCAACAGCACGCGGCTGTCAGCACCTTTGAATTGCGGGTCGGTGTCTGGAAAGTGTTTACCGATATCACCCAGCGCCGCTGCGCCGAGCAAGGCATCGCTCAATGAATGCAGCAAGACGTCGCCGTCGGAATGGGCAAGCAGCCCGAAACCGTGTGCAATTCGCACGCCGCCCAGAGTGATGAAATCGCCTTCAGCGAAACGGTGCACATCATAGCCGTGGCCAATACGCATAAAAAAACGCCCCGATTTAGTCAGGGCGTGATTCTACCTGCTTTAGGCGCCTAGAGCGTGTGCGTGATGTCGCAAGTGTTCATCAATAAAGCTGGCGATAAAGAAATAGCTGTGGTCGTAGCCCGGTTGCAGACGCAAGGTCAGCGGATGGCCGGCCAGTTTCGCCGCCTGCTGCAGTGCTTCGGGTTTGAGCTGAGTGGCGAGGAAGTCATCCCGATCACCCTGATCCACCAGCAGCGGCAGTTTTTCGCTGGCCTCGCTGATCAACACACAGGCATCCCATTCGCGCCACTTCGAACGCTCTTCGCCCAGATAGCGCGAAAACGCCTTCTGACCCCAAGGGCAATCCATCGGATTGTTGATGGGCGCGAAGGCCGACACCGACTGATACCGCCCTGGGTTGCGCAAGGCACAGACCAGTGCGCCATGCCCACCCATGGAGTGGCCGCTGATGCCACGTTTGTCCGAGGCCGGAAAATGCGCTTCGACCAACGCCGGCAATTCCTGCACCACGTAGTCATGCATCCGATAGTGCTTGGCCCAGGGCTCCTGCGTGGCATTCAGATAGAACCCGGCACCGAGGCCGAAATCCCACGCGCCATCCGGGTCGCCCGGAACATCGGCGCCCCGAGGGCTGGTGTCTGGCGCAACGATGATCAACCCCAGCTCGGCCGCCATGCGCATCGCGCCGGCCTTGTGCATGAAGTTCTCGTCGGTGCAGGTCAGTCCCGACAACCAGTACAACACCGGCAGTTTGCCGCCCTGCTCCGCTTGCGGCGGCAAGTACACGGCAAACACCATGTCGCAGCCCAGCACCTCGGAATGATGCTTGTAGCGTTTATGCCAGCCACCAAAGCTCTTCTGGCATGAGAGATTTTCCAGACTCATGACCGACCTCAGAAATGGATGACGGAGCGGATGCTTTTGCCTTCATGCATCAGGTCGAATGCCTTGTTGATGTCTTCCAGGCCCATGGTGTGGGTGATGAAAGTGTCCAACGGGATTTCGCCGGTCTGGGCCATTTCCACGTAGCTTGGCAACTCGGTGCGACCGCGCACGCCGCCAAATGCCGAACCGCGCCAGACGCGACCAGTCACCAGTTGGAACGGACGGGTGGAGATTTCCTGGCCAGCACCGGCAACGCCGATGATCACCGACTCACCCCAACCTTTATGGCAGCACTCCAGCGCCGCACGCATCAGCTGTACATTGCCGATGCACTCGAAGGAAAAGTCGACGCCGCCGTCAGTCATGTCGACGATCACGTCCTGAATCGGACGGTCGAAATCTTTCGGGTTCACACAATCGGTAGCGCCCAGCTGCCTGGCGATTTCGAACTTGGCCGGGTTGATGTCGATGGCAATGATTCGCCCGGCCTTGGCCTTGACCGCGCCGATGACCGCTGACAGACCAATACCGCCCAGACCGAAGATGGCCACGGTGTCGCCCGGCTTGACCTTCGCGGTGTTGATGACTGCGCCGATACCGGTGGTGACGCCGCAACCCAACAGGCAGACTTTTTCCAGCGGCGCTTCTTTAGGAATCTTTGCGACGGAGATTTCCGGCAATACGGTGTATTCGGAAAAGGTCGACGTGCCCATGTAGTGGAAAATCGGCTGACCTTTGTAGGAGAAACGCGTGGTGCCGTCTGGCATCAGGCCTTTGCCCTGGGTCGCACGAATGGCCTGGCAGAGGTTGGTCTTGCCCGACTTGCAGAATTTGCACTGGCCGCATTCCGGGGTGTACAGCGGAATCACGTGATCGCCGACCGCGACCGAAGTCACACCTTCGCCGATGGCTTCGACAATCGCGCCACCTTCGTGGCCAAGGATCGACGGGAAGATGCCTTCCGGGTCAGCGCCCGACAGGGTGTAGGCGTCGGTATGGCAAACGCCGGAGGCGACCACACGCAACAGGACTTCACCCGCCTTGGGCATGGCGACATCGACTTCAACGATCTCAAGGGGTTTCTTGGCCTCGAAGGCAACGGCAGCGCGCGACTTGATCATCCTGTCTCTCCAGCGAATAAAAACGAGACAACGAGTGTAAAACACCGCCAGACGATTAATAATCCGGCCAAAAGCAAAACATTATTGCTGCACAGGGATAATCTTCATGTCCGAGAACCGCTGGGAAGGCATCGATGAGTTCGTCGCCGTCGCCGAATGCAACCAGTTCACGGCTGCCGCCGAACGCCTTGGGGTTTCGTCTTCGCATATAAGTCGACAAATCGTACGTCTTGAAGAGCGCCTGCAAACCCGTCTGCTCTACCGCAGTACCCGTCGGGTGACGCTGACCGAAGCCGGGCAAACGTTCCTGCAACACTGCCAACGCTTGCAAGACGGACGCGAAGAAGCCTTGCGCGCCGTCAGCGACCTGACCAGCGAACCCAAAGGCATGCTGCGCATGACCTGTGCAGTGGCGTACGGCGAGCGCTTCATCGTGCCGCTGGCGACCAGCTTCATGGGGCTTTACCCACAATTGCGTGTCGATATCGAGCTGAGCAACCGCCCGCTCGACCTGGTGCACGAGGGCCTGGACCTGGCGATCCGTCTCGGTCGCCTGCAAGACTCACGGCTGGTGGCCACGCGCCTGGCGCCACGGCGGATGTACTTGTGCGCCTCGCCGTCCTATCTGGAACGCTATGGCCGACCGCACAGTTTGTCCGAGCTGAGTCGACACAACTGCCTGATCGGCAGCTCGGACATCTGGCAACTGGAACAGGACGGCAGAGAGTTTTCCCAGAGAGTACAAGGCAATTGGCGCTGTAACAGCGGACAAGCGGTGCTGGACGCGGCGCTACAAGGTGTCGGATTGTGTCAGCTGCCGGATTATTACGTGCTGGAGCACCTGAACAATGGCGCACTGGTGTCGTTGCTGGATGCTCATCAACCACCGAACACCGCCGTCTGGGCACTGTATCCGCAGCAACGGCATCTATCGCCGAAAGTGCGCAAACTGGTGGACTATCTGAAGGAAGGGTTGGCCAAAAGGCCGGAATATCAAGTTTGATCAAAAGATCGCAGCCTACCGCAGCTCCAAAGATAACCAATAACACGCCCCCACCACTCAACAGGCCGAGCGTTAGCTCGCCTGCCGCTGTTGACCTTGACCTGCCCGCCCCATCGGAAGGCCGAGCGCAGGTGTTCATCAGGGGGTGGGCGCGTAGCGCCGTACGGCGCAGCCGGACACATCGAGAGGAGGTCGTCGCGTAGCAGACCGTAGGCGATGCCCCCTGATGAATACCGGAGTGAGGGAACGCCGAGCCTAGGCGAGGTGCCGTACGCTTGGGGCGAAGCCTTTTGGTTCCTTTTTGGCGTTTGAAAAAGGGACTCGCCGTAAGGGCGAAACCTTAAGCGGCCGTTACCGCAGGAATGGATATGTACACCTGCAAGAAATTGGTCGGCTATCAGGCCGCCATCGCGGGCAAGCCCGGCTCCCACAATGGATTGATGTACATCTGTTAGAGGTTGGCCGGCTGTCAGGCCGCCATCGCGAGCAAGCTCGGCTCCCACATCAGTTGAGCGGTGCGACAGAGGAATCAGCGGCGATTAGCCCAACGCAGACGCAGCCATTCAAGGTCTTCAGGCCGAGTAACCTTGAGATTATCCGCCCGACCCTCGATCAAACGTGGCGCCAGACCCGCCCACTCCATCGCAGAGGCCTCATCGGTAACAGTCACATCAGCCACCAGACTGTCCGCCAACGCCCGATGCAAAGCACCCAAACGAAACATCTGCGGCGTATACGCCTGCCAGATCAAACTGCGATCAACCGTTTCAAGAACCCGACCGTGCTTGTCTGCGCGTTTGAGCGTGTCACGAGCAGGCACTGCGAGTAACCCGCCGACAGGATCGTCAGCCAGCTCCGACAGCAACTTGTCGAGATCATCGCGAGTCAGGTTCGGTCGCGCAGCGTCGTGAACCAACACCCAGTCTTCATCGGCAGCGCCTTGAGCGTGCAAATGCAACAACGCGTTAAGCACCGAACCCGAGCGCTCTTCACCACCGTCCACCCGCTGAATACGCGGATCGGTAGCGCAGGCCAGAGTCGGCCAATAAGGGTCATCAACCGCAAGACTGACCACCAGACCTTTCAAGGCTGGATGATCGAGGAAACAGCCAAGGCTGTGTTCGAGAATAGTGCGCCCGCCCAGTTGCAGATATTGCTTGGGACGGTCCGCGGCCATACGGGCACCGACGCCCGCGGCAGGAATCACGGCCCAGAAGGCCGGTAACGTATTCATCATTGAGCCAACTGGTAAAGGGTTTCACCGTCCTTGACCATGCCCAACTCATGGCGAGCCCGCTCTTCAACGGTCTCCATGCCTTTTTTCAACTCACTGACCTCGGCGTCCATGACCCGATTGCGCTCCAGCAACGACTCGTTCTCAGCATGCTGATCAGCAATTTGCTGAGTCAACTCGGCCACTTGCGCCAGACTGCCATTACCCACCCACAGGCGATATTGCAGACCAGCCAGCAGCAAGAGCAAGACAAGAAACAACCAGTAAGGACTGCGCATCGAATATCAGGTATCCAGTGAAAAAAGACAGCCATGCCAACTTTGAAGCTTCTGATAGCACGAAGCCTGGAAGAACCAGGCTCGTACTCTAAGGCATCAGATTAGTGGCAAAAATCCCGCTGCTGCGATCTTTCCGACACAATCCGGTGTCTTTTTACCATTTACCAATCAGCCGCGGAACTCGCTGCGACCGTTGTACTTGGCCTTGGCGCCCAATTGCTCTTCGATGCGCAGCAGTTGGTTGTACTTGGAAACGCGGTCGGAACGGCACAGCGAACCGGTTTTGATCTGGCCAGCCGAGGTGCCCACGGCCAGGTCGGCAATGGTCGAATCTTCGGTTTCGCCGGAGCGGTGCGAGATCACGGCAGTGTAACCAGCGGCCTTGGCCATCTGGATCGCTTCCAGGGTTTCGGTCAGGGTGCCGATCTGGTTGAACTTGATCAGGATCGAGTTGGCGATCTTCTTGTCGATGCCTTCTTTCAGGATCTTGGTGTTGGTCACGAACAGGTCGTCGCCCACCAGCTGGGTTTTTTCGCCGATTTTGTCGGTGAGGATTTTCCAGCCAGCCCAGTCGGACTCGTCCAGGCCATCTTCAATGGAGATGATCGGGTAACGTTCGGTCAGGCCTTTGAGGTAGTCGGCAAAGCCTTCGGCGGTGAACACCTGGCCTTCGCCGGACAGGTTGTACTTGCCATCTTCGTAGAATTCGCTGGCCGCGCAGTCCAGAGCCAGGGTCACGTCGGTGCCCAGTTTGTAGCCAGCGTTGGCCACGGCTTCGGAGATCACTTTCAGTGCATCTTCGTTGGACGCCAGGTTTGGTGCGAAACCACCTTCGTCGCCCACCGCAGTGCTCAGGCCACGAGCCTTCAGCACAGCTTTGAGGTGATGGAAAATCTCGGTGCCCATGCGCAGACCTTCCGAGAAAGTCTTGGCGCCCACTGGCTGAACCATGAATTCCTGGATGTCGACGTTGTTATCGGCGTGCTCGCCACCGTTGATGATGTTCATCATCGGAACCGGCATCGAGTAAACACCCGGAGTACCGTTCAGGTTGGCGATGTGTGCGTACAGCGGCAGGTCCTGGTCGTGGGCAGCAGCCTTGGCAGCAGCCAGCGACACAGCGAGGATTGCGTTGGCGCCCAGGCTGCCCTTGTTCTCGGTACCGTCCAGCTCGATCATGATGCGGTCGAGGGCTTTCTGGTCAACCGGGTCTTTACCCAGCAGCGCGGTGCGAATCGGGCCATTAATGTTGGCTACAGCTTTCAGTACACCCTTGCCCAGGTAACGGCTCTTGTCGCCATCACGCAGCTCGAGCGCTTCGCGCGAACCGGTGGAAGCACCGGACGGCGCGCAAGCACTGCCGATGATGCCGTTATCGAGAAGAACGTCCGCTTCGACGGTGGGATTGCCACGGGAGTCGAGAACTTCACGACCTTTGATGTCGACGATTTTTGCCATTGTTGTAAACACTCCAAAGTTGACGAAAACGACGCAGCTGTAGGAAATCTTTTACCGTCGGCAAGTGATTAGCAGCGGGCAGACTTGCGGACGATAAGGCTCAAGCCCTAGGGCCTGAGCGTTCAATGAATCGTGCGGTACTTTACCGGAGAATTGAGGATTACGCGGTTTCTACCGTCGGAAAACTCTTCACCAACTCGTCCAGAGCCTTGAGCTGAGCCAGGAATGGCGCAAGCTTGTCCAGACGCAAGGCGCAAGGGCCGTCACATTTGGCGTTGTCCGGATCCGGATGCGCTTCCAGGAACAGGCCAGCCAGCGACTGGCTCATGCCCGCCTTGGCCAGGTCGGTGACCTGGGCGCGGCGTCCGCCGGCAGAATCCGAGCGACCACCCGGCATTTGCAGCGCGTGGGTCACGTCGAAGAACACCGGGTATTCGAACTGTTTCATGATGCCGAAGCCGAGCATGTCCACGACCAGGTTGTTATAGCCGAAGCTCGAACCACGCTCGCAGAGGATCAACTGATCGTTACCGGCCTCTTCGCATTTGCTCAGGATGTGTTTCATTTCCTGAGGGGCGAGGAACTGGGCTTTCTTGATGTTGATCACAGCGCCGGTCTTGGCCATCGCGACGACCAGATCGGTCTGGCGCGACAGGAAGGCCGGCAACTGGATGATCTCGCAGACTTCAGCGACAACTGCAGCCTGCTCAGGCTCATGGACATCGGTGATGATCGGCACGCCAAAGGCTTGCTTGATGTCCTGGAAAATCCGCATGCCTTCTTCGAGGCCGGGGCCCCGGTAAGACGTTACCGACGAACGATTGGCCTTGTCGAAGCTGGCCTTGAACACGTAAGGGATACCGAGTTTCTCGGTGACCTTTACGTACTCTTCACAGACCTGCATCGCCATGTCACGGCTTTCCAGCACGTTCATGCCACCGAACAGCACCATCGGTTTGTCGTTGGCGATTTCGATGTTGCCTACACGGATGATCTTTTGAGCCATCAGGTTCAAGCCTTCTTCTGGTGTTGAGCCAAAGCTGCTTTGACGAAGCCGCTGAACAACGGGTGACCGTCGCGCGGAGTCGAGGTGAACTCCGGGTGGAACTGGCAAGCAACGAACCATGGGTGGTTCGGCGCTTCAACCACTTCAACCAGCGCACCGTCACCGGAACGACCGGAGATTTTCAGACCGGCTTCGATCAGTTGTGGCAGCAGTTTGTTGTTCACTTCGTAGCGATGACGATGACGCTCGACGATCACGTCCTTGGCGTAGCAATCGTGAACCAGGGAGCCGGCTTCAAGCAGGCATTCCTGAGCACCCAGACGCATGGTGCCGCCCAGATCGGACGATTCGGAACGGGTTTCAACGGCGCCGGTGGCATCTTCCCACTCGGTGATCAGACCCACGACCGGGTGACCGCTGGTGCGATCGAATTCGGTGGAGTTGGCGTCTTTCCAGCCCAGCACGTTACGAGCGAACTCGATCACGGCGACTTGCATGCCCAGGCAGATACCCAGATATGGAACCTTGTTTTCGCGAGCGTATTGAACGGCGGTGATCTTGCCTTCCACGCCACGCAGACCGAAGCCGCCTGGCACCAGAATCGCATCAGCGCCTTCCAGCAGCGCGGTGCCCTGGTTCTCGATGTCTTCGGAGTCGATGTAACGCAGGTTGACCTTGGTACGGTTGCTGATGCCGGCATGACTCATCGCTTCGATCAGCGACTTGTAGGCGTCCAGCAGTTCCATGTACTTGCCGACCATGGCGATGGTCACTTCGTGCTCAGGGTTGAGCTTGGCATCGACCACGGCTTCCCACTCGGACAGATCGGCGCCGCCACATTGCAGGCCGAAACGCTCGACGACGAAATCATCCAGGCCCTGAGAATGCAGGATGCCCGGGATCTTATAGATGGTGTCGGCGTCTTCCAGCGCGATGACCGCACGCTCTTCAACGTTGGTGAACTGCGCGATCTTGCGACGCGAAGAGATATCGATCGGGTGGTCGGAACGGCATACCAGTACGTCTGGTTGCAGGCCGATGGAACGCAGTTCCTTGACCGAGTGCTGGGTTGGCTTGGTTTTGGTTTCGCCGGCAGTGGCGATGTACGGCACCAGTGTCAGGTGCATCAGCATCGCGCGCTTGGCGCCGACTTCGAAACGCAATTGACGGATGGCTTCGAGGAACGGCTGGGATTCGATGTCACCCACGGTGCCACCGATCTCGACCATCGCCACGTCGGCATCGCCTGCACCCTTGATGATGCGGCGCTTGATTTCGTCGGTGATGTGCGGAATCACCTGAATGGTTGCGCCCAGGTAATCACCACGGCGCTCTTTGCGCAGGACGTGCTCGTAGACACGGCCGGTGGTGAAGTTGTTGTTCTGGGTCATGGTCGTGCGGATGAACCGCTCGTAGTGGCCCAGGTCCAGGTCGGTCTCGGCACCGTCGTGAGTGACGAACACTTCACCGTGCTGGAACGGGCTCATGGTGCCCGGGTCAACGTTGATGTACGGGTCCAGCTTGAGCATGGTGACCTTAAGTCCCCGCGCCTCCAGGATGGCCGCCAATGAAGCCGATGCAATGCCTTTCCCCAATGAAGAAACAACACCGCCCGTGACGAATATGTAGCGCGTCATGAAAAACCCTAGAAGTCTGCGTTAAAGCGGTCCGAGCCGCCGGGGAAAGCGAAGGAAGGCCGAAGCCCCCGATCACCTGCATTAATTACAGTGCATCTTTCAAAAAAACCGCCGCGTTGGGACAGACCGGAAGAAGAATCACCGGTACGTTGCTCGCTACACATTTTTTGGAATCGCCCAGCAAAGACTGCTTGGTAATCGGCAACTCCTGCAATTCAGCTGAATCCACAGAAGTTGTATCAAGAAGGGAGCGTAGTCTACCGGAAAGCCCCTTTCAGCTCAAACCTTGATCGTTGATCGCTGGCTGCCACCGCAAAAGACAGTTTCCCCCCGCGCTACCGTCGAGCCCGCGCAGGTTTGCCACTGCGAGCAATTGTTCATTGCAGTAGAGCAGCGGCAATCTGCCACGGGCAAACAGCGGCAGGCCGCTTTCATTGAGCAGACGCTTGAGGTCGCGATGCCCGCGCCCAGGCAAATGCATGACTTCACCGCCCTGCCGGTAGCGCACGCTTAATACGCCGGCAGGGATGGTCCCACTGAAGGTCAGACGGCCGTTGTTCGGCAGCCGCAGTTCCGCCGACGGATCAGGCCAGAGCGGAGCCGGCTCGGGGAGGTTCAGCCAATGGCCGGACAACCACCAGATTCGCCCGCTCGCACGATGCAATTCACCATCAGCCAGGCGCCAGATCGGCCGTGCATCCGTCGCTGCATCGCGCAAATTTTCCCAACCCGACCAATGGTCACTGTCCGGCATACGCGTTAGCGGCGCCAACCAGTGGCTGAGGGCATTGCGCTGGCGGGCAGCGGAAAGCTTTTCAAGCGCAGTCATTTCCAGAGATGGCACACCCAGCCAATCGAGTTCGCTGACCGTTGCGGCGGGCGCCAGATCTATCTCGGCCAAATCATCGAGCAGCCCCTGCGCTTCACTCAAATGCGCGGCGCTGCGGGCGATGGTGGTCGCAGCCTGCGGCCATCGCTGAGTGAGCGCTGGAAAAATCTGCTGGCGAAGGTAATTACGAGAAAACTGTTGATCGGCGTTCGACGGATCTTCGATCCAGCTCAACTGATGCTCGACTGCATAGGCTTCGAGTTCAGCCCGCGACACCTCAAGCAACGGCCGCAGCAAAAAACCACGACCCAAAGGACGCTGCGACGGGATCGCCGACAATCCTCTCACCCCTGCCCCGCGCAATAGGCGGAACAAGAGGGTTTCCGCCTGATCGTTCCGGTGCTGCGCTGTGAGTAGCAGCTCATTGGTTTGAGTCGCCTCGACAAAGGCGCCATACCGCGCCTCACGCGCCGCGCGCTCGATACTCGCCCCAGGCTGAACCCGAACGTGAATAACCTCCAATGGCACACCCAGGGCGTCACACACCGACTGACAATGCTCCGGCCACGCATCAGCCGCAGCCTGGAGGCCGTGATGGATGTGAATGGCTTTGAGTTCAGGCAGGGAATGCTTTTTTGCGAGTTGCGCAAGAAGGTGCAGCAGAACGGTGGAGTCGAGACCACCGGAGAAAGCGACACGCCAGGTCGGCGCGGTGCGCCAGGGAGCCAGGCGTTTGAGAAGTCCAGCTGAAAGACTCATGAACATCCCCAAACCTGTAGGAGCAAAGCTTGCTCGCGATGAACTTGTGGTGAGGGGGCTTGCCCCCGTTCGGCGGCGTAGCCGTCGCAAAAAGGTCGATTCGTTCGATCGCATCGACTGTATTTGGGACTACTTCGTAGTCCAACGGGGGCAAGCCCCCTCACCACAACAAGACTCGCTCCTACAGAGAGCTGTGCTCGATCAGAGACCGTAGCTCATCAGGCGCTCGTAACGGCGGGCCAACAGCGCGTCGTTGTCGAACTTCTTCAGCATCGCCAGTTGCGAGCTCAGTTCCGCACGGATCGAGGCAGCAGCAGCGGCCGGATCACGGTGCGCGCCACCCAGCGGCTCGCTGATCACTTTATCAACGATACCCAGGCCTTTCAGGCGCTCGGCGGTGATGCCCATGGCTTCAGCGGCATCCGGGGCTTTCTCGGCGGTTTTCCACAGGATCGAGGCGCAACCTTCCGGCGAGATCACCGCGTAGGTCGAGTACTGCAGCATGTTCAGCTGGTCGCAAACGCCGATAGCCAGCGCACCGCCGGAACCACCCTCACCGATCACGGTGGCGATGATTGGGGTTTTCAGGCGGGCCATGACACGCAGGTTCCAGGCAATCGCTTCGCTCTGGTTGCGCTCTTCAGCGTCGATGCCAGGGTATGCACCCGGGGTGTCGATGAAGGTCAGGATCGGCATTTTGAAACGCTCGGCCATTTCCATCAGACGGCAAGCCTTGCGGTAGCCCTCAGGACGCGGCATGCCGAAGTTGCGGCGAACCTTCTCGCGCACTTCACGGCCTTTCTGGTGGCCGATGATCATCACCGGCTGGTCGTCCAGACGGGCAACACCACCGACAATCGCGGCGTCGTCGGAAAAGTGACGGTCACCGTGCAATTCATCGAACTCAGTGAAGATGTGCTCGATGTAGTCCAGGGTGTACGGACGACGTGGGTGACGCGCCAGACGCGCGATCTGCCAGCTGGTCAACTTGCCGAAGATGTCTTCGGTGAGCGTGCTGCTCTTGTCCTGCAGGCGGGAGATTTCATCGCCGATATTCAGCGAATTGTCATTACCGACCAAGCGCAACTCTTCGATCTTGGCTTGCAGGTCGGCGATCGGCTGTTCGAAATCAAGAAAATTCGGGTTCATAGGCGTCCGTCTTGGGTCGACGTCCAAGAGAGCTTGGGCCGGCCGGTTGTCTATTCGCGCCCTACCTTAAGGGACAGGCGCGTTCAGGTCGAGATTAAAAATTGGGTCAAGGTCAAGGCCAAGCTTTCAAAGGTAAAGAATGGCACCTGACCGTCAACGGTATTGGAGGAAGACGTTGTCTCGCCCGAACTGGTCACGCAGGGCTTGAATCAAGGCATCCGCCGGATCGATTCGCCAGGTCTCGCTGAACTGCAACAAGGCCTTGGCGTCAGGACTGGTGTACTCCATGGTAATCGGACACGCACCACGATGACGCTTGAACAACTCACCCAGCCAGCGTAGCTGATCGCCTTTGAGGTCTTGGGTCTGGACCTTCAAGCGCAGGCTTTCGGCCAGGTTGGTGCGTGCGTCCTCCATGCTCATCACCCGCTTGACCCGCAAGCGCAGGCCACCGGAGAAGTCGTCATTGCTGACTTCGCCTTCGACCACCACCATCGCGTCGGTCTGCAACAGCGACTGCGCGGAATGGAACGCCTCGGCAAACAGTGACGCTTCGATCCGGCCCGAACGGTCGTCGAGGGTGATGAAACCCATCTTGTCGCCTTTTTTGTTCTTCATCACTCGCAAGGCAATGATCATGCCCGCGACCGTCTGTGTATCACGCGCCGGTTTCAAATCGATGATGCGCTGACGGGCAAAGCGGCGGATTTCACCTTCGTATTCGTCAATCGGGTGACCGGTCAGGTACAGCCCCAGGGTATCTTTCTCCCCCTTCAGGCGCTCCTTGAGCGTCAGCTCCTTGGCCTTGCGGTGATTGGCGTAGACGTCGGCGTCTGCTTCGACAAACAGGCCGCCAAACAGGTCCGCGTGCCCACTGTCGTGGGTCCGTGCAGTCTGCTCGGCCGCCTTGATCGCTTCTTCCATGGCCGTCAGCAAGACTGCGCGATTGCGGTCGATGTTGGCCTGATAGGCTTTCGGTTCGTCGTGGAAATACGGACCGAGTCGGTCCAGAGCACCACTGCGGATCAACCCGTCGAGGGTCCGTTTGTTGATGCGCTTGAGGTCGACCCGGGCGCAGAAATCGAACAGATCCTTGAATGGCCCTTCCAGGCGCGCTTCAGTAATCGCTTCAACCGGCCCCTCACCAACCCCCTTGATCGCCCCCAGACCGTAAATGATCCGGCCTTCGTCGTTCACCGTGAACTTGAACTCCGAGGTGTTCACGTCCGGCGCGTCGAGGCGCAGCTTCATGGTCCGCACTTCTTCGATCAAGGTCACGACCTTGTCGGTGTTGTGCATATCCGCCGAGAGTACCGCCGCCATGAACGGCGCCGGGTAGTGGGCTTTCAGCCAGGCAGTCTGGTACGACACCAGGCCGTAGGCGGCGGAGTGGGATTTGTTGAAGCCGTAACCGGCGAATTTTTCCACCAGGTCGAAAATGTTACCGGCCAGGTCGGCATCGATATTATTGGTCGCGCAACCTTCAATGAAACCGCCGCGCTGCTTGGCCATTTCTTCGGGTTTTTTCTTACCCATGGCCCGACGCAGCATGTCCGCACCACCGAGGGTGTACCCGGCCATGACCTGAGCGATCTGCATCACCTGTTCCTGATACAGGATGATGCCGTAGGTCGGCGCCAATACCGGCTTGAGGCCTTCGTACTGGTAATCCGAGTGCGGGTACGCCAGTTCGGCGCGACCGTGCTTACGGTTGATGAAGTCGTCCACCATGCCCGATTGCAGCGGGCCCGGACGGAACAACGCCACGAGTGCGATCAAGTCTTCCAGGCAGTCAGGCTTGAGCTTTTTGATCAGCTCTTTCATGCCGCGCGACTCGAGCTGGAACACTGCGGTGGTTTCAGCTTTTTGCAGCAGCGTGTACGTCGGTTTGTCGTCCAGCGGGATAAACGCGATATCCAGCGGCGGCTCATTGACCTTGGCGCGGTCGCGGTTAATGGTTTTCAGCGCCCAGTCGATGATGGTCAGGGTTCGCAGACCCAGGAAGTCGAACTTCACCAGACCCGCCGCCTCGACGTCGTCCTTGTCGAACTGGGTTACCAGGCCGCCACCTTCTTCGTCGCAATAGATCGGCGAGAAGTCGGTCAGCTTGGTCGGTGCGATCACCACACCACCGGCGTGCTTGCCGACGTTACGTACAACGCCTTCAAGCTTGCGCGCCATCTCCCAGATTTCCGCGGCCTCTTCATCGACCTTGATGAAGTCGCGGAGGATTTCTTCCTGCTCGTAGGCTTTTTCCAGGGTCATGCCGACTTCGAAGGGGATCATCTTCGACAGACGATCCGCCAAACCGTAGGACTTGCCCTGCACCCGCGCCACGTCACGGACCACAGCCTTGGCGGCCATGGAACCGAACGTGATGATCTGGCTTACCGCGTTACGGCCGTATTTCTCGGCCACGTAGTCGATCACCCGGTCACGACCGTCCATGCAGAAGTCGACGTCGAAGTCGGGCATGGAAACCCGTTCCGGGTTCAGGAAACGTTCGAACAGCAGGTCATATTCCAGCGGGTCGAGGTCGGTGATCTTCTGCACATAGGCCACCAGCGACCCGGCACCCGACCCACGGCCAGGACCTACCGGTACGCCGTTGTTCTTGGCCCACTGGATAAAGTCCATAACGATCAGGAAGTAACCGGGGAAGCCCATCTGGATGATGATATCCAGCTCGAAATTCAACCGGTCGACATAGACCTGACGCTTGGCCTCGTAATCTTCGGTCGTGTCCTTGGGCAGCAGAACGCTCAAGCGCTCTTCCAGGCCGTCAAAGGAGACTTTGCGGAAATACTCGTCGATGGTCATGCCATCGGGAATCGGAAAGTTAGGCAAGAAGTGCTTGCCGAGCTTCACATCGATATTGCAGCGCTTGGCAATCTCGACGGTGTTTTCCAGCGCTTCGGGCAAGTCGCTGAACAACTCGGCCATTTCCTCGGCGCTTTTGAGGTATTGCTGGTCACTGTAGTTCTTCGAGCGGCGCGGATCGTCGAGCGCCCGCCCTTCACCGATGCATACGCGGGTTTCGTGAGCGGCGAAGTCTTCCTGCTTGATGAAGCGCACGTCGTTGGTGGCCACCAGCGGTGCGCCGATCTTGTCAGCCAGGGCCACGGCGGCGTGCAACTGTTCTTCGTCGTTGGGGCGGTTGGTGCGCTGGATTTCCAGATAGAAGCGATCCGGGAATACGGCCATCCACTCACGGGCCAGAGTCTCGGCCTCATCAGGATTGCCACCGAGCAAGGCGATACCAATCTCGCCCTCCTTGGCCGCCGACAACATGATCAAGCCTTCGTTGGCCTCGGCCACCCACTCGCGCTCGATGATGACCTGACCATTGCGCTGGCCATCGATAAAGCCACGCGAAATCAACTCGGTGAGGTTGCGGTAGCCAACGGCGTTCATCGCCAGGAAGCTGATCCGGCTCAGCGGATTGTCAGGATCCTTGTTCGACAGCCACAGGTCGGCGCCACAGATCGGCTTGATCCCGGCGCCCATGGCGTTTTTGTAGAACTTGACCAGGGAACACATGTTGTTCTGGTCGGTGACCGCCACGGCAGGCATGTTCATGCCGACCAGGGTCTTGACCAGCGGTTTGATCCGCACCAGACCGTCGACCAGGGAGTATTCAGTGTGCAGGCGTAGGTGAACGAATGAAGCCGGCATAGTGATCCTGTCTGAAAACGTGAAGACAACAAGGCCCGGATTGTACCGGGCCTTGGCAAAAACATCAGCCTTGAGACTAGCTCTCGATCAAACCCTCGCGGGCCTCATAAGCAAGGCGCACCGGCGCGAACGAACGCCGGTGAATCGGCGTCGGCCCCAGTCGGGCCAAGGCTTCCAGATGAACGGGCGTCGGGTAGCCTTTGTGGCCGCCGATGCCATAACCCGGGTAAATCAATTCGAATGCCGCCATTTCGCGATCACGGCTGACTTTCGCCAGAATCGATGCCGCTGCGATGGCCGGGACCTTGCTATCGCCTTTAACCACCGCTTCAGCCGGCATGGCCAGCTTCGGGCAGCGGTTGCCGTCGATCATCGCCAGCTTCGGCGTGATGT
Organism: Pseudomonas sp. CVAP#3; assembly: GCF_018986375.1. Taxonomy (NCBI): domain Bacteria; kingdom Pseudomonadati; phylum Pseudomonadota; class Gammaproteobacteria; order Pseudomonadales; family Pseudomonadaceae; genus Pseudomonas; species Pseudomonas sp. CVAP#3. The sequence goes on from NZ_JAHMSC010000001.1 coordinate 282,256, forward strand.
GCAGACCCTCGACGGCACGCTGCATGGCCAGCATGGTGGCGTGCAGAATATTCAGCTCATCGATTTCTTCGACTTCGGCACGTGCGATGCACCAGCTCAGGGCTTTCTCGCAGATTTCGTCGTAGAGCTTTTCACGGCGTGCTTCGGTGAGCTTCTTCGAGTCATTGAGCCCGAGAATCGGCCGGTTCGGATCGAGGATCACCGCCGCCGTCACCACAGCGCCGCAAAGCGGGCCACGACCCACCTCATCGACACCGGCGACCAGATATTCGACGTCTGCGACGAGGGTAAAATCCAGACCCATTTGCATCTTTACGTTACTCACTGAGATTTGCCGATCAGATTGAGGACGGCATCTGCGGCCTGGTTCGAGGCGTCGCGACGCAAGGTCCGGTGAATCTGGTCAAAACCGGTGGTTTGCTCTTCACCGCCATCGATCAATGGCGACAGCGTCAGCGCCAAGGCCTCGGGGGTCGCATCGTCTTGCAGCAATTCGGGCACCAGCAGACGCTGGGCCAGCAAATTCGGCAAGGAGATGTAAGGGCTTTTCACCATGCGCTTGAGAATCCAGAACGTCAGCGGCGCCAAGCGGTAAGCCACGACCATCGGCCGCTTGTACAACAGCGCTTCCAGGGTTGCCGTTCCCGAAGCAATCAGCACCGCGTCGCAAGCGGCCAGCGCCTGATGGGAGCGGCCATCAAGCAAGGTCACCGGCAAATCGCGGCCCGCCAACAGCTCTTCGAGCTGCACACGGCGCTCGGGGCTGGCGCACGGCATGACGAACCGCACACCGGGGCGCATGGCCCGCAAACGCTCGGCGGTGTCGAGGAACAAGGCCCCCAGGCGTCCAACCTCCCCACCCCGACTGCCTGGCATCAGCGCAACCAGCGGGTCGCCTTCTGGCAATCCCAGTTCGGCGCGCGCAGCCGAGCGGTCAGCCTCAAGGGGGATTGCATCGGCCAGGGAGTGACCGACAAACCGCACCGGCACGCCTTTCTCTTCGTAGAATTTGGCTTCAAACGGGAACAGCGTGAGCATCAGATCGCAGCCTTCGCGAATCTTCAGCACACGCTTTTGACGCCACGCCCAAACCGATGGGCTGACGTAATGCACGGTCTTGATCCCGGCCTGACGCAGTTTGAGTTCGATGTTAAGGGTGAAATCCGGAGCGTCGATGCCGATGAAAACATCCGGCTTTTCGGCTATGAGGGTCGCGATCAGTTTTTTGCGACGAGCCAACAGCTCACGCAAGCGGCCGAACACCTCGACCAGGCCCATGACCGCCAGACGCTCCATCGGGAAGTAAGAGGTCAGGCCTTCAGCCTGCATCAGCGGACCGCCGACACCGATGAACTCAACCGCAGGATGCTGTGCCTTGAGCGCACGCATCAGACCTGCGCCCAGAATATCGCCGGAGGCCTCGCCCGCCACCAGCGCAATACGCAGATTGGCCATGATTAACGAGTGATGCCGCGAGTCGAAGACTGGATGGAGTCACGGAACACCGCGACTTCCGGGAACTGCTCCGACGGCTCGGCCAACTCGGCAAGTGCTTGTTCGACGGTCAGCCCCTGGCGATAAACCACTTTGTAGGCACGGCGTAATGCATGGATCGCATCTTCGCTGAAACCACGGCGACGCATGCCTTCGAAGTTCATGCTGCGGGCTTCGGCAGGGTTGCCGAACACCGTGACATAGGCCGGAACGTCTTTGCCAATGGCCGTACCCATGCCGGAAAAGCTGTGGGCGCCAATATGGCAGTACTGATGAACCAGGGTAAAACCGGACAGGATCGCCCAGTCGTCGACGTGCACATGACCGGCCAACGCGGTGTTGTTGACCAGGATGCAGTGATTGCCGATAACGCTGTCATGACCAATGTGGGCATAGGCCATGATCAGGTTGTGATCACCCAGGGTCGTTTCGGAACGATCCTGAATGGTGCCACGGTGAATCGTCACGCCTTCGCGGATGACATTATGGTCACCGATCACCAGACGGGTTTCTTCACCCTTGTACTTCAAATCGGGCGTGTCCTCACCTACCGAGGAAAACTGGTAAATGCGGTTGTGCTTACCAATACGCGTCGGCCCTTTGAGAATCACGTGCGGGCCAATCACTGTTCCCTCGCCGATTTCCACACCAGCGCCGACGATCGACCATGGGCCGACCTCGACGTCGTCGGCCAGGATGGCCGTCGGATCGATGATTGCGCGAGGGTCAATCAAACTCATAGTTTGCGTTCCGCACAGATGATTTCAGCAGAGCAGACTGGCTTGCCATCGACCGAAGCCTGGCATTCGAACTTCCAGATCTGACGCTTGCAGCTGATGAACTTGGCTTCAAGAATCAACTGATCACCCGGCAGGACCGGCTGGCGGAAACGCAGCTTGTCGGAGCCGACGAAGTAGTAAAGCGTGCCATCGGCAGGCTTGACGTCGAGCATTTTGAAACCAAGGATCCCGGCAGCCTGAGCCATCGCTTCAATGATCAATACGCCTGGCATGATTGGATGCGCCGGGAAGTGACCATTGAAGAACGGCTCGTTGATGCTGACATTCTTGTAGGCGCGAATGCGCTTGCCCTCAACATCCAGCTCCACTACCCGGTCCACCAACAGGAACGGGTAACGGTGAGGCAGGTATTCGCGAATCTCGTTGATGTCCATCATTTCGGGGGGAAGCCTATGTAAAGATTGGGAGCGCGCGACTGACGCACACTCCTCTAGCAAATCAAGGAGGCCGTCTAACGGCTGTGCACACTTGATATGGAAATGGTATCAGCCATCTGATGAAGCATTGCCGTCAGGGGTCACGTCCCCAACACGCTTTTCCAGCTGTCGCAGACGTCGCGCGATATCATCGAGTTGACGGATACGTGCGGCGCTTTTGCGCCACTCGGCAGCCGGTTGCATAGCTGTCCCGGAGGAATAGGAACCCGGCTCGGTAATCGAGTGAGTCACCATGGTCATCCCGGTCAGGAATACGTTGTCGCAAATATCAATGTGTCCGACCAGCCCCACACCACCCGCCAGCATGCAGTGCTTGCCGATTTTGGTGCTGCCGGAAATCCCCACGCACGCCGCCATGGCGGTGTGATCACCGACTTGCACGTTGTGGGCGATCTGAATCTGGTTATCGAGCTTCACGCCATTGCCGATGATGGTGTCAGCCAGCGCGCCGCGGTCGATGGCGGTATTCACGCCAATCTCCACATCGTCACCGATCAATACCCCACCCACCTGGGCGATCTTCTGCCAGATGCCTTTTTCGTTGGCAAAACCAAAGCCTTCACCACCGAGCACGGCACCGGACTGAATCACCACGCGCTTGCCGATGCGTACGTCGTGGTACAGCGTCACACGCGGGGCCAACCAGCCACCCTCACCGATCTCGCTGCGCGCACCGACGAAGCAGTGGGCACCGACCGTCACGCCGGCGGCAATTCGCGCAGCACTTTCGATCACGGCAAACGCGCCAATGCTCGCAGCCGGATCAACCACTGCGTCCGCTGCCACCACCGCTGTCGGATGGATACCGGCAGCAGCCTTGGGCTTGGGGTCGAACAGATGGGAAACCCGGGCATACGCCGCATACGGATCAGGCACAACCAGCGCATCACCGGCAAAACCTTCTGCGTCAGCGGCCTTCAGCAACACGGCTGCGGCCTGGCTGTCAGCCAGATATTTACGGTATTGGGGGTTTGCCAGAAAGCTCAACTGAGCTGGGCCAGCCTCCTGCAAGGTGGCTAGCCCAGTGATTTCTTTCTCCGCGGAGCCACGGAGAGTGGCCCCGAGGAACTCGGCCAATTGACCGAGCTTTATAGTCGCTGTCATGGATTACTTCAGCTGATTCATGCGCTCGATAACCTGGCGAGTGATGTCGTACTGAGGCTTGACATCAATCACTGCGCCACGCTCGAAGACCAGGTCAAAAGCACCTTTCTTGATGACTTCTTCCACAGCGCTGTCCAGTTTCGGCTTGAGCTGCTTCAGCATTTCACGGTCAGCAACGGCTTTGGCTTCGTTCAGCTCTTTGGACTGGAACTGGAAGTCACGGGCCTTTTGCTTGAATTCAAGCTCAAGACGCTCACGCTCGCCCTGGGCCATCTTGTCGCCACCGCTTACCAGACGATCCTGAATGCCTTTGGCACTGCTTTCCAGGGTTTTGAGCTTGGTCAACTGCGGCCCGAATTTCTTCTCGGCATCCACGGCGTACTTCTTCGCCGCGTCAGATTCCAGCAGAGCCATTTGATAGTTCAGTACCGCGATTTTCATTTCGGCAAATGCCGGGGTTGCTACCAGGACAGTTGCCAGGAGAACCAATTGAGTCAACTTACGCACGATGCACTCCTACAAAATCCATTGTCGTTATCTTGGATCAGGCTATTAGAAAGTCTGACCGAGGGAGAATTGGAACACCTGAGTCTCCGCATTGCTGTCCGGTTTCTTGACCGGCATTGCCAAGGCAAAGCTCAACGGACCAAGGGCGGTAACCCATGTCACACCAACGCCCACCGAACTGGCCATATTGGCCAGACTGATGTCATTGCACAGTGTTTTGGACTTCGAACCATCGGCGTTAGTACTCTGCGTGCAGCTCGAGTCGAACACGTTACCCACGTCCCAGAATACCGATGTACGCAAGGAACGCTGATCCTTCACGAACGGCAGAGGGAACAGAACCTCTACACCGCCTTGGATCAGGACGTTACCACCAAACGGCAGCGGATCCTGGTCCGGGTCGACGGCGGTTCCCGGGTTAATGCCACGGCTTGGCGTACTGCGAGGACCCAGGGTGCTGTCCTTGAAGCCGCGAACCGAGTTGAAACCACCCGCGTAGTAGTTCTCGTAGAACGGCAGGCCATTCGTCGAACCGTAACCATCACCATAGCCCAGCTCTGTATGCAGACGCATGGTGTAGTTTTCGGTCAATGGCTGGAACAGCTGGCCACGGTAATCTAGCTTGAAGAAAGACAGGTCGCTACCTGGTGTCGTCGCTTCCATCGTCAAGCTCTGGGAATGACCACGAGTCGCCAGCACGCCTTTGTTCAGGGTCGATTCAGACCAGCCGGCCGAAGCCTTGAAGTTCAGGAACTGGTTGCCTTCACGGTTAACGAAGTCAAAAATCTCGTCAACGGTGTACTGACCGGTCTTGATCTTGTCTTGCTGCGCCGTCAGACCAAAGGTCAAACGCGAAGTTTCACTGATCGGATAACCGACGTTGACGCCCGCGCCCAAGCTGTCTACCGCATAGCTCGATACGTTGACGTCGAGGTTTTTGTAGTCAGTGGTGCGATAGAAGGCGTTGTAACCCAGGCTCACGCCATCGGCTGTCCAGTACGGGTCGACATAACCGAAGTTATAACGGCTCTGGTATTGGCTACGGGTCAAGCCGATGCTGACCTTGTTACCGGTACCCAGGAAGTTGTTCTGGGTAATCGAACCACCCAGGATCAACCCGGCGCTCTGAGCAAAACCAACGCTGGCGGTAATCGAACCGGAGGGTTGCTCTTCAACGGCGTAGTTCACATCAACCTGGTCATCGACGCCCGGTACAGCCGGAGTCTCGACGTTGACCTCCTTGAAGAAGCCCAGACGTTCCAGACGGGTCTTGGACTGGTCGATCAGGTAGGTCGAAGCCCAGCCACCTTCCATCTGGCGCATTTCACGACGGAGCACTTCGTCTTCCGACTTGGTGTTGCCGCGGAAGTTGATACGGTTTACGTAGGCACGCTTGCCCGGATCGACCACAAAGGTGATATCAACGGTGTGATCGTCGTCATGCGGAGTCGGTACGCCGTTGACGTTGGCGAAGGTGTAGCCCTCGTTCCCCAGGCGACGGGTGATCAACTCAGAAGTCGTGGTCATCAGCTTACGCGAGAACACCTGACCTTTTTGCACCAGCAGCAGCGCCTTGACCTGGTCTTCAGGGACCTTCAGGTCTCCGCTGAGCTTCACGTCACGAACGTTGTACTTCTGACCTTCGTTGATGTTGACGGTGATATAGACGTGCTTTTTGTCCGGAGTGATCGAAACCTGGGTCGAAGCGATATCCATGTTGATATAGCCACGGTCCAGGTAGTAGGAACGCAGACGTTCCAGGTCACCGGAAAGTTTTTCACGAGCATACTTGTCATCGTTCTTGAAGAACGACAACCAGTTGCTGGTCTTGAGTTCGAACAGGTCGATCAGGTCTTCGTCAGGGAAAACCGTGTTACCCACCACGTTGATGTGCTGGATAGCCGCGACAGTGCCTTCGTTGATATTGACCTTCAAGCCAACGCGGTTGCGCGGCTGAGGAACAACTTCAGTGTCAACGGTGGCCGAGTAGCGGCCTTGAGCGACGTACTGGCGCTGCAGCTCGTTACGCACGCCTTCAAGCGTCGCACGCTGGAAGATCTCGCCTTCGGCCAGACCGGATTGTTTAAGGCCTTTCATCAGGTCTTCAGTGGAGATCGCCTTGTTGCCTTCGATCTCGATACTGGCGACCGACGGGCGCTCGACTACAGTAATGACCAGGACATTGCCATCGCGGCCCAGCTGGATATCTTGAAAGAAACCGGTTTTGAACAGCGCACGAGTGGATTCCACCAGGCGACGATCATCCGCCTGTTCACCGACGTTCAACGGCAAGGCACCAAAGACGCTACCCGCGGATACCCGCTGGAGGCCATTGATACGAATATCGGAGATAGTGAAGGACTCGGCGTGAACTTCGGCGATCATCAATACGGTGAGAACCGCAGTTAGCAGCAGACGTTTCATGAAGTCCTTTCTTATTCCAACTGGCAATAAACAAACTGCCGCAAAATGCGGCAGATTCGCAATTCAGCGAAGCGTTACAGTCGACCCAGATCGTTGACCAGAGCAAGCAACATCACCCCGATCACCAAACTGATACCGATCTGTATCCCCCAACTCTGCACCCGATCCGACAAGGGACGACCACGCGCCCACTCGATCAGATAAAACAACAGATGCCCCCCATCCAGTACAGGAATGGGCAGCAAATTCAGAACACCCAAGCTAATACTCAGATAAGCCAGGAAATTCAGGAAATCAGCGACACCCGACTGGGCAGAAGCGCCCGCCACTTTAGCAATGGTTATCGGTCCACTCAAGTTTTTTACCGAGAGCTCGCCGAACAACATTTTCTTTAGTGAATCAAGGGTCAGCACACTCATGGTCCAGGTGCGTCGAGCACCTTCGCCAATCGCGGCCACGGGACCGTAGCTGACCTCGCGAATCATCTCTGGTGGCCAATCGATAGCCTTCACCCCTGTCCCCAGATAACCACTGGCTACTTTCGCCTTGTCGCGAGTTGCCAAGGTAACCGGGACGTCGATTTGAGCACCGTCACGTTCGATATGCAGCACAATTTTGGTATCAGGACGCACACGCACCCAATCGACCACTTGCTGCCAATCGGTCAGCGCCTGGCCATCGAGCGCCAGCAGACGGTCACCGGTCTTCAGGCCTGCTGCCTGCGCCGGCCCCTTAGGGTCCAGCTCAGCCAACACGGGCGGCAATGCCGGACGCCAAGGACGGATACCCAACGAACGAATCGGGTCCGGCTCATCGGCCCCCTTGAGCCAGTGATCCAGGACCAGCTCGCGCGGCGAATCGGCGGTAGAGCCCTGTTCGCGCACCAGCAATTGCAACGAACCACTTTCACCAAGACGTCGGACCAGTTGCAGATTCACCGCTGCCCAACCCGAAGTCGGCTCACCATCGATGGCGACGATTTCCTGCCCTGGACTCAAACCGGCCTTGGCAGCCATGCTGCCGACTTCAACGGCTCCGATGACAGGACGCACCTGCTCGGTGCCAAGCATCGCCAGCACCCAGAAAAACGCCAATGCCAACAAAAAGTTGGCGATAGGCCCGGCAGCTACGATGGCAATGCGCTGACGAACGGATTTGCGATTGAAGGCCTGATCAAGCTGGTCAGCCGACACTTCGCCTTCACGCTCATCAAGCATCTTCACGTAACCACCCAAAGGGATGGCAGCGATCACGAACTCGGTGCCGCGCCGGTCATGCCAGCGCAACAATGGCAGGCCGAAGCCCACGGAGAAACGCAGAACCTTGACGCCACAGCGACGCGCGACCCAGAAATGGCCAAATTCATGGAAGGTGACCAGCACGCCCAAAGCTACCAGGGTGCCGACAATCATATAGAGCGCGCTCATCTACTTTCTCCGCAATCCTATTCAGTGCTGCCGTGGGCAAACCCGCCGCAACACCTATCGCCCGTGACGACTCAACCAACGCTCGGCCAGGACACGCGCTTTCGCGTCCGCAGTGAAAACCGCATCGAGATCATCGACCGAAACCACAGGTTCGAGGTTTAACACCTCTTCGATGATACTCGCGATCTCCAGGTAACGGACACGTCCATCGAGAAAGGCTGCAACTGCCACCTCATTCGCGGCGTTCAGCATGGCCGGAGCACTGTTCCCGGCCTCGGCTGCCTGGCGCGCCAGACGCAAGCACGGGAAACGCTCTTCGTCGGGCGCCTGGAAGTCCAGACGCGCGATTGCAAACAGATCCAGCGGCGCAACCCCGGAGTCGATGCGCTCAGGCCATGCCAGCGCGTTGGCGATCGGCGTCCGCATATCCGGATTACCCAACTGCGCCAATACCGAACCATCAACGTAGTCGACCAGCGAATGAATCACGCTTTGCGGATGAATCACCACCTCAACCTGTGACGGCTTGGCATCAAACAGCCAACAGGCCTCGATCAGCTCCAGGCCTTTGTTCATCATGCTGGCCGAATCGACCGAAATCTTGCGCCCCATCGACCAATTGGGATGGGCACATGCCTGCTCTGGCGTAACATGCGCCAACTCAGCCATGGATGTCTGCCGGAACGGACCGCCAGAAGCTGTCAGTAAAATCCGTCGAACACCTACAGCGCCGAGCCCACGAGAAAAATCTGTGGGCATGCACTGAAAGATCGCATTGTGCTCGCTGTCGATCGGCAGCAGCACCGACCCGCTCTTGTGCACGGCCTGCATGAACAGAGCGCCGGACATCACCAGCGCTTCCTTGTTGGCCAGCAGAATCTTCTTGCCCGCCTCCACCGCCGCCAGCGTCGGACGCAATCCCGCCGCACCGACAATCGCCGCCATCACCGCATCGACTTCAGCGTCGGAAGCGACCTGACACAGCCCCTCCTCCCCCACCAGCACGCGCGTAGAAAGGCCCGCAGCCCGCAAATCATCTTGCAGACGCCGGGCAGCCACGGGCTCCGGCACAACAGCAAAGCGCGGCACATGGCGGACGCACAAGGCCAACAGCTCACTCAGGCGAGAGAAGCCGCTCAAGGCAAAGACTTGATAGCGCTCGGGATGACGCGCGATGACATCAAGGGTGCTCAGGCCAATAGAACCGGTCGCCCCCAGGACAGTGATCTGTTGTGGGCGGCTCACGATGCAGCCATCCACAGCAATACTGCAAACACCGGAATCGCCGCAGTCAGACTGTCGATACGATCCAGAATGCCGCCATGACCCGGCAGCAGATTACTGCTGTCCTTGATACCCGACTGGCGCTTGAACATACTTTCGGTCAAATCGCCGACCACCGAGATAAACACGATAATCGCCGCACCGATCAAACCTTTCAGCATCTCGCCAACTGTCCAGTCACGCACCAGACCAACGATGGCGGTAATCACCAGGCTCAGCAACAAGCCGCCGTACACGCCTTCCCAGCTCTTGCCAGGACTGACCTGCGGAGCAAGCTTGCGCTTGCCGAATGCCCGACCGGAAAAGTAAGCGCCAATATCTGCGCCCCAGACCAATACCATCACCGCCATGATCAACCAGTTACCCAGCGGCTCTTGCTTGATCAGGATCAAACCTTGCCAGGCCGGCAACAGGATCAGCAGGCCGATAACCAGCTTGCAGGCCGCACTGGCCCAATGCTCACTGGTCTTGGGATAGGTCAGCACCAGATAGGTTGCCACCGCCCACCAGAGCACGGCAGCACCCAGCACCCAGGGTGAAAGCCCCGGCAGCACATGCATGACAAACAGCATCGCCGCGACCACCGCGGCATAAGCGACACGCATCGGTTGTGCAGTGAAACCTGCCAGACGCGCCCATTCCCAGGCACCAAGAGTCACGACCAGGCCGATAAACAGCGCAAAACCGGAGCCCTCGAGCAGAAAAAATCCGCACAGGGCGATCGGCAGCAGGATCAGCGCAGTGATGATTCGTTGTTTAAGCATTAAACCCGGGCTCCAGCCTCGACCTGCTCACTCGTTTTACCGAAGCGACGCTGGCGAGAAGCGAAATCGGCCAATGCGTTACGCATGGCTTCGTGTTTGAAGTCCGGCCAGAACAGGTCGGAGAAATACAGCTCGGAGTACGCCAATTGCCACAGCAGGAAGTTGCTGATGCGATGCTCGCCCCCGGTACGAATGCACAAATCCGGCAACGGCAGATCACCGGTAGCCAGACAGGTTTGCAGCAATTGAGGAGTGATGTCGTCCGGACGTAAATGCCCGGCCTGAACCTCTCGCGCCAGACGCTGGGCTGCCTGGGCGATATCCCATTGGCCGCCGTAGTTGGCCGCGATCTGCAGGACAAAACGATTGGCGCCGACGGTCATTGCCTCCGCCTCACGCATGGCGGCCTGAAGCTCGGGATGAAAGCGCGAACGATCGCCGATAATACGCAACGTGATGTTGTTGTCGTTGAGGCGCTTGGCCTCGCGACGCAACGCCTTGAAAAACAAATCCATCAAGGCGCTGACTTCATCGGCCGGACGCTGCCAGTTTTCACTGGAGAAGGCGAACAGGGTCAGTACTTCAACCCCGGCCTCAGCGCACACCTCAATAACCGCGCGCACAGCATCGACGCCAGCCTTGTGCCCGGCAACACCGGGCAAGAAACGTTTTTTTGCCCAGCGATTATTACCGTCCATGATGATCGCGACGTGGCGCGGCACCGAGGACAGCACTGGCTGCTTGGTCTTTTCCATGAAGGCGTCCTGACCCCTTATACGGCCATCAGGTCCTTTTCTTTGTCTTCAGTGAGCTTATTGATCTGAGCCTCGAAGTCTTTGATCAACTTGTCGATATCGGCACTCGCGCGACGCTCTTCGTCTTCGCTGATTTCCTTATCCTTGACCAGCTTCTTCAGGTCGCCCAGAGCATCACGGCGAATATTACGCACCGCGACACGAGCATCTTCGGCTGCGCTGCGCGCTTGCTTGGTAAAGCCCTTGCGGGTCTCCTCGGTCAAGGCCGGCATAGAGATCAGCAGCAACTCACCCAGGTTCGTCGGGTTGAGGTTCAGGCCAGCACTCTGGATCGCCTTGTCGACCGCTGCGAGCATGTTGCGCTCGAAAGCCACGACTTGCAGGGTCCGGGAGTCCTTCACGGTGACGTTGGCCACACTGCTCAAAGGTGTATCCGAACCGTAATAAGGCACCATCACACTGCCCAGGATACTTGGGTGCGCCTTGCCTGTACGAATCTGACCAAAAGCGTGGGCCAGGGACTCCAGGGATTTGGTCATGCGCTCTTGAGCGTCTTTCTTGATTTCGTTGATCATTGTTCGCCTTCCTCGATCAGGGTTCCTTCAGCGCCGCCATGTACGATGTTCAGCAGGGCGCCGGGCTTGTTCATATTAAATACGCGCAGCGGCATCTTGTGGTCGCGGCACAGGCAAATAGCCGTCAGATCCATCACACCCAGCTTGCGATCCAGTACTTCATCGTAGGTCAGATGATCGAACTTCTCGGCATGCGGGTCTTTGAATGGGTCAGCGGTGTACACACCATCAACCTTGGTCGCCTTCAACACAACGTCAGCATCGATCTCGATCGCACGCAAGCAGGCTGCCGAGTCCGTGGTGAAGAACGGGTTGCCGGTACCGGCAGCGAAAATGACCACTTCCTTGGAGTTCAGGTGACGCATGGCTTTGCGGCGATCGTAGTGATCAGTCACGCCTACCATCGAAATAGCCGACATCACGATGGCCGAGATATTCGCACGCTCCAGCGCATCACGCATGGCCAGGGCGTTCATCACAGTGGCCAGCATGCCCATGTGGTCGCCAGTCACCCGATCCATACCGGCCGCACTCAGTGCCGCGCCGCGGAACAGATTACCACCACCAATCACCAGACCGACCTGAACACCGATACCGACCAGTTGGCCGACTTCCAGCGCCATGCGATCCAGAACCTTGGGGTCGATCCCGAACTCTTCGGAGCCCATCAGGGCCTCGCCGCTAAGCTTGAGTAGAATGCGTTTATAGCGAGCCTGATAACCACTGCCCTGCTGAGCCATTGCGAATCTCTCCTGCGGCGTATTTTAAAAAATTCTTTGCGGGCTGTTTGCAGCCTGCGTTCACTCTAACGTGACGCTGTCACAGCGCCATCAGAACACGGCTTTGTAAGCCAGTTCCGACGGAAAACCAAATAAATTGGCTTCCCCATCTGAAAAGAGGCTGCGCGCGTAAGCGGGCAGCCTCTTCAGGGCGACAGTTAAAAAACCGTCTTACTGCTTAGCAGCAGCCAGTTGAGCAGCAACTTCTTCAGCGAAGTTGTCGACTGGCTTCTCGATGCCTTCGCCTACTTTGAAGTAAGTGAAAGAAACGATTTCAGCACCGGCTTTCTTAGCCAGTTCGCCAACCTTGATTTCAGGGTTCTTAACGAACGCCTGCTCAACCAGACTTGCTTCAGCCAAGAACTTGCTGATACGGCCTTTGACCATGTTCTCAACAATGTTTTCTGGCTTGCCTTTGATTTTTTCTTCGTTCAGCTGCAGGAACACAGCTTTTTCGCGCTCGATAGCTTCGGCAGAAACTTCCGATGGCAGCAGGAACTCAGGATTGCTGGCCGCTACGTGCATAGCGATGTCTTTGGCCAGCTCAACGTCGCCGCCCTTCAGAACAACAGCTACACCGATCTTGTTGCCGTGCAGGTAACCACCAACAACATCACCTTCAACGCGAGTCAGGCGACGGATGTTGACGTTTTCGCCAACCTTGCCGACCAATACCAGGCGAGCAGCTTCTTGAGCTTCGATCAGAGGCTCAACGGTAGTCATCTTGTCGGCGAACGCTTTTTCAACGCTAGCAGCAACAAATACCTTGAAGTCGTCCTGCAGAGCCAGGAAGTCAGTCTGCGAGTTCACTTCCAGCAGGACTGCGGATTTACCGTCTTCTTTCAGAGCGATCGCGCCTTCAGCAGCAACGTTGCCTGCTTTTTTGGCGGCCTTGATGGCGCCCGAAGCACGCATGTCATCAATGGCTTTTTCGATGTCGCCGCCAGCCTTGGTCAAGGCTTTCTTGCAGTCCATCATGCCTTCGCCAGTACGCTCGCGCAGTTCTTTGACCAACGCTGCAGTAATCTCTGCCATTTCAAAATTCCTCTTGGATAGGTTATCAACCATTCCACCCGATCGAACGGGCGTTCAATTCTTCCCGAACCACCCTTGTTAGCTGCTGCACATTACAGATGCAGTAGCGGCATCCTGAAAACAGGCGCCAACAAATGGTTTTCGAGGTGGCAAAAAGGGGGCCAAGCCCCCTTTTTGCTTACTGAGTCAACGCCAATGCGTCAATTACTCAGCTGCTGCTACCGGAGCTTCTTCAACGAACTGCTCGGTGCCGCCAGCAACGTGGTTGCGACCGCGGATTACAGCGTCAGCCATCGAACCCATGTACAGCTGGATAGCGCGGATTGCGTCATCGTTGCCTGGGATGATGTAGTCAACGCCTTCCGGGCTACTGTTGGTATCGACTACGCCGATAACCGGGATGCCCAGCTTGTTGGCTTCGGTGATCGCGATGCGCTCGTGATCAACGTCGATAACGAACAGTGCGTCAGGCAGACCGCCCATGTCCTTGATACCACCCAGGGAACGATCGAGCTTTTCCAGGTCGCGAGTGCGCATCAGCGCCTCTTTCTTGGTCAGCTTGGCGAAAGTACCGTCTTCGGCTTGCACTTCAAGGTCACGCAGACGCTTGATGGAAGCACGGATGGTTTTGAAGTTGGTCAGCATGCCGCCCAACCAGCGGTGATCGACGTACGGCGAACCGCAACGTGCTGCTTCTTCAGCAACGATCTTGCCAGCGGAACGCTTGGTGCCGACGAACAGAATCTTGTTTTTGCCCTGGGCCAGACGCTCTACGAAAGTCAGAGCTTCGTTGAACATTGGCAGGGTTTTTTCAAGGTTGATGATGTGGATCTTGTTACGCGCGCCGAAAATGTACTTACCCATTTTCGGGTTCCAGTAACGGGTCTGGTGACCGAAGTGCACACCGGCCTTCAGCATATCGCGCATGTTGACTTGGGACATGATAGTTCCTTAATAAGTCGGGTTTGGCCTCCACGTATCCCAATGACCAACCAGCAGCATCAGCTGAAGGCACCCAGGTCATCGTGTCGACACGTGTGTGGATTTAAGCTTTTCGGGGTATACCCGGAAAGCGGCGCATTTTATATCACAAGGAGGACGAAAACGAAACCCGGATTCTTAAAACCCGATAAGTGCTTTTGCTTCGGCCCTTGGAATCCCCCCAGAATGCGCCATTCTATAGAGAGAAGCGATGCACAGAGGCGCAGATTTGCCGTGATCGTCTGTTAGAATCGTGTTTTTCAGGGCTGCGAGCAGCATCACGCAGAGCCCATTCCGTATAGAAAGCGCCACTGAGCGTAGAGAGAACCTGTATGACCGTCACCCTCAAAACCCCAGAGGACATCGCAAAAATGCGGATCGCCGGCAAGCTTGCCGCCGATGTGCTGGAAATGATTGCCGAATACGTCAAGCCCGGTGTCACGACCGAAGAGCTAGACCGCATCTGCCACGACTACATCGTCAACGAGCAGAAGGCCATCCCTGCCCCGCTCAACTATAAAGGCTTTCCGAAGTCGATCTGCACCTCGATCAACCACGTGGTCTGCCACGGCATCCCGAACGAGAAGCCGCTTAAAGACGGCGACACGCTGAACATCGACGTCACCGTGATCAAAGATGGCTATCACGGCGACACCAGCCGCATGTTCCACGTCGGCACCGTGCCAGTCTGGGCCGAGCGCCTGTCGCAAGTTACCCAGGAATGCATGTACAAGGCCATCGAACTGGTCAAGCCCGGCTGCCGCCTCGGCGATATCGGCGAAGTCATCCAGAAGCACGCTGAAAAGAATGGCTTCTCGGTGGTTCGCGAGTTCTGCGGCCACGGCATCGGCAAGGTGTTCCACGAAGAACCGCAAATCCTGCATTACGGCCGCGCCGGTACCGGCATGGAACTGAAAGCCGGCATGACCTTCACCATCGAGCCGATGATCAATCAGGGCCGTGCCGACACCAAGGTACTCGGCGATGGCTGGACCGCGATCACCAAGGATCGCAAGCTGTCGGCCCAGTGGGAACACACCCTGCTGGTGACCGAAACCGGCTACGAGATCTTCACCTTGCGCAGCGATGACACCATCCCTCGCGTTTCGGCCTGATCCGACAAGTTCCGCACCCAGCCTATAGAAGGAAAGCCAATCGATGCCGCAGGTGGATCCCGAACTCTTCGACCGCGGCCAGTTCCAGGCCGAACTGGCCCTGAAGGCAAGCCCGATCGCGGCCTTCAAGAAGGCCATCCGCCAGGCACAAGAGGTGCTCGACGCGCGATTTCGCAGCGGACGGGATATTCGCCGGCTGATAGAAGATCGCGCCTGGTTCGTCGACAACATCCTGCAACAGGCCTGGGAGCAGTTCAATTGGAGTGAAGACGCCGACATCGCGCTGGTCGCGGTCGGCGGCTACGGTCGCGGCGAACTGCACCCCTACTCCGACATCGATTTGCTGATCCTGCTGGACAACGCCGATCACGAAGTTTTCCGCGACTCCATCGAGCGTTTTCTGACGCTGCTATGGGACATCGGCCTGGAAGTTGGCCAGAGCGTACGCTCGGTGGACGAATGTGCCGAACAAGCCCGCGCCGACCTGACCATCATCACCAACCTGATGGAGAGCCGCACCATTGCCGGCCCCGAGCACTTGCGCCAGCGCATGCTCGATGTCACCAGCACTGAGCACATGTGGCCGGCCAAGGATTTTTTCCTGGCCAAACGTGCTGAACAGAAGGCTCGTCACCACAAATACAACGACACCGAATACAACCTGGAACCCAACGTCAAAGGCTCGCCTGGCGGCCTACGGGATATTCAGACGATTCTGTGGGTGGCACGCCGCCAATACGGCACACTCAACCTGCGCGCACTGGCGGGCGAAGGCTTCCTGGTCGAAAGCGAAAACGCCCTGTTGGCCTCGTCCCAGGAGTTTTTGTGGAAGGTTCGCTACGCCCTGCACATGCTCGCTGGCCGCGCCGAAGACCGCTTGCTGTTCGATCACCAGCGCTCGATCGCCGGGCTGCTGGGCTTTGAAGGCGATGACGCCAAGCACGCCATCGAAAACTTCATGCAGCAGTACTACCGGGTGGTGATGAGCATTGCCCAGCTCAGCGACCTGATCATCCAGCATTTCGAGGAAGTCATCCTCGCGCCGGAAGATGAAGCGCCGCCGCAACCGATCAACTCGCGCTTCCAGCTGCATGACGGCTACATCGAGGCGATCAACACCAACGTGTTCAGACGCACACCGTTTGCCATGCTGGAAATTTTCGTGCTGATGGCTCAACAGCCGGAAATCAAAGGTGTGCGGGCTGACACCATTCGTCTGCTGCGAGAACACCGATACCTGATCGATGACGATTTTCGCAATGACATTCGCAATACCAGCCTGTTCATCGAACTGTTCAAGTGCAAGATCGGCATCCACCGCAACCTGCGACGGATGAACCGTTACGGCATTCTCGGGCGCTACCTGCCGGAGTTCGGTTTTATCGTCGGGCAGATGCAGCACGACCTGTTCCATATTTATACGGTCGACGCCCACACCCTGAACCTGATCAAACACCTGCGTAAGCTGCAGTACACCCAGGTGTCCGAGAAATTCCCGCTGGCCAGCAAGCTCATGGGCAAGCTGCCCAAGCCAGAGCTGATCTACCTTGCCGGGTTGTACCATGACATTGGCAAGGGCCGGCATGGCGATCACTCGGATATCGGTGCGGTCGACGCCGAAGCGTTTTGCCAACGCCATCAACTGCCCCTGTGGGACAGCCGACTGATTGTCTGGCTGGTGCAAAACCACCTGGTGATGTCGACCACCGCCCAGCGCAAAGACCTGTCCGACCCGCAAGTGATCCACGACTTCGCGCAGATCGTCGGCGACGAAACCCGCCTCGATTACCTGTACGTGCTGACCGTTTCGGACATCAACGCCACCAACCCGACGCTGTGGAACTCCTGGCGCGCCAGTTTGCTGCGCCAGCTCTACACCGAAACCAAGCGGGCCTTGCGCCGTGGCCTGGAAAACCCGGTCGATCGCGAAGAACAGATCCGCCAGACCCAACGCGCCGCCCTGGATATTCTGGTACGCGGCGGCACTGACCCGGATGATGTCGAACAGCTCTGGTCGCAACTGGGCGACGACTACTTCCTGCGTCACACCGCTGGCGACGTGGCTTGGCACACTGAGGCCATCCTCCAGCAGCCAGCCGATGGCGGGCCGCTGGTACTGATCAAGGAAACCACCCAGCGCGAGTTCGAGGGCGGCACGCAGATCTTCATCTATGCGCCGGACCAGCACGACTTCTTCGCCGTGACCGTGGCGGCGATGGACCAGCTCAACCTGAACATTCACGACGCCCGGGTGATCACCTCGACCAGCCAGTTCACCCTCGACACCTATATCGTGCTCGACACCGATGGCGACTCGATTGGCGACAACCCGGCGCGGGTCAAGCAGATCCGCGACGGCCTGACCGAGGCCCTGCGCAACCCGGACAACTACCCGACCATCATCCAGCGTCGGGTGCCGCGTCAGCTCAAGCACTTTGCGTTCGCACCGCAAGTGACGATCCACAACGACGCCCAGCGTCAGGTGACGGTGCTGGAACTCAGCGCCCCCGACCGTCCGGGTCTGTTGGCACGGATCGGAACAATCTTTCTCGAATTCGACCTGTCGCTGCAGAATGCCAAGATTGCCACCCTCGGCGAGCGGGTCGAAGACGTGTTCTTCATCACCGACGCGAGCAATCACCCGTTGTCCGACCCGCAACTGTGCAGCCGTTTGCAGGATGCGATCGTCGAACAACTGAGCGTCAGCCCTGAACCCTCTATCGAACTGTCGCGCATCAGCATCTGAATGCGCGCCATGATTTAACTGCTTTTGAGTGAGACCCCGCACCGATGAACAACGCTCTGAACCAGCTCCAGCCTTACCCGTTCGAGAAACTGCGCGCCCTGCTCGGTGCGGTGACGCCAAATCCCGACAAGCGCCCGATTGCGCTGTCCATCGGCGAACCGAAGCACCGTTCGCCAAGCTTTGTCGCTGAAGCGCTGGCGAGCAATCTGGATCAGATGGCGGTGTACCCGACCACGCTTGGCATCCCGGCCCTGCGTGAAGCCATTGCCGGCTGGTGCGAGCGGCGCTTTGGCGTACCGAGTGGCTGGATCGATCCGGCGCGCAACGTGCTACCGGTCAACGGCACTCGCGAAGCGCTGTTCGCCTTCACCCAGACCGTGGTCAATCGCGGCGACGACGCACTGATCGTCAGCCCGAACCCGTTCTACCAGATCTATGAAGGCGCAGCGTTCCTCGCTGGCGCCAAGCCACATTACTTGCCGTGCCTGGATAAAAACGGCTTCAACCCGGACTTCGACGCCGTATCGGACGATATCTGGAAGCGCTGCCAGATCCTGTTCCTGTGCTCGCCGGGCAACCCGACGGGCGCGCTGATCCCGGTCGAAACCCTGAAGAAACTGATCGCCCTGGCCGACGAACACGACTTCGTGATCGCTGCCGACGAGTGCTACAGCGAGCTCTACTTCAACGAACAGACCCCGCCGCCAGGCCTGCTCAGCGCCTGCGTGGAACTGGGTCGCAAGGACTTCAAACGCTGCGTGGTGTTCCACAGCCTGTCCAAGCGCTCCAACCTGCCGGGCCTGCGCTCGGGTTTCGTCGCCGGCGATGCCGAGATTCTCAAGGGCTTCCTGCTGTATCGCACCTACCACGGCTGCGCCATGCCGGTTCAGACCCAACTCGCCAGCGTTGCCGCGTGGAATGACGAAGTGCATGTACGGGCCAACCGTGCGCTGTACCGCGAGAAATACGATGCAGTACTGGAAATCCTCAGCCCGGTGATGGACGTACAGCGTCCGGACGGCGGTTTCTACCTGTGGCCGAACGTTGAAGGCGATGATGCCGCGTTCTGCCGCGATCTGTTTGTCGAAGAGCACGTGACGGTGGTGCCGGGCTCTTACCTGTCACGTGAGGTTGACGGTTTCAATCCGGGGGCAGGCCGGGTGCGCCTGGCATTGGTCGCGCCGCTGGCAGAGTGCGTTGAAGCAGCAGAGCGCATTCGCAGCTTTATAGTTAACCGCCATTAACAAACACCAGGCCTGCACCGTGCAATACGCTGTAGGCCTATTTAAATACACTGCAACTCTAACAACTTAAAACACGCCTTCCTCACGCACACCCCTTAGACCAATCTGCACGTCAAGCGAGCAGAAATATATTCCGAAAACTTGCATAACCAACAACGGTTTAAATTATTCACTTATAAGAACACGAATGTTTTTTATGCCACCTATAAAACCTTGTCTTGCCAGGGCCCCAACGACACACAAGCCTCTTACGAAGCAGCTATCACCGAGAATCCGGCCAATGCAATGCACGCCTCATCCAGCCGAAAAAAAAGATCCATCGGTGAGCACACCACATACTGGAAACCAGGCCGAAAACACTCAACTCAGCACAGCCGACAAGGCCTTCGCTCGACTGATTTACCCGAAATGACCCGCGATCATTGAGTGCCCTCATTTCACCACGCCAAGATTGGCCACACTTAAATCCAGTAAGTCGCAAGCAGTTCGAACACATCCAGCCCCTGCTATTTCAGTCAGTGGAGTGAGCCCGAACAGGATGGTGAAGGCTCTTAGGCGAATGCCAGCACCTCATGCAAAGGCCGACGCACTTTTTGCGGCCAGTTGCCGGCGGCCGGGTAGCCGGCGGTAACCAGCATGACCGGCAGTTCATTGGCCCCCAGGTCGAACTCCCGCGCCACACCCTCGGCATCGAAGCCGCTCATGGCCCCGCTGGCCAGGCCCATGCCTTGCGCCGCCAACATCAGCGTCATGGCGGTGAGGGAGGCCGAACGCAGCGCCTCGTCGCGTTGCAACTGCGGATTGCCCGCGTGCGATTCGCTGGCCATGGCCGCCCAGCCCTGGAGGGTGGCGGGCGGCAGAATGCCGGCGTCGACCGAGGGCTGCAGCATCTGCGGCAGCGTCTCGTGGGCCGCCAGGGTGCCGCAGATGATAAAGGTCACGGGGGCATCCAGCACTTGGCGCTGCTGGTAGGCCACGGCATGCAGGCGGGCCTTGGCTGCGTCCGAGCGCACCGCGATAAATTTCCAGTTCTGCAGGTTGTAGGCCGAGGGCGCGCGGGTGGCAAGCTGCACCAACTCGCGGATGACCGACTCGGGCAGATCGCGACCGGCCTGATAACGGGTGGTGGAAACTCGCGACTCGATAAGGTTCTTGATGGCAGTGTTCATAGCATTCTCCGTTGCACAGGGTTTTCTAGAGTGGATAAATCAGTGTGCTTTTGGTTGGCCGGCGAGCCTGAGGTCGATGCCCATTGCACCGCCAGGATGCTGCCCAACACTGTGATCAGCCCCAGCAGCGCCAGACCGGTGATGCTCTGTCCCAGCAGCGCCCAACCCAGTAGTACGGCCACCAGCGGGCTGAGCAAGCCCAGGGATGACACCGCCACCGGCCTCAACCGGGCAATCCCGCGAAACCACAGCACATAGGCCAGCAGCGCGCCGAACAGCGACAGGTAGGCGTAACCCAACCACTGGCTGAGGCTCAGGCTCGGCAGCGGCGGATCGACCAGCCAGGCCAGCGGCAGCAGCAACAGGCCGCCCACCAGCAGCTGCCAGCCGGTAAAGGCCAGCAACGGTATCGCCAGCTGCCAGCGCCGTGTCAGGTAGGTGCCGGCCGCCATGCAGGTGGTGCCGATAAAGGCCGCGGTTATGCCGATCGGGTCCCAGGAGGCGCCCGGCGCCAGCAGCAGCGCGGCCATCCCGACGATCCCCAGCACGCTGGCGCCGACCGCCAGATAAGCCGGGCGTTGGCGGTCCAGTGTCCATACCAGGCCCATCACCAGCAGCGGCTGGATGGCCCCGACCACGGCAGCCAGGCCGCCGGGCAAGCGGTAGGCGGCGACAAACAGCAGAGCCTGGAAGAAGCCGATATTCAGCGCCGCCAGTATCAGCAGGCGCAACCATTCGGCGCGTTTGGGCAGATGCCGGCTGTACAGGACCAGCAACAGACCGGCCGGCAAGGCGCGCAGCAAGGCGGCGGTAAAGGGCCGATCCGCTGGCAAGAGTTCGGTGGTGACTATATAGGTCGAGCCCCAGATGGCCGGGGCCAGCGCCGTGCTCAGGACGTCCAGCCAGGAACTGCGGGTGCTTAACTTGTGCATGTATTTACCTCGCATTCAAGATAAAATGGAAGTTAGTAGTATTTTGTCTTGAGTTCAAGATAAATTTTGAGGAGTAGAGCATGACAACCGAACGACAGGCCGATGCGGTCGACATGATTCTTCGACAGTGGCGCCGCGAGCGTCCGGATCTGGACGTCAGCCCCATGGGCACCATTGGCCGGGTCAAGCGCTGCTCGGTGCTGCTGCAGCGTGAACTGGCTAAGGTCTTCAGCGCTTTCGGCCTGAACGCCTGGGAGTTCGATGTGCTGGCCACCCTGCGTCGCGCCGGCGCGCCCCACTGCCTGGCGCCGACCGCGCTGTTCTCGTCCTTGATGATCACCTCCGGCACCATGACCCGGCAGCTGCAGCAGTTGGAAGCCGCCGGCTGGGTCAGTCGCACGCCCAACCCCAGTGACGCGCGCAGCCTGCTGGTGCAATTGACCCCGGCCGGGCTGGAGCTGATCGACCGCGCGGTGACCGCTCATGTCGCCAACGAGGCGCGGATTCTGGCGCCTATGGCGGCGGCACAGCTGGCGCAGTTGGATGAGCGGCTATCGGAGCTGTTGGCGGCCTTGGAACCGGCGGCCGAGTGATTTCTGAAAACCTGTTTATGACCTGCTGCGCGTCGGCGATACCGCGTTAAAAACAGCCTCAGAATGCTCATTTACAGCCCGTAAACTGCGCTTCTTCGGCTGTTTTTGCCTTTTATCCTCTAGCTCGCGAGATCGTAAACAGGTTCTAAGGCCCTGTGTCCGCAGCACCTTCGGTCGCAAACGCCGCTTCAGCCGTGAAACGCCAACCAGTATCAGCAGGACAGGACGGCTAAGCCGGTTTGCACAAAACGCGGGACCCAGGCAATCGACAGCATTGAAGTGCCATATCAGTCGCTTAGACTGACGACTGACCGTTGCACCCATGTCGCACGGAACCGATGATCCTCCCGGCAAAAGGACAAACCCAACCACGGCCGACGCGAACCCGCGCGGTCATGGCATAATCCTTCACCTTTTATTTCCAGCACCTCCAAAGGGGGGCAATTCCTTGACCGCTTCAAGCAAAACGTTGCACCTTTTCGGCATCAAAGCCTGCGACACCATGAAAAAGGCGCGCACCTGGCTCGATGAAAACGCTGTGCATTTTGACTTTCATGATTACAAAACGGCCGGAATCGACCGTGAACACCTGACCCAGTGGTGCGACGAGCACGGCTGGCAAGTGGTGCTCAACCGTGCAGGCACGACCTTTCGCAAACTCGACGACGAACGTAAAGCCGATCTCGACCAGGCGAAAGCTATCGAACTGATGCTCGCACAACCTTCGATGATCAAGCGCCCGGTGCTCGATCTCGGTGACCGAACCCTGATTGGCTTCAAGCCAGACATTTACGCGGCAGCGCTCAAGTAAGCCAGCCCGTTCAATTTTGTTAGAGGTATAAACATGTCCACTACCCTGTTCAGCCTGGCCTTTGGTGTCGGCACTCAAAACCGTCAAGGTGCATGGCTGGAAGTGTTTTATGCAGCCCCGGTTCTCAAGCCATCGGCTGAGCTGGTCGCCGCTATCGCGCCGATTCTGGGCTACACCGAAGGCAATCAGGCTATCGCTTTCACTACCGCCCAGGCCGCGCAACTGGCTGAAGCCCTGAAAGGTGTCGATTCTGCTCAAGCGGCGCTGCTGACCCGCCTGGCCGAAAGCCACAAGCCGCTGGTCGCCACCCTGCTGGCTGAAGACGCACAACTGAGCTCCACCCCTGAGGCCTACCTGAAGCTGCATCTGCTGTCCCATCGCCTGGTCAAGCCACACGGCCTGAACCTGGCCGGGATCTTCCCGTTGCTGCCGAACGTGGCCTGGACCAGCCAGGGCGCAATCGACCTGAACGAACTGGCCGAGCATCAACTCGAAGCGCGCCTGCGTGGCGAGCTGCTGGAAGTGTTCTCGGTCGACAAGTTCCCGAAAATGACCGATTACGTTGTTCCGGCTGGCGTGCGTATCGCTGACGCCGCGCGGATCCGTCTGGGCGCCTACGTGGGTGAAGGCACCACCGTGATGCACGAAGGTTTCGTCAACTTCAACGCCGGCACCGAAGGCCCGGGCATGATCGAAGGTCGCGTCTCTGCGGGCGTGTTCGTCGGCAAGGGTTCTGACCTGGGCGGCGGCTGCTCGACCATGGGCACCCTGTCGGGCGGCGGCAACATCGTGATCAAGGTTGGCGAAGGCTGCCTGATCGGCGCCAACGCCGGTATCGGTATTCCATTGGGCGATCGCAACACCGTTGAGTCGGGCCTATACGTGACCGCTGGCACCAAAGTGGCCCTGCTGGACGAGAACAACAAACTGGTCAAAGTGCTCAAGGCCCGCGAACTGGCTGGCCAGCCTGACCTGTTGTTCCGCCGTAATTCGGAGACCGGTGCCGTGGAATGCAAAACCCACAAATCGGCCATCGAACTGAACGAAGCGCTGCACGCTCACAACTAAGTGCCGCAGGCACCTGTGGGAGCGAGTTTGCTCGCGAAGCTTTTGGCGACCTCTAGGACGCCTTCGCGAGCAAGCTCGCTCCCACAGGGTCTGGCCTACACCCGCCCCATGTTCACAGGGCCGAACATATGATGATTCCTTCGCCCTGGCGCGCCGATTTTCCGGCCATCGCCGCTCTGCAACGGCAAGACCAGACCTATCTGGACAACGCCGCCACCACCCAGAAACCCCAAGCCCTGCTCGACGCGCTGGCGCATTACTACGCCAACGGCGCGGCCAACGTCCATCGTGCGCAACATCTGCCCGGCGCCCACGCCACGCAGGCATTCGAAGGCAGCCGCAGCAAAGTCGCGCACTGGCTCAATGCCGGCAACAGCGGGCAAATCATCTTTACCCACGGCGCAACCTCTGCGCTGAACCTCCTGGCCTACGGCCTGGAACACCTTTTCAATCCGGGCGATGAGGTTGTCATCAGCGCTCTGGAACACCACGCCAACCTGTTGCCGTGGCAGCAATTGGCGCACCGTCGCGAGCTAAAACTGGTGGTGTTGCCGCTGGACGCAGACGGTCTGATCGATCTCGACGCCGCCACCCGGTTGATCGGCCCACGCACGCGGTTGCTGGCGGTCAGCCAGTTGTCCAACGTGCTCGGCGCCTGGCAACCGTTAGCGCCGTTGCTGGCGCTGGCCAAGGCGCAGAACGCCTTGACCGTGGTCGATGGCGCCCAAGGCGTAGTCCATGGCCGCCATGACGTGCAGGCACTGGGTTGCGACTTTTACGTTTTTTCCAGCCACAAACTCTATGGCCCGGACGGTCTTGGCGTGTTGTATGGTCGCAACGAAGCCTTGCAACAGCTGCGCCCATGGCAGTTCGGCGGCGAGATGGTGCTGGACGCCAACTACCACGACGCACGTTTCCGCCCCGCCCCGCTGGGCTTTGAAGCCGGCACACCGCCGATTGCCAGCGTAATTGGCCTGGGTGCGACTCTCGATTACCTCGCCGGTCTGGACCAGGATGCCGTGTGCGCCCACGAAGCCGCGCTGCATGATTACCTGTTGAAGGGTTTGCAGGCGCGCAATGGCATTCGCCTGCTGGGCAAACCGCAACTGGCACTGGCCAGTTTTGTCGTCGAAGGCGTGCACAACGCCGATTTGGCGCATCTGCTCACCGAACAGGGCATCGCTGTACGTGCCGGACACCATTGCGCCATGCCGTTGATGAAGAGCTTCGAGCTGGCGGGGGCGATTCGGGTTTCGTTGGCGCTGTACAACGATTCGGAAGACCTTGAGCGCTTTTTTGAAGCCCTTGATCAAGCGCTGGAGTTGTTGCGATGAGCCTGCCGGCGGATGCCATTACGGCACTCGAAACCTTTCAGGCCGCCGCGGGCTGGGAACAACGCGCTCGTTTGCTGATGCAGTGGGGCGAACGGCTTCCGGCGTTGAGCGATGCAGACAAGACCGAGGCCAATCGCGTACACGGCTGCGAAAGTCAGGTGTGGCTGGTGGGCGCGTTGCAAGACGGTCATTGGCAGTTTGCTGCCAGCAGCGATGCACGGTTGATTCGCGGGTTGGTGGCACTGCTGCTGGCGCGGGTCAACGGCTTGACCGCCGCCGAGTTGCAACAGGTGGATTTGCCGGATTGGTTCAATCAACTGGGGTTATCGCGACAACTGTCGTCGTCGCGCAGCAATGGCCTCAATGCCGTGTTACAGCAAATGCGCGAACTGTCCACCTGACACCAGTGGCGAGGGAGCTTGCTCCCGTTCGGCTGCGCAGCAGTCGTAAATCGATGAATACGGTGTGCCTGACAACCTGCGGCGCTCGATTTTTGGGCCGCTTCGCGACCCAGCGGGAGCAAGCTCCCTCGCCACAACGGCAGGATTATTGCGCTGGTTTGATCTTGTCCGCCGGGCGCCGCACACCCGCCACAATCTTATCCACAGCCTTGGTCGCGGCGACCATGCCAAAAGTCGCGGTCACCATCATCACCGCGCCGAAACCGCCGGCGCAGTCGAGCTTCACGCCATCGCCGACAAAGCTCTTCTGCAAACAAATGCTGCCATCGGGTTTCGGATAGCGCAGTTGCTCGGTGGAGAATACGCACGGCACGCTGTAGTGACGGGTCACGGTGCGCGAAAAACCATAATCGCGACGCAACGTGGAGCGCACTTTCGAGGCCAGCGGGTCGTTGAAGGTACGGTTCAGGTCACAGACCTGGATCAGCGTCGGATCGATCTGCCCGCCCGCACCGCCCGTGGTAATGATCTGGATCTTGCGACGTTTGCACCAGGCGATCAGCGCAGCCTTGGCGTTGACGCTGTCGATGCAGTCGATCACGCAGTCGATATTTGGCGTGATGTACTCGGCCATGGTCTCGCGGGTGACGAAATCCGCCACCGCGTGCACGGTGCATTCCGGGTTGATCCCGCGCAAGCGCTCGGCCATCACCTCGACCTTGGGTTTGCCGACGGTGCTGTCCAGTGCATGCAACTGACGATTGGCGTTGCTGACGCACACGTCATCAAGGTCGAACAGCGAGATTTCGCCGACACCGCAACGGGCCATGGCTTCCGCCGCCCAGGAACCGACGCCACCGACGCCAACAATCGCCACATGGGCCGCGCGCAAACGCGCAAGGCCATCGATGCCATACAAGCGGGCAATGCCAGCAAACCGCGGATCTTCTGTACTCATGACCACTACCCTAAAAACCGGCGCGCATTATAGGGCCGATGCGTGCCAAGAACATCTTTGCGCTATAAACGGCAGCGGGTCGTGCTTTATTTGTGCCGGCATATGTACATTTTTTGTCACACAAAAGAACTTAAGCGAAGATGGCTTGCCCAATGTCCGGCTTTTTTCTGTCTGCTGTACGCTCAGTTGAAGGCCAGTGTAGGATGCGCGCCGATTGGCGCGTGCCAACCGTCCCCTCGTTCCACACCTTTTGGAACCCGATATAGCTATGTCATCGCGTAAATTTGGACTCAATCTGGTGGTAGTGCTGGCGATTGCCGCGCTGTTCACCGGTTTCTGGGCGCTGATCAACCGCCCCGTCACGACCCCCAACTGGCCTGAGCAGATCTCCGGTTTTTCTTACTCGCCGTTCCAACAAGGCCAGTTCCCACAGAAAAACCAGTTCCCGTCCGACGATGAAATGCGTCGCGACCTGGAGATCATGAGCAAGCTGACCGACAACATTCGGACCTACTCCGTCGACGGTACGCTTGCGGACATCCCGAAGCTGGCGGAAGAATTCGGCCTGCGCGTAACGCTCGGGATCTGGATCAGCCCCGATCTTGAGCGCAACGAGCGCGAGATCCAGCGCGCCATTGAGCTGGCCAACAGCTCGCGCAGCGTCGTACGCGTGGTGGTCGGTAACGAAGCGATCTTCCGTAAGGAAATCACCGCCGAGCAATTGAGCGTGATCCTCGATCGCGTGCGCGCAGCGGTAAAGGTCCCGGTGACCACGTCCGAGCAGTGGCACGTCTGGGAAGAAAACCCGATGCTGGCCAAGCACGTCGACCTGATCGCGGCTCACATCCTGCCTTACTGGGAATTCATTCCGGTGGACCAGGCCGGCCAGTTTGTTCTGGACCGTGCCCGCGACCTGAAAAAACTCTTCCCGAAAAAACCACTGCTGCTGTCCGAAGTGGGCTGGCCGAGCAATGGCCGCATGCGCGGTGGTGCTGACGCAACCCCGGCAGACCAGGCGATTTACCTGCGTACGCTGGTGAACAAACTCAACCGCCAGGGCTTCAACTACTTCGTGATCGAAGCATTTGACCAGCCATGGAAAGCCAGCGACGAAGGTTCGGTAGGCGCCTATTGGGGCGTGTTCAACGCTGCACGTCAGCAGAAATTCAACTTCGAAGGCCCGGTCGTCGCGATCCCGCAATGGCGAGTACTGGCGGTCGGCTCCGTGGTCCTGGCGTTGTTGTCCCTGACGCTGCTGATGATCGACGGCTCGGCCCTGCGCCAGCGCGGTCGGACCTTCCTGACCTTCACCGCGTTCCTCGGCGGTTCGGCACTGGTGTGGATCGGTTACGACTACAGCCAGCAATACAGCACCTGGTTCAGCCTGACGGTGGGCTTCCTGCTCGCCCTCGGTGCGCTCGGGGTATTTATCGTATTGCTGACCGAAGCCCACGAACTGGCCGAGACCGTCTGGACCCACAAACGCCGGCGTGAATTCCTGCCGGTGGTGGGTGATTCGGACTACCGCCCGAAAGTGTCGATTCACGTGCCGTGCTACAACGAGCCGCCGGAGATGGTCAAACAGACCCTCAACGCCTTGGCCAACCTCGACTATCCGGACTTCGAAGTCCTGATCATCGACAACAACACCAAGGACCCGGCCGTCTGGGAACCGGTGCAGGCCTATTGCGAAACCCTCGGCCCGCGCTTCAAGTTCTTCCACGTCTCGCCATTGGCCGGGTTCAAGGGCGGCGCGCTGAACTACCTGATCCCGCACACCGCCAAAGATGCCGAAGTCATCGCGGTGATCGACTCGGACTACTGCGTCGACCCGAACTGGCTCAAGCACATGGTGCCGCACTTCGCCGATCCGAAAATCGCCGTGGTGCAGTCGCCACAGGATTATCGCGACCAGAACGAAAGCACCTTCAAGAAGCTCTGCTACGCGGAATACAAAGGCTTCTTCCACATCGGCATGGTGACCCGCAACGACCGTGACGCGATCATCCAGCACGGCACCATGACCATGACCCGCCGTTCGGTGCTCGAAGAGCTCGGCTGGGCCGACTGGTGCATCTGCGAAGACGCCGAGTTGGGTCTGCGGGTGTTCGAAAAAGGCCTGTCGGCGGCGTACTACCACAACAGCTATGGCAAGGGCCTGATGCCCGATACCTTTATCGACTTCAAGAAGCAGCGTTTCCGCTGGGCCTACGGAGCGATTCAGATCATCAAGCGGCACACCGCCAGCCTGTTGCGTGGCAAGGACACCGAGCTGACCCGTGGTCAGCGTTACCACTTCCTCGCGGGCTGGTTGCCGTGGGTCGCGGATGGCATGAACATCTTCTTCACCGTCGGCGCCCTGCTCTGGTCGGCGGCGATGATCATCGTGCCGCAACGGGTCGATCCGCCGCTGCTGATCTTCGCAATCCCGCCTTTGGCGCTGTTCGTGTTCAAGGTCGGCAAGATCATCTTCCTCTACCGCCGTGCGGTCGGGGTCAACCTGAAGGACGCATTCTGCGCGGCATTGGCCGGCCTGGCGTTGTCGCACACCATCGCCAAAGCGGTGCTGTACGGCTTCTTCACCAGCAGCATTCCGTTTTTCCGCACCCCGAAAAATGCCGATAATCACGGCTTCTGGGTAGCGATTTCGGAAGCGCGCGAAGAGCTGTTCATCATGCTGCTGTTGTGGGGTGCGGCGCTGGGGATTTACCTGGTGCAGGGTATCCCGAGCAACGACATGCGCTTCTGGGTGACCATGTTGCTGGTGCAGTCGCTGCCGTATCTGGCTGCGCTGATCATGGCCTTCCTGTCTTCGCTGCCAAAACCAACGCCTGCAACCGAGCCGGCACCGGCCGCTTAAATCTGCGCAAACCACTAAACGGCGGCCTCTGGCCGCCGTTTTGCTTTAAGATATCTGCCATTTTGCAGGGCTTGGCCCCAAAGGCCTGACCCAATACCTGTGAGAGCGAGCTGGCTCGCGATGGGGTTTGTCATACAAACCGTGTCATCGTTCATCGCGAGCAAGCTCGCTCCCACATTGACAGTCTCCGGAGCTTCCCATGACGGCCCACGCCGACCTTTCGCCGACCCTCCAACTCGCCATCGACCTGATCCGTCGTCCGTCCGTGACGCCGGTCGACGCCGATTGCCAGAAGCAGATGATGCAGCGCCTGGGCGATGCCGGTTTTGCGCTTGAGCCGATGCGCATCGAAGATGTGGATAACTTCTGGGCCACCCACGGCAAACACGAAGGCCCGGTGTTGTGCTTCGCCGGTCACACCGACGTGGTGCCGACCGGTCCGGTGCAGGCCTGGCAGATCGATCCGTTCGACGCCGTGATCGACGAACACGGCATGCTCTGCGGCCGTGGCGCGGCGGACATGAAAGGCAGCCTGGCCTCCATGACCGTGGCGGCCGAACGTTTTGTCGCCGACTACCCGGACCACAAGGGCAAGGTTGCGTTTCTGATCACCAGCGACGAAGAAGGCCCGGCGCATCACGGCACCAAGGCTGTGATCGAACGCCTCGTGGCGCGTAAGGAACGTCTGGACTGGTGCATCGTCGGCGAACCGTCGAGCACCACCCTGGTCGGTGACGTGGTCAAGAACGGTCGTCGCGGTTCCCTCGGCGCCAAGCTCACCGTGCGCGGCGTGCAAGGTCACGTGGCCTACCCGCACCTGGCGAAGAACCCGATCCACCTCGCCGCCCCGGCCCTGGCCGAACTGGCCGCCGAGCACTGGGATCACGGCAACGACTTCTTCCCGCCGACCAGTTTCCAGATTTCCAACGTCAACTCCGGCACCGGCGCGACCAACGTCATTCCCGGTGATCTGGTGGCGGTGTTCAACTTCCGCTTCTCCACCGAATCGACCGTCGAAGGCCTGCAACAGCGGGTGGCCGACATCCTCGACAAACATGGCCTGGACTGGCACATCGACTGGGCGCTGTCCGGCCTGCCGTTCCTCACCGAGCCGGGCGCCCTGCTCGATGCGGTGTCGGCAAGCATCAAGACCATCACCGGACGCGAAACCAAGGCGTCCACCAGCGGTGGTACTTCGGACGGGCGCTTCATCGCCACCATGGGTACGCAAGTAGTCGAGCTTGGCCCGGTCAACGCGACGATCCATCAGGTGAACGAGCGTGTACTGGCCAGCGACCTCGATCTGCTGACCGAAATCTACTACCAGACCCTGATCAAGTTGCTCGCCTGATGCTTGCCTGTCCTATCTGCAGCGCGCCGCTGAACGCGGTCGACAACGGCGTCGCGTGCCCGGCCGGGCATCGCTTCGACCGCGCCCGCCAGGGTTACCTGAACCTGCTGCCGGTGCAGCACAAGAACAGCCGTGACCCAGGCGACAACCAGGCGATGGTCGAAGCCCGTCGCGACTTCTTGAACGCCGGGCACTACGCGCCGGTGGCCAAGCGTCTCGCCGAGCTGGCTGCTGAACGTGCGCCACAGCGCTGGCTGGACATCGGTTGTGGCGAGGGTTACTACACCGCGCAAATCGCTGACGCCCTGCCAAACGCCGATGGCTACGCGCTGGATATCTCCCGCGAAGCGGTCAAGCGCGCCTGCAAACGCAATCCGCAGCTGACCTGGTTGATCGCCAGCATGGCCCGGGTGCCATTGGCCGATGCCAGCTGCCAGTTTCTCGCCAGTGTGTTCAGCCCGCTCGACTGGCTGGAAGCCAAACGCCTGCTCAGCCCGGGTGGCGGCTTGATGAAAGTAGGGCCGACCAGCGGCCATTTGATGGAACTGCGTGAGCGTCTGTACGACGAAGTGCGCGAATACACCGATGACAAGCACCTGGCGCTGGTGCCGGAAGGCATGACGCTGCAACACAGCGAAATCCTCGAATTCAAGCTGAACCTGGTCAGCGGCCAGGACCGCGCCAACCTGCTGGCCATGACGCCTCACGGCTGGCGCGCGAGTGCCGAACGCCGGGCGGCCGTCATCGAACAGGCCGAGCCGTTCGAGGTCAGTGTGTCGATGCGCTACGATTATTTCGTTTTGCAGTGATTTGAGAGTAACCCTTAAACTTTTGGTCTTGAGCAATGGCTTGAGACCGGCTAAATCCGCGAATGGATTTTTCGAAACCCGCAGTGAGGAACATCCATGCGCCAACCCGATATCGAGATTTACCTGAAAGACGCCGACGTCGACTACAAGGCCATCGCCACCTGGCTCGGCGCGGCGCTGGGCCCTTGCACCGA
This sequence comes from Pseudomonas sp. CVAP#3, assembly GCF_018986375.1. NCBI lineage: Bacteria > Pseudomonadati > Pseudomonadota > Gammaproteobacteria > Pseudomonadales > Pseudomonadaceae > Pseudomonas > Pseudomonas sp. CVAP#3. Next base: position 314,207 of record NZ_JAHMSC010000001.1, read on the forward strand.
CTGGGTTCAGAAAGGTCAGACCTACAAGTGCAAGGCCGGCAACGTGCCTGTGACCTGGCTGCCAAAAGCCGTGGGCAAGTGGAACAGCCTGTACCTGGAAAGCGACCAGACGCCGTGGGACGACGATATCGCCTGCGCCCGCGCCGCCTTTGCCGCGCTGAACGTCGAAGTGCGCTGCGCGCCAGGGACCTGGGTCGAGGAAGAAGGTGAAGAGACGGCGGATCGCTGGATTCGGATCAGCGTCGACGGTGAAGAAGAGATCACCTGGAAAACCGCTTAACCCTGCTGGACAACCTTGTGGCGAGGGGGCTTGCCCCCGTTCGACTGCGCAGCAGTCGTAAAACCAGCGAACGCGTACTTCCTGAAACACTGCGTTTGCTGAATTTGGGGCCGCTTCGCGACCCAACGCGGGCAAGCCCGCTCGCCACAGGGAATGATGGTGATTTCGCAGTCCGTGGGTTACAGGCCGACTACATCCTCAGCCTGCAAGCCTTTCTGCCCATCGACCACGGCGTATTCAACCTGCTGGCCCTCGGCCAACGAGCGGTGGCCTTCGCCACGGATCGCGCGGTAATGCACGAACACGTCTGCCCCGTCCTCACGCTGAATGAAGCCGTAGCCCTTGGCGTCGTTGAACCACTTCACGTTGCCGGTCTCGCGCGTTGCCATCAATCAATCCCCCTATTTTTATTATTGGTCGGCGTGCTCATGAACACGCCTTGAGAACGTTTGCCAGCGCTCGGTTGACTGTAAGAAACAGCGCCGATAGTGGCAAACGACTGGCCGAGTATATGACAGTCGTAAAAACTCTCAACTCAAGATTACTTCGGCGCTTTTTTGCCGATTTTCGACGAATACGGCACACTACCGACCCCGAGCGCTTGCTCGGTTTTTTCAACTAAAGCAGAAGCCGTATGACCCGCTCCCCGTTCCGCCGTCTGGTGTTTGGCGCCTTGCGCCGACTGTTGTACCTCTGGGTTCGCTCGGAGACGATCAATCAGTCGTCCTTCACCCTCAACCTCGACCGCAGTCGTCCGGTGTTCTACGTCCTGCAAAATCCTTCGCTGACTGATCTTGCCGTGGTCGATACCGAATGCAGCAAGGCCGGACTGCCGCGTCCGGTGCTGCCGACATCAGTGGGTAACCTGCTGGAGCCCGCCGCGTTTTTCTACCTGACGCCTGAGCCCGACTGGCTCGGTCGCCAGGACAAGCGCGGCGCACCGCCCACCCTGACCCGGCTGGTCAGCGCCCTGAGCCAGAATGGCGCCGAAGACGCGCAGATCATCCCGGTCAGCGTGTTCTGGGGCCAGTCGCCGGACAGCGAATCGAGCCCGTGGAAATTGCTCTTCGCTGATAGCTGGGCGGTGACCGGACGTCTGCGCCGACTGCTGAGCATCATGATCCTGGGGCGCAAGACCCGCGTGCAATTCTCCGCGCCGATCCACCTGCGCGAGCTGATCGAGCACAACAAGGGCCATGAACGCACCGTGCGCATGGCCCAACGCATTTTGCGGGTGCACTTTCGCAACCTCAAAGCCGCAGTCATCGGCCCGGACATTTCCCACCGTCGCAACCTGGTCAAAGGCCTGCTGAATCAGCCATTGGTCAAACAGGCGATCCTCGACGAAGCCGAGCGCGAAAACATTTCACCCGAGAAAGCCAAGGCGCAAGCCCTGCGTTACGGCAACGAAATTGCCTCGGACTACACCTACACCGCGATCCGTTTTCTGGAAGTGGTGCTGAGCTGGTTCTGGAACAAGATCTACGACGGGATCAAGGTCAACCACATCGAAGGCGTGCAGAAAGTAGCCCAAGGTCACGAAGTGATCTACGTGCCGTGCCATCGCAGCCACATCGATTACCTGCTGCTCTCCTACCTGCTGTTTCGCAACGGCCTGACCCCACCGCACGTCGCTGCCGGGATCAACCTCAACATGCCGGTGATCGGCAGCCTGCTGCGGCGCGGCGGGGCGTTCTTCATGCGCCGCACCTTCAAGGGCAATCCGCTCTACACCTCGGTGTTCAACGAATACCTGCACACGCTGTTCACCAAAGGCTTCCCGGTGGAGTACTTCGTCGAGGGCGGCCGTTCGCGCACCGGGCGCATGCTGCAACCGAAAACCGGGATGCTGGCGATCACCCTGCGCAGCTACCTGCGCTCGTCGCGCATGCCGATCGTCTTCATCCCGGTGTACATCGGTTACGAGCGGGTGCTCGAAGGCCGGACTTACCTCGGCGAACTGCGTGGCGCGAGCAAGAAGAAAGAGTCGATCTTCGACATCTTCAAAGTCATCGGCGCGCTCAAGCAGCGCTTCGGCCAGGTGGCGGTGAACTTCGGCGAGCCGATCAAACTGGCGGAGTTCCTCGACAGCGAACAACCGGATTGGCGCACCCAGGAGCTTGGCCCACAGTTCAAGCCAGCCTGGCTCAACGCAACCACCAACCGCCTCGGCGAGCGCGTGGCGCGGCACTTGAACGAAGCGGCCGCGATCAACCCGGTGAATCTGGTGGCGCTGGCCCTGCTCTCCACCAGCCGTCTGGCGCTGGATGACCGCGCCATGGCGCGGGTACTCGATTTGTATCTGGCGTTGCTGCGCAAAGTGCCTTACTCGCCACACACCACGCTGCCGGAAGGTGACGGCCGGGCGCTGATCGAACACGTCAAGGACATGGACTTGCTCTCTGAGCAAAGCGATGCGCTGGGCAAGATTCTTTATCTGGACGAGCAAAACGCCGTCCTGATGACCTACTACCGCAACAACGTGCTGCACATTTTCGCCCTGCCGGCGTTGCTCGCGAGCTTCTTCCAGAGCGCCTCGCGCATGAGCCGCGAACAAATCCTGCGCTACGCGCGCGCGCTGTATCCGTACCTGCAATCGGAGTTGTTCATTCGCTGGTCGCTGGACGAACTGGATGCGGTGATCGATCAATGGCTTGAGGCCTTTGTCGAACAGGGCCTGCTGCGCTTCGAGAACAACGTGTACTTGCGCCCGGCACCAAGCTCCCGGCATTTCGTGTTGCTGACCTTGCTGTCCAAGAGCATCGCGCAGACCTTGCAGCGCTTCTACATGACCGTTTCCCTGTTGCTCAACAGCGGCCAGAACACCCTCACCGCCGAAGAACTGGAAGACCTGTGCACGGTCATGGCCCAGCGCCTGTCGATCCTGCATGGTTTGAATGCCCCGGAGTTCTTCGACAAGAGCCTGTTCCGCCACTTCATCCAGACCTTGCTGAACCTCGACGTGCTCAAGCGCGACGAAGCCGGCAAGCTGAGCCACCACGAACTGCTCGGCGAACTGGCCGAGGGCGCGGCCAAACGCGTGCTGCCGGCGGAGATTCGTTTGTCGATCCGCCAGGTGGCACTGCATCGCAGTGAAGATGCGGCGGATCAACCCGCACCTGCGCTGCAAACCGACTAAATGATTTAAAGCCGTCCGCGGTCCGTTAATTGCTTTTATCGAACAAGGAAACTGCCATGCTCCGCTCTACCCTTCGCTTCGCCGGCCTGTGCGCCGGCCTGCTGATCTCCGCCAACGCGCTGGCCCTGTCGCTGGGCAGTCTTTCCCAGGGCGAAGCCTCGGGCGGCCTCAAGGACGCCCTGGCCCAGGGGGCCGTAGCGGCCGTCACCACGCTCGGCAAACCGGGCGGTTTCAGCAACAACCCTGAAGTGAAGATCGAACTGCCGGGCAAACTGGGCAAAGTCGCCAGCAAGATGAAACAGTTCGGCATGGGCGCCCAGGTCGATCAACTGGAAACCAGCATGAACAAGGCAGCGGAAGCGGCCATGCCGCAGGCCCAGGCCCTGCTGGTGGATGCGGTGAAAAAGATGACCGTGACCGATGCCAAGGGCATCCTCACCGGCGGCAAGGATTCGGCCACCCAATACCTGGACAAGACCAGCCGCGAACAAATCCGCGCCAAGTTCCTGCCGATCGTCAAACAAGCCACCGACCAGGTGGGCCTGGCCAAGCAGTACAACTCGTTCGCCAGCCAGGCGGCAACCTTCGGTGTGCTCGATGCCAAGAGTGCCAACGTTGAAGGCTACGTGACGGAAAAGGCCCTGGACGGCCTGTTCAAGATGATCGCCCAGAAGGAAGAAGGCATCCGCGCCAACCCGGCGGAAGCCGCGACCAGCCTGGCGAAGAAAGTCTTCGGCTTGCTGTAACCCCGCCCCCCCGAAACGGCTCGATCGTTCCCACACGGGAACGATCAACCTCCCCCCCTACGGTTGCGGGGGCATGGTGTTTAATTGCACGTCGACTGCGTTCATCACAAGCCACAGCGTCTTGCGTTGCGCCCTACACCTACGCCAGAATCCGCCGGCTTGTGCGCTTGAGCACTGGGCTCTATCGTCTCCGGGTCGCTGAAAATCAGCGATCGGGTTTGGTAGCCCGGTGGTACTAGGCGCAAAGCGTCACTTCTGCGGAGCCATATTTTGGCCTCTGCTAAATGGTGGCCGTGCGCAGGGCGCCTTCGGGTGCGCCGGGTTCCTAGTACACCGGTCTACCAACCTGCGTATGGCCGCCACCCTAATCGTTTGGTAGCGATGGTGTCGGCTCCTTACTTACGTACTAGGAGTTTCATCATGTTCAAGCCCACACCCAATCCCCCCGAAGCCGACGCCGAAAGCGTCTCCCCCTACGCGTCCCTCGACTCGAAAGAACTCCACGCCGCCGCCCACCGGGCACTCGATCATTACCTGCTGTTACCTGAAACCAAGAAACTACTGACCGACCGCCGCCCCAGCTGCATCTTCGTCATCGCCCCAGAGGTCGACAGCGAAACCCTGCTGGCCCACGCCTGCGAAACCCTGGCCTCGGCCAATGTCATGGCCAGCGACCTGGCGTTTGAACTCGACGGCCCCAAGCGCAACAGCGCACTGGCGATTCAGCAGATGGTCGCCCTGGCGGAACTGGCGCTAAACCGCGCGCTGGATAACATTGATCAGCCAGAGACTTAACACCACCACCGCGTAGGAGCTGCCGCAGGCTGCGATCTTTTGATGTTTAGATCGCAGCCTACGACCAGTCTGTTTTGATGTGTGATGACTCGCGCAAAAAGAACACCCACTCACGGCCCATCTTTTTCTTCTCGAACAGCTTCAACTCAACCAAACCGTTCAAGGTCGTGGCCGCCGTGTTGTAGGAGCAGTTCAGGTTTTCCTTCACATTGACCGCGGTGAACTCCTTGGCCCTGCCGCTCTTGGCAATCTGAAACAGCGTGCGCTGCTTCTCGGTCAACTGCTCGAAAAGCCCGGATTCCTCCAGCCAGCGATCAAAACCTTCGGCATCAACCAGGCTCTTTTGATAAGCCGCCGTGAACCCGGTCACGGCCCGCAAAATCACCGAACACTGGTAATCGATGAAATACGTCAGGTCCAGCCCGTCACTCTCGGTATGCACATAAGACCGACCGTACTTCACCGGTGCATTGCGCAGCAGAATGCTGATCGCGATGTAGCGAAATGCCGAGAAGTCATTCTTGAACATGAACCAGTAAAACAACGCCCGCGCTACCCGGCCATTGCCATCGCGAAACGGATGCTCGTAACCCAGGGCAAAATGCAGGGCGATGGCCTTGATCATCGGGTGCACGTAATCAACGCGTAGAGGGTCGTCGTGGGGCTGGTTGATCCAAGTCGCCAATCCATCGAGCCGAGCGCTGATGCCCGTGGCTGGCGGCGGTGTATGAACGGTATTGCCTTCACCATCCTGTACCACGACCTGATCATTGCTGCGAAAAAGTCCCGGCGAATACAGCGCGTCATCAATGCCTTCGACGCCGACACGATGCAGTTGCCGGATCAGCTCGACACTCAATGGCTCGTGACGCTTCTCCCAGGCGAAGATCATCATTTTGTAGTTGCCGATGACCATTCGCTCGTCCGGGGTACGCGGCAGGCGATTGCGCTTGAGCATGTCCTTGGCCACCAGCGTGGTGGTCGCGGCGCCCTCAAGCTGACTGCTGCTGATCGCTTCGTCTTCGATCAGGTCATTGAGCAGGTAACTGAAATGCGCCGTCTCACCAATATGATGAGTCATGTATTCCAGCGCGGCAGTCGTTGCCTGACGATCAACCGTCGACAGGGTTTTCTGCGCCAGCGGTGTCAGAACGAACTGGCCCCATTGGCTCGGCTCGCCCAGCGGCAACAAACGCACGTATTGCGCCACGCGGGCCTTTTTCACCAAGGCCCAGCACAAAGTCGGATCAAGACCGGGCGGCCAGCGAAAACGCAGATCATCGAACGGCAAGTAACGCCCCTGATCATCCAGCGGCTTGAGCAGTGCCAGATAGTCGACCAGCTTTTCCTTGTGAGGCGATTGGCCGAGTGCGTCGAAAAGACTCGGGTCTAGGGCTGGAGGGCTTTTTATCATCGCTGTCTCAAAAACTCGTAAAACTGAGTTATGAGTACAACACAGAAGCAGTCTTGTCTCAATTTTTCAAAAAATTGAGACAAGGCACTGCCGGGATCAGACTGGTTCTTTCTTGACCCTGAACCACGCCGCATACAGCGCTGGCAGGAACAGCAAGGTCAGCGCCGTCGCGACGATCAAGCCACCCATGATCGCTACCGCCATCGGGCCGAAGAACACGCTGCGTGACAACGGAATCATCGCCAGCACGGCGGCCAGTGCGGTCAGCACGATAGGCCGGAAACGTCGTACCGTGGCTTCGATGATCGCTTGCCAGGGTTTGAGCCCGGCGAGGATGTCCTGTTCGATCTGGTCAACCAGGATCACCGAGTTACGCATGATCATCCCCGACAGCGCGATGGTCCCGAGCATGGCCACGAAACCGAACGGCTGACGGAATACCATCAGGAACAAGGTGACACCGATCAATCCCAACGGCGCCGTCAGAAATACCATCGCCGCGCGTGAGAAGCTACGCAGTTGCAGCATCAGCAAGGTCAGCACAACCACGATGAACAACGGCACGCCGGCATTCACCGAATCCTGACCACGGGTCGAGTCTTCTACCGTGCCGCCGACGTCCAGCAAATAGCCGTCAGGCAATTCGGCGCGAATCGGCTCCAGTGTCGGAAGGATCTGCTTAACCAGGGTTGCCGGTTGCTCCTTGTCATAGATGTCGGCGCGAATCGTCACGTTCGGCAAGCGGTTGCGGTGCCAGATAATGCCTTCTTCGAAGCCATATTCCAGGGTCGCCACCTGTGACAGCGCGACGCTTTTGCCGTTGTCGGTCGGCACCGCCAGGCTCGACAGCCGCGACAGCTCGGTGCGTTCGTGCAAGGTGCCGCGCAAGAGGATCTCGATCAACTCGTTATCTTCACGGTACTGGCTGACGCTGGAGCCGGTCAGCGAGCTCTGCAAGAACCTCGACAGGTTTGCCGTGCTCACGCCCAAGGCTCGCGCGCGGTCCTGATCGACGTTCAGGTACACCACTTTGCTCGGTTCTTCCCAGTCCAGGTGCACGTTGACCACATGCGGGTTCTCACGCACCTTGGCCGCGACTTTACGTGCCAGCGCGCGGACCTCTTCAATGTGTTCGCCGGTGACCCGGAACTGCACCGGATAACCCACTGGCGGACCGTTTTCCAGGCGCGTGACCCGCGAGCGCAAGGCCGGGAATTGTTCGTTCAGGGTTTCGATCAGCCAGGTGCGCAGGCTTTCGCGCTCCTCGATGGTTTTTGCCAGGACCACAAATTGCGCGAAGCTCGCTGCCGGCAATTGCTGGTCCAGCGGCAGGTAAAAACGCGGCGAACCGGTGCCGACATACGCGACATAGTTGTCGATGCCCGCGCGCTCCTTGAGCATCGCTTCCAGGCGCTTGACCTCCTCGTTGGTGTTGCTCAACGAGGCGCCTTCGGCCAGTTTCAGATCAACCATCAGTTCCAGGCGCCCAGAAGCCGGGAAGAACTGTTGCGGCACAAAACGGAACAGCAGCACCGAAGCCACGAACAGCAGGATGGTCAACGCAATCACGGTTTTGCGGCGGCGCACGCACCACTCCACCAGACGCCGGACGCGTTGATAGAACGGCGTGCCATATGGGTCCGGTTGACCGGCACCGTGTTTGGCAGCGTGAATTTTCGCCAGGTCCGGCAGGAGCTTTTCACCCAGATAAGGCACAAACATCACCGCGGCGACCCACGAGGCCAGCAACGCGATGGTCACCACCTGGAAGATCGAGCGGGTGTATTCACCGGTGCCGGATTGCGCGGTGGCAATCGGCAGGAAACCGGCCGCGGTAATCAACGTCCCGGTGAGCATCGGGAATGCGGTGCTGGTCCAGGCAAAGCTGGCAGCCTTGAGCCGGTCGTAGCCCTGCTCCATTTTGATCGCCATCATTTCCACGGCGATGATTGCGTCGTCCACCAGCAATCCCAAAGCCAGCACCAACGCGCCGAGAGAGATCTTGTGCAGGCCGATTCCGAGGTAATACATGCAGGCAAACGTCATCGCCAACACCAGCGGAATCGCCAGGGCAACCACCATGCCGGTGCGCACACCGAGGGAGAAGAAGCTCACCAGCAAGACGATCGCCAGCGCTTCTACCAGCACCTGGACGAACTCGCCGACGCTGGATTTCACCGCGGCAGGCTGATCGGAGACCTTGCGCAGTTGCATGCCGGCCGGCAGGTTGTTCTGGATACGCTCGAATTCCAGCTCCAGCGCCTTGCCGAGCACCAGAATGTCGCCGCCCTCCTTCATCGCCACGGCCAGACCGATTGCGTCCTCACCCATGAAGCGCATGCGCGGTGCCGGTGGATCGTTGAAGCCACGGTGCACATCAGCCACATCGCCGATACGGAAGGTCCGGTCGCCGACACGGATCGGAAAACTCCTGATCTGGTCGACCGTCTGGAAATTGCCCGTCACCCGCAGCTGCAAACGCTCGCTGGAGGTTTCGAAGAATCCGGCGTTGGACATTGCGTTCTGTTCTTCCAGCGCTTGCTGCACCGTGGCCAACGGCAATCCCAGGGTGGCGAGTTTGACGTTGGACAGTTCAATCCAGATCTTCTCGTCCTGCAGCCCGAGCAAGTCGACCTTGCCCACATCCTTGACCCGTTGCAGCTGGATCTGGATACGGTCGGCGTAATCCTTCAGCACCGCGTAATCGAAACCCTCGCCGGTCAGCGCATAGATATTGCCGAAGGTGGTGCCGAATTCATCGTTGAAGAACGGTCCCTGGATCCCCGGCGGCAAGGTCTGGCGGATGTCGCTGATCTTCTTGCGCACCTGATACCAGAGGTCGGGGATCTGCACCGAATGCATCGAGTCCCGGGCCATGAAGGTCACCTGGGATTCACCCGGGCGAGAAAACGAGACAATCCGCTCGTACTCACCGGTTTCCATCAGCTTCTTTTCAATGCGCTCGGTCACTTGCCGCGAGACTTCCTGGGCCGTCGCCCCCGGCCAACTGGTCTTGATCACCATGGCCTTGAAGGTGAACGGCGGGTCTTCGCTCTGGCCCAGCTTGGTGTAGGACAACGTGCCGACGACCGCCAGCAAAATCATCAGGAACAGTACGATCTGGCGGTTACGCAGCGCCCATTCGGAAAGGTTGAAACGCATCGGGAATTACTCCTTGACCGCCAGATTGACCACGCGGTTGGAGTGATCCACCGGCCGCACTTGCTGGCCCTCATGGAGCACATGAACGCCAGCGGCTACCACCCAGTCGCTGGGGTTGAGGCCGTCAAGCACCGGCACGGTTTTCTCACCGAAGGCACCGACACGAACCGGGGCCTTTTTCAGGGTGTTATTGGCGCCCACGACCCAGACATACGTCGCGCCGTTTTCTGCGGTGAGCGCCGAGAGCGGCACCGACAGCGGCACCACATCAGCCAGCTGAATGAATACCCGTGCGCTTTGGCCAAGCTCGGCCGGAACCTTGCCAGCGGTGAAGGTGATGCGCGCGGCAAAGGTCCGCGATTTTGGATCGGCGGCCGGCGACAGCTCACGAATACTCCCGGCGAACCGCTGACCTTGCTGGGTCCACAGTTCAACGGTGACCGGCTGACCCACCTTGAAACGGCCGAAGTTTTGTTCCGGCAGACTGATCAGCACTTCACGCTCGCCGTCGGTGGCCAGGGTGAAGACGGTTTGCCCGGCCGCCACCACTTGCCCGACTTCCACGGCGCGCTTGGCCACGACGCCGTCATGCGGCGCGCGTAACACGGCGTAGCTGGCCTGGTTGCTGGCGACGTCGAACTCGGCCTTGATCTGCTTGAGCCGTGCTTCGCCGGAGCGGTAGAGATTTTCAGAATTGTCGTACTGCGAGCGGCTGACCATCTGACGGTCCATCAGGGTCTTGTAGCGATCACGCTCGGCACGCACCAGGTTCAAATTGGCCTCAGCGGCAGCAACCTGCGCGCGAGTCGCTTCCAGTTGCAGGCGTACGTCCTGGGGATCGAGTTCTGCCAGCGGCTGGTTGGCCTTGACTCGCTCACCTTCCTCGACCAGTCGTCGGCTGACTTTGCCGCCAATACGGAAGGCCAGGTCTGGCTCGTAACGCGCGCGAACTTCGCCGGGATAGCTGTCCATCGCCTGCGCGGAAGGCTCTGGCTGAACCACCATGGCCGGACGCACGGTGACTTGCGCCGGCTCTTCATGGCCGCACGCAGACAACAAGAACGCCAGGCTGACTGGCAAGGCATAGCGGAACATGGTGAACGACCTTTCGCTAATGGAGCTCGGAATATTTATACTGGCCGGTATGTTATTAATAGCAAACTCACCAGTCCAGTATTAAAGCGAAAAATGTCCAACAATCTTCCTGCACCCAACGGCCCCGGCCGCCCGAAGGATCTCGCCAAGCGCGAGGCGATCCTCGAGGCGGCGAAGCGTCTTTTTCTAAGCAATGGTTACGCAAGCACCAGCATGGACGCGGTGGCGGCTGAGGCCGGAGTATCAAAGCTGACCGTTTACAGTCACTTCAACGACAAGGAGACGCTGTTCTCCTCTGCCGTGATGGCCAAATGCGAAGAGCAATTGCCCACACTGTTCTTCGAACTGCCCGACGGCATGCCGATCGAGAACGTGCTGTTGAACATCGCCCGAGGCTTTCATCTGCTGATCAACAGCGATGAATCGGTGAACCTGCATCGCCTGATCATGACGCTGGGGAGTCAGGACCCGAAACTCTCGCTGATCTTCTTCGAGGCAGGTCCGCAGCGGATGTTGCAGGGCATGGAACGCTTGCTGACGAAGATCGACCAGATCGGCGCCTTGAGCATCGACAAACCGCTGAATGCCGCCGAGCACTTCTTCTGCCTGCTCAAAGGCGCGGCGAATTTTCGCTTGCTTTACGGTTGCGGCGAGCCCTTGACCGGGGACGCGGCCGAGGCTCACATACAGGAAGTGGTGGGGTTGTTTATGCGGGCGTATCGGCCGGATTCGGCCTGATAGATATGTAGCGTCTGGGCGGACGCTATCGCGGGCAAGCCTTGCTCCTACAGAATTGTGTATGACCTGTAGGAGCAAAGCTTGCTCGCGATGGGGGCGACACGGTCTTAAGGCTTGAGCGCTTTCTTGGGGTAGATGTCGTAGCGGCTGGACTTGCCATCCAGCGCATGGCTCGGCTTTGGCCCTTCGATGCATGGCGCCTTGCGCGGGCGTTTGACCACCACTCGGTGGCTGGCCAGTGCGAGCGCAGCTTGAAGCAGGGCTGGTGCGTCCGGGTCATCGCCGACCAACGGGCGAAACAGGCGCATTTCCTTCTTCACCAACGCGGTTTTCTCACGATGCGGGAACATCGGGTCGAGGTAGATCACCTGCGGTGGCTCACCTTCCCAATTGCGCATCAACTCGATTGAGTTGCCCTTGAGCAAGGTCATCCGCGCGACAATCGGCGCCACCTCAAAATCTTCCGCCGCGCGAGCCAAACCGTCTTCCAGCAACGCGCCAATCAACGGCTGCCGCTCGATCAGGCTCATTTCGCAGCCAAGACTGGCCAGCACAAAACCATCCTTGCCCAGCCCCGCCGTGGCATCCAGTACCTTTGGCCGCACGCCTTGAGCGACGCCGACAGCCTTGGCGATCATCTGGCCGCTGCCGCCACCGTACAACCGACGATGGGCCGCGCCGCCCTCGACGAAGTCCACCCGCACCGGGCCCGGCGCATCCGGGCCGAGCTGTTGCAGCTGCAAACCATGCTCACCCACTTGCAACACAAACTCGGCATCGTCCAGCAGCAACGGCAAGTTCAATCGCTCGGCCCAGTGCTCGGCACGTGCCTGAAACGCTTCGGCCAAGGCCTGGACTTTGATGCGGCTGGCCGCGGGTTGCTCACTCATCAGAAAACACACTCAAAAAATTAATGATCGGCAAAAACGGCCGATAACAAAACTATCGAGCATTTTGCCAGAGCTGAGCGTCGACCGAGAGAAATGTCAGACATTCAACGCACATCAGTAGGCTACATCTCGCCCCACGGCGATTATGGCCTGCGCAACTCCCAAGCACTGAGCGGTGTCAGTCACCTGTGGCAGGATTTTTTTGCCCAGGCGCTGTCCGATCATTTGGGCGATGCTGCACCGGCTCCTGGCAGTTACACCCCTGTCGCCATCGACGGCCCGGTCGAACCGACCGTTGGCGCAGAATTGCTCGAACACATCGTCACGCAGCGCACCTGTGACGTGAAGGACACCGAAGTCCGCCCGCCTGAGCCGCTGTTCCTGCCGATTGCCGAGTTCGAAATGGACCTGGCCGACAAACCGTTCCCGCCATTCCCGCCGCAAGAAATTCTCGCGCAGCAGAAGCAACAAGACTTCGAAAGCGCTTGGGTGCGCCCGATCGTCCTGGCTGCCGGCCAGCCATTGCCTGCGCCAGGTCCGGCACCGCAACCGCGTCCGTTGCATCTGCCGATTGCCGAGTTCGAACTCGATCTGCTGGATAAACCGGCGACCCCTTACCCGCATGAAGAGTTGGTCGAGCAACAGAAGCGATTCGACTTCGATAACGGCTGGGCCCGCCCGATCGTCCTGCAAAACCTGCGCATCGCCGCCTGAGCCTCAACCTCAGCGACAAACCCACCACGGCCCGACATCCAGATGAAAATGGTTGCGATGAGCGGCGTTGTAATCCGGGCTCAATACCACGCTGAACATGTCACACGCGCCATCGCGAACCTTGCGCAGAAAGCGTGCATCGTCGTTGTCCTTCGGCCAGTCCCGCAGCACGCTGATACTGCGCCCGTCCGCCAGGCGAAAGCCCGCGATATCCAGTGCATCGGCCGTCGCATGCTGACTGCGTGAACCGTTTTCGCGGTTGTACATAGTGCGGCAGGCAAAACTGCCAAGGTGATCGACCCGCGCCACCGCCTGCCCATACGTGGCCTGCGCTGCCGGTTGCAGGGCATGCCGCTCGAACAGCACAAACGCCACTGCCAGCGGGCAACTGGCGAGGAAGCTGCTGCTCAGCGCCACCTCGCCGCCCTGCACGCGCAAGGTGTTGTTCAACGGGCAATCGACGTTGGGGTTGCTGTCGGCCTGGCGAGTGAACTTCAACCCGGCACCGCTGAGCACTTGGTCGCAGAGTGCCGGGTTATCGCGCAGTCTCATCAATTTGAAGCGTGTCAGCAGGTTCGGCGTCGCCCGAACATCCAGCGGCGCCCAAGGGTTCCAGGCCGCTGGCAATGGCAGCCAACCACGCCAGACCCCCACCAGCAATCCGCCCAACACCAGCACTACCGCCAACAGCACTTTCAGAAACCGCACGACAACTCCCTGTGGGTCAGCCTTTGAACAGTTGATTGATCTGCCCGAATGGCAGCGCGCGGTCGGCGAAGTCGAAGGTGCCGTGCGTCTGAATTTCCTGAGCAGCCTGATAAAACGCGCCGTAGGCGGCACGGGCCATGGCTGAGCCGACGCTGATCCGCTTGACGCCCATTTCACTGAGCTGCGCGACGCTCAACTTGAGACCGCCGGACATCAGCACATTGACCGGTTTCGGCGCCACCGCACGGACCACCGCCAGTATCTCTTCGGCGTTGCGCAGGCCCGGCGCATACAGCACATCGGCGCCCGCCTCGGCAAAGGCCTGCAAGCGGCGAATGGTGTCGGCCAGGTCCGGATTACCGTGCAGGTAATTCTCGGCGCGCGCGGTCAGGGTGAACGGGAACGGCAAACTGCGCGTGGCCGCGACCGCCGCTTCGATTCGTGCGACGGCGTGTTCAAAGCAGTAAATCGGGCCGTCTTCACGGCCGGTAGCGTCTTCGATCGAGCCACCGACCGCGCCAGCAGCGGCGGCACGCAGCAGGCTCTCGGCGGACTCTTGCGGGCTGTCGGCGAAACCGTTTTCCAGGTCAACCGCCACCGGCAGATCACTCGCGCCGACAATCGCCCGGACGTTGACCAGTGTCTCTTCGAGTTTGACCGCACCATCCGGGCGGCCCAGCGAAAAAGCATAACCGGCACTGGTGGTCGCCAGCGCCTGGTAACCCAGGCCGGCAAGCATTTTTGCCGAACCGGCGTCCCACGGATTGGGAATCACAAAAGCTCCGGCGCCTTCATGTAAGGCCTTGAAGGCCTGAGCTTTAAGGGTTTGCGCATCCATTGGCTCACTCCTGCAGAAGGGAAAACCCGTCGTCAGAGCAACCCAAGCTGCTCGGCGGCGGGTTCTCTGTATAGCTCAGGCAGCGCCGGCAAGCCAGGCAAACGCGTCATCAACCGAGTATGAAAGCGTTGCGCCAAAGCGGCGGCCAGCAGGTTGTCGGCGGTGTGCAGGAAGATGTACGGCGTGCGGCCCTCTTCGATCCATTGGGCGATTTTCTCGACCCATGGCGTCAGGAACGTATCGTTGGCTTCAAGCAGCGGATGACCGATGAAACGCACCTGCGGGAATTGGGTAAAAGCCGCCGGACGCGGTGGCACCTTGGGCTTTTTCGCTTGCGCATGCAGCACCGAGGGTTCAGTCGACGTGCAACTGAACAGCGCCCGTGGATCAAGGCAAATGCGCTCCACGCCACGATCCAGCAACAGTCGATTGAGCCTGCGCTCGGCATCGCCTTTGGCGAAGAAATCCCGATGCCGCACTTCAACGGCCAAGGGCCGCTGCACGCCATCGATGAACCCGGCCAGCTCGGCCAGTCGTTGCGGAGTGAACGCTGTCGACAGTTGCAGCCAGAGCGGTGAAACCCGCTCACCGAGCGGGCTGAGCAATTGCACGAAGGTTTCGGCGGCGCTCAGTTGCTCGCGCAGGTCGCCGCCGTGGCTGATGTCGCCGGGGAATTTGGCGGTAAAACGAAAATGTTCCGGCATCGTCTGCGCCCAGCGCTCCACCGTCGCCGGTGCAGGGCGTGCGTAGAACGTGGTGTTGCCTTCAACGGCGTTGAACACCTGCGAGTACAGGCCGAGAAATTCATTGGGGCGGGCGTTTTGCGGATACAGGTATTCGCGCCAGGCGTTTTCGCTCCAGGACGGGCAACCGAGGTAATAAGGCAACCGCATCAGATGTGCAGGTCGAGACCCAGCACTTCCATATCCCAATCGACGAACGCTGCGGTACTCAGGTAGCTGGCCAGGGCCATCGCCACGCTTTTGCTCATGGCGCGATGGTAGATCATGTCCTGCTGACGAGCCGGGAGATTGCTCAGGCGTTGCGCAGAAGCCTTGGCGGCGCGGGCGGCGAGTTGCTCTTCAGAAGGAAACTCCTGCTCGCCGTCGATATCTTCGAGGGACTCGTCCACCGACACATTGCCTTTGCGTGGCTTGCGCTTGATGGGGTAGGACTGAGAGGCAAAGCCGTCTATGCGCATAGGTATAAACTCGCTATCGATGATGGCAATTTAGCGGCACTTACCAGTGTGCGCAAACTCCCAAGTGATAACTAGAGCACAGAAACCGGAAAAGGTTTAAAAGCGCGCGGCAGAAACTGACCATTGGCAGTGCCCCTGTGGCGAGGGAGCTTGCTCCGCTCGGGTGCGAAGCGCCCGCAGATCAACCGACGCGATATAGCTGACGAAATGAGGTTGTAGATTTTGGGGGTGCTTCGCGCCCCAGCGGGAGCAAGCTCCCTCGCCACAAAAGCACTCGGATTCACTTGGCTTTGGGGGTTGCTACTTTGTCGCGCAGGTAAACCGGCTGGGCGTCGTCGGCGGGGATGCCTTCGCCGCGTTCCCAGGCGAAACGGGCCAGGGTCAGCAAGTCTTCGGCGTGAGGCAACATGCCGGCATCCTGACCGATCAGGTTGACCGCGATTCGCTCGCCATAGCCCCAGCCGGTGCCCGCGCCGAACCAGTCGCCCGTGGCATCTGCCGGCAATGCCGCGACTTGCGGCGGCAACACCGCTTCAGCCCCCACCAGACGCATTTCCCCGGCGGTTTCGCGGTAGCAGCCCCAATAGACTTCATCCATCCGGGCATCGATGGCCGCCGCGACCTGATGTGCACCGTGCTCGCGCAATGCGCGCTGCGCCAATACCGCCAGGTTAGACACCGGCAACACCGGACGATCCAGCGCAAACGCCAGGCCCTGAACCACGCCAATGGCTATTCGCACGCCAGTGAACGCACCCGGGCCGCGACCAAAGGCAATCGCATCGACCGCTTGCAAGGTGGTGCCCGCATCCGCCAACAACTGCTGGATCATCGGCAACAACTTCTGCGCATGCAGGCGCGGGATCACCTCGTAATGACTCGTGACCTTGCCGTCATGCAGCAAGGCAACGGAGCAAGCTTCAGTCGCGGTGTCCAGGGCCAGCAAGGTGCTCATCGATGTTTCCGTAAAGAGAGTTGGAAAAAGTCCGCCAGTATAAACAACAACGGCCCGCAAGCGGGCCGTTGTAGGTAAAGCAAATCAGCTTTCTCAGCTCAGCGCTTCAAGCACCTTGCCGGTGATCGCTTCAACCGAACCGACGCCTGCGATGTGGCTGTACTTCGGCTTGCCTTGGGCAGCCGACAGTTGCTGGTAGAAATCCACCAGTGGCTTGGTCTGGGAATGGTAGACCGACAGACGATGACGCACGGTTTCTTCAGTGTCGTCTTTACGCTGCACCAGCGCTTCGCCGGTGACGTCGTCCTGGCCCGCGACTTTTGGCGGGTTGTAGACGGTGTGGTAAACGCGGCCGCTGGCTTCGTGTACACGACGACCGGCGATACGCTGGACGATTTCTTCGTCATCAACGGCGATTTCAACCACGTGATCCAGTTCTACACCGGCATCGACCAGGGCTTCAGCCTGAGGAATGGTGCGCGGGAAACCGTCGAACAGGAAGCCATTGGCGCAATCGGGCTGAGCGATACGATCCTTGACCAATGCGATGATCAGGTCGTCGGAGACCAGGCCGCCTGCGTCCATGATGCTCTTGGCTTTAATGCCCAGCTCGGTGCCGGCCTTGACGGCAGCACGCAGCATGTCGCCGGTGGAGATCTGTGGAATAGCGAATTTTTCAGTGATGAACTTAGCCTGAGTACCTTTACCGGCCCCGGGAGCTCCCAGCAGAATGACGCGCATCGATGTGCTCCTCAATTTCTTATTTAGATAACGATCGGATTTGCCGCGTGGGGCCAATCTCAAAAATAGGGTCGTGGGCCGCCCAAACGGCCAAAGGCTGATCAAGATACACAGCAGGCCCTGACCACACAAGCCGCCGAAAGTCGGAGCAACCCGTGCCTGTTATGCCCTGGCGAGGAGGCGATCCAAGTCGCAACCCCATAACAAAGTGTCGCCTGACAAGCGCGACCGGCCCCCGCGGACCGGTCGTTTGTCGCAGTAAAATTGCCTGCGACACCCCGCAAAAGACCTTAGCCGGTATTGCGTAAACCGGCGGCAATCCCCGCCACAGACACCAGCAACGCCTGCTCCACCGGGCTGCCCTGCACCACATCCGGCTGTCGCGAGCGCGCCAACAGTTCAGCCTGCAATAGATGTAGCGGATCGAGGTAGGTGTTGCGCAAACGGATGAACTCCAGGGTGTCAGGGCTATGGGCCAGCAGTTGCGACTGACCGGTCAAGCCAAGGACCACGGCACATGCCTGCGACAATAGGTCGCGTAAATGCACACCCAAAGGTAACAATTCCGGCGCAACCAATCGTTCGTCGTAGGACTGGGCGATGTCCGCGTCAGCCTTGGCCAGCACCATCTCCAGCATGTCGATGCGTGTGCGGAAGAACGGCCACTGCTCACGCATCTGCGCCAGCAACTCGCCCTCACCGCGTGCCAAGGCGTTGCTCAACGCCGCTTCCCAGCCGAGCCAGGCCGGCAGCATCAGGCGGGTCTGGGTCCAGCCGAAGATCCACGGAATCGCCCGCAGGCTTTCGATCCCGCCAGCACGACGCTTGGCCGGACGGCTGCCGAGCGGCAGGCGCCCCAGCTCCTGCTCGGGCGTGGATTGACGGAAATACTCGACGAACTGCGGATTCTCCCGCACCACGGCGCGATAAGCGCTGACGCCATCGGCGGCCAATTCGTCCATCAGGCCGCGCCATGCGGGCGCAGGCGGTGGCGGCGGCAACAGCGTTGCTTCGAGCACCGCCGCCAGATACAGGTTGAGGTTTTGCTCGGCGATGTCCGGCAAGCCGAACTTGAACCGAATCATTTCCCCTTGCTCGGTGGTGCGGAAACGCCCGGCCACCGACCCCGGTGGCTGCGACAGAATCGCCGCGTGCGCCGGGCCACCGCCACGGCCTACGGTGCCACCGCGGCCATGGAACAACAGCAGTTCGACTTGCTGTTCGCGGCAGATATCCACCAGACGTTCCTGCGCCCGGTACTGAGCCCAGGCCGCCGCCGTGGTGCCGGCGTCCTTGGCCGAGTCGGAATAGCCGATCATCACTTCCTGCGGGCCCTGCAAACGCGAACGGTAACCCGGTAGCAGCAACAGTTTTTCGATCACCGGGCCGGCATTGTCGAGGTCGGCGAGGGTTTCGAACAACGGCACGACGCGCATCGGCCGCAGCACGCCAGACTCTTTAAGCAGCAGTTGCACGGCGAGCACGTCCGAAGCGGCACCCGCCATGGAGATCACATACGAGCCGAGCGACGCCGCCGGCGCCGCCGCGATTTCGCGACACGTCGCCAGGACTTCGGCGGTGTCGGCCGAAGGTTTGAAATAGGCCGGCAGGAGTGGCCGACGATTGTTCAGCTCACCCATCAGGAAGCTGATGCGCGCTTCCTCGTCCCAGTCTTCATAGCGACCGAGCCCGAGGTAGTCGGTGATTTCGGTCATCGCCGACGCATGCCGCGACGAGTCCTGGCGCACGTCCAGTCGCACCAGGAACAGGCCGAACGTCACCGCCCGACGCAGGCAATCGAGCAACGGGCCATCGGCGATCACGCCCATGCCGCATTCATGCAGCGATTGATAGCACAGCTCCAGCGGATCCAGCAGCTCGCGGTTGTTTTGCAGCACATCGGCCGGCGCCGGGGTGCTCGCGGTCAAGGATGCCTGCGCCCAGTTACGGGTCGCGCGCAGGCGTTCACGCAGCTGTTTAAGCACTGCACGGTAAGGTTCGGCGCTGTCCCCAGCCTTGGCCCGCAACGCGGTGCTGGCCTGCTGCATCGACAACTCGGCGGCCAGTTGATCGACATCGCGCAGGTAAAGGTCGGCCGCCATCCAGCGCGCCAACAGCAGCACTTCACGGGTCACCGCCGCCGTGACGTTCGGGTTGCCGTCGCGGTCGCCACCCATCCACGAGGCGAAGCGAATCGGCGCCGCCTCCAGCGGCAAGCGCAGACCGGTGGCCGCATGCAGCGCCTGGTCGGCTTTGCGCAGGTAGTTGGGAATCGCCTGCCACAGCGAATGCTCGATCACCGCAAAGCCCCACTTGGCTTCATCGACCGGGGTCGGCCGGGTGCGGCGAATTTCTTCGGTGTGCCAGGCTTCGGCGATCAGGCGCTGCAAGGTCGACTTGATCTGCTCGCGCTCGGCGCGGGTCAGGTCACGGTGATCCTGCGCCGCCAGTTGCGCGGCGATGGCATCGTACTTCTGGATCAAGGTCCGGCGGGCGACTTCAGTCGGGTGCGCCGTCAGCACCAGTTCGATCTCCAACCGTCCCAATTGCCGCGCCAGCGCGTCGCTGCCATGCCCTTCAGCCCGCAGGCGGGCGAGCAGTTCGGGCAACACCCGCGCCTCGAACGGTGCCGGTTGGGACTCTTCGCGGCGGTGAATCAACTGATATTGCTCGGCAATGTTCGCAAGATTCAGGAACTGGTTGAACGCTCGCGCCACTGGCAGCAGTTCATCTTCAGTCAACTGGTTGAGGCTGGCACGCAGTTCGGCGTCCGTCGAGCCACGACGGTCCGCTTTGGCACCCTTGCGGATCAGCTCGATCTTGTCGAGAAAGCCATCCCCGTACTGCTCGCGAATAGTGTTGCCCAACAACTCACCCAGCAGGTGAACATCCTCGCGCAAGCGTGCATCGATATCAGTCATCAGCAGTTCTCCAGCGAATGGCGGTCGACTCCAAGAGTGCCGTCCACAGCGGGTTCTTACAAGTCAGACGACAAATCGACGGTAAATCCTGAAGGTTGGGGCTAGTCTGAAGAATAAGTCGCACAAAGGCTTGCCACCGGCCACGGCCGGACACTCATCTCCCCTGCCACCAGCAGGTGCCTATTGAGGTCATTATGAAAATCCGTGAGCTAGCCCAGCATTGGGAAGAAACCGCCAAAGGCCGTTTGACCAAGACCGGCTACACCATTCACCTGGACGTCGAAGCCGCGGCGCGGTTGGCGGCGCTTACCGAGATGTACCCCAAACGCCACCCCGAAGAACTGCTGGGCGAACTGATCGGCGCCGCCCTGGAAGAGCTCGAAGCGAGTTTCCCTTACATCAAGGGTCAGCACGTGGTCGCAACCGATGAGGAAGGCGACCCGCTCTACGAAGACGTTGGCCCGACACCGCGCTTTCTCGAATTGTCGCGACGCCATCTGCACGATTTATCGGCTCAGGCCGGCAAGCAAAAACATTGACGTGCCCGCAATGCAAGAGCCCCGTCTGAGGTGATCAGTCGGGGCTCTTGTGTATACGCACGCTCTTGCCATTCGTCGCCACCTGTTATTTCTGACAGTAGGCAGCCTCCAGCGTCGCGAGTAAAAGTGAGCTCCTGGCCGGGATCACGGGCATCAAGGAGCAACACCATGCGACTGCTGACGGTTTTTTTGCTGCTGTGTGCGGCGCTGATCCAGGGAGGGTGCGCACAATCCACCCACGACCCTAAAGTCAGCGTCTCGACGAACGGCGAGTCTGAGTATAACCATCTCGACCCTGAGGCCATTCTCACCGGTGAGCCCCTGCCCGTTCCGGGCGTCAACCAACGACCGGTCGTGGGTACAAAAAAGGTGTTGCTGGTGGTCGGTCAGTGGACCGGCACCACCGCGCTGGACAAAGACGTGCTGTGGGCGCAGAGCCTTTCTTCCGAGGAAAAATCCTCCTTGCGCAGTTACATCAGAGATGTTTCAGGCGGGAAACTGACCCTGGAAGGCAAAATGATCACCGCTGACTTCGGTGCAAAACCGGACATCTGCAACACTCGCGACGCAGTCAAAGGTCCAGCGGAAGCTGCTGCCAGGGCTCAAGGCCTGAATCCCGCCGACTATGATTATCTGTTCATCGCGGCCCCTTGCGAAAAAGGTACCGGGAGTGCCGACGCACCTGGCCGAGTGCTGGCGATCTACGGCCAGCCAACGAGCTCGCATCTCTGGATTCGCCTGTTCGGCAATAACCTGGGGGTTATCAGCGGGCCGACCTACTCCGGCTGCCCTCTGAGCGGCAATGTCATCACGGCACCCGACCACTGCAAAATCATCTTCTACCGCGACTACGGTAATCCCGTCTCAGGTGGGCTGGCGGTTCTGTATCCCACGCACCACCGCTGGTATGCAGGCTGGTTGAGTGAGTCCCAGGTAACGCACATCAAGACGTCGGGCATCTACCGCCTCGTCCTCAGAAACAGTTATTTGATTGATCGCCCGACAACGGGCCCAAACCAGCCCCGGCAAATAGCGCTGGAGGTCCGTCAGCCCAGCACTCCACCATTCGACAGCCAGTTTCCCGACAACTTCGCCGTGGGCGTCTGGGTGCGCTACACCAACATGGGTGCCTACGCTCAGGACACGCAACTCGATGCCACGTCAGAGACGGCTTCAACAGAAGATGCGACCTTGAAAGCGGGCAGAACGTTAAAGGATGTGGCGGCCGGTATTACCGTGCTGGTGTGCGCAGTTGAGCCCTTGACGGGATCGTATGCAGCCATTTCTGTTGGCCTCAACGGGGAAACGCCAGCGGCCTGCTCCTCACTGAAGAAGCCGACCGTCACGACTCCAACTGATCAAGCATCGATCGACAGCAATACGCCCTACAGCGGAACTGGAGAGCCCGGCTCGCAGATGTTCTTGACGCTCATTGACCTTGAGACACTGTTCGCTCCAACCTTCACCGTCCCCGTAGATAAAACAGGCCACTGGACAATACGGGGATTGGGGAAGCCGGGGCGATCATACCAACTTACCTTGACTCAAAACTTCGGCGGTATCATTGGCCAAGCACACATCAAGTTCAGAGTAAAACCCGACACATCAGCCGCCAACCGATAGAAAAAGCCCCGCTTCCAGCCAAGGAAGCGGGGCTTTTTTCATTTGTCCGATCTAAACCGTTACTGCTCCAGTTGCGGGGTCTCTTGCCCCATGCAACGCACGGCTTTTTTCTTGTTGTTGACCAGCACACCCGTCAGGCCTTTCTGTTCGGTGTCGAACAGCACCAGTACGCCATCGACGCACTGGGCGACTTGCGCGGCCGGCTCCAGGGAGACTTTGTAGTTTTCGCCCGGTACGGTCTTGAGCATGGTGAAGTCGCTGAGCAGCAGCGCGTCTTCCGGTTTGGCGAAGTGCAGGTAACCGTAGAACCACAAGGCCCCGACGGTGCCGAGGATGCTGCAGATACCGGTGATAATCAGCGGGATGGCGTTACGTTCTTCACTCATTGCGGACTCTCTGGAGGTTCAACTTCTGAATTCGGGGGTACCGGGTAATTGGGCGTTTCGCCCAGGCGGCGCAGACCGTTGAAGTGCTGCGGGTCATCGAGGTAACGCAGCATGACGGTGCGCCAGGTCGGGACGCTGAAGGTCTGCACATGCCCGCCTCGGGTCAATTGCAGGACCCTGGGCGCGGGCGCAGCTTGATACAGTCGGATGCCATTGGAAAGAGGCACGAGCGGATCGTCGATACTGTGGAAGATCAGTTTTGGCACGCCATTGAGCTGCGGCATGGCGTAGATTGCGCTGTCGGCGTCCGGCACCAGCCAGGACAACGGCACCTGAAACGGCCAGGTCATCCACGACGAACTCAGTGCAAACCGCCCGACATCCCGATAACTGGCCGGCACGCTGTCGAGGACCAGCGCCTTGAGACGGGGCTGACGCTCGGGGTGTTCAGCCAGATAATGCACGACCAGCGCACCGCCAATGCTCTGACCCAGGACGATCAACGGTTTGCCCTGAACTTCTGGCGCCTGGTCCAGCCATTTGAATGCAGCGTCGATGTCCTGATAGATCGCCGGAAGGCCGGGTTTACCCTGCGACAGCCCATAGCCGCGATAGTCCACCAGCAGCACCTGGTAACCCTGCTTCGGTAGCCACCAGCTGCCCCCAAGATGCCCGGCGAGATTTCCGCCATTACCGTGCAAGTGCAGCACCGTGCCCTTGACCGCTACGCCTTTTTTGGCCGGCAGCCACCAACCGTTGAGTTTCACGCCGTCAGCGGTGGTCAAGGTGACGTCACGGTATTCAAGCCCGGCTTTTTGCGGGGTAAACGGCAGACCGGGATCGGGGTAGAACAGCAAGGAGCTGCAACCGCCGAGGGTCAGGAGAAGGCAAAGGATGCCGAGGACTTTCATCCGTTGAAACCCCGCAATGAAGGTGAAGAACTCCGCTGCCATTCAGATCATCAGCATCGCGGTCTGCGGTAACTCACAGGGGATCGCATTCCAGTGTAGGCGCTGCCGCGGGCTGCGATTTTTTGCATTCGGTTTTCCGAACGCGACCCATCAGTCGATTCGGTTAACCGGACTATCAAGTCCTGAATCCAACTCTATAAATATTTAATATCCTTTAAAATCAATAAGTTGATTGATAAACACTGAACTGGCATGACTCATGCTCTACAACTTGGGACGAATGCCTGATGTGCCAACACTTCAGGAGCCGTCAAGGCATTCAGCAGTACAAAAGAGCCGATGAACTGGCTCCATATAAAAACAATGTAGAGGAAAATTTGATGCGCATCGTTCCCCATATCCTGGGCGCAGCCATTACGGCCGCTCTGATCAGCACGCCAGTTTTCGCCGCCGAACTCACCGGCACCCTGAAAAAGATCAAAGAGTCCGGCACCATTACCCTGGGGCATCGCGACGCTTCTATTCCGTTTTCCTACATTGCAGATGCTTCCGGCGTACCGGTCGGCTACTCCCACGATATTCAGCTGAAAATCGTCGAAGCCATCAAGAAAGACCTGGATATGCCAAACCTGAAGGTCAAGTACAACCTGGTCACCTCGCAAACCCGTATTCCACTGGTTCAAAACGGCACTGTGGACGTCGAGTGCGGTTCCACCACCAACAACACCGAGCGTCAGCAACAAGTTGACTTCTCCGTTGGCATCTTCGAAATCGGCACCAAGCTGCTGTCGAAAAAAGACTCGACCTACAAAGACTTCGCCGACCTCAAAGGCAAGAACGTCGTGACCACCGCCGGCACCACGTCCGAGCGCATTCTGAAGTCGATGAACGCCGACAAGCAGATGGGCATGAACGTCATCTCCGCCAAAGACCATGGCGAATCCTTCCAGATGCTGGAATCGGGCCGCGCTGTCGCCTTCATGATGGACGACGCCTTGCTGGCCGGTGAAATGGCCAAGGCCAAGAATCCGACTGACTGGGCCGTGACCGGTACTGCTCAGTCCTATGAAATCTACGGTTGCATGGTCCGCAAGGGCGACGCGCCGTTCAAGAAGGCTGTGGACGACGCCATCGTCGCGACCTACAAGTCCGGCGAGATCAACAAGATCTACGGAAAGTGGTTCACTCAGCCAATCCCGCCAAAAAACCTCAACCTGATGTTCCCGATGAGCGACGAGCTCAAGGCCCTGATCGCCAACCCGACCGACAAAGCGGCTGAAGAAAAGAAATCCTGATTTCTGACTAACCCACCTCCTGACAGGGCCTGCGCCCTTTCAGGAGGCTGTCACTACCTGCTGGCACTTTCTGGAAACACTCGAACCGGTGGTTGTCGAGCCGATCGCGTGTGCCTGATCGTCGAGATCAGAGGGAACGGAGTTTCCCCAGGCAGGCACTTGTACATCGATCGATCTGAGGGGAGACCCCAATGAATTACAACTGGGATTGGGGCGTGTTCTTCAAGTCCACCGGCGTGGGCAGCGAGACCTATCTCGACTGGTTCATCACGGGATTGGGCTGGACCATCGCCATCGCCATCGTGGCCTGGATCATCGCCTTGATGCTGGGCTCGGTGCTCGGCGTCATGCGTACCGTACCGAATCGCCTGGTATCGGGCATCGCCACTTGCTATGTGGAACTCTTTCGTAACGTACCGCTGCTGGTTCAGCTGTTCATCTGGTACTTCCTGGTGCCCGACCTGTTGCCGCAAAACCTGCAGGACTGGTACAAGCAGGACCTGAATCCGACCACCTCGGCCTACCTGAGCGTCGTCGTGTGCCTGGGCCTGTTCACCGCCGCCCGAGTGTGCGAGCAAGTGCGCACGGGTATCCAGGCGCTGCCGCGTGGCCAGGAATCGGCCGCCCGCGCCATGGGCTTCAAGCTGCCGCAAATCTACTGGAATGTGCTGCTGCCCCAAGCCTACCGGATCGTCATTCCGCCGCTGACCTCGGAATTTCTCAACGTTTTCAAGAACTCCTCCGTCGCATCCTTGATCGGCCTGATGGAGCTGCTTGCACAGACCAAACAGACCGCGGAGTTCTCCGCCAACCTGTTCGAAGCCTTCACCCTGGCGACCCTGATCTACTTCACCTTGAACATGAGCCTGATGCTGCTGATGCGTATGGTCGAGAAGAAAGTTGCGGTGCCCGGCCTGATTTCCGTGGGGGGTAAATAATGGATCTCGATTTCAGTGGCGTCGTACAGGCCGTCCCCGGCATGTGGAACGGCATGGTCATGACCCTGCAACTGACGGTACTCGGCGTCGTCGGCGGGATCATCCTCGGCACTCTCCTGGCGCTGATGCGCCTGTCCCACAGCAAGCTGCTGTCGAACATTGCCGGCGCTTACGTGAACTACTTCCGCTCGATCCCGCTGCTGCTGGTGATCACCTGGTTCTACCTGGCGGTACCGTTCGTGCTGCGCTGGATCACCGGCGAAGACACGCCGATCGGTGCGTTCACCTCGTGCATCGTGGCCTTCATGATGTTCGAAGCGGCGTACTTCTGCGAAATCGTCCGGGCCGGCGTGCAGTCGATTCCCAAGGGACAGATGGGCGCAGCCAAGGCGTTGGGCATGGGCTACGGCCAGATGATGCGCCTGATCATCCTGCCGCAAGCGTTTCGCAAGATGACCCCGCTGTTGCTGCAACAAAGCATCATCCTGTTTCAGGATACCTCGCTGGTCTACACGGTCGGCCTGGTGGACTTCCTCAATGCTACGCGTGCCAGTGGCGACATCATCGGCCGCGCCAATGAGTTCCTGATCATCGCAGGTCTCGTGTACTTCACAATCAGCTTTGCCGCCTCACGGCTGGTCAAGCGTCTGCAAAAAAGGTTTGCCGTATGATTTCTATCAAGAATGTCAACAAGTGGTATGGCGACTTCCAGGTACTGACTGATTGCAGCACCGAGGTCAAAAAAGGCGAAGTGATTGTGGTGTGCGGACCGTCTGGCTCCGGCAAATCCACCCTGATCAAATGCGTCAACGCCCTGGAACCGTTCCAGAAAGGCGACGTGGTGGTCGATGGTACCTCCATCGCCGACCCGAAAACCGACCTGCCGAAACTGCGCTCGCGCGTTGGCATGGTGTTCCAGCATTTCGAACTGTTCCCGCACCTGACCATCACCGAAAACCTGACCATCGCGCAGATCAAGGTGTTGGGCCGCAGCAAGGAAGAAGCCACCAAAAAGGGCCTGCAACTGCTTGAGCGCGTCGGCCTTTCGGCTCACGCCCACAAGCACCCGGGCCAGCTCTCCGGTGGTCAGCAACAGCGTGTGGCGATTGCCCGTGCACTGGCGATGGACCCGATCGTCATGCTGTTCGACGAACCGACCTCGGCGCTCGACCCGGAAATGGTCAATGAAGTGCTCGACGTAATGGTGCAACTGGCCAACGAAGGCATGACCATGATGTGCGTAACCCACGAAATGGGCTTCGCCCGTAAAGTGGCGGACCGGGTGATCTTCATGGATCAGGGCAAAATCATCGAAGACTGCAAGAAGGAAGAGTTCTTCGGCGACATCAACGCCCGCTCGGACCGCGCGCAGCACTTCCTCGACAAGATTCTGCAGCACTAAAACCGGCAACCGCTCCCTGTTGGAGCGGGCCTGCCTTTGTGGCGAGGGAGCAAGCTCCCTCGCCACAGGTCCTGCGCTCGACTGAAACGAGCGCAAGCCCGCCGCCACACTGGTTGACCCAAGGCATCTGTGATGAAATGCGACCCCACTCTCTATCGCGCAGCGCCGCCATCACTTGCCGTGAAACCTCGTCTGATTCGCCAACTGTTCCTGCCACCGCTGATCATCTTGCTGATGGTCGGATTGGGTTACCTCGGCTTCTGGGTCAGCGAGCACTACGGCATTCGCAGCCTGAGCGAGAACGGTCAACGTCAGCTGGAACTGCACGCCCGCGCGGTCGAAAGCGAGATCAGCAAATACACCTACCTGCCCAGCCTGCTGGAACTCGAATCGAGTGTTTCAGAGCTGTTGGGCGACCCTACGCCCGAGCACCGGCAAGCGGTCAACAATTACCTCGAAGGCCTGAACCGGCGCAGCCGCAGTCGGGCAATCTACGTGATGGATACCACCGGTCGGGTACTGGCCACCAGTAACTGGCGCGATGTCGACAGCTACCTAGGCGAAGACCTGTCCTTCCGTGCGTATTTCCAGAATGCCGTACGCGGTCAGCCCGGTCGTTTCTACGGCATCGGCAGCACCAACGGCGAGCCTGGCTACTACCTGGCCCATGGCCTGGAAGAGCAAGGCAAAATCATCGGCGTCGCAGTGGTCAAAGTCCGCCTCGAAGCCATGGAAGAACGCTGGCAGCGTGCACGCCTGGAAGCTTTCGTCAGCGACGAGAATGGCATCATCATTCTGTCCAGCGACCCGGCGCGGCGGCTCAAATCGGTTCGCCCGCTCAGCGACGACACCAAGGAACGCCTGGCCCGCAGCCTGCAATATTACTGGTACCCGCTCAACGAACTGGAACCGCTGGCCCGCGAACGGCTGTCCGAAGGCGTAGAGAAAATCACCTTCCCGGCCAACGCCGAGCTGGTCTCGGATGAACAGGAAATCAGTTACCTGTCGCAGACCCGCGTCTTGAGCGATACACCGTGGAATTTCACCCTGCTCACACCGCTTGGGGATCTGCGTCGTGAAGCGATCAACCAGGGCATCCTGGTCGCGGTGGCCTTCGCGCTGGTGGCGTTCCTGCTGATTGCCTGGAACGAACGGCGCAAAGTCATCGCCACCCGCCTCGCCGCCCGCGAAGCGCTGCAAGAAGCCAACAATCAGCTCGAACGCAGGATTACCGAACGTACCACCGACCTGCGGGCCAGCAACGAGCGCCTGAAAAGCCAGATCCGCGAACGGCGCCAGGCCGAAGAAACCTTGCGCCGAGCTCAGGACGAACTGGTACAGGCCGGTAAACTCGCGGCCATCGGCCAGATGTCCACCAGCATTGCCCATGAATTGAACCAGCCGCTGGCCGCGTTGCGTACCTTGTCCGGCAATACCGTGCGCTTTCTCGAGCGCGGTCAGCTGGACATCGCCAGTGCCAACCTGAAAACCATCAACGATCTGATCGACCGCATGGGCCGGATTACCGCCAGCCTGCGCTCCTTTGCCCGGCGCGGCGACGATCAGGGCCAGGCCAGCCTCGGTAAAGCGGTAGATGCCGCCTTGCAGTTGCTCGGCGCACGCCTTGAAAGCGCTCGTTTGCTGTTGCACCGCGAGTTCAGCGACGTGCAAGTACAGATCGACCAGACCCGTCTGGAACAGATCCTGGTCAACCTGATTGGCAACGCCCTGGACGCCATGCAAGCGCAGCCATTGCCCGAACTATGGCTGGAAGGCGAGGTTGTCGACGGCAAATATCGCCTGCGCGTCCGCGATAACGGCCACGGTATCAACGCCGAAGCCCGCAAGCATTTGTTCGAACCTTTCTTTACCACCAAACCCGGCGAACAGGGCCTGGGCCTTGGCCTGACCCTGTCGGCGAGCCTGGCGGCCGCCACCGGCGGTCACCTCGGCGTCGAGCACCCGGCCAGCGGTGGTACCGCTTTCGTCCTCAGCTTACCGTTGGTAAGCCCCGTTCCTGCCGAGCCGATATGAACAACGACCTTAGTGTGCTGATCGTCGAAGACGATCCCCATGTCCTGCTCGGTTGCCAGCAGGCGCTGGCGCTGGAAGATATCCCCTGCGAAGGCGTTGGCAGCGCTGAAGAGGCCCTGGCGCGGGTCGGCGACAACTTCGCCGGGATCGTCATCAGCGACATTCGCCTGCCGGGCATCGATGGACTGGAACTGCTAAACCGCCTCAAGGCCCGTGACCGTAGCCTGCCGGTGGTGCTGATCACCGGCCATGGCGACATCTCGATGGCGGTTGGCGCGATGCAAAAAGGCGCCTACGACTTCATGGAGAAACCGTTCTCCCCCGAACGCCTGGTCGACGTCGCACGCCGTGCCCTGGAGCAACGCAGCCTGGCTCGCGAAGTGACCTCGTTGCGCCGGCAACTGGCCGAGCGTGATTCCCTGGAGGGGCGGATCATCGGGCGCTCGCCCGCCATGCAGCACCTGCGCGAGCTGATCGCCAACGTCGCCGATACGTCGGCCAACGTGTTGATCGAAGGCGAGACCGGCACCGGCAAAGAGCTGGTCGCGCGTTGCCTGCACGACTTCAGCCGCCGTCAGTCGCAGCAATTCGTCGCGCTGAACTGCGGTGGCCTGCCGGAGAACCTGTTCGAAAGTGAGATTTTCGGTCATGAAGCGAATGCATTCACCGGTGCCGGAAAACGCCGGATCGGCAAGATCGAACACGCCAACGGCGGCACGTTGTTCCTCGACGAAGTAGAAAGCATGCCATTGCCACTGCAAATCAAACTGCTGCGGGTATTGCAGGAGCGCACGCTGGAGCGGCTCGGCTCGAACCAGAGTGTCGCGGTCGACTGCCGGGTGATCGCGGCGACCAAGTCCGACCTCGACGACTTGAGCCGCGCCGGCCAGTTTCGCAGCGACCTGTATTACCGCTTGAACGTAGTGACGCTGGAACTGCCACCGCTGCGTGAGCGTCGCGAAGACATCCTGCAATTGTTCGAACACTTCTTGCAGCAATCGTCCCTGCGCTTTGACCGTGCGCTGCCTGAGCTGGACAACCAGACCCTGTCGACCCTGATGAGTCACGACTGGCCCGGTAATGTGCGCGAACTGCGTAACGTCGCCGAGCGTTTTGCCCTTGGTTTGCCGGCCTTCAAGAAATCCGGCACCGGTGGCGCCGCCCAAGGCCTGGCGTTCTCAGAAGCGGTGGAAGCCTTCGAACGCAACCTGCTCAATGACGCCTTGCTGCGCAGCGGCGGCAACCTGACCCAGGCCAGCCTGGAACTGGGAATGGCCAAGACCACGCTGTTCGACAAAGTTAAAAAATACGGCTTGAGCCACTAACCCACTGCGAGAGTTTTCGTGGATCTACTGTTAAAAGCTGCACTGGGCGCGGCGGTGGTGGTGATCCTCGCCTTCCTCGCCAAAACCAGAAACTATTACATCGCAGGCCTGGTGCCGCTGTTTCCGACCTTTGCACTGATTGCCCATTACATCGTCGGCAAGGGCCGCTCGCTGGACGATCTGAAGACCACCATCGTGTTTGGCATGTGGTCGATCATTCCGTACTTCGTTTATCTGGCAACCTTGTACGTGATGGTCGATCGCCTTCGCCTGGAGGCCTCGCTGGCGGTGGCTGCGCTTGCGTGGCTGATGGCGGCGACGGTGTTGGTTTCTGTTTGGGTCCGCGTTCACGCCTGACTGCTTTTTAGGGCTTCAGATCCATCCCCTCACCCTAACCCTCCCGAAACGTCGGACCGCCCCAAGGGGCGAGGGGACTGATTTGGGTGTTCTTGCGACTTACTGCGACCTGAAAGATTGGGTGGAACTTGAGTTCGCTGCATTGGATCAGGTCGCAGTATTTCAACTAAACACCTCGGTCAGTCCCCTCGCCCCTCGGGGAGAGGGTTAGGGTGAGGGGGGATTCAAGCCACACCCGGTCATTCAAACCCGACACTGGCCCGCCCCTTGCATTTACCCCCTAAAGCCCGCCCGGCCTGCGCTCGTGATCGACCGCGCCGGCCTTGCAGGGGCGCTGCCATGGGTAAAACACGTTTTGAATATATTGGATCTCGACCACAGCCTCACAGCCCAGGCGCCGATTGCCCGATTGCTGGAAAGCGGTCGCGCCAAGCGTCTGGACCTGCTCGATCTGGGCCCCAAACTGCGTTTGTGGTCCAGCGAGAAAAACTATCGTCGCTTTTCCGAACGCCTGCGCCAACGGCCACCCCATACGGGCCCGCAGCCAGAAATCTTCTTTATAGGCTCTGGCGACTACCACCACCTGACCCCGGCTTTTCTCGCCGAGATTACCGAGCCGGTCAGCCTGATTCATTTCGACAACCATCCCGACTGGGTGCGTTTCGCACCGCGTCGGCATTGCGGTTCATGGGTCAACCGGGCACTGAAGCTGCCGAACATCAAACGCATCGTCACCCTCGGGCCGTGCAGCGATGACCTGCATAACCCGCAACTGCGTGGCGGCAACCTCGGCGCGCTGAAGCGTGGCGACTTGCAGCTGTTCCCCTGGCAGCACCCGCCGTCCCAGGTCTGGGGTTTCATCGGCGATGGTGCCGGGCATCAACAGCGGGAAAACCTGCTGCACTGGCGCAACCTGGCCGACCTCGATTGGCCGGTGTTTCTCCAGCAACTGATCGAGAGCCTGCCGACCGAAGCGGTGTGGATTACCATCGACAAGGATGTGCTGGCCAGTGAAGACGCCGCGACCAACTGGGATCAGGGTGGCATGCGGCTGACGCACTTGCTGCAAGCCCTGCGCATGTTGGCCGCGAGCAAGCGAATCCTCGGCATCGATGTCTGCGGCGAGTTCGCCCAACCAGCCTTCAGCAACGCGCTCAAGCGTTGGGAAGCGAAATCCGACCAGCCGTCCCCCGAGCGCTGGAGCGAAGACGATCTGCTGCGAAATGCGGCAACCAACCAGGCGCTGATCAGCCTGTTCGAGGAGTTATTCCCGTGACCTTGACCGTGGTGTTACTGGTGGCGTTTTCGATTGTTCTGGACGTCATCGGCCAGCTCTGTTTCAAGCTGGGCCTTGACCGTTTACCGGAGCTCGAAGGTGGCTTTCGATTGAACGCGTTCTGGGGCCAGGTGTTCAACGCGCCGTTGCTCTGGTGCGGGATAGGCGCCTATGCCATCGAGTTCTTTGTCTGGCTCGAAGCCCTGTCCCGCGCGCCGCTGAGCCTGTTGTTTCCATCCGCGGCGCTGGCTTATTGCGGTGTGGTACTGGCCGGTAAAGTCGTGCTGGGTGAAACCGTCAGCCGCCGGCGCTGGCTTGGCACCCTGGTGATTACGGCGGGCGTGATGCTCGTGTGTGTCGCCCATGTCTGAAGCTCAATCGATGATGGAAAGGAACAGCACTATGGGTTGGCTGCACGGACGTCTGGGCACCGTGGTGCTCTGGATGCTGCTGATCGGTTTTGAAAGTGGCGGTCAGATCGCCACCAAAGTCGGTGGCGATCAACTGGGGCAGATGGACTTCAACCTTCAATGGCTGGCGGCTGTGGCCGGTAATCCTGGGGTGCTGACGGCCATCGCCTGCTACATCGGGGCGTTTTTCGTCTGGATGTTGATCCTGCGGCGCAGCAGCCTGTCGCTGGCGTTTCCGCTGAGTTCGCTGGTGTTTGTCGGCGTGTTGCTCGGCTCGTGGCTTGGTCTCGGCGAGCAGATCAGCCTGCTGCACTGGCTGGGCGTGGCGGTGATCATGGGTGGGATAGCGTTGCTGGCGGAAGGCGAAGAGACCTAAGAACAGCGCATTTCCCTGTGGCGAGGGGGCTTGCCCCCGCTGGGCCGCGAAGCGGCCCTAAACACTGCAACCGTGGATATCAGGCAGACCTCGATAGCTGGATTGATCGCGAGCGCTTCGCACTCGAACGGGGGCAAGCCCCCCTCGCCACAGTAAGCCCCCTCACCACAAAAGGATCTATAGATCAGCCTTTGCGGTGAGCCGTCAGAAAGCCCAGTCCGTGTGACACCGGGATTACCTTCACCCCCGCCGCACGTTGCTGCTCGGCAATTTCACGGTGGAATGCCTTGACCTGGGTCCAGTGCATTTTCGGCCGGTAATGGTGCTCGGCGTGATAACCGTTGTTCATCCAGATCAGGTTGTAGAGCACGCTGTAGCTGCTCACGCCCCAGGCGATCGGCAAGTCCGGATTACCGCCCAAATGCTCGTAATACCCATTGAGCGACGACAGCGCCTGGCCCAGATACCAGAACGGCAGCAACAGCAACACGGCATGCCAGTCATAGAACGCCAGCGCCACATACGCCGCCACCGTCACATAAATCTCGACCTTGACCCAGCGTGCATCGCCGGGCCGCTTGCGCTGCATTTCTTCGTAGAACGGCTTGGGATCATCGCGGAAAAAGCTGAGAAAAGTGTACGACCAGGGGTTTTCAGGTTGCCCATCCTTGCCGCGCAAGTAGATCGACAGCGGATCGACGGTTTTTCCGTGTGCATCCGGCAGGTCTGAATTACCACGGTGATGGCGATTGTGGATGTCGCGATAGAGGGTCTGCGAGAAACCGATGGTGACCGACAACAACAGATCGAATGCCCGATTCATCCAGCCAAGGGTGAAGTACGGGTTGTGGATCTGGTTGTGGGAAATACTGTTGATGCTCCACGACAGGCTGACGGCATAGACCAGCGCCAGTGGCACAAGGGCCCACCATGACAGGTCATGGAAGGCCAGCACCAACCACAGAACAAACGCCAGATGAGCCACGCCCAGCGCAATCGGGACCAGATCCCACAGCGAATAGGCAAGGAAGCGATACGCGGGACGAGCCATGAAGCACTCCTGAGAAATTGAGTTCATGGCAGGGTTTGCAAAGGACGGACCAGATTGAACACGAATGATCATTCCCACGCTCCCGCGTGGGAATGCATCCGGTGACGCTCTGCGTCACATCCGAAGCGGACGCAGAGCGTCCAGGGCGGCATTCCCACGCAGAGCGTGGGAACGATCACACCTGTGATCGCCTCAATTGAATTTGTAGCTGATCGCCGCCTGAACCTCGCCCTGGTTCACGCGGCCTTCTTGTTTGACGATAGTGCTGTCCGCCGCCGAATTGGTCAGGTGCTTCCAGGTGGCACTGGTCACCAGCGACCACTTTGCGGCCAGCGGGAACTCGAAGTTCTGGGTCAACGCCACATTCTGCAAGCCACCACTGGCCTTGTACTGACGGAACTCCGAATCCCGGGCGTCTTTCTCGGAAACACCAAAGAACGTCTGAGTCTGCTGGCGATCGGCAAAATTGGCGCTCAGTTCGCTACTGCCAATGATCCCCAGCCCCAGTGGATAACCCACTTCCCCGCCCACCCGACCGAGCACACCACCCTGGCCGCGATTGGCGCCGACGGTATGGCCGACGAAAGCGAAAATGCGCCAGAAATCAGCCGGGCTGTACTGAACGAAGCCACCGGCCTCGCCCATGGCCGACACATTGTGCAGGCCCCGCAGCGTGCCATTGGAGTTGCGGCCCGGAATGTAGTTGATAAACGGCCCGGCACTGAAACCATTGGCTTTCAAGGCGCTCCAGGTCAAACCGTCGTCGGTGCTGAGGCTGACATCGCCCCAGTCCAGATCGAAGTAAGGCACCGGCACGGTTTCATAACGGCTACCCGTGGGGTCATAGGGCTGATTGCTCATGCCGAGACCTGCCTCACCGGTAATTCCGGTCGCCTGCGCAGTGGCGCAAAAGCCGCCAAGGCCCAGCATGGCAGCGAATACAGCAGAGGTAATCCTGAACATAGAGCGATTCCTTAGCAGTGCATGCGCGCATCAACTCCCGGGCCGATTTTCCTGCGCAAGCACTCATGTTGTTTGTAGCGACCTACAAAAATTGTAGCTTCGCGGACATATTTCCCGCACAGCATACCTCAGAGCCCCAGCCTATAGGATCTGAAACAACTTGGCACAATCCCTGCTCTACCCGTTGCAAGCGCATCAGCGCGCCCCTGCCCCAATAGGTAATGCAGATGATTGATTGGCATATCGTGTGTGATTTCGACGGGACCATCACCCGGACCGACGTAATCGACAGCATTCTCCAACGTTTCGCCGACCCGAGCTGGGAAGCGATCGAGGACGAGTGGCTGAGCGGTGCTATCGGCTCGCGTGAATGCCTCAGCCGCCAGCTTTCGCTGGTCAAGGCAACTCCCAATGAACTGCTCGAGTTCTTCGACAGCGTCGAAATCGATGCCGACTTCCCGGACTTTGTCGACCATGTGGTCGGCCTGGGCGCTTCCATCGAAGTCGTCAGTGACGGTATCGAACAAGGTATCGCGCGGATTCTGTCGCGCAACTACGTCAGCCTCCTGCCGATCCTCGCCAACCGCCTGCGCCAGGTCGACAACAACAGCTGGCGCATCGACTTCCCGTATTCGAGCGACGCCTGCCGCGCGGCCTCCGGCAACTGCAAATGCAAATCCACGCCCAGCAGCAAACGCGTGCTGGTGATTGGTGACGGTCAGTCCGACATGTGCGTGGCGTCCACTGCCGACTTCGTATTTGCCAAGGACCGCCTGGCCGAACATTGCGAACGCAATGGCATCGCCTACGCCCGCTTCGACAGCTTCGCCGAACTTCCGGCCTTGCTGGCCAAACTGCCGGCCGGCAGCGCAGCCAACGCCACTGACTTCGCACTTGAAACCTCTTCTGAACTCTCGCTACACAATCAGGAACTCTTCCACCATGTCTGATATTCGAATTGCTACCGCAGAAGACCAGGTTCTTCTGGATAAAGAAGCCAAGTACTGCTCCTACGGCGACACCGTTCACTACATCGATCCTCCGCGCATTTTCAGCCGTTGCGAAGGTTCCTACGTGTGGGACACCGAAGACCAGGCCTACCTCGACCTGCAAATGTGGTACTCGGCGGTCAACTTCGGCTACGCCAACCCGCGTCTGAACAACGCCCTGAAACAACAGATCGACACCCTGCCGCAAATCGCCAGCCAGTACCTGCACAAAGGCAAGATCGAGCTGTCGGAAATGATCGCGGTCGACGCCAAGAACAAGTTTGGCCTCGACGGTCGCGTGCACTTCAACGTCGGCGGTTCGCAGTCCATCGAAGACTCGTTGAAAGTGGTGCGTAATGCCTCCAACGGCAAGAGCCTGATGTTCGCCTTCGAAGGCGGCTACCACGGCCGTACCCTCGGCGCCTCGTCGATCACCTCGAGCTTCCGCTACCGTCGCCGCTACGGCCACTTCGGTGAACGCGCCAACTTCATCCCGTTCCCGTACCACTTCCGCGGCCCTAAAGGCATGACCAAGGAAGAATACGGCAGCCACTGCGTGCAGCAGTTCGCCCGTCTGTTCGAAACCGAATACAACGGCGTTTGGGACCCAAAAACCAACCAGTGTGAATACGCAGCCTTCTACGTCGAGCCGATCCAGGGCACCGGCGGCTACGTCATTCCGCCAATGAACTTCTACAGCGAGCTCAAGCAAGTGCTGGATCAGCACGGCATCCTGATGGTTTCCGATGAAATCCAGATGGGTTTCTGGCGTACCGGCAAGCTGTGGTCGATCGAACACTTCGACGTTAAACCTGACGTGATCGTATTCGGTAAGGCGCTGACCAACGGCCTCAACCCACTGGGCGGTATCTGGGCCCGTGAAGAGCTGATCAACCCGAAGATCTTCCCGCCAGGTTCGACTCACTCCACCTTCGCCTCCAACCCACTGGGTACCGCGGTAGGCCTGGAAATGTTCAAGATGACCAGCGAAGTCGACTACGGCGCGATGGTTATGGCCAAGGGCAAGTACTTCCTGTCCGGTCTGCAAGAGCTGCAAAAACGCTTCCCGATCATCGGCGACGTCGACGGCCTGGGCCTGGCCCTGCGCTGCGAAATCTGCACCACTGACGGCTTCACCCCGGACAAGGCCACCCTGGACTACATGGTCGAGGAAGGCATGAAGGGCGATATGGTGGTTGACGGCCAGAAACTGGGCTTGATCCTCGACGTGGGCGGCTACTACAAAAACGTGATCACCCTGGCACCGTCGCTGGAAATCAGCTACCCGGAAATCGACCTGGGCCTGAAACTGCTCGAGCAGTTGCTGAACCGAGCCATGAAACGATGAACGAAACAGAGATCGATCTGGGCGAAGGTAGCACCGGTTTCGTTCTCGGCAGTGGTGAGGTCGCGGTGTTGTTGATCCACGGCCTGACCGGCACCCCGACGGAGTTGCGTCGGGTTGCCATCGGCTTGGCCAAATCGGGTTGCACGGTGTACGTGCCAACCCTGGCCGGGCACTGCGGTGATAACGCCGACCTGCAAGCCACTGGCTGGCAGGATTGGTACGAAGGTGTACGCAAGACATTCGTGGGCATACGCCAGAAGCACAAACAGGTGTTCGTCGGCGGTCTGTCCATGGGCGCGGTCATGTCCATGTATGTCGCGTCCGAGCATCCAGGACAGGTTGCCGGCCTGCTGATGTATTCAACCACCCTGCGCTACGACGGCTGGAGCATCCACAAACTGGCGTTCCTGACGCCTTTGTTGATGAAGATTCCGTTCGGCGTGCACATCTGCAGCTTCGAAGAGAAGCCACCTTATGGCATCAAGAACGAGCGCCTGCGGGCGATCGTCGAACGTCAGATGAAGGACGGCGAAAGCAGCAATGCCGGTCTGTTGACCATGGAAGGCGTCACCGTGCGCGAATTGCACCGGATGAATGCCGTGGTCAAGAAACGCATGCCGTCGATCAAGACACCAGCCCTGGTGCTGCACTCCATCGAAGACGACATCACCAGCCGCTGGAACGCCGATTACGTCGAACGCCATCTCGGCGGCCCGGTTACCAAGATCCTGCTGGACAACTGCTATCACATGATCACAGTTGACCTGGAATACCGCCGCGTCGTGGACCTGAGCGCGGACTTTGTCCATCAGCTTTCCATCAAGCCTGGCGAGCGTGAAGAGTATCGACAACTGGCGTAGCTTAAGGAAAAGACGTGATTACCGCCCAAGCCTTTTCAACCATCCAGGCCATCGAACGCTGCGTCTGGAATGACTGCTTCCCTGGGGAACTGGAGGACTGGGATTATTACCGGGCCGTTGAACAGGCGGGAGTCGCCGACTTCCAGTGGCGCTACCTTGCACTCTATGAAGGCAGCACATTGATTGCCGCAGCCGCGGCATTTACCACGCAGTACTCGCTCGACACCACGGTGCAGGGCATCGGCAAACGCATCACGCAACGCTTGCGTCAATGGTTGCCGGGCGTGCTGGATATTCGCTTGTACGCCATGGGATCGCCAGTGACCGAGCAATGCCACGCAGGCACCGCCAGCCATATCGCTGACGACCAACGTCCGGCGCTGCTGCGTCAGTTACTGACGTTGGCTCGTAACGATGCCAACCAGGCGGGTATCGGCCTGTTGGCGGTCAAGGATGCACCCAGCCACGATCAGCAGTGGATTGACGTCTGCCGCGAGGCCGGACTGCAAACCATGCCCGGTTTACCGAGTGCGGTATTGCCGATCGCGTTCGGCTCACTTGATGCCTACCTCGGCACACTGGGCAAATCCACCCGCAAGGACTTGCGCCGAAAACTTCGGGCGCAAGGCCCGCGAATCGAATGGCGACGCTCGGTCGACGATGTATTGCCACAGATGATGCGTTTGTATGAAGCCACCCTGGCGCGCAGTGATCTGGAGTTCGAACGACTGTCCGCAGAGTATTTCACCAGTATCCTCGAACACCTCGACCAACGTGCCGCGTGCGTGCTGTATTGGGTGGGCGAGCAGCTGGTGGCGTTCAACCTGGTGTTGCTGGACGAACATCGACTGGTGGACAAGTTTTTTGCCCACGACCTGGAACAGACCCGTGAGTACAACCTGTACTTCAGAAGCTGGCTGGCCAATGTCGACTATTGTATTCAGCACAAAATCCCGCTGTATGTGTGCGGCCAGGCCGGCTATGCCAGTAAGCTGCGGCTCGGCTGTAAATTTGAAGGCAATACGCTGTTTTTTCACCACCGCAACGGGTTGCTCAATACATTACTGAAACTCGTGAAACTGTTTGTCCGACCGGATAAATCCGACCCTGCCATGGCTGCTGCGATAAGCGAAACCTGATGATCAAAGTCCGACGCCGTAAAGCCCTGCCCTTCGCCATCTCCCGCTGGAGCCTGCAACGCAAGCTGGTATTGGCATTCTGGCTGGTCAGCGTGATCCCGACCATGATCGCGGCGGAACTGGCGGCCACCACGCTGTCACAGATTTTCGATAGCAACGTGCGCATCTGGTTGCAGGAATCGACCAAGATCGTCGAAGACGAGGTCCGGGAAATCCTGCGCGAAAACACGCGGGTCGCCCAGTTGTTGCTGCGCCACATCCGCCCGATCAACGACCGGCTTTCGGCCCGGCAGGACCGCCTCAGCGCCGACATTGCCGAAGCCATGGGCATCGACGTCGTGGCGCTGGTGCGCACCAGCGATCACAAAGTGCTGTTCAGTACCGTGGCCGACGACATCGTCCAGCAAATCAACACCGCGCCCAAGGCCGTCTTGCAAACCATTCAGGTGACTGGCGAGTCCACCGGCATCCTGGTCTCGACCTACCAGACTACCCAGTCTGGGGTCGACTATCAGTTGGTCCTCGCCAACTACCTGGACAGCAGCTTTCTCACCAGCGTCGCCGATGTACATTCCCTTGACCTGCGGTTGTACCTGGCCAAGGCCGAGGACTTCTCGGAAATTTTCGCCACCCAGCGCTTCGAAAATCACCCTATGAAGGTGCCCGAAGACATCGAGCAAATCCTGCGCACCACGAAAAAACCGATCGAACAGTTCACCAATAACTACAGCGGCATCTATCGGCCAATCCTCAATGACAGCGGTGAACTTCAGGGTGTGATCTTCAGTGGCCTGCTGCGCCACAACAGCCTGGTCGGGCTGGTGAACCAGAGCAATCTGTTCATCCTGATTTTCATCCTCAGTTCGGCGCTGTCGCTGGGTGTCGGCTGGCTGGTCTCGCAACGCCTGACCCAGCCCCTGCGCGCGCTCTCCAAAGGCGTTCGGGCGGTGATCGACGGCGATTATCGTCAGCGAGTGCCGGTCTATGGCAGCGACGAACTGGCCGAACTGAGCAGCACCTTCAACCACATGACCGAGCGTCTGGGCGAATTGCAGCACCTGGAATCGCAACTGCGCCGCCGCGATCGCTTGCACGCCCTGGGGGAAGTGGCCATGGGCCTGGCCCATGAAATCCGCAACCCGCTGGGCATCATCAAGACCGCGACCCAGTTACTGCACCGTCGCGCCGACCTGCCCGATACCGACAAGCGGCATCTCGAATACGTGGTCAGCGAGGTCAGCCGGATCAACGACCTGATCACCGACTTCCTCGACTTTGCCAAGCCCAACGCGCCCATGCGCTCCACCCAACCGGTGCGACCGCTGATTGATGAATTGGTCGGGTTCTGCGCCCCGGAACTGGCGACTCACAACATCGATGCCCGAATAGAAGACAACGCCCCTGGCGCGACCATCTATGCCGACGCACGACAGCTCAAACAGGCCTGCCTGAACCTGGTGATCAATGCCATCGACGCGATGCCTGACGGCGGTCGCTTGACCCTCGGTATAACCAGCGACAAGGAATACACCGTCATCAGTGTTTCCGACACCGGCCAGGGCATCGAACCGGACATGCTCGAACGGATTTTTACACCGTTCGTCACCACAAAGGCATCAGGTACGGGCCTGGGGCTGGCAAAAGTCTTCTCGATCATGGAAAACCATGACGGACGGGTCGAATGCATCAGCGAAAAAGATGCCGGCTCCACATTCAGCCTGTACATTCCGGCCAACGGTGAAGACGACAGCGACGACGAGGACAGTGATGACGCATAACATTCTGGTGGTCGATGACGAGCCCAAGCTTTGCGACTTGTTGGCCTCGGCCCTGAGCCAGAACGACATCCAGGTGTTCACCGCCAGCAATGGCCTGCACGCGCTCAAAGTGCTGGAACAGGAAGACATCGACCTGGTGATCAGCGACTGGCGCATGCCCGGCATGGACGGGCCGCAGTTGCTGGCGGAAGTCAAAGTGCGCTATCCGCAACTGCCGGTGATCGTCATGACGGCCTACAGCACGGTTAAAAATGCCGTGCAGTCGATGCGCAATGGCGCCTTCGACTACATTGCCAAGCCGTTCGACATCGATGAGCTGGACATCACCGTCAACAAGGCCCTGCAATTTCGCGACATTCTTAAAGACAACCTGCGCATGCGCGCCGAGCTTGAAGAACACCAGCAGATCGACAGCCTGGTGGGCGACAGCCCGACCTTCCGCCGAGTGCTGCAAGCAGTGGATTCGGTACGCGAAAGCAATGCGACCATCCTGCTCACCGGCGAAAGCGGCACCGGCAAGGAAA
Organism: Pseudomonas sp. CVAP#3; assembly: GCF_018986375.1. NCBI lineage: Bacteria > Pseudomonadati > Pseudomonadota > Gammaproteobacteria > Pseudomonadales > Pseudomonadaceae > Pseudomonas > Pseudomonas sp. CVAP#3. Next base: position 356,068 of record NZ_JAHMSC010000001.1, read on the forward strand.
TGGTCGCCCGGGCCATCCACAAACACGGCAACCGCGCCGACAAACCCTTCGTCGCAGTGAACTGTGCGGCGATCCCCGAAGGGTTGCTGGAAAGTGAAATGTTCGGCCATCGCAAAGGCGCCTTCACCGGCGCCGTGGCGGACCGGGTCGGGCGCTTCATGCAGGCCGACAAGGGCACGCTGTTTCTCGATGAGGTTGGCGACATGCCGCTGGCCTTGCAGGCAAAAATCCTCCGGGCCTTGCAGGAGCGAGTGATCGAGCCGGTGGGCGACCAGCGCGAGCGCAAAGTCGATGTGCGCGTGATCGCCGCCACCAACAAAAACCTGCTGGAAGCGGTGGCCAACAAAGAGTTTCGCGAAGACCTTTATTATCGCCTCAACGTGTTCCCGATCCCCCTGCCCGCCCTGCGTGAACGGGTCGAAGACATCGCGCCACTGGCCCGACACTTCGCTCACACCCTAGGCGCCACCGCCGGCAAGCGCATCACCGGTTTCAGCCCGGAAGCCTTGCAGGCCATGGCCAATTATTCGTGGCCGGGGAACATCCGCGAACTGCAGAACTGCGTTGAACGAGCCACCATCGTGGCCTCGGGTTCGGTGATCGAGGAGGACGATCTGCCGGCGTACCTGTTCGCCTCAAGACCCACCGTCGACGGCGCCCGCGTGCCCCTCAACGTAGGCACTGGCGTGCCGCCGGACCTCGACGCCGCGCTGGTGGAAGTCGAGAAGTCCTACATTCTTGCCGCCCTGCAACAAAGCAATGGCGTACAAGCGGCCGCGGCGCAACTGATCGGCATCTCGGAGCGCAGCTTCTGGTATCGGCTGAAAAAACTCGGGATTCATGTGGACAAGATTGTCCGCTGAAACCCTCGCGCGGTCTCTGTGGCGAGGGAGCTTGCTCCCGCCGACCGGTCCGCGCTCGGGCGCAGCAGTCGCAGACTGTTTCTATCTGAAAGTACGCGGTGACGGGTTTAGGGCCGCTTCGCAGCCCAGCGGGAGCAAGCTCCCTCGCCACAAAGGCGCGTTGACCGTTACAACAGATTCGGTGCCTGCACCGGATCGATCTGCGCCCAATGCGCGGTGTCCTCACGATGGGTTTTCAGGTACGGCAACACTGCCGCCAGTAATGGCGCCTTGAACGCTTCCTGAAAACGATGAGCCAGCCCCGGAATCAGCTTCAACTGACTGCCCTGGATATGCGCCGCCAGGTGAATGCCATGCATCACCGGCAACAGCGGATCAGCGGTGCCATGCACCACCAGCGTCGGCACCCGCAGCTGGTTGAGCAACGCCACCCGGCTCGGCTCGGCGAGGATCGCCATGATCTGGCGTTTCACGCCTTCAGGATTGAACGCCCGGTCGTACGCCACTGCGGCCTGATGCAGCAGCGCCTGACGATCATCACTCACCTGCGGACTGCCCAGCGCTGCCAGCAGATCGGCCTGTTGCTCCAGTGCCACCTCACGGTTCGGTGCACCGCGCCGTGAGAGCAATTGCACCAGCGCCGCATTCGGCGCCGGCAGCCCTTCTGCACCGGAACTGGTCATGATCAGCGTCAGGCTCTCGACCCGTTGCGGTGCCATGGCCGCCAGGTGCTGGGCGATCATTCCGCCCATGCTCGCGCCCAGTACATGGAATTGCTCCACGTGCAGCGCATCCATCAGGCCCAGCGCGTCGTCCGCCATATCGGTCAGGCTGTACGGCGCCGCTACGGGTAATCCGAGCTTGTAGCGCAGCACCTCAAAGGTCAGGTTGGCGTTGGCCGGGGCCTGGCGCCAGGTCGACAGCCCGACATCACGATTATCGTAGCGAATCACCCGAAAACCCTGCTCGCACAGCGCCACCACCACCTCGTCCGGCCAGTGAATCAACTGGCCACCCAGGCCCATCACCAGCAATAACGCAGGATCGGACGCACGACCGATGCTCTGGTACGCCAGGCTCACCTGCGCCAGATCGACCCGCTCGGTCGGAACATTGACATCGCAGCGCGGCGCCGCCAAAGACGGTAAGCCAAATAGCAGCGCGGCCAGAAAAACCGCAGTTGAAAAAAATCGTACCCGCATGGAAAAACACCGAAACGCAGAACCCCAGTAGAGCGCGAGTCTGATGAACTTTGTTAAAGCGCGCTGCCACAGTTGTGTGACAGTTTGATGAAGAGTGCCGAGCGGTCGATTCGTAGTCCGCTGATCGTTCCCACGCGCAGCAAAGGAATGCAGCCCGGGACGCTCTGCGTCCCTTCAACAGCCGAACGCAGAGCGTCCGTAGAGGCATTCCTTTGCTGCGCGTGGGAACGATCAATCGGTTACGGGATCAGGCCAGTTGATTACGCAGTTGGCGCGCGGCGGCAACCATATTCACCAACGCCGCCTCCGTCTCCGGCCAGGCCCGGGTTTTCAGGCCGCAGTCCGGGTTGACCCACAGCCGTTCGGCCGGGATCCGCTGCACGGCTTTGCTCATCAACTTGACCATCTCGGCGGTGTCCGGCACCCGTGGCGAGTGAATGTCGTAGACGCCCGGGCCGATGTCGTTCGGGTAGTCGAAGGCCTTGAAGGCTTCGAGCAATTCCATGTCCGAACGCGAAGTCTCGATGGTGATCACATCCGCGTCCATGGCCGCGATGGATTCGATCACGTCGTTGAATTCGCTGTAGCACATGTGGGTATGGATCTGCGTTTCATCGAGCACGCCAGACGCGCTCAAGCGGAACGCTTGCACCGACCAGTCGAGGTATTCCTGCCACTGCGCCCGGCGCAGCGGCAAGCCCTCGCGGAACGCCGCTTCGTCGATCTGGACGATCTTGATTCCGGCCTGCTCCAGGTCGACCACTTCATCACGCAGGGCCAGCGCCAACTGTTGCGCCTGGATTTTGCGCGACACGTCTTCACGCGGGAATGACCACATCAGCATCGTCACCGGCCCGGTCAGCATGCCTTTCATGACCTTGTCGGTCAGGCTCTGCGCGTAGGTGATCCAGTCGACGGTCATGGCCTTTGGACGGCTCAGGTCGCCGTAGATGATCGCCGGCTTCACACAGCGCGAACCGTAGCTCTGAACCCAGCCGAAACGGGTGAACAGGTAGCCGTCGAGTTGCTCGGCAAAGTACTCGACCATGTCATTGCGTTCGGCTTCACCGTGCACCAGCACGTCGAGGCCAAGACGTTCCTGGATTTGCACCGCGTGGCGGATTTCGCTGTGCATGGCGTCGGTGTAATCGTTGGCCGAGAGCTTGCCCTGTTTGAACGACTGACGCGCCAGACGGATCGATGCGGTCTGCGGGAACGAGCCGATAGTGGTGGTCGGGAAGGCCGGCAAATTCAGGCGTGCGCGTTGCAACTCGATACGCTTGGCAAACACTGAGTGACGCTGACTGTCGGTGTCGCGAATGGCCCGGATGCGCGCCTGCACCTCGGCTTTGTGAATGCGTGGCGACTGCGCACGGCTGGCCTGCACGGCACGGTTCTGCGCCAGCGCGGCCTGGACCTTCGGCGCTTGCGGATCGTTGAGCGCATCACGCAGCACGGCGATTTCAGCGCATTTTTGTACGGCGAACGCCAGCCAGCTCTTCAGCTCGGCGTCGAGTGTGTCTTCACGGTCCAGATCCACCGGACTGTGCAGCAGCGAGCACGAGCTGCTGACCCACAGGTTGTCGCCGTAACGCTCTTGCGCCGGTTTCAGTTGTGCCAACGCCTGTTCCAGCTCGCAACGCCAGACATTGCGACCGTTGACCAGGCCCACCGACAGCACTTTGTAAGTCGGCAGGCGATCGAGTACCTGGCCCAGTTGTTCCGGCGCTCGCACCGCGTCGATGTGCAGGCCGTCCACCGGCAGGCTCACCGCCAGCCCGAGGTTGTCTTCCAGGCCACTGAAGTAGGTGGCCACGAGTTTCTTCAGCGGCGAATACTGAAGGATGTGGTAGGCGCGCTCGAAGGCGTTTTTCCAGGCTTGCGGCAGGTCGAGGGTCAGGATCGGTTCGTCAATCTGCACCCATTCCACACCTTGGGCCTTGAGGCGATTGAGGATTTCGCCGTAGAGCGGCAGCAGGCGTTCGAGCAGGTCAAGCTTGTCGAAGTCGTTGCCTTTGGTTTTACCCAGCCACAGGTAAGTCAAAGGGCCGATGATCACCGGCTTGACGCGGTGACCGAGGGCGTGGGCTTCGTCGACTTCGTCGAACAGTTGCTCCCAGCTCAGTTTGAACGGCTGGTCAGCGCTGAATTCCGGGACCAGGTAGTGGTAGTTGGTGTCGAACCACTTGGTCAGTTCCTGCGCATGGTGCGTCTTGGCTGACTCACCATCGCAGCACTTTGCACTGGCGCCACGGGCCATTGCGAACAAGGTGTCGAGGGTCGGCAGGCCCTGTGCATCCTTGGCGCTGTCGAAGCGTTCGGGGATCACGCCAAAGGTCAGCGAGTGCGTCAGCACCTGGTCGTACCAGGCGAAGTCGCCCACCGGCAGCAGGTCGATACCGGCGTCTTTCTGCACTTGCCAGTGTCTGGCTCGCAGTTCACGGCCGACGATTTGCAACCCGGCCTGATCGAGGTCGCCCTTCCAGTAGGATTCGAGGGCTTTTTTCAGCTCGCGGTCGGCACCGATGCGTGGAAAACCGAGTGTGTGGGCCAAGGCCATGGCATATGTGCTCCGAAGTAAAAGATGGCCCTATTGTCGACAGCCAACCCAACATGAGACAAGCTCAACCTTTTCGTGTTGATCACAAAATTTACTCATGGAGGCCCTGGTGCTCGAAATCCGTCACCTGAAGACCCTGCACGCCTTGCGCGAGGCCGACAGCCTGGTCGAAGCCGCCGACCGTCTGCACCTGACCCAGTCCGCCCTGTCCCACCAGTTCAAAGAACTGGAAGAGCGCATGGGTATGCCGCTGTTCGTGCGCAAAACCAAACCGGTGCGTTTCACCAGCGCCGGCCTGCGCCTGCTGCAACTGGCCGATGCCACCCTGCCGCTGCTGCGCGGTGCCGAACGTGACATTGCGCGCCTGGCCGGAGGCACCGCCGGACGGCTGCACATGGCAATCGAATGCCACAGTTGCTTTCAGTGGCTGATGCCGACCATCGACCAGTTCCGCGATGCCTGGCCGGAAGTCGAGCTGGACCTGGCGTCGGGTTTCTCCTTCGCCCCGCTGCCGGCCCTGGCCCGTGGTGACCTGGACCTGGTGGTAACGTCCGACCCGCTGGAGCTGGCCGGGATCACCTACGTGCCGTTGTTCACCTACGAAGCGATGCTCGCGGTGGCCAATCAGCATCGGTTGGCGAACAAGCCGTACATCGTCCCGGAAGATTTGCTCAGCGAAACCCTGATCACCTACCCGGTGGAACGTGATCGGCTGGACATCTTCACCCGCTTCCTGGAGCCGGCCGATATCGAACCGGCGCAGGTCCGTACTTCGGAACTGACGGTGATGATGATGCAGTTGGTGGCCAGCGGCCGTGGCGTCTGCGGCATGCCGCATTGGGCGCTGCATGAATACAGCTCACGGGGTTATGTGAAGGCCAAGCGGCTCGGTGAGAAAGGTTTGTTTGCCACGCTATACGCCGGGATCCGCGCCGACATGCTCGACGCGCCGTACATGCGCGACTTTCTGCTGACGGCCAAGGACACCTCGTTCTCGACCCTGGATGGGGTTAGCGCGGTGCGCTGACAGATATCACACCTGTGGCGAGCGAGCTTGCTCGCGCTCGGCGGCGAAGCCGTCGTAAAGTCAGCGAACGCGGTAAACCTGACAGAGCGTGGTGGCAGAGCTTGGGGCTGCTTTGCAGCCCAGCGGGGGCAAGCCCCCTCGCCACAAAAAACCTAGCCGCAGGTCAGGCCGGGACTTCGCGCCACATATGGATCTTGTCGAAGTACTCTTCGCCAACCCGCACCGCCAGCGGTTCGAGCCCGAACTGCACGAAACCGCAACCCTGGTACAACGCCAATGCGGCGTCATTGCCAGCGGTGACGGTCAGTTGAATCAGCTTCAAGCCCGACCGACGCCGTGCCTCGTCGAAAAGCACCTGAACCAGCTGATAACCAAGCCCCCGCTGTCTGGCCTTGTCTGACACATACATGCCAAACAGCGTTGCCTTGTGCCGGGCTTTTTCCCGTGCCTCAAAGGCCAGGCCGACAATGCCCACCAGTTCGTCGTCTTCAAATGCGCCGAACAGCACGTCCAGCGGGCTGGTCAAGCGTGACTCCCACCAGCTCAACGGCATTACCGCGCGCTCGCGGACACTCGACGTGAACGCCTGCGGGTGACGGTCATAGGCCTCAAGCATCAGCGCCCGGTAAGCGAGTGCATGGCTGGCATCGAGTCGTTGGATTGCCATGTGCCTCAGGCCATGCGCCGCTGTTCAGACATCAGCCGCACTGCCAGCCCAGCCAGTACGAAGCCCATGAAATAGCGCTGAACCGCCAGCCAGCTCGGATTGTTGACGAACCACGAGGCAATCCCGGCAGCAAACAGTGCGATAAACAGGTTAACCGTGAAACTCACGCTGATCTGGGTCAGGCCCAGGGCGATACTTTGGGTAAACACCGAACCGTGTTCCGGACTGATGAACTGCGGGAACACCGAGAGATAGAACACCGCGATTTTCGGGTTCAATGCGCTGGTGAAAAAGCCCATCAGCATCAGTTTTCGAGAAGAATCCGGCGGTAGTTGCTGCGCCTCAAAGGGCGAGCGCGCACCCGGTTTGACTGCCTGCCAGGCCATCCACAGCAGGTACAGGGCGCCGGCCCATTTGAGCGCCTCGTAAGCCATCGGCACCGCCATGAACACTGCTGTCAAACCGGCCGCCGCGGCGAACAGATGCACGAAAAAACCTGCGACAACCCCAAGCAACGAGGTCACGCCCGCCTTGCGTCCCTGGCAGATCGAACGGGAGATCAGATAGATCATGTTCGGGCCCGGGGTCAGCACCAGTAGCAGCGAGGCCGCCGCAAAAATCAACAGATCATGTGTTGGAATCATGACGCAGTCCTTGTCATTGTGTGGGGGGTCAGGCCGGAGCCGTCAGGGAGGCTCGATAAAACGGCAGGATCAGGTCCCGTGTCAATGGCGCCAGGATGAAATCAACGACATTGTGCGGATCAACCCACAGCACTTCTTCGATCTCTGCCGCCGGGGTGACGCGTTGCTGGATATCCAGTTGAAAAATCTCGGCCTCGACCACAAACCCCGGCTCATTGGCTGCCGGGGCAGAAAACTTGCCCAGATAACTCGCTTGAGTGGTGTCGATGACCAAACCCAGTTCTTCTTCCAGCTCGCGGGCCAGCGCATCGACCGGTTGCTCAGAGGCCTCGATCTTGCCACCCGGTTGCATGAAGGCCTGGGTCCCGCGCTTGCGCACCAGCAGGGTTCGACCGTCCGGGCCGATCAGCAGGGCAGCGGCAATGCGGATAATGCGCGGTGAAACAGAGGATGAAAGCGTCATGGATCAACGATGGCCTTGGACAAAAGAGCCAAGGATCACATGAGTGCAGGTGCTCAGTCACGTCGAAAAGACCACCGCCGCGTAGGAGCTGCCGCAGGCTGCTATCTTTGGTTACACAGATCAAAAAATCGCAACCTGCGGCAGCTCCTACGCGGAAATAGCCGTTTCCGGCTCCTCGGGCACATGGACAAATACACTGTACCTGGCACCTTCCATAGCTTCAAAGGCGATGAGTTTTTCCACCAGCGGGCCATTGAGCACCTTGCCGGCATTGAGCAGCAACATGCCGTTGTCGGCATTGAGGTTGCGCGCCAGCACCATCCCGGCCGCCAGATCGCGGGTGCTCAGCACCTTGACTGTCGGATCGCCGAGGGTGATATCGCGCTGGTAGGTGGCGCAAACCTGAACGAAGTCCTCCACCAGTTCCGGGTCGTAGAAACGCCCGGTGTATTTACGGATGAACAGCAGCGCTTCATCACTGTTCATGTTTCGCTCAAGAATCAGCCCGCACTGCAATTCGATGAAGTCCACGGCCAGCTTCAGCAGGCGCGAACCCAAAGGGATTGCCTCCCCCTTGAGGCGATCGGGAAACCCGCTGCCGTCCCAGCGCTCCTGATGGTGCAGGATCAGGCGTGCGGCATCCTTCATCGGCTCAAGGGTCATCAACAGCGATTCGCTCTGTTTCGGATAACCGCGATACAGCTCCTTTTCGGGGTGATGTAGCAGGTCCGAAGGCGTCGTCATCATGCCGTCGGTCCAGCTCAGCTTGCCAATGTTGTAAAGCGCCGCAGCCATGGTCAGGTCTCGGCTGCTGGCCTCATCCAGCCCATGGGTCTGGCAGTAGATACGCACCAGATCGATGATTTGCCGGTTGGTTTGCTTGGCGGGTGGCAGACGCAAGTTGGCCAACAGCGAAAACACTTCGGTGCCGGTGACGTAGCTGTGCTTGAGCTCTTCATAGGCCAGATCGAGCATGTCGGCGGTCTGCTGCAGTTCGGCAGTGCGCGCTGCGACACGTTTTTCCAGGGACACGTTGAGCAGCTTCAACTGCTCATTCTGATCCCACGTCAACTGCACCAGACGCAGCCGCTCGCGCTCGGAGTTTTGATACGCCAGTGCCTGACGCAACGTCAGTAGCATTTCCTCGTCGCTCCAGGGTTTGCTGATGTAGCGGTGGATCTTCCCCTCATTGATTGCCTTGATGATCATCGACAGGTCGGCATACCCGGTCAGCAGGATGCGTACGGTGTCGGGATGCCGCTCGTGGATATGCGCCAGCAGGGTCGCACCGTCCATGTTGGGCATGCGTGCGTCGGTCATCACCAGATCAACCGGTTGCCGAGCCATGATCTCCAGCGCCTGGGTGCCGCTTGCGGCCAGCAGCACTTCATAGGGGTGGCCGCGCAACAGCCGACGCAGGCTATTGAGGATCGATTCTTCGTCATCAACCAGTAACACTCGGGGTTTAAGCGGCTCATCCATGGCATTACCTCAGCTGAAACAGACCAGTCGTTTGTGAGCACCCAAGGGAGTTGCCCCTCCTCCATGGGCCTGAACTACAGGCTAGACGGTTTTTCAGCACAGTTCGCAATAGATTTGCCACACGGCGGGCGGCGAACTTGAGAGTCGCAGACTATGCTCTGGGTACCTGGATCCAAGATCTGCACCCGTAGCACACTGCGATCAGGAAGGGACGCCATATGAACACGACGCTGCGAGGGCTTATTTGCAACGGTGCATTGCAATGAAGACACCGTTTGCGCAAAAAAACCGACGGATCCTGATCGTCGACGACACCGCCTCTATCCATCAGGACTTTGCCAAGATCCTCAGCCCCCACGTGCTCGACGATGATGCGCTGAGCAGCGCCGAAGAAGCCCTGTTCGGCACCCAAGTGGTGGCTGCAGACCTGGGCTTTGTGCTCGACAGCGCCTTTCAGGGCCTGGAAGCCCTGGGCAAGGTCGAAACCGCCCTGGCCAAGGACCTTCCCTATGCGATGGCCTTTATCGACATGCGCATGCCGCCCGGTTGGGACGGTCTGGAAACCATCGAACGGCTCTGGCAGGTCGATCCAAAGCTGCAAGTCGCGCTGTGTACCGCGTACTCCGACTACTCCTGGGACGATATCGCCGAACGGCTGGAGCTGGGCGATCGCCTGCTGATCCTGAAGAAACCCTTCGATGCCATCGAAATCCGTCAAATGGCCAGCGCCCTGACCGTCAAATGGCAAATGACCGAAGAAGCCGCCTTGAAGATGAACCTGCTGGAGCAGGCGGTCGAAGAGCGAACCCGCGAGCTGTCCGACGCAAATATCATCGTGCAGAACAGCCCGACCATTTTGTACCGGCTGCGCGGCGAACCCTCGTTCCCGTTGATGTACATCTCCCACAACATTACCAAGTTCGGTCACGTGGCCGCGCAATTGGTGGCGTCGGCAAACTGGGCTCAGGAGCTGATTCATCCCGAGGACCAGGACAAAGTCGACAACGCCATGGCGCGGATACTCGACCGGGACGCTGTCGGGGCGTCCATCGAATTTCGCCTGCGCACTGGCACCGGCGACTGGCGCTGGGTCGAAAACCGCTACGTGCCGGTGCGTAACCAGGACGGACGGTTGCTGGAAGTCGAAGGCATCATCATCGATATCACTGAACGCAAGCTGGCCGAAGAGAAGATCGCCCTGCTGGCACGTACCGACGGGCTGACCGGGCTGGCCAATCGAACGACGCTCCTCGAACGTCTGCACCAGGCATTCGCTGCCGCCCGTCGGGGCGGCGCACCCTTCGCGGTGTTCTATCTGGACCTCGATCATTTCAAACGCATCAACGACACCCTGGGCCATCCCATCGGGGATTTGCTATTGCAGGAAGTCGCCCGACGCATCAAGGCCTGTGTCCGCGAAAACGACCTTGTGGCGCGTCTCGGCGGTGACGAGTTTGCAATCGTGCAGCTCGACGCCGGCGACCCGACACAGGCGGCGGCCCTGGCAGGCAAGGTCCGCGATGAACTGGTACTGCCTTACACCCTCGATGGCAACAATGTGCGGGTTTCGGTCAGCATCGGCATCAGCACTTACTCCAGTGCCAGCTTGAGTGCCGAAAGCCTGCTGGCTCAAGCCGACATGGCGCTGTATCGCTCCAAGGAAAAAGGTCGCAACCAGTACCACTTCCACTCAGAGGAGATCAATCAGGAAGTACTCGACCGGGTGTCGATTGCCAACGATTTGAAACAAGCCATCGAGCAAAACCAGCTTGAACTGCATTACCTGCCCGAAGTCGACCTGAGTACCGGGAAGATCCTCGGCATGGAAGCCCAGGTCCGCTGGAGTCATCCAGAGCGAGGAATACTGGAACCCGATATGTTTCTTCCCGCGGCGGAAAAAACCGGTGTAATCATCGCGCTCGGGCACTGGTTGCTGGATCGGGCCTGTCGGCAAATGCGTGAGTGGCGCGATGAAGGCATGGCGCCCCCGGTGATTGCGATCAAGCTTTCGCTGGCCCAGCTCAAGAGCGGTCCGGACCTGATCTACGACGTGCTGCGCACCACGGCCCTGTGGAACCTCTGCCCCTGGGACCTGCGCTTCGACGTCACCGAAGCGACACTGGCGCAAACCAAATGGACCCACAACGATGTGCTGCCTCGCTTGCGTGAGCTGGGGGTGAAAATAGCCATCGACGACTTCGGCACCGAGTACTCCTCGTTCGACTACCTCAAGACCTATCGGGTCAATCACCTCAAACTCGCCCAGGCCTTCATTGACACCGCGACCCGTGATCCCGCCAGCGCCACAACCTTGCGCGCGATCATCAATTTCGCCCGCGAAGTGGGGATCGGCATCATTGCCGAGGGTGTCGAGACCCAGGAACATCGCAGCTCGCTGATCTCCACCGGCTCGCCAATGAACGCCCAGGGCTATTACTTCAGCAAAGCCGTCAGCAGCCGGCAGGCAGCGGCGTTGCTGATGGCCGGCAGCATCGTGCCGCCGACCTTCCCCGGCGCAACGAACCCGCTGTTCGAAGATGCGCCCCACCCACCGGAGGACCGGGGATGAAACTATCACTCGCCCCCACCAATCGGCGCATCCTGATCATCGATGACATGCCTTCGATCCATCAGGACTTTCGCAAGATCCTCAGCCCCGACGCGCCAAACGAACAGACGCTGGCGGGTACCGAAGAGGCGCTGTTCGGCACGGAACAACCCTCTCGCCCGACGTTTCTCCTCGACTCGGCCTATCAGGGGGAAGAAGCACTGGAACTGGTCAAGCGAGCCCAGGCCGAAGGCCGCCCCTATGCTCTGGTATTTACCGATATGCGCATGCCGCCGGGTTGGGACGGTCTGGAAACCATCGAACGACTCTGGGAGGTCGACCCGCACCTGCAAATCGCCTTGTGCACCGCCTTCTCCGACTACTCTTGGGAAGCGATGGCCGAACGGCTGGAGTTCGGCGACCAGTTACTGGTGCTGAAAAAGCCCTTCGACACCCTGGAAATCCGTCAGATGGCCAGTGCCCTGACCTGGAAATGGCAGATGGCCCAGGACGCCGCGATAAAAATGCTCAGCCTGGAGCGAACCATCGAAGACCGCGTTCAGGAGCTACTCAAAGTCTCCCATCTGTTGCAATACGATGTACTGACCGGCCTGCCCAACAGCACTTTGCTCGGTGATCGACTGACTCAGTCCCTGGCCCTTTCTCGGCGACACGACAAACAACTGGCGGTGATATTTCTGGGGCTCGACCGCTTCAAGCGCATCAACAACGCACTGGGCCATCCGGTTGGCGACGAAATGCTCAAACGGGTCGGCCTGAGCCTCGTGTCCACGGTGCGTGAATCCGATTCGGTGTTTCGTTACGGTTCCGACGAGTTCGTGGTGATCCTCGCGGACATCCACCATCCCCAGCAAACCAAAGGCATTGCCGAAAAGCTGCTGAAAGCCGTCAATACCCAGCAGCACATTGCCGGCCATGACCTGAGCGTGACCGCCAGCCTGGGCATCAGCATCTATCCGGACGACGGCTTCGATGCCGTACCGTTGATCAAGAAAGCCGAAACCGCGATGCATAACGTCAAGGAGAGAGGACTTAACGACTTCAGCTTTTTCATCGACGACATGAATCAGCGAGCCCGTGAACAGCAAAGCATCGAATCCGGCCTGCGCCTGGCGCTGGAGCGCGATGAATTCGTCCTGCATTACCAACCCAAACTGGATCTGCGCACGGGTAAAGTGGTCGGTGCGGAAGCCTTGATCCGCTGGCTCAAACCCGGTCACGGTTGGGTGTACCCAATGGATTTCATCGGAGTGGCCGAAGACAGTGGGCTGATCATTCCCCTGAGCAAATGGGTATTGACCCAGGCCTGCCAACAGGCCCGCACCTGGCAACTGGCCGGATTGCCGGCGATCAGCATGTCCGTCAACGTTTCCGCTATCGACTTCCGTCAGCACGACTTTGTCGACGGTATCGTGCAGGTCCTCGAACTGACAGGCTTCGATCCAACGCTACTGGAGCTCGAAATCACCGAAAGCGTGCTGATGCAGAACGTCGAGGCCACCGTGCAGACCCTGCACGCCATCAAGGCATTGGGCGTGCGCCTGGCAATCGATGATTTCGGCACCGGTTATTCCAGCCTGAGCTACCTGCAACGGTTCCCGGTCGATGTACTGAAAATCGACCAGTCATTCATACGTGGGCTGAGCACCAAAAACAACGACGCTGCGCTGGTCAGCGCCATCATCAGCCTGGGCAAGAGCCTTAACCTCAATATCATCGCCGAAGGCGTGGAAACCCTGGAACAGCTGGACTTTCTCAAGGCCCTTCAGTGTGAGGAAGGCCAGGGTTACTTCTTCAGCAAAGCCGTGCTCCCCCAGGAATTCGTACAGTTGCTCACCGACAGCGAACAGGCACCACCGCGCACGTAGACTGACGCCCCGACAGGCAGGCACCCGGTAAAGGAATCATCAGATGTCGCCCTATGGATTCACACTGCTCACCACGTTGATGCTCGGACTCTGCCTGACGGCGAGTGCCGAGCCTTTGGACGAACCCCTCAAACCGCTGCCACCGGTGCCTGCGCAAGACCCTCAGCGTGTAGAACTGGGTCGTCAGCTGTTCAACGAAACGCGCTTGTCGGTCAACAACCGCCTGTCCTGTGCCAGTTGCCATCACCTGGAAAAGGGCGGTGCCGATAACAAGCAATTTTCCATCGGTTTCGACGGCAAGCCGCTGGTCCTCAACACCCCCAGCGTGCTGAATGCCAGCCTGAACTTCAGGCAGTTCTGGAATGGGCGGGCCGACACCCTGGAAGACCAGGCTCACGCAGTGGTGGAAAGCCCCACTGAAATGGGCAGCAACTGGGAACACGTGGTGCAAATGCTGGCCACTGACCCAGCCTACCGCTCGGCGTTTGGCAACGCTTACCCGAATGGGGTTACGGCGGCCAATGTGCAAAATGCCCTGGCCACCTACGAGCGTACATTGCTCAGCGCCAATTCGCGTTTCGACCAGTACCTGCAGGGCAACACCGACATTCTCAGCCTCGATGAAAAATACGGCTACCAACGCTTCAAGGACTACGGCTGCATCGCCTGTCATCAAGGGGTAAACATTGGCGGCAACATGTTCCAGAAATTCGGGGTGATGGGCGATTACTTCCAGGCGCGGGGCAATCCGACCGAATCGGACCTGGGCCGCTACCTGGTGACCAAGGACGAGGAAGACCGCAACGTGTTCAAGGTTCCCAGCCTGCGCAATGTCGCGGTGACCGCACCGTACTTTCATGACGGCACGGCGAAAACCCTCGAAGACGCCGTTGATGTGATGTTCAAGTTCCAGCTGGGACGCGTCCCCTCCGATAAAGACAAGGCCCTGATCATCAAATTCCTCAAGACCCTGACCGGCGAGTGGGGAGGCAAACCATTATGAAAGTGTCCCGTCGAGTCAGTTTGCTGTTGCTCACCGGCATGACCGTCTTGCTGGCCTCGATCCTGCTGTTCCTGTATCTAAAGTCCAGTTCGGATCAAACCTCGACCTACACCGAATCGCGGGATCTGATCCGCCAGATAAAACAACTGGACGCCCAATGGGAAACCGAGATCCTCAAGGCCCGGATCGCCCTCGTCCACAACTACGATCCACTGGTTTCGCCGCTGACCGAAATGAGCCGTCTGTGGGAACGATTCGACTCGATGGAGTCCAGACATGGTCGCAACGACTCGACACAGTGGCAAACCAGCCATGACGCTTACCTGAACGCGATCAAGGAAAAGACCCGGCTGGTCGAACAATTCAAGTCACACAACGCGGTGCTGCGCAATTCACTGGCGTTCCTGCCGACCGCCGAAGACGACATTCAGGGCCAGCTCGCCCGCCTCACGGACGACGACAAACTACAAATGCAGAACACCGCCACCGACACCTACGATCTGCTACTCAGCAGCCTGGAGTTCGCCCAGGTCACGTCCGACGACAAAGCCGCCGACATCCTGCTCGGCTTGAACAAACTGGCGGTGAACAAAGACCGACTGCCTGCCGAGTTCCACACACCGGTGGAGATTCTCAGCAACCACATTGCGCTGATCCTGCGTGAACAACCACTGGTCAACAGCCTGCTGGAACGGATCGAGGCAGTCCCCGTGTCCGAGCGCCTGGACAACATCACCAGCCTGCTGGACAACGATCAACAACAGGTCGATGCAGTCGATCAACGCTACCACTTCTACATGGCGGTTTTCTCGGCGCTGCTGGTGCTGTTGCTGCTGTTGCTGGCCAATGGGCTGCTACGCAGCTTTGCGGAAATCAACCGCGTCAACAAGGACCTGCAAGCAGCCAATGAAAGCCTGGAACATCGGGTCGAGGAGCGCACCCGCGAACTCAAGGACACTCAAAGCGAGCTGCTGGACACCGCACGCCTGGCCGGGATGGCCGAGATCGCCACCAACGTGCTGCACAACGTCGGCAATGTGCTCAACAGCGTGAATATCTCTGCCGACCTGGTCACCCGCAAACTGCGCAACAGCAAGGCGCTGGGGCTGGGCAAGGCGATGCAGTTGATCAACGAGCACCCGGGCGACCTCGGCCACTTCATCACCGAAGACGAGAAAGGCAAATTGCTGCCCGGCTATCTGAATCAACTGGTGGAAGCCATTGCCCTTGAGCAGCAGAGCATTACCGACGAACTGGCGCAATTGAGCAAAAGCGTTGACCACATCAAGGACATCGTTGCCACCCAGCAGTCCTACGCCGGGGCCAACAGCCTGATGGAGCCGCTGCAAGTCAGCGAACTGCTCGAAGACGCCCTGCGCATGAACTCGGGCGCCCTGACCCGCCACCACGTCACCGTGGTCAAGGACTACGCCGAAGTACCCAAGGTCATGGGCGATAAACACCGGATGTTGCTGATTCTGATCAACCTGATCAGCAACGCCAAATACGCCATGTCGGACCTTAGCGATCGCCCCCGGGAAATGACCCTGGGGGTCAAGGTGGTCGACGACGCCACGCTGCAAGTCAGCGTCAAGGACGAAGGTGAAGGCATCTCGGCCGAAAACATGACCCGGATCTTTGCCCACGGCTTCACCACGCGCAAGGAAGGTCACGGTTTTGGTCTGCACAGTTGCGCCCTCGCTGCCATCGAGATGAATGGCCACCTGACAGCCCACAGCGACGGTCCGGGAAAAGGTGCACTGTTCACCTTGAAAATCCCCTTGAAAATCGCCGAAGGTGAAACATGAACAAGTCATCGAATCGACGCATTCTGCTGATTGACGACACACCGTCGATCCATGACGACTTTCGCAAGATCCTGACACCTGCACCGCCGCAACACGGCGAACTGGACGAGATGGAGTCCGCGCTGTTCGGCACGCAAATCAAAGCGGCGAGCACCCGCTTCGAACTGGATTCGGCCTATGCTGGCCAGGAAGGCTTGAGCAAACTGGTCCAGGCCAAACACGACAATCGCCCCTATGCACTGGCGTTCGTCGACATGCGCATGCCCCAGGGCTGGGACGGCGCCGAAACCATCGAACATTTATGGCAAGCCGATCCGCGTTTGCAGGTGGTGGTCTGTACGGCGTATTCCGACTACTCCTGGGATGACCTGCTCAATCGCTTGCAGGCCCACGACCGGCTGCTGATCCTGAAAAAACCCTTCGACAACATCGAAGTCCAGCAAATGGCCAATACCTTGACCAGCAAATGGGACATGACCGAGCGCGCCAGCGTGCAACTGGATCAGTTGGGGCACCTGGTAGAACGACGGACCCGGCAGTTCCAGCAAGCGAGCGTCGAACTGCAACAGGAGATCGACGAGCGCAAGCAGCTCGAAAGCCAGTTGATACAGTCGGAAAAACTCGCTTCCCTGGGGCAACTGGCGGCGGGTGTCGCCCATGAAATCAACAACCCCATCGGCTTTATTTCTTCGAACCTCGGCGCTCTGGACGGTTACTTCAAGCAGTTGCAAGTCATGCTCGACGCCTATCAGAGGGCCGAAGAAGCCATTGGCTCCATTGAGCTTCTCGAACGGCTCCAAACGTTGCGTAAAGAAGTGGAACTGGACTTCCTGCGTGAAGACATTCCGCTGCTGATCAAGGAGTCCAAGGACGGCATCAACCGGGTCGGGCAAATCGTCAGGGACCTGAAGGACTTCTCACGCGTAGACACCAGCCAGGAGTGGCAGTCGGTCAATCTGCAAGCGGGTATTGATTCGACGCTGAACATTGTCGCCAACGAACTCAAGTACAAGGCCGACGTGATCAAGCACTATCAGACGCTTCCCGAGATCGAGTGCCTGCCCTCGCAGATCAATCAGGTGATCATGAACCTGATCGTCAACGCCGCCCAGGCCATGGGCCCCGAACGCGGGACCATTACCCTGAGTAATGGGGTTGCCGGGGAAAAAGTCTGGATCGAAGTGGCGGACACCGGCTCAGGCATCGCGCCCGAATGCCTGCAGAAAATCTTTGATCCCTTCTTCACCACCAAACCGGTGGGCCAGGGGACCGGATTAGGCCTGTCATTGTCTTACGGCATTGTGAAAAAGCATCGTGGCGACATTACCGTGCGCAGCGAAGTCGGGGTGGGCAGCACCTTTCGGATCGAGCTGCCAATCCGCCAGTCAACACCTGTTGCCTGAACGGCCCGAGAGCCGGGTATCGGTCTATGGATGCACAGTGGTTGCTCCAGCAAGGAAATCGCCCGTAAGCTGGGAATCTCTGCCGAAACCGTGAAAGTCCATAAGAAACACATTTACAGCAAGCTGGGGATCAAATCCCGGTCCGAGCTGTTTTCGATATTTCTCCAGGCACAAAACGCCTGTAAAACCTGCTGCGTTGAATGAACCACCTTGTGGCGAGGGAGCTTGCTCCCGCCGGCCGGTCCGCGCTCAGGCGCAGCAGTCGCAAAACCGGTTGACGGATTTTGTCTGGCTGAACGCGGTGCCTTTATTGGGACCGCTTCGCGGTCCAGCGGGAGCAAGCTCCCTCGCCACACAGAAGCACACCGTGCATAACCAATGAGTCCGAACCCAAGGAAACCGTATGAGCCTGTCACTCCTGAGCCGCTACGCCTTCTTTGCCGTCTGTGTGATCTTCACCCTCGCCAGTCTGCCGTTTCTTGAATACGACTGGCTCTGGCCAATCTCCATCGTCACTGGCCTGCTGAGCCTGCTGGGTATTTTCGACCTGCTGCAAAGCCCCCACGCGGTACGCCGCAACTACCCGATCCTGGGCAATATCCGTTATCTGGTCGAAGGCATTCGCCCGGAAATCCGCCAGTACCTGCTCGAATCCGACAGCGACGCGCTGCCCTTCTCCCGGGCCCAGCGTTCGTTGGTCTATTCACGGGCCAAGAACGAAAGCGCCGACAAACCCTTTGGCACGCTGATCGACGTGTACCAGTCGGGTTTCGAGTTCATCGGCCATTCGATGCGCCCGGCCCCCGTGAGTGACCCGAGCAGTTTCCGGGTGGCCGTTGGTGGCCCGCAATGTACAAAACCGTACTCGGCCTCGGTCTTCAACATCTCGGCCATGAGCTTCGGCTCGCTGAGCGCCAACGCAATCCGCGCCCTCAACCAGGGCGCCAAACTCGGCAACTTCGCCCATGACACCGGCGAAGGCAGCATCAGCCCCTACCACCGCGAACACGGTGGCGACCTGACCTGGGAACTGGGCAGCGGCTACTTCGGCTGCCGCACCGCCGATGGACGCTTCGACCCGGAGCGCTTTGCCGCCCAGGCTCAAGACCCGCAGGTGCGGATGATCGAAATCAAAATGAGCCAGGGCGCCAAACCTGGCCACGGCGGCATCCTGCCCAAACACAAAGTGACCCAGGAAATCGCCGACACTCGCGGCGTTCCGATGGGCCAGGACTGTGTGTCGCCGTCCCGCCACAGCGCGTTCTCCACGCCGATCGAAATGATGCATTTCATCAAGCAACTGCGTGAGCTGTCGGGCGGCAAACCAGTGGGCTTCAAGTTCTGCCTCGGCCACCCGTGGGAGTTCATGGGCATTGCCAAGGCCATGCTGGAAACCGGCATCCTGCCGGACTTCATCGTTGTCGACGGCAAGGAAGGCGGCACTGGCGCTGCGCCGGTGGAGTTCACCGACCACATCGGCGTGCCGATGCGTGAAGGCCTGCTGTTCGTGCACAACACCCTGGTGGGGCTGAACCTGCGGGACAAGATCAAACTCGGCGCCAGCGGCAAAATCGTCAGTGCCTTCGATATCGCCAGCGTGCTGGCAATTGGTGCCGACTGGGCCAACTCGGCCCGCGGCTTCATGTTCGCCATCGGCTGCATCCAGTCGCAAAGTTGCCACACCAACAAGTGCCCGACCGGCGTCGCCACTCAGGACACCCTGCGCCAACGCGCATTGGTGGTACCGGACAAGGCCCAGCGCGTGTTCAACTTCCATCGCAGCACCCTCAAGGCCTTGGCCGAAATGCTCGCCGCGGCAGGCCTCGAACACCCGTCGCAGCTGTCGGCCAAACACCTGGTACGGCGCATGTCAGCGACCGAGATCAAACTGTTTTCCCAATTGCACGTGTTCCTCAAACCCGGCGAGTTGCTGACCGGGGAAGTGAATGGCGAGTTCTATTCACGGATGTGGCAGATGGCCCGGGCTGACAGTTTTGAGGCGAATGAAGTGGCCGCTTGAAGATAGTTTTTATGCCAATCTCGTCGCGAGATTGGCGCTCTTTCCAAGGAAGAAACAGTGCTGAAAGTAATTGCCCGGGATTTCATCAAACCCGAACATATCGAAACCGTCCGCCCGTGGTACACCGAATTGGTGGAGAAAACCCGACAGGAGCCGGATTGCATTGCCTACGACCTGTTCGTCGATCAGAAAGACCCGGGGCATTTCATCTTCGTTGAGCAATGGCCGAATCAGGCCGCGCTGGACGCTCATTGCCAGTCAGAACACTTCAGACGGCTGGTGCCGCAAATCAACCGCTATCAGGCCAAAGATTGCATTGTTGTGCTGATGGATGAATTCTGACCTCCATGCAAGATACAAAAGAAGTGAACGAGTGTTCTATTCACGGATGTGGCAGATGGCCCGGGCTGACAGTTTTGAGGCCAATGTTGTGTAATGCATACTCGCGACTATCAGGTGGCTGGGTAGCACATCCGCCGCCGGTGGTGGCGGTGGTGGTGGTTTGCTCTGCCGAGGCGCGGGTCACATAGAGTCGAAGCTCCATGTCCCCCACGCCTTGCGCGAACAGGCACTGCCAATTGCCTGGAAAGTGGTTTTCTTCATCCGCCAGGCGAGTCGATGTTACCCACCACACTCGCTTGATGTCGGGCGATACACTGACAAGGTTGTCGAGAAAGACCTTATCCCGATCCTGATAAATCAACGTGGACGCGCCATAACCGTTAGGTCGGTGAGCCGTACTGTTATCCCAGGGCGCCTGATACAGCCTTGGTTGAATGTCGGAGCGATTGTAGTAAGCAACGCTGTAATACCAGTACGCGCCATCCACAATGATGTTATCGCCTGCGATCGCATTTTCATTGATACGCGACACAATATCGTCAAGCGGATACTGGGACGCATTGCGTGGATCATCCAGATCATCTTGTTGTTGATAGATTGTATTCAACCCCATGAGTTGAACGCCGACCATCAACAAGGCCGACACCCACGCCAGGGCACGCGTGCGATGTGCTATCCGGCTGATTGCCAACGCCACTATCATCGGCAAGCCCAGCGCCGCAAAGGCCATGTACCGTTCAACAAAAATGGGAAAACCGAACGACACCACAAAAACAATCAACACCGGCAACAGCACGTAGATAACCAGTAACAGCTCAAGTTTCAACCGGCTTCTTTCCTTGAACCCGACCCACACCACCGATGCCATTACCAGCGCCGGAAGCATTACATAAATCGGGCTGGCAAACTCCAGTCCACTCTTCACCGTTAAAAACTTCCAGACCGCTGAAGGCAACGTATAGATCGTCAATTCAGGGATCCAGAAAATATCCCCTCCGGTCTCTAGCTTCTCCGTATTTAAAAACAGCTCATTACCCAGACTGATCAACCAGGGAATATAAAGAACAACAATGGCCACATTCGCGCCCCACCACTTGGGCCGCGAAAGGTAATGCAGCGTTTTATCTCGCTGAAGACGCAAGACAACGAGGTATAGCCAGTGAGACAGCAGACATAAAACAGCCAGGTAATGGGTGTATAACGCGGCCGTCATGAGCACGAGATAGCTCATCAGGTATCGGTTGCGAGCGCTTTTAAGCCAATAGACCAAGGCGATGGTTGCGCCCAGCAGCCATACCCCCTCCAGCGTATACATCCGGGCTTCCTGGCTGTAGCGAACGGATATCGGTAACAAGGCCAGAAACAACCCGGCCAACAAGGCCACCCTCGGTGTGCTGATCAATCGCATCAGCCACATGCCCAACGCGACTGTCGCAACCCCCGCCAGCGCACTCAGGGCCCGAATCGCAAACACCCCTTCACCAAAAATCGCCATCCAGGCATGGAGCACTAAAAAATACAGCGGCGGATGAACGTCATGCCCCAGGTGAAACCAGATACGCCCCGGCGACTGAACCCCCACCAACGCCGAGAACGCTTCATCGGTCCAGAAATAAGGAAGGTTGATGCAGTAAAACCGAACAACAATCGCGAGCATCATGACCAGCACCCACCCACCGTTATCTACCGATGAGCGCAGGGATAGAAACCCCGTATCGTCACGACGCAGAAAGCGCATATTTTCTCCCCGACAACGTAAACCTGATAGAAACAGGTGCCTGTCCACGGACGACTACCCTCATCGTGAATCCGTGTTTACGCTAAACACTCTCGATAAAACGGCCTGCAGTCATCGGTAAAGGCTAGCCAAAGGAGCTGCCCCGGATTGGTTTTTTTTGATTCCTCACGGAATTCCGGGACTTACTGAAAATAATCGGACGTCCCCATCCCCCTGGATAAAGGTATCGAGCAGCCGCCAGTTTTCAGGGATAACGACCGGCTGCGCCCCGTCACCACCGCCGTCCAGCACCCACACCCGACCTGAGCCCGGTGTCAGGCCTTCAAGGTTATCGAGATAGACCTTATCTGCGTTTTTTTGAGTCAGTGTCGAGGTTAGATAGCCGTCGGGACGTCCGGAAGTACCGTCCTTTTGAGGGGGCGTATACAGCATCGGTGTCACGCCAGTCTTGTTGTAATACGCAAAGGGATAGTAAAGAAACCGGTTGGCTACCACGACACCGTCATCGGGACGGGCAGAGGCATTGATGTAGTCCGCCAACGCATCGACTTTGTTGACTTCGGCATACACAACGTGCCCCCGTTGATGAACGTTATATAACCCGACACTTTCCATCGACACTATCAATAGCAACAGAACAAAAAATAACGCTTTTGCGCGCCCCCACAGTGCATCCAGTGCCACCGCAAGGATCATCGGAAAGCCCAGCGCAGCAAACACAAAATAACGGTAAATAAACAGTGGCCGAACCAGAGAGACCCCTGCAATCAATACCAACGGGAACCAGGTATAGATAACGAGCAGCGTGCTGAATCTTTTCTCACTCGTGTCCCGCATGACAATGACTGCCGACACCAGCAACATCAATAACGGCACACTATAGAACAGCCAGATTGATTCTTTCGGCCCATCGCTATAATTCACAAACTGCCAGAACGCTGAAACCACCGTAGGAACGTCCAGCGGCGCTATCCAGTTAAAACCGGAAAACCTTAACTGGTTCATCAGGCTCGGGACCCAGGGCATGAACAGTAAAACGACCACTCCATTGGCCAGCCACCACGCAGGCGCTAGCAACTGTTTTTGTTGTGCTTCGCGTTGAAACCTCAATACCAAAAGCCAAGCCCAGTGTGCCGCCATACACACAGCCGCAAAATAGTGAGTATAAAATCCTGCGACCATCACTAACGTATAGATGGCAAGCGGCCAATGACTGCCTGAGCCTTTTACCCAGTAGACGAAAGCAATCGTTGCGCTAACCATTAACAGCGCAAGCAACGCATACATGCGAACTTCCTGACTGTAGCGTACCGCTATGGGCAGTAACGCCAACATGGTTCCGGCGAGCATCGCCGCCCGTCGCGTACTGACCAGACGAACCAGCCAGATGCCCAGCCCGACGGTGACGACGCCCGCCAGTGCGCTCAGGCTTCGAGCAGCAAAAACACCCTGTCCGAACACATTCATCCATTCATGCAACACCAGATAATACAGCGGCGGGTGCACATCCCGGGCCGTATGGAACAGGATTTGAGAGGGTGAATATGAACTCAACAGCAAGGTAAACCCTTCATCGGCCCAGATAGCAGGTTTACCCAAGTCGTAAAAACGCACCCCTGTCGCCACTAGAATAATCAGCAGGACCCAGCACTTGCTCTGGAGAGTGCTGGCACTCGGGCGGTTAACCTGGTTTACCACTTATCCTCTCCAGAAGAGGGCACTTCCTTCATAACGATAAAGCCATAATCGCCAATCACGTACATAGAATAAAATTTGCTGTCCACCACGGGCGTGTACCGTTGATACCCTACCAGGGTCGCATTTTTCCGTTCATTTTCGGTAACGACATTGGTAATTCCCTCCCTGAGCAGATTTTCAGACAGCATGTAAAAATCAATATTGAGTATGTATTTCAATACCGGGATCTGTTCAAAGCTTGCCTTGGCGCTCAGCAACCAGTTGTTTGAATAGCTAATCGCCATGTATATCCGCTTCGCATCGCGCAAGCCTTGATGAGAAGCAATATCATGGGCCATATTGAATTCAGCATTCAGTCCAAATTCTTTCTGCATATTCAGTACCCGCCCATACGCATATGACATCGACAGCATACTCAGCAACGGCACAATCAATACAACACCGAGCCTGGCATCAACCGTCACCAACCACTGATGAGCCAGGTAAAACAAAAACACCAGCAGCACACCAAAACCCAACAGCGTTCTGGCGCCCTCATGGAAAAACCTGAACAACAGGGCCGAACCTGACACCAGAAAAACCAGGAATAAAACCATCAGAAAATACAAAAAAAACAGCAGCATCTTATTTAATGATGTCTCTTTCCCCTGGGTGACAGTTCGCCCAATCAGCCCTCCCCCAACGACCGCACACACCACCATCAGCCACGCCAGCCAACGATTCCCTCCCTGAAAAAGCAATCCGATTTTTCCGACTAATACGCCTGCATTGTTCAGGATCAGCAACAGCCCGCTCGTATTGAACGGAATCATCTCCAGGCGCTCATGGGTCATGAGTGGATAAGCCAGCAAGAAATAAATGATCAAGCCTGCTACCAACTGCACCGTTTTCACTCCTGCCATTGATAATAAACAGGCAAGGGACTCCTTATTATCAAGAGCTCTCACGAACTCGATGCAACACAGCCCCAAAAACACATTGATACTCAGTTGATACAAGCTGAGCCCCACTGCAATCAATGCGCCAGGCACCAGTGCCTGAACGACGCCAGCTTTATGTTGAAATGCCACCGCATAGATCACCACCACCAGGCTCAACGCCGTTGCTGGCCCGTCATATTGATACGATAAATTCTGTAGAAAAAACGGGTTGTACCACAATGGTAGTAGCACCAGACAGCATGAAACAGTCGGTGCTTTGTAGTAATGCATCGTCAGTTTCGTCAAGGCAAACGCCATGGCAAGCGTGGCGATCAGCAAGGGTAAGGGGAACATATCGGGCGCGCCCGAGGTGAAGCTCAAGGTGTTGTAAAACAGTTCGACCAGTAACCGTCCCTGTCCCGCCCAGCCAGTACCGGCCGCCAAGGACCGCCAGTTATCATCTATATAGTAATAATCGACCAGTATCAGAGGGAGTACATAAACAAGAGTGGCAAGTAGAAAAAACACAAACACTTCACGACCGGGCAACGCCCTGCTCAATACACTCGCCACCTTCATTTCGGCGCTCCTTTGCCACCCACAATATCTTTCACCACGTACCTCGGTCGGTGTTTCGATTCAATATAGATCCGCCCCACATACTCACCCAATATGCCAATACCAATCAGTTGAACCCCCCCCAGGAATAAAATCGCGGTCATCAACGAAGGGTAACCTGGCACGTTATTGCCGAAGAAAATCTTGTCCAGCACCATGTAAATGGCGTAGATAATTGCAAACAGGGAAATCGCGCTACCGACATACGTCCACAACTGCAAGGGCACTGTACTAAAAGACGTAATCCCTTCCAGCGCCAGATTCCAGAGTTTCCAGAGATTGAACTTGGTGGTACCCGCCACACGCTCGGCCCGTTCGTATTCGACAACTGCGGTATTGAACCCCGCCCATGAAAGAATGCCCTTCATGAACAACCGATGCTCCGGGAGCGTGCGAATCACATTCACGACCTTGCGGTCCATTAACCGGAAATCACCGACGTTCTCTTCTATCCGGGTATAAGCGATCCGGTTCAACAGGTGATAGAACAGTGCGGCGCTGTGCCGCTTCATATAACTGTCAGCGGCGCGATCATGGCGCTTGGCAAGTACCACATCAGCCCCGTTCTGCCACTCCCGGATCAACAAGGGGATCACATTGATCGGGTCCTGCAAATCGACATCCATCGGTATCACCGCATCGCCGGTGGCGTACTCCAACCCGGCAAATAACGCCGGCTCCTTGCCAAAATTGCGCGAAAAATTGATGACCAGCACATGCTCGTCAGCCAACGCGATGGCTTTGGCCTGTGCTGGCGTCTGGTCGGAACTGCCGTCATTGATGAACACGATCTCGACGTCACAATCAGCGATCGACAGTTCCTGACGAACCGCCTGATAAAACAGGTTAATCGCCTGTTCTTCATTGAAGACGGGAACAATCAGCGAGATCTTCACTGCTCACGCCCCCGAAAGATGAAATATTTCGAGTAAAAAAAACCGCAGACCAGGCTGATACCGGAGAAGACCACCAACGTCACCAACCCTGGCAGCAGTAACTGATCCGCCCCATACCCCACGCCATAACTCAATACGCCCATGAACCCGATAAACAGCACATACCGTGGAACACTGGTTCTTTGTTTGAAGGTGTATCGCGCATTGGCATAAAAGGAAAAAGAAACGGCCAGACAAAAGCTCACGAAGTTACTGGGTGCCTGACGAAAACCCATGACTGTGTGCAGAACAAAAAACGTCGACCAGTGGATCAACGTATTAAGCAGGCCAACCGACACGAATCTGGGGAAACCGTGAAATGCGGCTCTCATGTCCATTGCGTTTGTTTCCAGTCTGAACACCTGCCCAGTTGAAAGCTTGGCACCCTTGGTCCGCTTGTCTATTTTCCAGTCAACAAATAGACCAATGGCTAAAAATGCTGTTCTAGCAACGCGCTTCAACGTTCAGAGATACGCCCCTGGCTCGCCCCGTTCGCCGCTGAGACATCCGGTAATATCCGGCCTTTGCAATTGCCGCCAAATCGCGCCACCCTGCGCGCCGCCGATGTGCGGCGCACAGTCTTTTGCCCCGCTGACCACCCTTTATTCACATTTGTTCAAGAGCCCGTTGTCATGACCCAAGGACGCGACCTTCGTATCGATTTCTTTCGCGGACTGGCACTGATCTTCATTTTCTGGGATCACGTGCCACACAACCCCCTCGCCCATTTCACGGTGCGCAATTTCGGCTTCAGCGATGCGGCGGAAATCTTCGTGTTTCTGGCGGGCTACGCGGCGGTGCTGGCCTACGGCAAGATTGCTCGACGCGATGGTTTGCTGGTTGCGACGGTGAAAATCCTGCGCCGCGCCTGGGTGCTGTACGTGGCGCATATCTTTTTGTTGGCGGTGCTGATGGGCATCGTGTTCTTTGCCAACAGCCACGTGGAAACCCGTGACCTGGTGCAGGAAATGGGCCTGCAATACTTCCTCAGCAACCCGCAACAGGCCTTGGTCGATGAGTTGCTGCTGCGCTTCAAACCCAACCTGATGGACCCGTTGCCGTTGTACATTCTGCTGTTGCTCGGGCTGCCGCTGATGTTGCCGATGCTACTGCGCAAGGCCGAGTACGTGGTCGGGTTGTCGGTGGTGCTGTACATACTGGCGCCGTGGTTTCAATGGAACCTGGCGGCAACCGACGGTGGCGTGTGGTTCTTCAATCCGATGGCCTGGCAGTTGCTGTTTACCCTCGGTGGCGCAGCCGCGATTCACGGTCAGCGCCCCGCGTTGCCGGACACTCGGACCTTGCCACATCAGCCACTGTTTGTTGCGGCAGCGACCTATCTGCTGATCACCGGGCTGATCGCAGTGTCGTGGAAATGGCCGACAGTGCATGACGCCTTCATGCCCCGGATGCTGGGCGAATGGCTGTACCCGATCAGCAAGACCAACTTGTCACCGGCGCGGCTGCTGCACTTTTTGGCGCTGGCATACGTCATCGCCAAGCTCTTGCCCAACAGCGGCTGGACGCAAAACTGGCTGGCGCGGCAAAGCTGCCGCATGGGCCGTTACTCGCTGGAAGTGTTTTGCCTGGGTGTGCTGCTGGCACCGCTGGCGGACATGCTCAACTCGCTGGCCGGGGATGCGTTGGTCATGCAGATTTTCAGCGCCCTGTTGGGGGCGGGATTGATGGCGGTACTGGCGGCGTGGCTGGATTGGAACAAACGGCTGAACCGGCCGGCGCAAGTGGCCGCGGTTTAGATGATCAAAGCGCACATCTGTGGCGAGGGAGCTTGCTCCCGCTCGGGGGCGAAGCCGCCGCAGAACAGATAAACACGATTTACCTGACAGACCGCAGGTTTGGGAGTGCTACGCACTCCAGCGCGAGCAAGCTCGCTCGCCACAGGTAAATCGCGTTGTCCCAACCGAAACGAGAAAGCCCTGATCTTGCGACCGGGGCTTTTGCTTTTACAGCATCAGACGATTACGACGCCGTGCGCACCGCAGCTTGCGGAACACCGGTCGGTTGCAACTTGAACACATAAAACAGCACCGTCAGCAGCACCAGGAACGCAGGCCCCACATAGAGCGCGACGCGGGTGTCCGGGAAGTAGGCCATCAGGCCAACCACCAACACCAGGAACGCCAGCGCCAGGTAGGAACTCACCGGGTACAGCCACATGCGGTACTTGAGAGCGGCACGTTCAGCCGGGGTCAGGCCTTTGCGGAATTTTAGCTGCGCCAGCAGGATCATCACCCACGTCCAGATCGCACCGAAGGTCGCGATGGCGGTGACCCAGACAAAGACTTTTTCCGGCACCAGGTAGTTGAGCAACACGCCCAGCAGCAGCGCGCCGATCGACAGCAACAAGGCGCGACGCGGCACACCGTTCGATGTTTTGGCGAAACCGGCCGGGGCCTGGCCGTTCTGCGCCAGGCTGTAGAGCATGCGTCCGGTGCTGAAGATGCCGCCGTTGCAGGACGACAGCGCGGCGGTAATCACCACGAAGTTGATGATGCCGGCAGCGGTCTTGATGCCCAGGCGCTCGAAGGTCATCACAAACGGACTGCCCTGAGTGCCAATTTCGTTCCACGGGTAGATCGACAGAATCACGAACAGCGCGCCGACGTAGAACAGCAGGATGCGCCAGAACACCGAGCCGATGGCATTCGGAATAGTCTTCTGCGGGTTCTTCGCTTCACCGGCCGTGAGGCCGATCATCTCGACACCCAGGTAGGCGAACATCACCATTTGCAGGGACATCAATACACCCTGCACGCCATTGGGCATGAAGCCGCCATGGCTCCACAGGTTGGAAATCCCCAACGCTACACCGTCGTTGCCGAAACCGAATGCGATCACACCGACACCGCCGACCACCATTGCAATGATGGTGACGATCTTGATCAGGGCGAACCAGAACTCGAACTCACCGAAGGCCTTGACCGCGATCAGATTGATCGAGCCCATGCTCACCAACGCCGCCAGTGCCCAGATCCAGCGCGGCACATCAGGGAACCAGATGCCCATGTACACCGCCACCGCGGTAATTTCCGCGACGCAGGTCACCAGCCACAGGAACCAGTAGTTCCAGCCCGTGAGAAAGCCCGCCAACGGGCCGAGATAATCTTGTGCGTAACGACTGAACGAGCCGGCGACCGGGTTGTGCACCGCCATTTCGCCAAGGGCGCGCATGATCACCAGGATCGCCAGACCGCCGATGATATAAGACAGCATGATTGCCGGGCCGGCCATTTCGATGGCCTTGGCTGAACCGAGGAACAGACCGACACCGATACAGGCGCCGAGCGCCATCAAGCGAATATGCCGTTCGCCGAGTTCGCGTTTGAGCGGGCCGCCCTGAGCGGTCTCGCCGTGGGGCAGGTGATTGCCGACGGTCATAGGGTACAAACCTCATCTTGTTATTGGATATAGCCACCGAGTGTCGAGGTACAGACCGATAAGCCTGAACCTCCTGAAACCGGATCCACTTCATGGGTAGATACGTCTTGTAGGACAAAACCTGCAAGATCAGCGGGGCGTGCAGTATAAAAAGCTCAATGCAGGGCTTTTCACTATATAAACGACAAGATTAAGCCAGAACTCTCGGCAAAAGCGGTCCTTGCGGAGGGGCATTACCTGGGATTCAGCCTTGAACTCGCCAGCGAAGCGGCACCGAGTATTGCACAGCAATGGTGCGGCGTCATGCCCCTACCTAGACCGTATTTACCGGCTTGATGGCTCTAGCCCAATACTCTCAGACAACCTCTATCCTCTGTGGCGAGGGAGCTTGCTCCCGCTCGGGGGCGAAGCCGCCGCAGAACAGATAAACGCGATTCACCTGACAAACCGCGCTCGCAGGTTTGGGACTGCTTCGCACTCCAGCGGGAGCAAGCTCCCTCGCCACATTGAGGACTTCAGTGTTTTCGGACTTTTCACTCAGCAGTGGAAGCTTCGACTCTATGGCTAGGCAGCTAAGGTCAATTGATACCCCAGACCCAAGGACGCAATGGAATGCATCCCCGCCCAAACTCTCATTGTCTACGCCGTGGCAGGTACTCTGAACCCGGACGGGCCTATATGGTCACGACCGTCGTTCACAAGCGGTGCCCGCTCTTCGCCGACTGGCGTATAGGCCGATTGCTGGTAACAGAAATGAAACGGGCTCATGAGAGAAATCAAGTCGACTCTCTGGCCTGGGTCGTCATGCCTGATCATTTCCACTGGTTGCTTGAACTGAAGCAACGCACCCTGTCTCAGGTCATGCAATCAATCAAATCTCGTAGCACACTCACTATCAATAGAGCGGTCAATGGCTCAGGAGCCTTCTGGCAAAGCGGCTACCACGACAGGGCAATACGCGACGGTGAAGACCTGCGCCCATTCGCCCGATACATCGTCGCCAACCCATTGCGGGCCGGGTTGGTGGAAAACATCGGAGACTATCCGCTCTGGGATGCAAGCTGGCTCTGACCACATCAATAGAACAGTACCTGCCTCCGTGGCGAGGGAGCTTGCTCCCGCTCGGGGGCGAAGCCGCCGCAGATCAGACGAACGCGATTCACCTGACAAACCGCGCTCGCAGGTTTGGGACTGCTTCGCACTCCAGCGGGAGCAAGCTCCCTCGCCACGGTCAGTGATGGGTTCGTGTTTTTTTGCATTCACAAATTTTTCACCGGTTCCAACCAGCGACTAAGCTTCAGACAAGTCCGATCAATCTGCGTAAATGGATCAATCGACTATGGGCGCTTTGTGGCAATCCGATTCGAGTGAAGCTGTTGTGCCAACTGACAACGTGGAAGAAGCGCCTTCACCGAAAAAACCTCGCCGTCCTCGTTATGGCTGGCGACTGTTCTGGTTGTTGTTACTGATTGCTCTGGTCGCGCTCGGCTGGGCAGCCTCCAAGGAAATGCGTACCTCGAAACTGCAGGCGCGCGAATTCAGCCAGTTTGCTGCATCGCTGAGTTACTCGATGCAACCGGGGCCCAGCGATTCAATTTTCTATCCGGGTGCAGGGCCTTTCGACAAGCGCCTGGGCTACAGTTCTCTGGGTGAGTTTTTGCCGCGCTTGCTCAAGCGTGGCTACATGATCTCCGCACAAACCCGTTTCTCACCGAAACTGTTCAACTACAGCGAAAAGGGCTTCTTCGTGCCCTACGCGGAAAAAATCCAGGCCGGTTTATCCATTACCGACTGCCGCGCGTTGCCCTTGTATCAATACAACTATCCGCAGCAGCTGTATTCGAGCTTTGCCGCGATCCCGCCGCTGGTGGTGCACAGCCTGCTATTCATCGAGAACCGCGAACTGCTCGACCCCAAACAACCGCTGGCAAACCCCGCTGTGGACTGGCCGCGTTTTGGCAAGGCGGCCTGGTCGCAAGTTGCCAAGCTGCTGCACCTGCCCGGTCAGACTGCCGGTGGCAGCACCCTGGCCACTCAGCTGGAAAAATACCGCCACTCGCCCGATGGCCTCACCGTGTCGGGCAGCGAGAAAATCCGCCAGATGATTTCCGCCAGCGTGCGCGCTTATCAAGATGGCCCGCAAACCCTCGAGGCTCGTCAAAACATCGTGCGCGATTACCTCAACAGCGTGCCGCTGTCGGCGGTGCCCGGCCACGGTGAAGTGCATGGCATGGCCGAAGGGTTGCGCGTGTGGTACGGCGCCGACTTCAATCAGGTCAATAGAGCCCTGACGAGTGTTGCCAGTGACCCGCTGAGTCTGTCTCAACGCGGTCTGGCCCTGCGTCAGGTACTGTCGCTGATGATCGCCCAGCGCCGGCCTTCACACTACTTGGCCAATGGCCGTGACGAACTGGCAGAACTCACCGACAGCCACATCCGCCTGCTCGCACAAAACGCTGTGATCGACGACCCGCTGGCCGCTGCCGCACTGGCCAGCAAGGTGACCTACCGCGACTGGCAACAACAGCCGACCATTCAACCGATTGAATCCAACAAGGGCATCAGTGTGGCGCGCAGTCGACTGGCCGCCCTGCTCAATCGCCCTTTGTATGACCTCGATCGCCTTGATCTGTCGGCCACCAGCACCTTGCAGTACGACCTGCAAACCAAGGCCACCGCGTACCTCAAGCATTTGGCCGACCCGACCTACGCGGCGCAACTGGGCCTGCTTGGCGAACACTTGCTGACCCCCACCAGCACGACCCAGGTGCGTTACAGCTTCACCCTGTTCGAGCGCACCCCCGATGGCTCGCGGGTGCGCGTGCAGACCGACAGCACCGATCAGCCCTTCGACATCAACGAAGGCAGCAAACTGGAACTGGGCTCCACCGCCAAACTGCGGGTGTTGACCTCCTACCTGCAAATCATCTCCGAACTGCACGACCGTTATGGCGACCAGCCACCGGCCGTGCTGAAAAAAACCGCTGTCCCCGAGCAGGACGTGATTAGCCGCTGGGCCGTCGATTACCTGATCCAGAACACCGACCGCAGCCTGCCGAAAATGCTCGATGCGGCGCTCAACCGTACGTACTCGGCCAACCCCGGCGAATCATTTTTCACGGGTGGCGGCCTGCACACCTTTCACAACTTCCGCAAGGAAGACAACGGCCGCAGCCCGACCCTGCGCGATGCCCTGCGCGAATCGATCAACCTGCCGTTCATTCGCCTGATGCGCGACCTGGTGCGCTACAGCACCTACTCGGGGCCCAACAGCAGCGGCCAGTTGCTCAGTGACGATGACAACCCACGGCGCCAGGAATATCTGGCGCAATTCGCCGACCATGAAGGCACCGCGTTTTTACTGCGCTTCTGGAAGAAGTACCAGAAAAAAGACACTCAGGCTCGCCTCGAGACCTTCCTCGACAGCATGCACCCGACGGCGATTCGTCTGGCCGCGGTGCACCGTTACCTGCTGCCCGAAGCCAGTCAGGAAAGCTTCAACAGCTTTGTGCGCGCACACCTGAAAACGGCCAAAAACACCGATAAGAATATCGACAGAACCGCCGGCAAGCTCAACGAAAAGCTCACTGACGAGCGCCTGGAAAAACTCTATAAAACCTACGGACCAGGCGCCTTTGACCTGCCCGATCAAGGCTTCATCGCCAAGGTCCACCCACTGGATCTGTGGCTGATGGGCTACTTGCTGAACCACCCCGACGCCAAGTTCAGCCAGATCGTCAAAGCCAGTGAATTCGAGCGTCAGGAAGTCTACAGCTGGCTGTTCAAGAGCCGGCACAAGAGCGCTCGCGACAGCCGCATCCGGACCATGCTGGAGATCGAAGCCTTCCTCGACATTCACCAGCGCTGGCAGAAAGTCGGCTACCCGTTCGACCACCTGGTGCCGTCACTGGCCACCGCCATCGGCAGCTCCGGCGATCGGCCAGCGGCTCTGGCAGAGCTGATCGGGACGATCCTCAACGATGGCGTGCGGATGCCGACCCTGCGCATCGACAGCCTGCATTTCGCCGCCGGCACGCCGTATGAGACAACGGTGATCAATGACCCGGACAAAGGCAAACGCGTGATGCCATCCGAAGTGGCGACGGCGATGCGCGAAGCGTTGTCGCAAGTGGTCGACGCCGGTACCGCCAAACGGGTCGCCGGTACGTTCAAACTGCCAAACGGCACCCCGCTGGCCATGGGCGGCAAGACCGGCACCGGTGACAACCGCATTGAAGCCTTCGGTTCCGGCGGGCGGGTGCTGAGCTCGAAATCGATCAACCGCACCGCCACGTTCGTGTTCTACATTGGCGAGCATCACTTCGGCACCCTCACCGCCTTCGTGCCTGGCGCCTCGGCCGAATCCTTTAAATTCACCTCGGCGTTGCCGGTGCAGGTACTTAAAGGCATGGCACCGATTCTCACACCGTATTTGCAACCGGGGAGCAACACGCTGTGTCTGCCTGTCAACGTAGCGCAGCGCTGATGAAGCAGAACATTAAAGGAAGGTAGTAATTAGTTGTTTTCGGCATTGTAAATTTCAATGCCTTATCCGCGCGAACGCCTGTTTAACAGTTGAATTTCAGACTTTTACTTTGAGCCCCGGGAGTTAGGCTGATACCCCCGATAAAGACTCAAGGTTTATTAAAAGCATGTCTGACTTACAAGGAAGTATCTCTGCTCGCCAGTCACTGGAGGCAAGCGATAATAAAGGCCGCCATTACGACTTCATCAAGAGCCGGATCCACCCCGCTTTCAAGAACACTTCATTGCAAAGGGTTCGGGAGCTTAGCCTCACAAAAATACGGCCTGCGCCATGGATAACAACCGCCACAGACTTCCATCACGCGCGGTTACAAGAGGCCAACCTTAAACTCTGGTCCTCTCAAAACAAGGTGGACCGGTTTATTGATAAGTTACAAGATGTTTATGAGTTCGCAGAACCCATGCTCACCCATGCACTGATAAAACAGTTCGGCGTCAATGCCAATGTCAGAACCACTTACTTGCACCTCTATCTACCCAAGGAACGCCCTTGGTATGTCATCAACACATCCGGCGGCGTTGTCACCCGAACCGTTTCGCTGCTGGACGCCGCCTTACACAACTTCGCGCGTACTGAAACCTGTGAGCCAGACTCCGACTTCATCAGCAAGCCCGATGCTCGCGGGCACTTCGACATCCTGGCGATCAAACGCAAAATGTCCATCGCCCAGTTCCAGGCCCTGTGCCGCGAACTGGACATTGGCGCGCGCTATACGAAATACCTCGAAGAACAGTTGCTGCCCAGTGACGGCCTCGCACAGGGCTTTTTGAAACTCAACATTGTCGAGAGCCAGAAAGCCGCCTTTAAAGCGGCCGCGCAACAGGCGGTGATGACCGGCGACATTGACGCCGACGCTCGCGACCTGATCCTGATGATGCTCGATGGCCAGCGCAACCTCACCCGCAAAGGCCGGGTGATGCAGTTCGCTGAACTGTCCATCCTGGACAACCTCCTGACCGGAATCGTGTTGATTACACCGAGCCCGGAACAAAAGATCCGCGACGTTACGCCAGTGTTCGCTTATGTCCCGCAGGACCCTGAGCATCCACTGAAAGAGTACCCGTCAACCGTCGCTTTCATGAATGAACTGACTCGCCAACTGCGCGACAACGACGTCATATCGTCCACTGGAATGACTTACCGGCAGTACTTCAGCCGGTTCGTCGATCAGCAAGAGCGAGGGCACTTTTTCGCAGGGTTGCAACAACGCCTGTTCGAGGTGAAATGGCATCAGAAAGAACCGCTGGACCAGAGTCCTAGCTGGCAGGAAGTCCCGGTCACCAAGCCCAATCTGCATTTCAGCACCACACCGATCCCTGGCAAATTCTGGGAGTACCTCTATCAGCAAAAACTGAACAAGATCCTCAATGACGCCCGACACATCGCCGTGTCCACCGCCGATACCGATCGCAACGCCCGTTGGGCCTGGTGGGACAATTTCAAAAAAATAGTCTCGGACCTCTTCAACGTCGCGCTGATGATCGCCACCCCCTTCGTCCCGGGCCTGGGAGAATTGATGATGGCCTACACCGCTTACCAGATTGCCAGCGACGTCATCGAATCCATCGTCGACCTGGCAGAAGGCCTGTGGATCGAAGCCGCCGAGCATATCGTGGGTGTGGTGACCGACGTTGTTCAACTGGCGGCATTCGCGGCGGGCGTGCAGATTGGCCAGTTCGCTCGCTTGAAGCTCTCGCCGTTGATCGAAGGCATGAAACCAGTGGAACTGCCCAATGGCCAGCCCCGCCTGTGGCACCCCGATCTCGAACCTTACGAACTGCCGGACTACACGTTACCGGCCAACTCCAGGCCTGACGCGTTGGGTATTCACTCCCACGAAGGCCAGGACATTTTGCCGCTGGATGAAAAACATTACGCCGTGCAGCAAGACCCGAAAACGGGCAGCTATCGCGTCAAGCATCCACACCGTTCCAACACCTATTTACCCGAGTTGAAACACAACGGTCTCGGTGCCTGGACCCACGAAGGCGAAAATCCACGCGCGTGGGGAAGCCCGACACTGATGCGTCGTCTCGGCCACTCCGTGGACGGTTTCAGCGACGCAGAGCTGGAGCAAGTTCGCATCGCCAGTGGTACCGACGACGGTGCGTTGCGTCGGATGTACGTCGACAACACGGTCCCGCCACCGTTACTGGACGACAGCCTAAAACGCTTGAACATCCAGCGCCAGACCCGGCAAACCATTCAGCGGATTCGAACAGGCCTGCCTCTGGACTCATCGTCTTACTGGTTTGAACCGCTGGCGACTTACCTGGACGGCTGGCCTTCGGATAAAGCCCTGAGGGTCTATGAAAACGCCGACATGTCGGGGCGTTTTCGCCAGTACGGCAATGCCGACGCGACTGGCGAGCAAACCCTTTCCACCAGTCTGTCCCACCTCCTGAGCGACCGGTTTGCGCCAAGCCTTGTCGAGTTCCTCAGCAAAGAAGAACTGCAAGCGGTGCTCGGTCGACCAACCGCCAACAGCGAACAGGTGCAAGCGCTGCGAAATCGTCTGGCGGACGAAGCAAACCGCCTGAACGCCGATATCGTCAATCAGCTGTATCAGGGGGCAGAAGCGTCCAACGATCCGCGGGTCCGGCTCATTCGCCAGGCATTTCCAGAGCTGCCGTCCCGAGCGGCACAGACGTTGTTGAACAGTAGCGAGGGTGCGAACCTCCAGCGCATGACCCAGGAGCAACGCCTACCGTTGGACCTCAAGATCCGCGCGCGTGAAGCGGCCTTCGAAGCACGGACCAACCATGCGTATGAAGGTTTTCACGATGGGGCGCAGTGGGTGCCCGAAACCGAACGCCTGGTGCTGAACGCGCTCAGGATTCATACCGATACGTTCGCGCAATTGCGCATCGAGGTTCGCGAAGGCAGCGATGCCGGACCACTGCGCGGCAGTGTGGGTGCGCAGGACGCATCGACGGTCCGGCTGCTGGTCAGGGATGACATGAACCGATTCGAAGTCTGGGACGCCGAAAACCACAAACTGCATGACGCCGCTGACTTTTACGAAGCGGTGCTCAAGGCCTTGCCGAAAAACCAACAAACGCAATTGGGTTATCGGCCTGGCCAGGGTGCATTTTTCAAGCAATGGGTGATGGTCAAGACCGAGACGCCGGCCGAACGCCGCACAGCGCTCGCCGCACCGCCGATCCGTCCGTTGGCTGACCATGAAGACATGCTGCTGTTGCGCGGTCCCGGCTTTTCCATCACAGCAGCCACGCTCACCGAACGGGTGCAGGACCTGTACCCACTTCAACGATAGGGAGGTCAATACCTTTGTTCGATCCCTGGGCTCGCAAGAGCAAGGGCATCAGACACTGACGAGACTGGACCGTGAACTGGATGACCTTCGCGTGTTGCTCCATCGGTGGCGATACCAGCAACCTGATACGTGGGGTCCGGATCGTCAGGGGTTCGTGAATGGTGGCGGTCTGCACATTTGCGAACGGCTCGTCGATTGTTTTAAAAGAAAACCCACTGTCTTCGGCGAACGCAGTACCACCGTCGACGGCGGCTATGCGCTGGATCTGTCGACAGAGTTCGATGTTCTTGATCTCGAACGCTGGTGGAAAGAGCTGCCGGATATCAAGCACTACCTCGATCAGGTCAGCACCTTGAACCTGGACCGCGCGACCTTTTCCGCAACCTCTACGGGGCTGTTGAAGGACTTCCCCCATCTTCGGCAACTGAGTGCCAGGAGTTGCGGGCTGACGCAGCTGCCTGCAAGCATTGGCAAGATGCATTACCTGCGTACTTTGCGGCTGATGAACAACGACATCACGTTGACACCCTCGACTGTCGAACAACTGCGAAACCTGACCCACATGGAAACGCTCAGGCTCGATGACAACCCGCAATTGACCAGGTTACCGAACGTTGAACGCATGCCCAAGCTGAGCATCCTGAGTTTGAGCAACACGGGCGCAACCACGTGGCCCGACGGCCTCTTCGCGCCCATCAGCAAGCGTCGACCGCGTGGTTTTTTTCTGGATCTGCAGGAGAACCCGATCAGTAAAATTCCGACCGTCGTACCCGGCTCGGAGGATGCATTCATCGTGGCGCGAACCCGTTTGTACGAAAGAAATCTTTCAGAGGTAAATCTGGTCATTTTCAAAGAGTATCGGCGCTCGGTCGGCATTTCTCCCAAGCAGCTCTATACCGACGCCGCTACCGATGCGATGGCCCAATGGCCAATGAACGACGACTCTCAATGGTGGAGTGCCGAGGTCTCCGGGCTGGGCACTTTCCGGCAGGAAGCCTGGCACGACTTGATGACCGAACCTGATTCTGAGGGTTTTTTCTTGCTGATCCAGAAGCAGACCCTCTCGGCCGATTACCGGGCCGGCGGGGAAATGCGCAGACAGCTCAGCAGCCGGGTATGGCGAATGATCGAGGCCATTGATCTGGACAGCGAGTTGCGCAAGGAACTGTTCGAGATGGCGACAGCGCCTACCACCTGCGCTGATGCAGGGGCCCAGGTGTTCAACCATATGGGCATCAAGGTGCTCGCATCCGAAGCCTATGCCTTGTCGACGTCGGGCGCGATCCTTGAAAGCAGGTTGGTGACCCTGGCCAAAGGCGCCGCTCGTCTCGCGCGGGTGGATGACATTGCACGTGCCGATTTCGGCAGCCGGCCAGGTAATCCCGATGAGGTTGAGGTGTACCTCGCCTATGAGAGCGGTCTGGCGCAACGCCTCGATTTGCCGTGGCAATCGGAGATCATGTTGCATCGACGAGTGGCTGGCGTGAGCGCAGAAACCCTCGACACGGCCTTTAACACAGTGATGTCGATGGAAGCCGGCGATGGCTTGATCAACGACATGCTCGAACAGCCGTTCTGGGAGAAATACCTGCGCAACACCTACCCGATCGAATTCAGGCGCAATGCCCGACTGTACGAAAACAAGACCGACCTGCTGGATGAGTTGCGCGACGCTCAACACGCCTGGGCCCGTTCCAAAGGCATGCAGATTGCGCAACGACGGGCACTCAAACAGCGTGTCCAGGACCTCGCCAGGCAATTAAACGTCGACGACAGCGTTGTACTCACCAATGAGGACATGACCGATGAGGCCTATGGCAGGTTGTTGAACGACATCGGCTACGAGGAGAAGCAGCTGAGCAGGCGGTTGACACGCGAGGCGTTGCGCAAGGCCGTGTAGAGGTAACCCGCCCTGAAAGCTCGCGGAGCAGCTTTCAGGGCGTTACATGCAAACCGGTTCGCGCCTCACGGTTATCCCACTTCGGAGTCCCAGATCACCGTGATACTCCCGGAATAGTTGGCCGCTTCGCCGGGTTTCAACATGTAGTCCACGTAAGCGCGTGCAATCTCGAAGTGCAAAACACCTGGAGCCCGATCCACATAAAACCCGGGTTTGAATGCTTGCGCATTCACCCCGCCCACGCGCAACGGACGACGTTTGACCGGTTGCCCGCTGACGTCCGTCAAGCCGTTGGGCAGGCTGACACTGAGCTGCACCGTGGCTGCGCGTTGTGAAACCGGATCACGAACCATGCAATCGAACAGCCCCGGAATCTGGCACTCCACGAGCATCTTGAAACGACTCGACGCCGAAATATTGAACGTCTGATCACGAAACAGCCGCGTTGGCTTGCGCCCCTGAGTCAGCCAGGCCTGCCATCCCCCCTGAGGGGCCAGTTCGACGCGATTGCCACCGGGTGGAATCTCGACCTTGAGCGTATGCCGAACATCCAGAGAGAAGCTGAGGGTCAGTTGGTTGTCACTTGGAATCATGACATCGCCCATATCGAAATCCTGATGAGGGCCGACCATATAGTTAATAGAACCGGTGTATTTACCCGCCACCATGTTCAGCGGGTCAGGTGTTCGCAGTTCATAAGCGAAAACGAAATACAGATACCGAAAGGACATCGGAATGTCGAAAAGCGCCTTTTTGCTGCACACACCCGCCCCCTCCGGGACTCTCCAGAAACTGTTGTAACCCCTAGGTCCATGGGTATACCAACCAACACCCTGGCAAGGAGCCCGGGGATAAACCCAGCCCCCACCTTCCCACAGTTGATCCCAATACCCACCCCCGGTTAACTCGGAAACGGCGCGGGGAATTGACGCTTCGTGACCAATACCGCCGATCCGTATGGAAAGCACTTTGGAATCACCTGACTCATGCGTAACGCGCACGTCTCTCCATTCCGAGGGAACCCGGGCCATGCCGCCCTGGCGAGGGTCGGCATGATTGGCCAGAATCGGCGCATTGGCCGTGAATAAAATGGGCGCTCGAAGACTGAAAAGGTTAAAGGGTTCACAGGCCACCGGGACCTGATTACAGAAACCCACAGAGGGTGTTTTATTGACGAATTCATTTTTTTGCGGCTTCGCCGAGTCGGGCTCGAACACCGCCTCAATGTCCAGCACCACCGCTTGCGCCTGCATTGCAAACACAGCGCACACCAGACTGCTCAATACACAGCCACTCAGTGTCCGGGCCAGTCGCCCGCTCAATAAGCTCATCATTTCGGTAACACCGCATTAAAAGTCATATTGACGCTGCCAAAGTAATTGCCGGGTTTATAAACCCCATCGACGGGCGGCACGGGTATGACTTCCAGCAAAACCCGTTTACCCAGGGCGGCATCGCTCAGGGAAACCACTTCGCTGCTTTCCAGCTCGCTCAATAACGTGCCGTTGAACAGAACACGCAAGCCAATGTCATGGGCATCGGTGCCGTTGGACAGATAAGGCCTGCCTTCAAGCCGGGCCTTGATCGAACCGGCTTCATTCTTGACATCGAAATACTTGCGCAAGCCGCCCAAGGTCGACGTCACCAGATTCCACGGCAGTTGCTGCTCACGATGTATCCAGCCAGAGTCCGCCGGAATGACGTAGAACGCCTGGCTCGGGACCGTCACGAACACCTCGAAGTGATGCACCTCGCGGGCTGCAAACGCCGAAGTACAGGCCCACAGGGCAACAGCCGACAAAGGCACGACAGTCAGTTTTTTGAACATGCTCATCACCTGGCGTTATCCCTTCACGTCGAGTTTTTTGCTTTTCTCGCCTTCAACCAGAGTGAAGCGGTATTCACGACCGGCCTGTTTCTCGAACTGAAAGGTCCGGCCCGCAAGAATGTGATGCTTGGTCGTCGGCTGGCAGTCCTGCTCGTTTTTCACCGCGCAGTCCTTGAACTCATCGATCACCACCACGCTGTTGCCGTTGTTGCGAATCCGGTAGTTGCGCGCGTCGTTCTCGATCGCGCTGTCGAAGCGGGTTTCCTTGGGTCGCACGAAAAATACCGTGCCGTACCCGGCCAGCACATTGACCCCGGCGGACAGGCCTTTCTTGTAATCTTCACGGTCTTCGCTGGAGACCGCGAACTCGTCTTCCTTCTCCGGAACCACCGGTACAAAACGCACCCGGAAATACCGCTCTTTCTCACGCTCGCCCATATACAACAGGCGCGTGCCCTGCATGCCGTTGGCCGGCACGATCAATCGGGCCGGGCTGGCCATCAAGCCATCACGCGCGGTCGCGTCGGCCTGGGTTTTGAGCGGCTCTTCCCGTGCGCTGCCATCGGCGTCATAAATAATTTCGAGAATATTGACCTTGACGAACGCGGTGCTGTCACCTCCGTTGAACACGCGTTTCAAGTAAGTACTTTTGTCCCCGTCCAGATAGTCATACACGGTCCCGACATTGATACTCGGGCCGGCGTGAGCCGTCTGGGTAAATAAGCAAAAACCAAATAATGCCACCAGGCGTTTCATAGTCCTGTCCCTCCTTGAATGAATGCCGCAATGACGCGACGCACTAAACCTCTGAATCCCAGATAACCGTCACACTTCCCGAGTACTGCCGTTGTGATTCGGGACGAATCATCTCTGCCACTTCGCTTGAAGGAATTTCGAAGTGCAGGGTTCCCGGTTTGCGGTCGACATAAACGCCCGGCTGGAACAGTTCAGTGCCGCTGCCATCACGCAGCAGTGGCCTACGATTGACGGGTAGACCGCCAACATCGGACACGCCATGGGGAAGACTGACGCTGACGTTCAGCGGTACGACATGACCGGTCACCGGCTCTCGCAAAGAGCAGGTTTTGCCGTCCTGGGTGTATTCACATTCAAGTTTCATCTTGAAGCGCGAACTGGCCGAGATATTGAAAGTCTGGTCCCGGAACAGGCGTGTGGGTTTACGGCCCTGTTGCAACCAGGCTTGCCAGCCACCTTGCGGCACCAGTTCAATCCGGTTGCCGCCCGGCGGAATTTCGACTTTGAGGGTGTGTTCGACGGTCAGGGTGAAGTCGAGCTGGATGAGCCCGTCCGCGGCTACGACGACATCGCCCAGATCGAAGTCGCCACCGGGACCGATGGTGTAGACCTGCATGCCCTGGTAGACACCCGAGGACATCTTCAGCGGATCCGGCGTGCGCAGTTCGTAGGTGAAATCCAGATACCGATAACTGAAACCGGGAATAAGAAATTTGGCCTGTTTGGCACACACCGCTTCTGTGGGGGTCAGCCAGAAAAATCCGAAGCCCGTGGTACCGTGATGGCTTATAGGGCCGATTGCTACGCAGGGACTGGGCGCATGTCGCCAATCATCGGTTGCCCACAACACCCGATGGGACTGGTACATATCCGGTTCGCCCGTGATATCCCTCACGTCGTCGCTAAGCCGATAAACAGCGCCCATCCCGGCAATGCGAACTTCCACTGTGGTCGCTTCGCCCGTTTCGCGGTTCAACACTGGCAACGTTCGCCAGGCGGCTGGCGTCTTGATCATCGCGCCCTGTCGTACGTCTGTGTGGTTGGGCTGGATGGGGCCAGTGGACTCAACACCTACGACATGTGAGCGCAGACTGAAAATATTGTGAGCCAAACAGGTGGCTGGTTGGGAAGTGCAGAATCCTTCATTGCGCGTCGTGTTCCTGAATTCATTGTTCTGCGGATTGCTCGGGTCAGGGTTGAAAGTGGCGGTGATCTGCTTAACCACCGCTCCCGCCTGCAACGGCGTGACAACCAGGCAGGCAGTGATGAATATCGTTCTTGCCGTGCGCCATCGCACTGTCAAAAAGCTCATCATTTTGCGGACTCCAGAGATTGAGCAACACACATCAACCGGCGCTCTGCACGGCATCGCCAACGTCTGCCAGCGTGTCTGGGCTGCAGCGCAAATCCCCGATCATCAACACATTGTTTTCAGTACGCCCACGGCTCGGGTCCAGCCGGAACTGACACAGCAACTGATTGCCATGCCGCACTTCGAGGGTCGGTGAACCGGCGTTCATTTCCATCGAGAAGAAGCCGTCCACTTCACTGACCCCACGGCTGGCGTGGTTGATGATGTGATGGCCCTTGAGCGGCTTGCCCGTGGGGTCAACCAGACGCCCAAGGACGGTGAGGGTTTTCATCACGCGGATCTTGCGATAGTCCACGCCGCCCTTGTTCAAGTGATAGCTGGTACGGGCTGGCTGGATGGTCGCGGCGGGCACATGGTTGCCTTCGAAGTCGAAGCTCACCGAACTGCTCTTGTACGCGGTGATCGGAATGAAATTGCGACCCGGACGCAGACGGGCGCTGCCGCCGCTGAGGTCATCGGCGCGCAGGGCGATTTGATCGAGATCGGACTCCACATCGACGATCATCCCTGCCCCGCTGCCCTGCTGCTGGTGGGTCATGACCAAGTGCTTGCCGCTGGTGGCAATCGTGCTGTCCAGGTTCAAGCCGCCGGTCAAGTTGTTACTGAAAGACGAGCGCTGAACGAACGCATCGCCATTGACTACCTCCGTACTGAAACTGGTGGTACCGGACAGACCGAGACCGTAAGTGTCGGACATCGCGGTGGCCGATACGCTCTGCAGCACATGGTCTTGCAGGTCTTTGCGGTAGGTCAGCGAGGCATTGTTGTCGCGTCCGCCCTCACGAGAAGTGCGTGAGCCGATGCTGCCGGACCACTGCTCACCGGGGCTGCCGAGCGCCAGGCTGAGCGTCAGGTCGACCCCGCGATTGCGCGAGTCACCACTGCTGACGCTTCCGGGTCGGTCAAACAGCGAAAAGCGCCAGTTGGCATCGTTGCCGAACAGAGTGCTGCGCTGGGTCCAGCCCAGATCCAGCCCCATCCCTTCAACGTTGCCCTCGCTATGCGAGACCCGCGCATTGACCGAGCTTTTGCTGGTAACGCGGTGGTTGAGCGCCAATGACGAATTGCTGGTCTGGCCGACAAACACATTGCGCTGGCGCACCCGCGTACCGTCGGGCAAGGTTTCAAAGATGTCGGTGGTGTCGAGCCAACTGCGGTTATGACTCAGGAACAGGCTGCCGGCGCCATAGTTGTACATCGTCTGCACATCAAGGCCGGTGCCGTGGTCCTTGGTCTGATAGACATTGGCGAAAAGGCTGACGTCGTTGGCCAGCGTCCAGTCAATCGACGAACCGTATTGCATCGTCTCTCGAACCTGACGCCCGGAAACCCCGAGAATCACCCGTGGGTGC
The DNA here is from genome assembly GCF_018986375.1 of Pseudomonas sp. CVAP#3. Lineage (NCBI taxonomy): Bacteria > Pseudomonadati > Pseudomonadota > Gammaproteobacteria > Pseudomonadales > Pseudomonadaceae > Pseudomonas > Pseudomonas sp. CVAP#3. The sequence continues at coordinate 400,328 of NZ_JAHMSC010000001.1, forward strand.
AACAAGTAATTGAGCGCGGCGCCAGCGGTCATTTCACCGCTAGCCTGATCCTGCCAGTTACTCCACAGTTTGCTTTCCTGACCGGCGAACAGGTTGTAGCGCCAGCGCTCATCGTGGTTACGCCAGTTGCTGGGCTTGTACACCAGCTCCTGGGTGGTCGAGGTGATCTGACCGTCTTCAATCAGACGCACTTCTACTTCGTAGATACCACCGGGCAATGGCCGGGTATCCAGCGTCTGTAACCCCGCGTCCACCGGCTGGGTGTTGATCATCAGCCCATTGCGGTAGATCTCCACCGAAGCCTGGCGATTGGCGGTGACATAAATCGGGTACACCGCAGGTTTCGGGTTGTCGATCGCCAGACTGTCAGAGCTGCCGTACATCACCCCCACCGCCGTGTCGGGGCTGGCGCCGAACGAACGTGGCTGGCGGCTTAGGCCTTCGGAATTGGGCATGAAATAGCCCAGGCGCAGGAAGCTGCCTTGCAGCTCACGCTGACTGTAGAGCTCGTGTACGGCGTGGTACAGCTGATCGTCCGGACCGCCCAGGCGAGCCAGTTGCATGTTGAAACTCTGTGTCCAGTTGCCCAGGCTGCTGCTGGTTCCCAGGCCATAACGGCCACCAAGGTCCTGATCCTGACCGCCATTGAGGTTCAATTGATTACGCAGGATCAAGCCAGTGCTGCCGCCTTCGGGCAGGTTGTAATACTGCTGCACCTGATCGTCCCGTTCGGCGTTCTCCGTGAGAATCGACACCAGCGAGTTTTCGAGGCTGTAGTGCACGGCCAACAGTTGTTCGGGGCAGTTGGTCTGGCAGGCGCCCAGCGCCACACCTTGTTTCAGATGGTTGGCCCAGATGTCGCGTTCGCTGGGCTTGATTGTGCTGTCGCTGACATCATTGAAGTCAACTAAGGTGATTCGATCGTCGCGGGTCAACACGACCATCGCCTCACCAAGAAACTGTTGATCAAGTTCCACTCGCACCGCCAGCGGTACATCAAAGAAGTGCTCTTCGAACTCGCTCGGTAAACCCTTGGCTTGCGCAAGCAAACTTCGGGGTGTGTGGCCGTTGTCCGCTGGCGCGGCCAGGGCGGTTGCACAAAAACATAGGGCAAGCGCCGTCGCGATGGGAGTCATCGGGAACATGAACGGGATACTCTGAAGATAAATGCGTTGAAACCCGATCGACAGGCAGTGATTACCCATCGACCGGTAAGTGTTAACGAATAAGGCTGAGCCTTAAGTCATGACTGACTTAGATGCGCGGAACGGCATCGAAGATCACGACTGGGTTGGCCGTGTAAAAACCTGTCTGAGTGCTAATAGGCGGGGCGGCAGTAATCACCAGATCAGCCCGCATGCCCCCGTTGGATGCGGCATCGCTGACCACTTCTTTGGAAAAAGCGGTCAAGGTTACGCCGTTGAAGGTGTAGGTCATCGGAATGTTGTTGTTGCCGTTGCTCAGGGGTTGCGGACCACCTTCCACGTAAGCATTGACCGAACCGTTAGTGTGGCGGATATCGTAAGCCGCACGCAGCGGGCTCAAGGTCTCGGATATCACGTTCCAGGCCATTTTTTCATCTTTACCGAAGTCAGGATTCACCGGTTGGGCGTGGAATGCATTGGTGGGGATATTAGCGCTGATGTTGATGGACGAACGCGCTTCTTCCGCAGCGAACACCATCGAAGAGCTGAGAGCCAGGAGGGTCATCGGAACGGCGATTGCAAGCTTCTTGAACATTATTAAGTACCTGTCAATTTCAAAGGATTGGGCAGAGGAAAGTCTTGAAATGCGAATACCACTCAATACAACGATGGCGATTTCGCTTAACTTTCGACGCCGGAGAATGATCGTCAAATCCGTTGAGAAAGTAAGTACGCAACTTCCTAAGAACAGGTAGTAACAACGACTTTCGAGCCGCAGGAGAAAAGTCAAAAAAGCACTAACAGCACTTCTTTACCCTCAGAGAAATACTACACACAGCTCTAACTAAAAAAGCACACAGACAAGAACTAACCCAACTTCTGTAAGACCGGTACTACTTAACTCCCGGCACTTGGTTAATGATCAACAGCTTAACTTTATAATTAGTTAAATTACTCTAAAAAAGCAATCGACTCATCATTTATTGCGCGTGGTCTTAAGCGCCGCCCAAGGCCGACAGGAGGGCGACCGTTGGTCCAGGACGCTTGCCTAAGCCATAAGATATATCTTAAGTTGTATCTAAATACGACGAGAGCACTTAAAAATGAGAGACCATCATGCCCACCGAGAACACACAGACGGCCGCGACGGCTTCGAAAAACGCCCTGCCCCCGGCCGCGAACGCGGTGGACGCGGCCCGCGAGTATTCGCCCCCGGCGATCTGAAACTGCTGTTGCTGGCGCTGATCGCCGAGCAGCCGTGCCACGGCTACGACCTGATCCGCCAGATCGAAAGCATGTTCGATGGCGCCTACAGCCCCAGCCCTGGCGTGATCTACCCGACCCTGACCTTTCTTGAAGAAAGCGAAATGATCCTCGGCGATGCCGAAGCTGGAAAAAAACGCTACAGCATCACCGACGCCGGTCGTCTGTCATTAAGCGAGCAGGCAATTGCCCTGGACGGCGTGCGCATGCGCATCGAGGTCAGCAAGCGTTCGTTGCGCGGGCAAGACCGCCCGGCCGAGATCCACGAAGCGGTGCACAACCTGCGTCATGCCTTGCAAATGCATCACGGCCGCTGGAGCCCGGAGGAAATCCTGCGGGTGCGCGACCTGCTCAACAACACCGCCAAAGCCATCGTCGATGGCCCTGTCGTTCAATCTGTTCAGGAGAAGGCCGAATGACCGACGTCATCGTGCAAACCATTCACCGCGTCAGCCACGAACTCAAACGCCGTCGCCTGGAAGTGCTGCGGGTGGTCGACCTGACCCCGCGCATGCGCCGGATCACCCTCGGCGGAGCGGAACTGGCCGGCTTCGTCAGCCTCGGAACCGACGACCACGTAAAGCTGTTTTTCCCGCAAACCGCAGCGGAACACGCAACACTGGAAACCCTGGTGCTCGGTGCAGGTAAGGACAACGGACCAATGCCGGCGATGCGTGACTACACGCCCCGTCGTTACGATTTGGACACGCTGGAACTGGACATCGACTTTGTATTGCACGGCGATGGCCCCGCCGCGACCTGGGCGGCTCAGGCCACACCCGGCCAGCTCCTGCACATTGGCGGGCCACGGGGCTCGATGGTCGTGCCGGACGTGTTCGACAGTTACCTGCTGATCGGCGACGAGACCGCCCTGCCTGCCATCGCCCGCCGCCTCGAAGGCCTGGCGGCCAACCGTCGCGCTCTGGTGGTGGTGGAAATCGAAAACGGTGCCGAACAGCAAGTCCTCGAAAGCCAGGCGGAGGTCAAGGTGATCTGGGTCTTGCGCGAAAGTGGCAAGAACCACCTGCTGACGACCGTGCAACAGCTGCCAATGCCGAGCGGCGAGTTGTATGCGTGGATCGCGACAGAATCCAAAGTCTCACGACAGATCCGCCGCGTGCTGCTGGACGAGAAGGGTTTGAGTCAGGATCAGGTGAAAGCCGTGGGCTACTGGAAACTCGACGACAACGACGAAGCCTAACGACGCACTCCTGTGGCGAGGGGGCTTGCCCCCGTTGGGTTGCGAAGCGACCCCCAAACCATTCAATCGGGTTGTATCAGGCAGACCACATTGGTTGAATTACGACGGCTTCGCCGCCGAACGGGGGCAAGCCCCCTCGCCACAATCGATGTTCACTTTGGATCTATGCCAACTCGGCCTGCCGCCGTCCCGCGCCAGCGATCCAGCCCAACCACCACCAGCGCAATCAGCACAAACCCCAGCAATATCCCGCTGGCATTGATGAACACCTGGGGATAACCGAGTTTTTCGACATCAATAAAGGGATACGGGTAAAGCCCCAGCGAGTGCCCGCGCAGCAAGGTAAAAGCGAAATACAGCACCGGGTAAATCGCCCACAAACCGATGTGCCCAAGACGCAAGGTGCCCTTGGGTACGCACCGCCACCAATAGAACAGAAACAGCAGCGGCATGACGTCATGCAACAACTCGTCGGCGATGAACTGCCAGCCCTGCGGATGCCACAAATGCCGCAACAACAGGCTGTACGCCAGACCGACCAGGGTAATGCTCACGGCAATCGCGCTGCTGACCCATGGCTGTAAAAAAAACGTACGGCCCTTCGACTCGCGTGAAGTCACGGCGCAGGTCAGCACCGTCGCCACCAGCGTATTGGTCAGGACCGTGAAGTAACTGAAGTAACTCACCAGCCCACCCAGCTGGCTGGCGCTGACACTCCAGCGGCCGTAAAACACCAGGTACAGCTGAATGCTCAATCCCAGCCAGCCCAGCACGGCGGCCAAGCAGGTAAAACGGCTCATGACGGGCGACAGTCGAGTCGGCTCGGCGGGCATCTATATTCCTTAGAGCGGACGTTTGGTGCGCATCAACTTCACGTAGAGCTTTTCGACTTTCTCGCGGGCCCACGGGGTTTTGCGCAGGAAGGTCAGGCTCGACTTGATACTCGGATCGCTCTTGAAGCAGCGAATGTCGATGCGCTCGGCCAGCCCCGACCATTCGTAGTGTTGAACCAGCGTGTTAAGGATCTGTTCCAGGGTCACGCCGTGCAGCGGGTTGGTGTTCTGTTCGGTCATGCCGGGCCTTTGAACGAAGAAAGTAGAGGAAGCCGCGCACCTTAGCCGAGGGTGTCCTGCGGTGGAAGGACTCTGTGCGCTATCCGTTAAATGTAGGTGAACTCTGAACGATCGCAGCCTGCGGGTGTACACCTTCCGATGTGGAGCTGCCGCAGGCTGCGATCTTTTCAAGGGTGACCGCACACTGTTACCAAATCCGAAATGATCCATGTCAAGAAAAGCCCTTTCTCTCTTTGTTACAGATCATTATCCTTGCAAGCCTAAAAGCTGAATCGCTTCACCTGCCCGATTTCCCCTCGCAGCGTTCAGCTCTCTTCCCCTAAAAGACCAAGAATTCCTTCTCTATGCCTGACATTCAGACTTTGCGAGACAGCGCTGTCTTCCCAACTGGTGCTGCCCGAAAAGCCATTAGCCTGATCGGTGGGCTCAGCGCCCTCGGCCTTGCCACCTGCAGTCAAGCTGCCCCTGCATTCGATAGCGACTCACCGTGGATGCTCGGCGACTGGAACGGCACACGCACCGAACTTGCGGAAAAAGGCTACGACTTCAAGCTCGACTACACCGGCGAGATGGGCAGCAACCTGCACGGCGGCTACGACCACGATCGCACTGCGCGCTACAGCGACCAGTTCGGCCTCGGCACGCACCTGGACCTGCAAAAAATCCTCGGTTGGCACGACGCTGAATTTCAGCTGACCATCACCGAACGCAGCGGCAACAACATCAGCAACGACCGGGTCAACGATCCGCGCGTTGGCGGTTTCACTTCGGCCCAGGAAGTCTGGGGCCGTGGCCAGACCACCCGGCTGACGCAGATGTGGTATCAGCAGAAATTCTTCGATCAGAAGCTCGACATCAAGGCCGGTCGTTTTGGCGAAGGCGAAGACTTCAACAGCTTCCCCTGCGACTTCCAGAACCTGGCGTTCTGCGGATCCCAGGTCGGCAACTGGGCCGGTGGCATCTGGTACAACTGGCCAGTCAGCCAATGGGCGCTGCGGGTCAAATATCACCTGACGCCTGAACTCTACGCACAGATTGGTGCGTACGAGCAGAATCCGTCGAACCTGGATCGCGACAACGGCTTCAAGCTCAGCGGCAGCGGCACCCAAGGCACGGTGCTGCCGGTTGAGCTGGTGTGGACACCGAAGCTCAATGGCCTGCCGGGCGAATACCGCGCCGGTTACTACTACAGCAGCGCCAAGGCTACCGACGTCTACAAGGACAGCAACGGCCAGCCCGCCGCCCTGAGTGGTCAGCCCTACCGCAGCGCATCGAGCAAACACGGCGTCTGGCTGGGCGTGCAGCAGCAACTGACCAGCCGCGCCAGTGATCACTCGCGAGGCTTGAGTGTGTTCGCCAACGGCACGATGCACGACAAAAAGACCAACGCCGTCGACAACTATGTCCAGGCCGGCGTCGTCTACAAAGGCCTGTTCGATGCCCGTAGCAAGGACGATATCGGCTTCGCCATGGCCCGGGTTCACGTCAACCCGGCCTTCCGCAAAAATGCCGAGGCGATCAATCAGGCGCACGCGGTCTTCGACTACAACGACCCGTCCTACCTGCCGCCGCAAGACACCGAATACAGCGCCGAACTCTATTACGGCGTACACGTGACCAACTGGCTGACCGTGCGCCCGAACCTGCAATACATCCGCCATCCGGGCGGCGTGAATGAGGTCGATGACGCGCTGATCGGCGGGATCAAAATCCAGTCGTCGTTCTAAAACCCTTACTGAAACCTGCCCGTACCTGATCGTCATCTACAGTGAACAGGCGCGGGACTACTTAAACGTCACGGAGAACCACACTATGAGCACTGATGGTGCTTTGAGTCGAAGCCGCCTGTTGCCGAGCCTGCTCGGTATCGTGCTTCTGCTAATGGGCCTGGCCTTGCTGGCCGGGGGGATCAAACTGAGCATGCTCGGCGGCTCGCTGTATTACCTGCTGGCCGGGATCGGCCTGGTGCTGACCGGGATTTTGCTGCTGGCTGCCCGCCGTGCGGCGCTGGGCCTGTACGCCGTGGTGCTGTTCGCCAGTACGGTGTGGGCGCTGTGGGAAATCGGTCTCGACTGGTGGCAACTGGTGCCACGTCTGTCGCTGTGGTTCGCCCTTGGCGTAGTCCTGCTGTTGCCGTGGTTCCGCCGTCCACTGCTGCGTGATGGCGCTGCTCCGCTGGGCACTGCTGCGCTGAGCGTGGCCGTGGTGCTGGCCGGCGCCACCGCGGTTGCCAGCCAATTCACCCACCCGGGTGAAATCATCGGCGAGCTGGGCCGCGACACTGCCGACATGACCAGCACCGCGCCAGCAATGCCCGAAGGCGAGTGGCAGGCCTATGGCCGCACCGAATTCGGCGACCGCTACTCGCCGCTGAAGCAGATCACCCCGGCCAACGTCGGCAAGCTGCAGGAAGCCTGGCGCATCCGCACCGGCGACCTGCCGACCGCCGACGATCCGGTAGAGCTGACCAACGAGAACACCCCGCTGAAGGCCAACGGCATGCTCTATGCCTGCACCGCCCACAGCAAGGTGCTGGCGCTGGACCCGGACACCGGCAAGGAAATCTGGCGCTTCGACCCGCAGATCAAGAGCCCGGTGGGCTTCAAGGGCTTCGCCCACATGACCTGCCGTGGCGTTTCCTACTACGACGAGAACGCCTACGCCAAGGCTGACAACGCTTCGGCCGCCGTCATCTCCGAAGCTGGCAAAGCGGTTGCACAAGCCTGCCCGCGTCGTCTCTACCTGCCCACCGCCGATGCTCGCCTGATCGCCCTGAACGCCGACACCGGCAAGGTCTGCGAAGGCTTCGGCAATCACGGCGTGGTTGACCTGACCCAAGGTATCGGCCCGTTCACCCCCGGCGGCTACTACGCCACCTCCCCGGCGGCGATTACCCGTGATCTGGTGATCATGGGCGGTCACGTCACCGACAACGAGTCGACCAACGAGCCGTCCGGCGTGATCCGCGCCTTCGACATTCGCGACGGTCACCTGGTCTGGAACTGGGACAGCGGCAACCCTGAGGCGACCGAGCCTTTGGCACCGGGCAAGGTCTACACCCGCAACTCGCCAAACATGTGGTCGCTGGCCAGCGTCGACGAAAAACTCGGCATGGTCTACCTGCCGCTGGGCAACCAGATGCCTGACCAGTGGGGTGCCGACCGCACGCCGGGCGCAGAGAAATTCAGCGCCGGCATGGTTGCCCTGGACCTGACGACCGGCAAAGTTCGCTGGAACTTCCAGTTCACCCACCACGACCTGTGGGACATGGACGTCGGCAGCCAGCCAACCCTGCTCGACATGAAAACCGCCGACGGCATCAAGCCGGCACTGATCGCACCGACCAAACAGGGCAGCCTGTATGTGCTCGACCGTCGCAACGGCACACCGATCGTGCCGATTCACGAAGTGCCGGCGCCGCAAGGCGCAGTCACCGGCGACCATACCGCACCGACCCAGGCGCGCTCGGACCTCAACCTGCTCGGCCCGGAACTGACCGAAAAGGCCATGTGGGGCGCCAGCCCGTTCGACCAGATGCTCTGCCGCATCCAGTTCAAGCAACTGCGCTACGAAGGCCAGTACACCCCGCCGTCGTTGCAGGGCAGCCTGATCTATCCGGGTAACGTCGGTGTGTTCAACTGGGGCAGCGTGTCGCTCGACCCGGTTCGCCAGATGCTATTCACCAGCCCGAACTACATGGCGTTCGTCTCCAAACTGATCCCGCAGGCTGAAGTGGCTGCCGGGAGCAAGCGCGAGAGCGAGACCTCGGGCATCCAGCCCAACACCGGCGCGCCATACGCGGTGACCATGCACCCGTTCATGTCGCCATTCGGCGTACCGTGCCAGGCTCCGGCCTGGGGCTACGTGGCCGGTATCGACCTGACCACCAATAAAGTGGTGTGGAAGCGCAAAAACGGCACCAGCCGCGACAGCTCGCCACTGCCTATCGGCCTGCCAATCGGCGTGCCAAGCATGGGCGGCTCGATCGTCACTGCCGGTGGCGTCGGCTTCCTCAGCGGCACCCTGGACCAGTACCTGCGCGCCTATGACGTCAACAACGGCAAAGAACTGTGGAAGTCGCGCCTGCCGGCCGGCGGCCAAGCCACGCCGATGACCTACACCGGCAAGGACGGCAAACAGTACGTGCTGCTCGTCGTTGGTGGCCATGGTTCGCTGGGTACCAAGATGGGCGACTATGTGATTGCTTACAAACTGTCGGAATAAGCGTTAATGGCAGTTAAGAGAAAGGCGACTACCGTGAGGTAGTCGCCTTTTTTGTGGGTGATCAGCTGGAATATATGCAACACCGTACTGTGGCGAGGGGGCTTGCCCCCGTCGGGTTGCGCAGCAGCCCCAAACCCGTTAAACGCGGTGTGCCTGACAAAACCCGATTGCAGGTTTTGGGAGTGCTACGCACTCCAACGGGGGCAAGCCCCCTCGCCACAGGTTGAGTGTTTATCCCATGAGTAGGACGCAGAGAAGCTTCCGACATGGTTTTCAGGTTGTCGGTGGGAAGCCGCATCACTAGTCTTTGGTGGTCGCTGCCAATTCAGCGACCGGGTTTGACCGTCCGTGTACACTCTAGGCGCACAGCGTCCACTGATCATGAGCAGACGCTTTTTTTATGTCTGTCATTTCATGTTATGGCGGCTGTGCGCGGGATACCTTCGGGTATGCCGGGTACCCGGAGTCCCGGTCGGTCAACCCGCGTACAGTTGCCACCCCAATTCGTTTGACCGCGGACGGTGGCAGCTCCACTACTCTGGGAGCTTCATCATGCACAAAGTCACTCCAAATCCGCCTGAAACCCCAAGCACTTCCCCTTACGCCTCCACCGACTCGAAAAAACTCCACGACGCCGCCGAGCGGGCGCTGGATCACTACCTCAAGCCACCGTTCGACAAGGGCAACCTGCCCGACAAACGCCCCTCCAACATCTTCGCGGTCATCCCTGATCTGGATAACGAAACCTTGCTGGCGCATGCCTCGGAAACCCTGGCGTCGGTCAATGTGCTGGCCAGTGACCTGGCGTTCGAGCTGGAAGGCACGCGCCGACATGTGGCGCTGGCGATTCAGCAGATGGTCTCGTTGGGGGAACTGTTGGTGAATCGGGCACTGGATAGTTTCGATCAGCCAGAACAGCCATAACACCGCGCTCTGAAGCCAATGTGCTTCTGTGGCGAGGGGGCTTGCCCCCGTTGGAGTGCGCAGCACTCCCAAAACCAGCAATCGGGATGCGTCAGGCACACCGCGTTTGCCGGGTTTGCGGCTGCTGCGCAACCGAACGGGGGCAAGCCCCCTCGCCACAGGTTTGGGTGTACATCGTTGAGTACGAAACACCCGCCAACAACCGCCCCCCCCATTGAAACCACCCACCACCTGCCCCATCTATCCCTCATACCCCATTGCGCAGGTGCCCCATGAGCGACCAGCAAGAATTCCCGGATAACCCGAGCGACTACGCCGACCCCGAACACGCCGAACGCCCCACCTCATCAGGCAAAGGCCTGGCCCTGCCCGGCCAGAACCTGCCGGACAAGGTCTACATCATCCCGATTCACAACCGCCCGTTCTTCCCCGCGCAAGTACTGCCGGTGATCGTCAACGAAGAACCCTGGGCCGAAACCCTCGACCTGGTCGCCAAGTCCGAACATCACTCGCTGGCACTGTTCTTCATGGACACCCCGCAGGAAGACCCACGGCATTTCGACACCTCCGCCCTGCCGCTCTACGGCACCCTGGTGAAGGTCCATCACGCCAGCCGCGAAAACGGCAAACTGCAATTCGTCGCCCAGGGCCTGACCCGCGTACGCCTCAAGACCTGGCTCAAACACCATCGCCCACCGTACCTGGTGGAAGTCGAATACCCGCACCAACCGAGCGAGCCGACCGATGAGGTCAAGGCCTACGGCATGGCGCTGATCAACGCGATCAAGGAACTGCTGCCGCTCAACCCGCTGTACAGCGAAGAGCTGAAAAACTACCTCAACCGCTTCAGCCCCAACGATCCGTCGCCGCTGACTGACTTTGCCGCCGCCCTGACCTCGGCCACCGGCAGCGAGCTGCAAGAAGTGCTCGACTGCGTGCCAATGCTCAAGCGCATGGAAAAAGTCCTGCCGATGCTGCGCAAGGAAGTCGAAGTCGCGCGGTTGCAGAAAGAAATCTCCGCCGAAGTGAACCGCAAGATCGGCGAGCACCAGCGCGAGTTTTTCCTCAAGGAACAACTCAAGGTCATCCAGCAGGAACTGGGGCTGACCAAGGACGACCGCAGTGCCGACGTCGAACAGTTCGAGCAACGGCTGGTGGGCAAGGTCCTGCCACCGCAGGCGCAGAAACGCATCGAAGAGGAAATGAACAAGCTGTCGATCCTCGAAACCGGCTCGCCGGAATACGCGGTCACCCGCAACTACCTCGAGTGGGCGACAGCAGTGCCGTGGGGCGTTTATGGCGAGGACAAACTCGACCTCAAACACGCGCGCAAAGTCCTCGACAAACACCACGCCGGGCTCGACGACATCAAGGACCGGATTCTGGAATTCCTCGCGGTCGGTGCCTATAAAGGCGAAATCGCCGGCTCCATCGTGCTGCTGGTCGGCCCGCCGGGCGTGGGCAAAACCAGCGTCGGCAAATCCATCGCCGAGTCGCTGGGGCGGCCGTTCTATCGCTTCAGCGTCGGCGGCATGCGCGACGAAGCCGAGATCAAGGGCCACCGCCGCACCTACATCGGCGCGCTGCCGGGCAAACTCGTGCAGGCGCTGAAAGACGTTGAAGTGATGAACCCGGTGATCATGCTCGACGAAATCGACAAGATGGGCCAAAGCTTCCAGGGCGACCCGGCCTCGGCGCTGCTGGAAACCCTGGACCCGGAACAGAACGTCGAATTCCTCGACCATTACCTGGACCTGCGTCTGGACCTGTCGAAAGTGCTGTTCGTCTGCACCGCCAACACCCTGGACTCGATCCCGGGTCCCTTGCTCGACCGGATGGAAGTGATTCGCCTGTCGGGTTACATCACCGAAGAAAAGGTCGCCATTGCCAAGCGTCACCTGTGGCCAAAACAGCTTGAGAAAGCCGGGGTCTCCAAAACCAGCCTGTCTATCAGCGACAGCGCGCTGAAAGCCTTGATCGACGGTTACGCCCGCGAAGCCGGGGTGCGTCAGTTGGAAAAACAACTGGGCAAACTGGTGCGCAAAGCGGTGGTGAAACTGATCGACGAACCGAAAGTAGTGATCAAGATCGGCCCCAAAGACCTCGAAGCCTCACTCGGCATGCCGGTGTTCCGCAACGAACAAGTGTTGTCCGGCACCGGCGTCATCACAGGCTTAGCCTGGACCAGCATGGGCGGCGCGACCTTGCCGATCGAAGCCACGCGCATTCACACCCTCAACCGTGGCTTCAAACTCACCGGACAACTGGGTGATGTGATGAAGGAATCGGCCGAGATCGCCTACAGCTACGTCAGCTCGCACCTCAAGCAGTTCGGTGGCGACGCGAAGTTCTTCGACGAAGCCTTCATCCACCTCCATGTGCCGGAAGGTGCAACACCGAAAGACGGCCCAAGCGCCGGCGTAACCATGGCCAGCGCCCTGCTCTCGCTGGCACGCAACCAGCCACCGAAAAAAGGCGTGGCCATGACCGGCGAACTGACGTTGACCGGGCATGTACTGCCGATTGGCGGAGTACGCGAGAAAGTAATTGCAGCGCGACGCCAGAAGATCTTCGAACTGATACTGCCGGAGCCTAACCGGGGTAGTTTCGAAGAGCTTCCGGACTACCTGAAGGAAGGCATTACCGTGCACTTTGCCAAGCGCTTTGCGGATGTGGCGAAGGTGTTGTTCTAATCAAAAGCCCCTCACCCCAACCCTCTCCCGGAGGGAGAGGGAGCCGATTCTTGTTGCCTTCAGAATCTGAGTTCGGCTCGATATTTCAGGTCGATGTACCTTGTCCAATCACCTCGATCAGTTCCCTCTCCCTCCGGGAGAGGGTTAGGGTGAGGGCTGGCACTGTCACACTTTGATTCATCTTCGGTTATGCTCGCCGTTCGTCGTGAAAACCGGAGCGCTTGACCCTCATGTCCCCTACCCGTCTGCTTTTGCCCCTAAGCCTCGCCCTGCTGGCCGCCTGCGCCACTCAACCGAAACAGAACGTGACGGTGGAAAAACAAAGCGAATGCCCGGTGCAACTGAACAACGGGCAACACCTGATCCTGACCCTGCCGAGCAACCCGACCACCGGTTATCGCTGGGCGATCCAGGACTCGGCCGGTGGCGTGCTGCGGGCGATCAGCCCCGAGGTTTACAGCAACCCGGAGAACACCGGGTTGGTGGGCAGTGGCGGGCAATCGACCTGGCGCTTTCAAGCCTTCGCCGCGGGCAACGGGCGTTTGCGTCTGACTTATCAACAGCCGTGGGAACCGGAAGTCGAACCCGCGCAAACCTTCGACTGCGCGATTTCGGTTAACTGATCATGGGCTGGCTGATTCTGGCGCTGATGGGCGCGGTAACGTTTCTCTACGGAGTGAGCGTACACGCCGCGTTGCTGTGCCTGTTGGTCAAACCGTTGCCGGTGTTGGCGCTGCTCGGCTGGTTGCACGACGCGCCGCCCAGCGACTATCGGCGCTGGATCAGTCTTGGCCTGATGTTTTCCGTGCTCGGCGATGTGCTGTTGGCGTGGCCAGGGGACTTGTTCGTGTTTGGCCTCGGCGCGTTTCTGGTGGCGCACCTGGTGTACTTGAAAGCCTATTTGAGTGATTGCCGACGCCTGGCGCTGGTGCCGCTGATCTTCGCGCTAGGCGTCGGTGCCGTGCTGCTGGGGATCCTGATCAGCCATGGCCTGGGGCCGTTGCTGATTCCGGTGATCGTTTACGCCGTGGCCATCAGCGCCATGCTCTGGCGCGCCCTCGCCCGTTTGGGCAGCGATGTGCCCAAGCGCTCGGCGCTGTTGGCGGCCGGGGGGGCGCTGGCGTTTGTGTTCTCCGACAGCGTGATCGGCATCAGCCGTTTTGTAGTGCCGTTCGAGGCCGCACCCTATGTGATCATCCTCAGCTACTGGCTGGGGCAATGGGGAATTACCGCGTCGGCGTTCTCCCAGAAACCGCGCTGACCCCTGTGGCGAGGGAGCTTGCTCCCGCTGGAGCGCGTAGCGCTCCCAATACTGGCAATGACAATTTTTCAGATAGATCTCATTCGCTGGTTTTGGGGCTGCTACGCAGCCCAGCGGGAGCAAGCTCCCTCGCCACAAGCACTAACCTGCCATGCAACCGGTGGAACGTCAGCGGTTTATCAGACAACCCGCGCATCCACGCGCCAAGTTGGCTAAAATGCCGGCCTTTTCCACATCCGCCGCTGGAACCGCCGTGAGCAAAGAATCCGATCGCCTTTTCGCCCAGCCTTTGGCCCAGGTGCCTGACTTCGCCTTTAACGAGGACGTGGTGCGGGTGTTCCCGGACATGATCAAGCGCTCGGTGCCGGGTTACCCGACCATTGTCGAAAACCTCGGCGTGCTCGCGGCGCAGTTCGCCCAACCGGGTAGCGTGCTCTACGACCTCGGTTCGTCGCTTGGCGCTGTGACCCAGGCCCTGCGCCGTCACGTGCGCACCGACGGTTGCCGGGTGATCGCGGTGGATAACTCGGCGGCGATGGTCGAGCGTTGCCGCGAATACCTCAACGGCCAGGACTCGATGTTCCAGGAGCTGCTGCCGGTTGAAGTGATCGAAGGCGACATTCTCGCGCTGGAGTTCAAACCGGCCTCGGTGGTGGCGCTGAACTTCACCCTGCAATTCATCGCCCCGGATCAACGCCTCGCACTGCTCGCGCGCATTCGTCAGTCGCTGTTGCCCGGCGGTGCACTGATTCTGTCGGAGAAGCTGCGTTTCGAAGACGCGCAAGAGCACGCGCTGCTCACCGACCTGCATATCGCCTTCAAACGCGCCAACGGCTACAGCGAACTGGAAATCGCCCAGAAGCGCAGCGCCATCGAAAACGTCATGAAGCCCGACAGCCTCCAGGAACACCGCGAACGCCTGCTGGCCGCCGGGTTCTCGAAAGTCGTGCCGTGGTTCCAGTGTCTTAACTTTGCCTCGTTGATTGCCTTGCCATGATTGATCTGTCTCCCCTCGCCCGCCGTCTGGCCGGTACGCCGCTGGCCGATTGGGCCAACACCCTGCAAGCGCAACTCGATGTGAAAATGGAAAAAGGTCACGGCGACCTCGAGCGCTGGCAGAGCGCGCTGGACGCCTTGCCGAAGCTCCAGCCGAGTGAAGTCGACCTGCTGAACGGCTTGATCCTCGACACCGACTGCGACGATGAAACCCGCGCGCAAATGCGTACTGCATTGATGGGTTTGTCGCCTTGGCGCAAAGGCCCGTTCGACCTGTTCGGCGTGCACGTCGACACCGAATGGCGTTCGGACTGGAAGTGGTCGCGGGTCGCCCCGCACCTCGACCTCAAAGGTAAACGCATCCTCGATGTCGGCTGCGGCAACGGCTACTACATGTGGCGCATGCTCGGCGCGGGTGCCGACAGCGTGATCGGCGTCGATCCGAACTGGCTGTTCTTCTGCCAGTTCCAGGCGGTGCAGCGTTACCTGTCCGAGCCCAACGCCTGGCACCTGCCATTTCCTTTTGAAGACCTGCCACCGAATCTGGAAGGCTTCGACACCGTGTTTTCCATGGGCGTGTTCTACCATCGCCGCTCGCCGATCGAGCATTTGCTGGCGCTGAAGGATTGCCTGGTCAAGGGCGGTGAGCTGGTGCTGGAAACGCTGGTGATCGAAGGTGACGAGCAGCAGGTGCTGGTGCCGGAAGACCGCTATGCGCAGATGCGCAACGTCTGGTTCCTGCCGTCGGTGCCCGCGCTGATGCTCTGGCTGCGCCGCGCCGGATTCAGCGATGTGCGCTGCGTGGACGTGAGTGTGACCACGGTTGAAGAGCAACGCGGGACCGAGTGGATGAAGTATCAGTCGCTAAGCGACTTCCTCGATCCTGATGATCACAGCAAGACCATTGAAGGTCTGCCGGCACCGATGCGCGCAGTGATCGTCGCCAAAAAATAACGCAGCACACCTGTGGCGAGGGAGCTTGCTCCCGCTCGAGTGCATAGCACTCGCAAAGGGTCTATCCAGCTAAAAACGCATTGACTGTTTTTAGGGCCGCTTCGCGCCCCAGCGGGAGCAAGCTCCCTCGCCACAAAAGCCCGCTCCCACATTGGTTGGGTGTTTAGTCTGTTGGCTTGGCCCGTCGGGCCTTGAAAAATTCGCTCAGCACCGTGCCGCATTCTTCGGCCAAGACCCCGCCTTCGACCAGCACCCGGTGGTTGAGAAAGCCCTGGGTGAAAAACTGCCCCTGGCTTTGCACGATCCCGGCCTTGGGCTCCAGCGCCCCGTAGACCACCCGCGCAATCCGCGAATGCACGATCAAACCGGCGCACATGCTGCACGGTTCCAGCGTGACGTACAGCGTGCTGCCCGGCAGGCGATAGTTGCTCACGGCCTGCGCCGCAGCGCGGATCGCGACCATCTCGGCGTGGGCGCTGGGGTCGCTGCCGCTGATCGGGCAATTGAAGCCGCGGCCGATGATTTCACCGTCCTGCACCAGCACCGCGCCCACCGGCACTTCGCCGAGGGCTGCACCTTGCGCGGCCAGCGCCAGGGCTTCACGCATGAAGTCCTGATCGCGGCTACGGTCGATGATTTTCACGGGGCGTATCTGACGCATCAGGCCACCTCAATGGCGGCCATCAGGCCGGTTTCCATGTGGTCGATCACATGGCAGTGGAACATCCACACCCCCGGGTTATCCGCCACCAGCGCCACCTGGGCGCGCTCGTTCTTGCCCAACAGGTAGGTGTCGGTGAAATACGGGATGATCTTTTTGCGGTTCGAGGCAATGACCTTGAAGCTCATGCCGTGCAGATGGACCGGGTGCTGATACTGAGTCATGTTCTTCAATTCAAAAATGTAGCTTTTGCCTTTTTTCAGAGTAGCAATCGGGCGGTCGGCACAGGTTTTGTCGGTGATGTCCCAGGCCTTGCCATTGATCTGCCAGAGGCTCGGCGGCTTGCCATTATCGACGTTCACCGACACCGATCCAACCCACTCGAAATTGAAGTTGAGCTTCTCGGCATTGGCCAGGTCCGGCTCGGAAATCGGGTTGGCCGGCAGCGCGGGCGGCCACTGGCTCGGCGCATCGCTGTTGGCCACCGAGCGCAAGGTGCCAATGCGCACCGGCCCGTTACGCAGCGACAATTCTTCACCCGCCGCTGGGGCTTTGATCGCCAGGCAAATGCGCATGCCGGGGCCCAGCCAGTATTCCTTGCCCAGCGGACGCGGCTCGATCGGGTTGCCGTCGAGCGCATAGATCTGCGCTTCGACGCCCGGAATGTTGAGGCGGTAAGTCAGGGTGTTGTCGAGATTCAACAAGCGTACTCGAGTGATCTGCCCGGCCGGCAAGTCGATCACCGGCAGCGGCACACCATTGATAGTCGCCAGACGCCCGGCCGTGCCGCCGCGCGCCGCTTCACGAGGAACGCTGAACGGCACGAACGCGCCCTCTTCATCGACGTGCCAGCTTTTCAGGCTGAGGGTCTTCTCGTAGTTGAAACCGGTGGGCTCACGTTCTTCGATGATCAGCGGCCCGACCAGCCCGCGCCCCAGCTCTTCGCTGCTGTTCACGTGCGGGTGATACCAGTAGCTGCCGGCGTCCGGCACGCGGAATTTGTAGTCGAAATACTCGCCCGGCAGCACCGGCAATTGCGAGACGTACGGCACGCCGTCCATCTCCAGCGGCAAACGGATGCCGTGCCAGTGAATGGTGGTGGGCACCGGCAGGTGGTTGATGAAGCGCACCCGCAGCCATTCGCCCTGACGCACCCGCAGTTCCGTCCCCGGCGCCGACGGACCAAAGGCCCAAGCCTCGGTTTTGTGCCCCGGCACCAGCTCGACATCCAGCGGCGCGGCGATCAGCTCGTAGTCGTGACCCGCGTTGGCGTCGGCCATTTTCCCCAGCCAGTAACGCGATGCACCACCGGCCCCGACGCCCACCACTGCCAAACCGGCCAGACCACCCAGTATTTGTCGACGGGTAAAGGACATGAACTCAACAACCTCACGTATCAGCGGCAGGCCTATGCCCGCAAAAGGCGAATACGATACACCTGCGGTTGAGAAACAGTAAGGGCAACAAAGGGACGCACATCACCTGTGGCGAGGGAGCTTGCTCCCGCTCGAGTGCGAAGCAGTCGTAAAACCATCCTGCGCGCGGTGTCTGACGGAATGCGGTTTCAGGTTTTAGGGCCGCTTCGCGCCCCAGCGGGAGCAAGCTCCCTCGCCACAGGGTTCGGTTATGCGTCCAGTCCTGTGATCAAATGCACCACCCCACCCGCCAACGCCATCACCCCCGGCACACCCGCCGCACGCAAGGCCGTCGCGTCCAGCAGCGCGGCATCCTTCAACTCCACCCGCACCCGCGTCAGTGCTACGCGCTGCTGGGATTTGAGGTTATTCACACCGCCCAGCGCGGCCACCACATTCGCGGCCAAGCCCGAGGCAGGTTGGGCAACCCGCTTCGGCTCATCCACCACCAGGTCCGGGGTCAATGCCTTCCAGAACGCCCGTTGCATTTTCTCGAACATGTTCAGCTCTCCAACACCTGTGAAGTTTCGACCATTGCCTGCTGCTGCAACGACAAGGCCTCGCGGACCCGCTCGGCGCTTTCCAGTCCCAGCACCCGATGCGCGATGGCCTGACAGTCACTGAGCTCGACCTCGCGAATCGCTGCCTTGATCGCCGGAATCAGCGGCACACTGACCGACAGCTCATCCACGCCAAGCCCCAGCAATAGCGGCACCGCCAACGTCTCCGACGCCAGCGCGCCACACACACCGACCCACTTGCCATGGGCATGGGCGGCCTTCACGGTGCTGGCGATCAGGCGCAGTACCGAAGGGTGAAAACTATCGGCCTGGCTGGCCAGGCGCGGGTGATCGCGGTCCATGGCCAAGGTGTACTGAGTCAGGTCGTTGGTGCCGATGGAAAAGAAATCCACCTCGGGCGCAAACAGGTCCGCCATCAGCGCCGCTGCCGGGACCTCGATCATGATGCCGAGTTTCGGCAGCTCCGTGAGCCCCAGCGCCAGCGCCTCTTCTTCGAGCATCAGCCGCGCCAGGCGCAGCTCCGACAGCTGGCTGACCATTGGCAGCATGATGTGCAGACGCGCCAGCCCGGCGCTGCTCAGAATCGCCCTGAACTGCTCACGCAGCAGTTGCGGACGCTCCAGGCACAAGCGAATCCCGCGCATCCCCAGAAATGGATTGGCCTCGCTGTCCATCGGCACGTAGGCCAAGGGTTTGTCGCCGCCGACATCCAGCGTGCGCACCACCAGATTGCGTTGCGGGCCCAGTGCGTTGGCGATGGCGCTGTAGGTGCCGGCCTGTTCATCGTGACTCGGCGCCACACTGCGCTGCTGATACAAAAACTCCGAACGCAACAGGCCGATACCTTCAGCCCCGAGGCTCATGGCCTGCTCGGTTTCGGCCAGCGAAGCAACGTTGGCCGTGACTTCGAAGTGATGACCGTCGCGGGTGACGGCGGCCCGTGCAGCGTGTTCCAGTTCGTGCTGATGACGCTGGCGTTGCTGCTGGCGCTTGGCGTGCAACTGCTCGATCACCGACACTGCCGGGTCCAGGTGCAATTCACCCTTGTCCGCATCGAGCAGCACCCGCGTGCCACTGGCCAGCGACAGCACTGGCAGCGGTAAACCACACACCGCGGGCAACCCCAGGGCCCGGGCGAGAATCGCCACATGGCTGGTGGCACCTCCGCCGACGGTGGCGAAGCCCAACACTTTGCTGGTATCCAGCGCAGCGGTCTGCGACGGCGTCAGTTGTTCGGCAATCAAGATCGCCTGATCCGGCAACTCCCAGACACCGTCCGGCACCCCGAGAATCAACTTGAGCACACGCTGACCGACGTCCATCAGGTCCAACGCGCGCTCGGCGAGCAGCGTGCTGCCCAGCGACTTGAACAACGTAGCGGTGGCTTCCGTGGCACTGTTCCAGGCAAATGCCGCACTCTTGCCCTCAGCGATCAGGGCCTGGGCTTGCTCCAGCAGACTCGGGTCTTCCAGTAGTTCCTGATGCGCCTTGAAAATGTCCGCCTGCGCCTCAGCGGTCGCGTTGTCACGCAAGCGTTGCAGCGCCTGCGTCGCGTGCATCAACGCACGTTCCAGCGATTCGCGCTCCACCTGTTGATCCGCGGCTAACTCAGGCATTTCCAGGGTACGTTCAGCGACTTGCACCACGTAGCCGAAGGCCGAACCCGCCGAAGCACAGACACCGCGCAGCAGTTTCGTCGATACCTCCTGCGCCTCAACCACTGGTGCTACCACTTCCACCGGAGTCACAGCCTCACCGCAGCCATCCGCCAGCAATTGGGCCAGCGTGCTGATTGCCAATTCGGCATCTTCGCCCACCGCGCTGACTTGCAACGCATCGCCATGCACCGTCTGCAACGCCATGATCGCCACCAGTGACTTGGCGTTGGCGCTGTCCTGCTGCTTGTGCAGGCAAATGCTCGCCGAGAACGCTTTTGCCGCCTGCGCAAAGATCGCCGCCGGCCGTGCGTGCAAACCGTTGGGGTTAGGCAGGTGGACCGGTTTGGAGAACAGCGCTTCGCCCTCTTCTTGCTCCACACTGGAACGCGGATCGCCAAGGCTCAGGCGCAACACCGGCTGCGCACAGGCCACCAGACCGCTGTCCGGTGTCAGCAGACTGAAGGGCTCGCCGCTGACCACCAGCATCAAGGTCAACAGGCTGCGGGCATGCAGGGCGATATAGTCGGCATCAAATTCGATCAACGGCTGCCCGGCCTCGACACGCTGGCCCTGCTCGACCAATGCGCTGAACCCCTGACCCGCCAGATTCACCGTGTCCAGACCAATGTGCAGTAACACCTGCACACCGCTGTCATCGGTGATGCTGATCGCATGGCCGCTGTGTTGAAGGTTGCTGACGACGCCGGCCAACGGTGCACAAAGGACCTGTGACGTCGGGTCGATGCACAGGCCGTCGCCGATCACCCGGCTGGCGAACACCGGATCCGGCACGTGATCAAGCGGCATCAGCACCCCGGACAGCGGCGCCAGCAATTGCAAAGGTTGGGTTATGGTCATGACTTCACCTGCAGTTTTGTTCTTTGAAGTGCCGATGGAGCGCGAGCCCCGACAGCATCGCTTATTTCCACCAGTACTCGACCTGCAATCCGACGTTCGCACCATGCAGTGCCGTGCCGAACGCGCCGGTATCGGACAACGCCGAACCTTGCGCCAGTTCATTCGCCGCACGCTTGGCCGCCTCGTTCCAACTGGCATAGGTGTAGTACAAACGCACCTCGGGACGTTCCCAGAAACCCGGACCTTTGGGCGACCAGGTCGGGGCAAAGGTGAACTTGCTCAGCTTGCGCGTACCACCGGGGGCCTCGACCTGATCGTGCCCCAGCTCAGTCACCAGTTTGAATTGATCGGTGATCGCATACGCCGGACGAACGCCTAGGGAAATCCAGTTCTGGCCGTTACCGTCCTGGCGGATGTCCTTTTGATAGACCGCTTCGACCTGACCACCAAAACGCGGCGTCAGTTGCCAGTCGAAGAACTCCACCAGCCGGTAGCTCTTGTTGCTGTCGTCCAGCCCTACGTCGCCGGTGTAGCCCAACCCGGTGCCGGGGCCTTCGCCGTATTGCAGCGCCAGTTTGTTCTTGCCGCCGAAAAAGTCTTTCTGCACATGTTGGGCAGTGATCGCCCAGCCTGCGTGCGCGTCGCGACGGTCGGGTTTGTCGATGTAGCTCAGGCCAAACTCCAGCTCGCCACCAGGGTTGGTATCAAAGCCTGAGACGTTGAAGTCGTGTCGAGTAACGTAGTCCTTCTGGTACAGGTTGTCCTTGCGCGAAAACGCGTAGCTGTATTTCAGGTCGCCAATCTTCACGTCCTCGATACCGCCACCCGTGGCGCTCTGGTTCCAGTAGTAGAAGTCGGAAATGTGGATGTCGTTTCGTTTGTAGTAGCGCCGACCGGCCCACAGCGAACCGCCATTGAGGCTCGGCAGGTTCGACCATTGCGCATACATCTGCGGCATCCGCACCGAGCCGTTGTCACCCTGGAACGTCAGGTTGCGGTCGTACTGGTTGTACAGCGAAGCCATGCCGTCGACGCTGAGCACCGAGCCGTCATCGAGGGTCAGCAGGTTCTGACGCAATTCCAGCTCCGCGTACTGTTCGCACTCGTTACCCAGACGGTACTTCGACTCTGCGCCGGGCAGTTTGAAGCACGATTGCGAGCCGCCATTGACCGTGCTCCCGACGCCGCTGCGCAGGTAACCGGCAAACTCCAGAGCGTGGGCCGAGAACGGCAATACCAGGCACACGCACGATGCTGCAAGGCTACGATTTATTGTTGTTTTCAAGAGCCACCCCATTATTTTTATTGTGCTCATCCGGCAAAACCTGCGCGCAAAAAGCCCCCGCGCAGTGCCCTGCGAGTTGTTTGAAAAGCCTGTTGTTTAGTGGTCGGTCAGGTGCAGAACGAACGACTCGTAAGGCCGCAGGAACAGCTGCTGCTTGCGCACCTCACAGTCCGGGTAGTTGCTGATCACCCGGCGTTGCACCATGCAGTCGGTGATCACCCGTTCCGGCAGCTCGACTTCACACGCCGCGCCATAGAAGTTATTCACCACCAACAGCCGCTCGCCTTCTCCTTCACGCAGGTACACCCAGACCTGTTTGTGCGCGGGCAAGAGCTGGCGATACACGCCGTCCTGGATCAGCGGTTCGCTGCGGCGCAAGGCAATCAGCTGGCGATAGTGGTGCAGCACCGAAGTCGTGTCGTCGAGCTGGTTTTCGACGTTGATCTGCGTGGCGTTGGCCGGCACGCCGATCCACGGCTCGGTGCTGCTGAAACCGGCATTGGGTAACGCGCGCCATTGCATGGGGGTGCGACTGTTGTCGCGGGACTTCTGCATGATCGCGGCCATGCTCGAGGCCTCGGACTCGCCCGCCTCGCGCTTGAGGCGATAGATGTTCAGGGTTTCGACATCCCGGTACTGCTCGATGCGCTCGAAGCCCGGGTTGGTCATGCCCAACTCTTCACCCTGATAGATGAACGGCGTGCCCTGCAGAAAGTGCAGCGCAGTGCCGAGCATCTTCGCCGAGACCACCCGATGTTCGCCGTCATCACCAAACCGCGATACCACGCGCGGCTGATCGTGGTTACACCAGAACAGCGCATTCCAGCCGCCACCGGCCTGCATTCCGGTCTGCCAGTCGGAAAGGATGCGCTTGAGTTCGAGGAAATCGAAATCGGCGCGAACCCATTTCTGCATATTTGGGTAATCGACTTTCAGGTGATGAAAGTTGAAGGTCATCGACAGCTCTTTGGAGTCCGGCCGCGAATAGCGGATGCAGTGCTCAAGGCTGGTGGAAGACATCTCGCCGACGTTGATCAGGTCATGACCTTCGAAGACTTCGCGGTGCATTTCCTGCAAGTACTCATGCACGTTCGGGCCGTCGGTGTAGAAGCGTCGGCCATCGGTGTGGTCTTCGGGGAAGTCCGCTGGTTTGGAGATCAGGTTGATCACGTCCAGACGGAAACCGCCCACGCCTTTGTCACGCCAGAAGCGCATCAGCTTGAAGACTTCAGCACGGACCTTCGGGTTGTCCCAGTTCAGGTCGGCCTGGGTGTGGTCGAACAGGTGCAGAAAGTACTGACCGGTTTGCGCCTCGTATTCCCAGGCCGAGCCGCCGAACTTGGACTCCCAGTTGTTCGGCTGATCGCGCCAGATGTAGAAGTCACGGTACGGGTTATCGAGGCTGCTGCGCGCTTGCTGAAACCAGCTGTGCTCGATGGAGGTGTGGTTGACCACGATGTCGAGCATCAGCTTGATCCCGCGCTTGCCGGCCTCGGCGATCAGCAACTCGCAGTCGGCCATGGTCCCGTAGCTCGGGTCGATGGCGTAGTAGTCGCTGATGTCGTAGCCGTTGTCGCGCTGGGGCGAGCGCAGGAACGGGGTGATCCACAGGCAGTCGACACCCAGCCATTGCAGGTAATCGAGCTTGGCCACCACCCCGAGCAAATCGCCCGTGGCGTTGCCGGCGTGGCTGTGAAAACTCTTCGGGTAGATCTGGTAGATCACCGAACGCTGCCAGTCTTGCATGGCGGATTCCTTCAATGAATTTATGCGCTGAGCATTGTTCTTTTGTGGCGAGGGAGCTTGCTCCCGCTGGGCCGCGAAGCGGCCCCAAAAACGTGTAAATGCATTTAGCCAAGCACACCGCATCCGCCGGTTTTACGACTGCTTCGCAGCCGAACGGGAGCAAGCTCCCTCGCCACAGGTGTGCTCAGCCTGTTAAGCCACTCGATATCCCGCTCGAACGATTTTCATACTCATGCCACAGGTCAACACGAACGGCACGACCATGGCGATGACCATCCCGACAATGAACATCGGAATGAACTGCGGGATGATCGAGATGAAACCGGGCAAGCCACCGACACCAATGGCCGAGGCCTGAACCTTGTTCAGCGACAGGAACATGCAGCCCAGCGCCGAGCCGGTCAGTGCGGCGTAGAACGGAAACTTGTAGCGCAGGTTGACGCCGAACATCGCCGGTTCGGTGATGCCGAAATAGGCGGAAATCGCCGAGGTCGAAGCCATGCTTTTGTCCCGCGCGCTACGGGTCATATAGAACACCCCGAGCGCCGCGCTGCCTTGTGCGAGGTTGGACATGACGATCATCGGCCAGATGAACGTACCGCCCTGGGTCGAGATCAACTGCAGGTCCACCGCAAGGAACATGTGGTGCATGCCGGTGATCACCAACGGCGCATAGAGCAGACCGAAAATCGCCCCGCCAACCATCGGCGCCAGGTCGAACAAGGTCACCACGCCTTCGGTAATCAGAATCCCCAGGTGCCGGGTCACCGGACCGATCACGGCCAGCGCCAACACCCCGGTCACGACGATGGTGGTAATCGGCACCACCAGCAGTTGAATGGCATTCGGCACGCGTGCCCGCAGCCATTTTTCAATGACGCTCATGACGTAGGCGGCCATCAGGATCGGCAGTATCTGACCCTGATAACCGACTTTCTCGATCTTGAACCAGCCAAAAATATCGAAGTACGGCAGGCTCTGGCCGTCCAGCCCGGCCACCGCCTTGCCGTAGTTCCAGGCGTTCAGCAGGTCCGGGTGAACCAACATCAGGCCGAGCACGATGCCGAGGATTTCACTGCCGCCAAAACGCTTGGCCGCCGACCAGCCGACCAGCGCCGGGAGGAATACGAACGAGGTGTTGGCCATCAGATTGATCAGGCTCCAGACACCGTCCAGCGTCGGGTAGGCGTCAAGCAGGGTCAGGCCTTCGATGAACATGCCTTTGGCGCCGATCAGGTTGTTCACGCCCATCAGCAGACCGGCAATGATCAGCGCCGGAAGAATCGGCATGAACACATCGGAGAACACCCGCACCAGACGCTGCATGGCGTTGGTCTTGTCGGCACCCTTCTGTTTCACATCAGCGATGGTCGATGCGGCGAGACCGGTCTGCTCGCGCAGTGCGGCGTAGACCTTCTCGACCTCGCCGGGACCGATGACCACCTGAAACAGGCCGCCGGTGAAAAACGAACCTTTGACCAGGTCGATCTGGTTCAGCGTCGCGCTGTCGACCCGCTGCGGGTCTTTGAGGGCCAGGCGCAGACGCGTAACGCAATGCGCGGCCTGTTCGAGGTTGTCAGCACCACCGAGGCTATGAAGCAGCTCGCTGGCGATAGTCGCGTAATCGTGGCTCATGCTTTTTCATCCACTGTGTTTTTTTGTTGTTGGCAGCATGCCGAAGCGAAAAGTACTCGTCTGTACGAGTTATTGCAATAACTCGTACAGACGAGTTTCAATTTGTTTACTCACCAGCCGACCAGTGGCCCTATTTCCCACGGGTGAGGATTTCAACGCTAAATGGACAAACCCCACCTCTGCCCTTAAGGTTCCTGCCTTGAGCACAACGCAGCCAATACCATGAGCAAATACAACCAGATCTACAGCGATCTGCTTGCCAGCATCACCACCGAACGTCTGGAACGCGGCGCGCGGTTACCTTCCGAAACCGAATTGATGGACAGCTACCAGGCCAGTCGCGGCACCGTGCGCAAGGCTATCGAACTGCTTCAGGAACGCGGCTTCGCCCAGAAAATCCACGGTAAAGGCACCTTCGTACTGTCGACCAACCCCATCGAATTCCAGCTCGGCGGCATCGTCAGTTTTCAGGAGACCTACCCAAGGCTGGGCAACGACGTCAGCACCGAGGTCGTGGAGTTCGAGCAGATTCCCCTGCAAGGCGCCTTGCTCGAACACCTGAAAGCCGAAGAAGGCAGCCTGATCACGCGGATCAAGCGCGTACGGCGAATCGATGGCAAAAGGGTCATCCTGGACATCAACCACTTTGTCGCCGAGCTCATTCCGGGGCTGAGCCGCGAGATCGCCGAGCACTCGATCTACGCCTTCATCGAGCAGACCCTGCAACTGCAAATCGCCTACGCCCAACGCACCATCGAAGCGGTGCCGCGGAGCAAGGATGACCAGCAGCACCTGGACCTCGACGGTCAGAGCCATGTGATCGTGGTCAGCAACCAGACCTTTTTGCAGGATGGTCGCCAGTTTGAATACACCGAATCACGGCATACCCTGGACAAGTTCTACTTTTCGGACGTGGCGCGGCGCTGACTCGGCGCCTGCAGCCAAGTTCGAAGACACTCTTTTCCTACAGGGTTCGTCGATCAAGACCAAAACCCGATAGCTCCCGCTCCTACAGATTCAAACGGGTCTGGTTGTCATAGTTCCTCGTCTCTTACCCCCATTTCTCAAGGAGCGAGAAGTGCACACGCCTGAATCAGTTTCCCCGTCCCTCCTCCCGAACCCAGCCGACGAGCGATCTCTAAAAGCACTGGTAGTGCCTTTTACCGAGGCCTGCCCCGACATGCATGCGATGGCCCACGAAGTTGCAAAGGGCATACTCGCCAAACACGGAATCACAGGCATCGACCCGGACAAGGTCTGGTGGCACCGTTTCGATAACGTATCGGTCAGCAGCCCCAAGGCTTTTCTGGGCTGGGAGCGTTATCCGAAACCCAGCGAGTCGTTGACCTTGCCGCAACTGGTTGTCCAGCGATTCCGCCTCAGCGATCAGGAAGACCCTGGCATGCCGGACGGCGACGGCGGCTTCTATAACGAAGGTCCGCACGCCTCCATTTTCAACGAAACCAACGAAGTGCGAATGTACCCCAGGGACGTCCTGAAGGACTTCTGGGCCCTCAACTTCAGCCAGTCCTACCGAGAAAAAATGGAGCGTTTCTGGCCACTCCATTCGGACGACTTTCGTACCCTGGCCAAACTCAATTTCCTGGTGCAGGCACTCGACGAACACGATGGGGCTCGGCTGAACAACGAAAACCTCAAGACCGTGATCAAAGCCGTGGCCGGCAATGTCTCCTGGCCAGTCAGCCTCGACATGCTGCAAACGCAGGCACACCCGGTGGATGGGTTACGTGTGTGTGCCCTGGATATCGGAGGCTATCAAGCCACCGACATCCTCTGCATCACCGACCGCAACGGTGTGAACATTCTTTACACACCGGGTGAAACCCAAACATTTCACATCTTCACCACCCTGCTCGATTTCCATTGGTGGCTACTGCTGCAAAACAACTTTGCGGAAAACCGGGCGCGATTCATGAGCCATTTTCCGTTGTCCGCCCAACAGCAGGACAACGGCAAAATCGGTCTGAACGCCACGATCGACCTGCTCTACACCACGTGGGGCGCCTACGACCATCACCTGATCAATCAAAACGCCGAGCCGATCACCGGCGATGTTTTCAGCTGGTTGCGAGACTCGGTGAAGGCTCGCATGTACAGCGATGCGGACCTGTCCCTGCATTCCAACGGACAACTGCGAAAAAAGCTGTGGATTGGCTATCTGAACGCGTTTGTTCACCTCTTCGGCTCGATGGCCGGTCTTGGCTGGCCGGTGGCATTGGCTGCCGTTGGCGCCGGCATTGCCGATATGGGGTTGAACATTGACCAGGCGATCAACGGCAGTACCAAGGCCGAGCGCAAGGCGGGAGTCGTTGGCGCCATCTCCAGCGGTATCGAAACCCTGTTCAACCTGCCTTTCCTGCGTGGCGCAACGGAGCTTGCCGAAGTAGGTGAAGCCAGCGAAACCTTCAGTCCACAGGAAAGCGTCACCGAACCTGTCGATGAAGCACCCACCAACCCTTCAGGCATACCACCCATTGCCCGATTCGCCCCCGGCCCGGCCTATGCGGAGCAAGGCGCGGAGCTGCTCTCATCCTTCGAAACCAATGAAGTGCTGGATGGCTTGTCGCCCATCAGCGAGGAAGGCAAGTTCGCCGGTATCTATCAGCCGCCAAGCGGCGGCAACTATGTGCTGATCAACGACAGTTATTACCTTGTACGTTACGTGGAGGCATTGAAAACCTGGGTCATCATCGACCCGGCCAACCCCTACTCGTTTTATCGCAGCCTGCCCGTTCGCCTGGACGCGGCCGGAGAATGGCAACCCATCAACCGTCCGGGCCTGTTCGGCGGTGGCAAATTCGATGGGTTATGGCCGTGGGGCCGTGATAGCACGCCGCTGCCGGACATCGACAGCCCGCCCAGCGCATACGATATGCCACAGGCCTCGCGCGAACAGCTCAAAGACCTCGCCCGAGGGGGCGGAAGCAAATACGACCTCAAAGACTACACCGCCAGCCTGCCCAAGCCTGACGGTAGCAATCCCGTTGCCGACTTCAAGGCCATGCGGCAAACCCTGTACCGGGACGCTACGGCTTTCTTCGAATCAAACACTCTGCCAGCCAGGCCCGATATCCCTTCCCTGCCAGCCCACCTGCCCAGCAAGGACATCATCAAGAAACTGTATCGCCTGATATCGGGGCTGGTGGTGGGTGAGAGCCATTCAAGCGTTGCCAGCAAACAGTTCCTGATCGAAAACATGGAGGTGCTGAGCAAGCAAAAGGTCAAGACGCTCTACATGGAGCATTTGCTGAGCGACTTCCATCAGGCCGACCTGGACATCTTCAACCGGACGGGCACCTTGTCCGAAGATCTCGAGAGCTACCTGAGAGCTCAGGATCGAGGGCACGGCACCGACCCCAGTGGTCAGTTCACGTTTCTGGAAGTGGTCAAGGCCGCCCGCAAAAGCCATATCCGGATCCAGGCCATCGATTGCATGGCCAGCTACAGGAGCACCGGAATGAGCGGTGTCGAAAGTAACTTTCGCCAGCGGATGATGAATTTTTTTGCCCATGAGGTGATCAGCGCCGATCAGGCTGCCCGAGGTGCTCATCGCTGGGTTGCATTGATGGGAGACAGTCACGCCAGCACATGGGAAGGCGTGCCGGGTATCAGCGAACTGGAGGGGGGCGTCAGTTTGCGCATAGAAAGCACCGATGCCGGTACGGCGAGGGGCATCGAAGTGGACCCGGGGCGTATTCCAACCGATAACTTCGGCCGGCCGCTGGCCAGCGTCAAAGGTGATCTGCGCCTGCAACTGGATACACCGCCCAGTGTTGCGCTGGCCGAAAATCTGGAAAAAGGTCTGCGCAATACAGGTGATTACACGGTGATGAATATCGATAAACGGGCCACGCTCATTCATCGCAGCAGCGACGGCACTATCGTTCGCACACTGATACAGCGCGACCATGGCTCGTTCTACGTTGAGCGACCCAAATGGCCGTCCATCAGTGGCCGACGCTACCCCAGCATTGCGGAGTTCTCGGCGGCATTAAGGCTCATTGGGCTCAAACAGGTCCAGGTGGCGGGCACCTGATACGCAAAAGGCCCCGTGAACTCGCGTTCACGGGGCCTTTCAGGTGTTACGGACGATCAGTACCAACTTCAGATTGGCGAATTTCGATTTAACTCGCGCTCGTAGATAGACCGCTGCATGCCGCATATCGCGGGTGGAGTCGGCCATTTTCCCCAGCCAGTAACACGATGCACCACCGGCCCCGACGACCACCGCAGCCAGACCGGCCAGCCCCCCGGTATTTGTCGACGGGTAAAGGACATGAACTCAACAACCTCACGTATCAGCGGCAGACCTGCGCCCGCAAAGGCGAAGACGATACAGCTGCAATTGAGAAATATTAAGTGAAGTATTGTCGCGCACTCATCACGAACAAATGGGGCACGACCGTCACATGCGACTAAGGCGCCTCACGGCGCCCCTGTGGTTCAAATTGCATCCACGGTTTAATTCGAAACGTTGCTTGCCCACTGCGACAGAAATGCGGCCACCCGCTCCTCAATGCGGCTCTCGACAGTTCGCAAACGCAACAAGGGGATATCACACTTACGCAGGATGCTGTCTTTCAAGGCATCCCGTTCCGCCTGTTCCGGCTTGTCATGTTCGCCCCCATCGACCTCTATCACGCCCAGCGGCTTTTTTCCTACTTTGTAATAGAGTACGAAATCGCAACTGGCGTGGTTTCTCATGAATGCCAGCTCCCGTGTCGTCAGGCCCGCGCAGGCTATCGAGACCAACTGAATCAGCGCGATCTGAGAGTGGAACATGATCCCCCCGAACGCATCCTGACCCAGCGCCTCACGCAGTATCTGCGCCACGATCTGCTCGGATCTGTATCGGGAGTCATCCCGTCGCAACCTGGCCTTGAGCCGTTCGAGCGATTGGTCGTATTCCTTGTAGAGCAGGTCGAAGGCCGAGATCACCGGTGCGCGGTGCAGTTGCCCTTCTTCCGCGTAGTATTCGATGTAGCGAACCAGCGCCGCGATGTGCCCGTTGTTCTTCGTGAAGACGTCGTCTCCCGTGACCAGGGTGAAGTGATGCTTGGCGCGGGATACCGCCACATTGACCATGCGTGGATCATCCACGAAAGCCAGGAGTTTTGGGGTAGTGCTCTTTTTGTCCAACACTGTTGAAAAGACGATTTCGTCGCACTCGCGTCCCTGAAACTTGTGCACGGTGTCATTGACGAAGTCAGCCGGCAAAACCGTTCCCGAAAGCGTCGCTTGAGCCCGGAAAGGCGCGATGAAGCCCCGGCCGTCCTCGCCCTCCCAGGCACTTTCGCCCTCTCCTTCAAGCATCGCCAGCAACGAATCCAGCTCGCGAAGGTTGGTGGTCTTTCGCGTATGGTTGCCCTTGGCAGTAACCAGCAGCGACAACGGCTTTTCACCGCTGTCTTTGGTCATCGGAACCAGTTGGTTGTCATAGAACTGCTGATTGCAGAACTGAATGATTCGCGGGTGGCAACGATAGTGCTCTTTGAGCAACGTCGTCGGGATCGAACCATTGAACACACTGATGCACGAATCGAGCAGGCTGTGCTTCTCGCAATTGTAGTGATCCTTGGGCGCCGCCATGCCCAACTTTGCCGGGATGTGCGCCAATTGTTTCCTATCGCCCACGATGATCAGGTTCTTTGCGCAACCAAGTGCCAATATTCCCGGAACGATGTCCTGTTGCGAGGCCTCGTCGATGATGACGTAGTCGAGCATCGCGCCGCTTTCGAGCGAGTTGATGATCGAGTGTGTGCTACTGGAAATGATCGGATAGCGTTTCAGGAACCCATCCAACTTGCGTTTGTAAGTCTTGGCATCGAAGGGTTCAGGGTTCGGCACATGCTGATGCAGGTGCTGCTTAAGGTACTTCATCGAAGCGCTCGTCAGCTCATCCAGCAGCGCTTGGTAACTGCCAAGTCGTAACGCTTGCTGATGGCTGGTCAATGCCACCTGTTTTTCCTGCAAAACCTTGTCGTAGTAATGAAGCTGCAGGGCATAGAAAGTCGATTTGCGCTTTTCCCAATTATCGAATGGTTTCATGCGCAAAATTCGGAAATTGAACAGCATCTCGATTCTGTCCCTGATCCTGACGCGGCCACCAGCCATATGTGTCAGGTAAGCCATCAAATCAGCGGACTTTTGCGGGGAGAGTTTGTACTTGTCCAAGGCAGGTATTTGCACGCCGTTGTCCTGCTGCCATTGCTGCAGATAGCGCCGCTCCACCTCAAACTCATCGATTTCAATCTGCAGCTGCGCCACCGCGTTGCGGGCACTCAGAAAACCCTTGAGCTGTTGCAAGACGACCTGAATACGCTCCATTGAAGGAGCGGCTTCGGGAACCGCCGAAGGTCGAGGACGCGGATTGGCGAAGAATGCCTCACGGTTCTCGGTACTGCCCAAACTGGCAACAAGATAATCCAGCCCGGACTTACCCAGTTTTTCGCAGACATTCGCAACGGCCGAATTGTTGTTGGACACCACCGCCACGTTTTTTCCACGCAACAGGATGTTGGCGACGATATTCAAAATGGTCTGGGTCTTGCCGGTGCCGGGTGGCCCTTCGATCAGACTGATCTGCGAGGTGAAGGCCTGCTCGACGGCCTGAAGCTGACTTTCATTGATACCAAAAGGAAAGATGAAATGACCGGTTTGCTCCTGCTGTGCGTTCTTCCCGGTGCAGTAGGCGTGCAATGCAGTATCCGCACATGAAGATATTGCGCTTAGCTGGCGCAGCACATTTTCGGCGATCACCTTGTCCGCAGGTTTCACGGCCTGTTCGACCCGACTATTGGCGACGGAAAGGAAATAGTTGTAGGTCGGCTCATCCTTCATCTTTGTTGGGGTGACAAGCTCGATAGTGTCCATCTTGAACAGGTAACGTGCCGTACTTCCCGAATACTGTACGACGGCATATTTCTCGCCGTAGATTGCAGCTTTCTCAATGGGACTTGTTACTGAGCTGCCCTTTTTGCGCAGAAGCTGGTCTTTCAGCTCTCGGGTCGGAACGACTTCGCAGTCCCCGAGCGAATAAGGAACGCGCTCGCCCGATAGATCGCGACAAGTCAGCACGAATTCACCGTGGCCGTCACTCTTCATCGTCCAGTCACTGATCTGCTCGGCGTTGTCTTTACCCCTGACGTAAATAGAAACCATATATCCCTTACGCAGGCTCGTTCAAAGCCTGTCCACATCCATGTTGTCGGAATCCGAATTCAGTGATCCGGCTAAATTGACACTATTTTGACATCACTTTTCGTCCGAGCACCAGCTTCCGGTCAGTACGCAGGATAAACAGATGTAAACATTTCCTGCAGATGCAACAAGGGCGCCTTACGGCGCCCTTGTTGTTCAACTCATTCCCACTCAATCGTCGCTGGCGGCTTGCTCGACACGTCGTAGGTGACGCGGGAGATGCCTTCGATTTCATTGATGATCCGGCCGCTGACGGTTTCCAGCAGCTCGTAAGGCAGGTGCGCCCAACGTGCGGTCATGAAGTCGATGGTTTCTACCGCACGCAGGGCGACAACCCAGGCGTAACGACGGCCATCACCCACCACGCCTACCGATTTCACCGGCTGGAATACCACGAATGCCTGGCTGACCTTGTGGTACCAGTCGGCCTTGCGCAGTTCTTCGATGAAGATGTGGTCGGCGCGACGCAGCAGGTCGGCGTATTCCTTCTTCACTTCACCGAGGATCCGCACGCCCAGGCCCGGACCCGGGAACGGGTGACGGTAGACCATGTCGTACGGCAGGCCGAGTTCCAAGCCCAGACGACGGACTTCGTCCTTGAACAGCTCGCGCAGCGGTTCAACCAGCTTGAGGTTCATTTCTTCCGGCAGGCCACCCACGTTGTGGTGCGACTTGATCACGTGCGCCTTGCCGCTTTTCGCGCCAGCCGACTCGATCACGTCCGGGTAGATGGTGCCTTGGGCGAGGTACTTGATGTTGTCCAGTTTGTTGGACTGGGCATCGAACACGTCGATGAAGGTACGGCCGATGATCTTGCGTTTCTTCTCTGGGTCGCTTTCGCCTGCCAGGTTGTTCAGGAACTGGTCTTCGGCGTTGGCGCGGATCACTTTGACGCCCATGTTCTCAGCGAACATGGCCATCACTTGCTCGCCTTCGTGCAGACGCAGCAGGCCGTTGTCGACGAAGACACAGGTCAGTTGGTCGCCGATGGCTTTGTGCAGCAACGCGGCAACTACCGAGGAGTCAACGCCGCCGGACAGGCCGAGCAGTACGTTGTCGGTGCCGACCTGAGCGCGGACCTGAGCGATGGCGTCTTCAGCAATCTTCGAAGGCGTCCACAGGGCTTCGCAGCCGCAGATGTCGAGGATGAAGCGCGAGAGGATGCGACCACCCTGCTTGGTGTGGGTCACTTCCGGGTGGAACTGCACGCCGTAGTAGCCGCGAGCATCGTCGAACATGCCGGCAATCGGGCAGCTTGGAGTACTGGCCAGGATGTGGAAATCCTGCGGCATTTTGGTGACCTTGTCACCGTGGCTCATCCATACGTCGAGGCCGAACAGGCCATCAGCGTCGATGTGGTCTTCGATGCCGTCCAGCAGGCGGCTCTTGCCGACCACGTCGACACGGGCGTAACCGAACTCACGCAGTTCGGAACCTTCAACCTTGCCACCCAGCTGTTCAGCCATGGTCTGCATGCCGTAGCAGATCCCGAAGACCGGGACGCCCAGGTCAAATACGGCTTGCGGGCAGCGCGGACTGTCAGCTACGTGCACGGACTCGGGGCCGCCGGCGAGAATGACGCCTTTTGGAGCGAATTCGCGAATCGCGTCTTCATCCATGTCGAACGGGTGCAGTTCGCAGTAAACACCGATTTCACGCACGCGACGGGCGATCAGCTGGGTGTACTGGGAACCGAAGTCGAGGATCAGGATGCGGTGAGCGTGAATGTCGAGGGCCATGATTCAGTCTCGTCTAAGTAATTCAAAAACAGTCGTGATTCAGAAACAACTCGGGGCTGAATAGAACAGCCCCGGTTGCTTAACGATTTGCTTGAAGCTTCAACCTACGCGGTAGTTTGGCGCTTCTTTGGTGATCTGCACGTCGTGGACATGAGATTCCGCCATGCCGGCGCCGGTGATGCGCACGAACTCTGGCTTGGTACGCATTTCTTCGATATCGGCGCTACCGGTGTAGCCCATGGAAGAACGCAGGCCGCCCATCAGTTGATGGATGATGGCGCTCAGGGTGCCCTTGTACGGAACACGCCCTTCGATACCTTCCGGAACCAGTTTCTCGGCGCCTGCCGAGGAGTCCTGGAAGTAACGGTCGGAAGAGCCTTGAGCCTGGGACATGGCGCCCAGCGAACCCATGCCACGGTAAGCCTTGTACGAACGGCCCTGGAACAGTTCGATCTCGCCCGGCGCTTCTTCAGTACCGGCGAACATCGAGCCCATCATCACGCAGGAGGCACCGGCAACGATGGCCTTGGACAGGTCACCGGAGAAACGGATGCCGCCGTCGGCGATCAACGGAACGCCAGTGCCTTCAAGGGCAGCGGCGACGTTGGCGATGGCGCTGATTTGCGGCACGCCGACACCGGCAACGATACGGGTGGTGCAGATCGAGCCAGGGCCGATACCGACCTTGACCGCGTCCGCGCCCGCTTCGGCCAGGGCCTTGGCAGCAGCGCCGGTGGCAATGTTGCCGCCGATCACCTGGACTTCAGGGAAATTCTGCTTGACCCAGCGAACGCGGTCGATCACGCCTTTGGAGTGACCGTGTGCGGTGTCGACCACCACCACGTCAACGCCGGCAGCAACCAGTGCCGCGACGCGATCGCCGGTGTCTTTACCGGTACCGACCGCAGCACCCACGCGCAGACGACCCTGGTCGTCCTTGCTGGCCAGTGGGTAGGCCTTGGCTTTTTCGATGTCGTTGACGGTCATCATGCCTTTGAGGGCAAATTTTTCGTCGACGATCAGCACGCGCTCGATACGGTGTTTGTGCAACAACTCGCGAACGTCGTTCTTGTTGGCGCCTTCCTTGACCGTGACCAGACGCTCTTTAGGCGTCATCACTTCACGGACAGTGGCGTCCAGACGGTTCTCGAAGCGCACGTCACGGGAAGTGACGATGCCGACCAGGTCGCCATCGTGCAGTACCGGAACGCCGGAGATGTTGTGCATGCGGGTCAGTTCGAACAGCTCACGAACCGTGGCATCAGCCTCGATGGTGATCGGGTCCTTGACCACGCCGGCCTCGTACCGCTTGACCTTGCGCACTTCGGCAGCTTGCTGCTCGATGGTCATGTTCTTGTGGATGATGCCGATGCCACCTTCCTGAGCCATGGCAATTGCCAGACGGGCTTCAGTGACGGTGTCCATGGCAGCGGAAACCAGTGGAATATTCAGCTCGATGCCACGGGTAAGGCGGGTTTTGAGACTGACTTCGTTAGGAAGCACCTCGGAATAACCGGGCACTAAAAGAATGTCGTCGAAGGTCAGAGCTTCTTGGCTGATACGCAGCATCGCGGGGGCTCCCGAGCGGGAAAATGGAAGCGCGCCATTATACTCAGACACCCCCGCCGGCTCAATGTAAAAGTCTGTCTATTATCAACGCAGTGATCGACGGAGCATTTCACACCCCAACCCCGTAGGAGCAAAGCTTGCTCGCGATGGCATCACCACGGAGTATCAGGCAGACCGAGTTGCCCGCATCGCTGTAGGAGCAAAGCTTGCTCGCGATGCAGGCGCCACGGAGTATCAGACAGAACGGGTTGCCCGCATCGCGAGCAAGCTTTGCTCCTACAGCTCGACTTTGACCCAACTCACCGGCAGGTCCAGCCATTCGGCGAACTCGTCGATGAAGCTCTGCTTGAACCCGGCCTCGGCCCAGTTATTGAAGATAAAGCCCAGGTTCGAGAAGCCGCATTCCTGCAGGAACAGAAAACCGTTGATGTCGTCTTCATGCCCGCATTCCGGGCAGATGAAGTTGTCGGTGCGCCCCGGCATCCAGTCTTCCAGGCTTTCGAACAGCGCTTCGCCAATTTCCTTGCGGCATTCGGCACATCCGGCTTCTTCGAGAAAGCCCTTGGCCGGTGTATAGATGCAGCGCTTGGTGATGATCTCCAGCCCATTGATCGGCTCGCCAAACGGCAGCGCTTCGGGATGCAACACCACCGCCCGCGCGCCCGGTGCGATGGCGTGGGCCATGCGATTGCCGGTACGACCGCAGGTGGTGAGTTGTTCTTCAATGATGTTCTTGCGCACCAGCCACCGCACAATCGCCCGCGCCCGAGGTTCGTGCACCGGCAGTGTGGAGATTTTCGGGACGATAATGCTTTGCGAGTTCATGGGTGCAGCCCTGAAGCGTTCAATGAGAGATCGGCAGTAACCGGCCTGGCGTCATCGCGGGCAAGCCTTGCTCCTACAGTTGTGCGCCGACCTGTAGGAGCATGGCTTGCCCGCGATAGCGATATGAGGCGCGGCAGCTTAATCCCTGACGAAATCCGGTCAAGTACTGATATAGCGACCGATCAAGGCAATGCCACTGGCCAGCACCAGCCAGGTCACCAGCCGCACAAAGGCCTCGCGGGACAACTTCATGGTCAACCGCCGACCGGTCCACAGCCCCAGCGTCATTGCCGGCAACAAACATACCGCCAGTACCAACAAGGGTAGCTCGGCATAAACCCCGGCGATCGCGAACAGGCTCAAACGCACCACCGTACTGCAACTGATCAACGCACTTTGCGTGGCGCGGGCCTGATCCTTGGGCAAGCGGCTGTTCAGATAGATTGCATATAAAAAGCCGCCACTGCCAAACAGCGCCCCGAACATTCCGCCCACCGTGCCCATCGGGATCGCCCATGCAGCAGCCAACTGTGTCGGTCGGGCTTTCACCCACAAGCTGTAAATCGCATACGCGCTGATAAACAGCCCCATCAATAGCAGCAACAGATTCGATTTGAGGTTCAGCAGGAAGATCACTCCCAACGTGCACCCCACCGCCATGCACGGCAGCAAGCGCAACAACTCGGGCTTGGCGACATCACGCCGCGACGGCAGCAGATTGCCAAACGCGGCGATAAAATCCAGCAGCACCAGCAGCGGCACGATCTTCGACAATGGCATGAACAGAATCAGGATGGGACCTGCCACCAGCGCCGTACCGAAACCGGCGACGCCGAAGACGATGTACGCCAGGCTGATGCCCAGCCCGATCACCAGCCAGTCCATGGCGCCGAAGGCCCATTGATTCAGTAATTCCAGCAACGCAACTTCCTTTTTATCACTGTGATGGTTTTAGCCTGCGCCCCCCTGTGGGAGCGAGCAGGCTCGCTACCACAAAGGATCGCACAGCGTTCACTTCAGCCAGAAGGTAATCGGCCATGGAGATTGACCGCCGAATGCCATTAAACTGCGCCCCATGATTAAAGATCCCTTTGCAAGACTCGGCCTGGACCGAGAAGTCCTGACGGTCAGTCAGCTCAACGGTCGCGCGCGGGTGTTGCTTGAAGACGTGTTCAGCAACATCTGGGTCGAAGGCGAAATCTCCAACCTCGCCCGCCCGGCGTCCGGCCACATCTATTTCACCCTAAAGGACAGTGGCGCCCAAGTGCGTTGCGCGCTGTTCCGGCAGAACGCTGCGCGGGTTCGCCAGGCGCTGAAGGATGGCCTGGCGGTCAAGGTCCGGGGCAAGGTTTCGCTGTTTGAGGGGCGTGGCGACTATCAGCTGATTCTCGACACCGTGGAGCCTGCCGGTGACGGTGCGCTGCGCCTGGCATTCGATGCACTGAAAGAAAAACTCAGCGCCGAAGGCCTGTTCAGTGCCGAACGCAAAGTGCCGCTGCCGGCACACCCGCAACGCATCGGCATCATCAGTTCGCCGACCGGCGCGGTGATTCGCGACATCATCAGCGTATTCCGCCGCCGTGCGCCGCAAGTGGTGCTGACCCTGATCCCCACCGCCGTGCAAGGCCGCGAAGCTACCGCACAGATTGTCCGCGCACTCAAACTGGCTGACGCCCGCGGTTTCGATGCGCTGATTCTCGCGCGTGGCGGCGGCTCGCTGGAAGACCTCTGGTGTTTCAACGAAGAAGCCGTGGCCCGCGCGATAGATGCCTGCGTCACCCCGATTGTCAGCGCCGTTGGCCATGAAACCGATGTGTCGATCAGCGACTTCGTGGCCGACGTCCGTGCGCCGACGCCTTCCGCCGCCGCTGAACTGCTGGCGCCGGATTCCAGCGATCTGGTGCGCCGGGTCGAAAGCCTGCATCGGCGTTTGGTGATGCGCATCCGCGACCGTTTGATGCGTGATCGCCTGCGCCTGGAAGGCATCTCGCGCCGCTTGCGCCATCCGGGTGAACGCCTGCGTCAGCAAGCGCAACGTCTCGACGACCTGGACATGCGCCTGCGCCGGGCTTTCGAGCGCAGCCTCAATACCCGTCGCGAACGGCTTATCCGTTTGGAAACCCGCCTCGCCGGACAACATCCGGGACGGCAATTGACGCTGCTGCGCCAGCGCCTCGACAGCCTCGCCGAGCGCCTGCCGCGTTCGATGCGCGAAGGTCTGAAGGCCCGTCGCCTGCAACTGCAAACCCAAATGCAAACCCTGCATGTGGTCAGCCCGCTGGCGACACTGGGCCGTGGCTACAGCATTTTGCTCGATGAACGCGGCAACGCGATCCGCAGCGCCGCGCAGACCCAAAACGGCCAACGCCTGAAAGCCATACTCGGCGAAGGCCAATTGCAGGTCCGGGTCGAAGACAACCACCTGACGCCCGTCACCCTTTCTTTACTGGATTGATCCATGCCGCGCTTTCTTGCACCGTTGCTGTTGCTTTGCCTGACCTTCAACGCCCACGCCGACAGCTACATCACGCGCCTGCTGAACAAACCGGTACCCGGCGGTGTGGCGGTGGTCGACCTGGGCACTTCGGCTCAGGCACCCAAGGCCAGCTATCAAGGCAAACCGGTGCTGGTGGTCAAGGAACAGAACAACTGGCTGGCGGTTGTCGGTGTGCCGCTGACCGTCAAGCCCGGCAACCAGCAGCTCAGTAGCGGTGGCCGTAACCTGAACTTCGTGGTCGGCAACAAGAAGTATCCGGAACAGCACATCACCCTGAAGAACCAGCGCCAGGTCAATCCGAACCCGGACGACCTGAAACGCATCGACGCCGAACTGGACGAACAGATTCGTGCTTATCGCAGCTTCAGCCCGGTGACGCCGAGCAATCTGCTGCTGGACAAACCGGTCAATGGTCCGCTGTCGAGCAAGTTCGGTGTGCGCCGGTTCTTCAACGGCGAAGAGCGCAATCCCCACGCCGGCCTGGACTTCGCGGTGCCAGCCGGTACGCCGATCAAGACCCCGGCGGCCGGCAAGGTAATCCTGATCGGCAACTACTTTTTTAACGGCAACACGGTATTCGTCGACCACGGCCAGGGCTTTATCAGCATGTTCTGCCACATGTCGAAAATCGACGTGAAAGTCGGCCAGCAACTGGCACGCGGTGGCGTGGTCGGTAAAGTCGGCTCCACCGGTCGTGCCACCGGGCCGCACATGCACTGGAACGTCAGCCTGAACGATGCCCGCGTGGACCCGGCGATTTTCATCGGCGCATTCCAGCCATAAGTCACCGTAATTTCGTAGGAGCAAGGCTTGCCCGCGAATGCCGCGATGCGGTGTCACAGATACACCGCGTTATCGTTCATCGCGGGCAAGCCTTGCTCCTACAGGTATTGCGTACGACGAACGGTCCGCGCAATACCTATCAAACAATATTGTTCTTTCCAGAATAAAATCTCGCAAAAACATATTTTTCGAGTATTCCTCTCAAAGTTTTTCGACTACTTGCCATCTTTCACCCTCGCGGTTAGGGTTGAAGACATGAAAACTTCTCACACCCTCATTCAGCTCCGCCAGCACCGCAGCCTGTGCCTTGTCAGCGCACGACTGCCGGGCTGAATCGCGGTGCCTCGTCCCACGTTTTATCCAACTTTTTTTGATCCACCGGCAGGCCGCCTTTTTTCGGCCCACACAATAAGGATTTTCCGATGAGCATGCTCAAAGACCCGTCTTCGAAATACCGCGCTTTCCCGACTATCGACATTCCGGATCGCACCTGGCCGTCGAAGACCATCACTGCCGCGCCGATCTGGTGCAGCTCCGACTTGCGCGATGGTAACCAGTCGCTGATCGAGCCAATGGACGCAGTGAAAAAGCTGCGCTTCTGGAAAACCCTGGTCGCCGTCGGCGTGAAAGAAATCGAAGCCTCGTTCCCGGCCGCTTCGCAAACCGACTTCGACTTCGTGCGGACCCTGATCGAAGGCGGCCACATCCCGGACGACACCACCATTCAGGTGCTGACCCAGGGCCGTGAAGACCTGATCGAGCGGACTTTCGAATCCCTGCGCGGTGCGAAAAAAGCCATCGTTCACCTCTACAACGCGACCTCCCCTTCCTTCCGCCGGATTGTCTTCAATCAGGACAAGGACGGGATCAAGGCCATCGCAGTGAATGCCGCCAAGCTGTTCGTCAAATATGCCGCCCAGCAACCAAACACCGAGTGGACCTTCGAATACTCGCCAGAGACCTTCAGCGCCACTGAGCTGGAATTCGCCAAAGAAGTCTGCGACGCGGTGATCGAGGTCTGGAACCCGACGCCTGCGCACAAGGTGATTCTCAACCTGCCGGCCACCGTCGAATGCGCCACACCGAACATCTACGCCGACCAGATCGAGTGGTTCGGCCGTCACATCAATCGTCGTGACAGCGTGATCATCAGCCTGCACACCCACAACGACCGTGGCACTGGCGTTGCGGCCACCGAACTGGGCCTGATGGCCGGCGCCGACCGTGTCGAAGGCTGCCTGTTCGGCAACGGCGAGCGTACCGGTAACGTTGACCTGGTCACCGTGGCCTTGAACCTCTACACCCAGGGCGTTGACCCTGAGCTGGATTTCTCCGACATCGACGGCGTGCGCAAAGTCGTTGAAGAGTGCAACCAGATTCCGGTGCACCCGCGTCACCCGTACGTCGGCGACCTGGTTCACACCGCGTTCTCCGGCTCGCACCAGGACGCGATCCGCAAGGGCTTCGCCCAGCAAAAGCCGGACGCGCTGTGGGAAGTACCGTACTTGCCAATCGACCCGGCCGACATCGGTCGCAGCTACGAGGCGGTGATTCGCGTCAACAGCCAGTCCGGCAAGGGCGGTATCGCTTACCTGCTGGAACAGGAATACGGCATCAACTTGCCGCGCCGCATGCAGATCGAATTCAGCCAGGTCGTACAACGCGAAACCGATCGCCTGGGCCTCGAGATGACTGCCCAGCAGATCCACGCGCTGCTGCACAGCGAGTACTTACAGGCCAACACGCCATACGCGCTGGTCAGCCATCGCTTGCAGGAAGAGAACGGTCATAGCGCCGTCGAAGTGGAAGTCTCCAGCAAAGGCCAAGGCGAAACCAACCTGCACTGGCGTGGCAAAGGCAACGGCGCCCTGGAAGCACTGGTGGCCGGTCTGCCGATTCCGGTGGAGATCATGGACTACAACGAACACGCGATCGGCGCAGGCACCAATGCCAAGGCTGCGGCCTACATTGAACTGCGTGTGAACGGCGAGCGTGCAGTGCATGGCGTGGGCATCGATGAAAACATCACCACCGCCAGCTTCAAGGCCCTGTTCAGCGCGCTGAACCGCTCCCTGAGCCAGCCGGAAGCGAAAGCGGCGTAAGCCCTTGCGCTAGAACACAAAAGGCCCCGAGGTAAAAACCTCGGGGCCTTTTTGTTTGTCTGCAGATTTTGTGTTGTCTGTGATGGCCCCTTCGCGAGCAAGCCCGCTCCCACATTAAACCTGCGTCGTTCATGCGGTTTGTGAACTGAAGAAGATCCAATGTGGGAGCGGGCTTGCTCGCGAAGACGGACTACCAGGCGGCGAAAATCTCAGGTCAGCTCGAAGGTATCGGCATCCAGATTCGCCGGGAACCGCGTGCGATACGCCGCCAGCTCCGCAGCGCTCAGCACGACCTGGAATACCCCGTCGGCCTCACCGGCACCCAGCAGCGTCTCGCCCTGGAAATCCAGCACCTGGCTATCACCGGTATACGCAAAGCCTTTACCGTCGGTACCAATCCGGTTCACCGCGGCGACATAGCAGAGGTTCTCGATGGCCCGCGCCGGCAGCAAACGGTTCCAGTGCTGACGCCGCGCACCCGGCCAGTTGGCGGTGTACAGCAGCAAGTCAGTGTCTTGCGCATCGCGGCTCCACACCGGGAAGCGCAAGTCGTAGCAAATCAGCGGACGCACCCGCCAGCCCTTGAGCTCGAACTGCACCTGATGCTCGCCGGCGGTGTAATGCTTGTGCTCGCCGGCCATGCGGAACAGGTGACGCTTGTCGTAATGCAGGACTTCACCGTCCGGCTGCGCCCACAACAGTCGATTGCGATAGCTGCCATCGGCCGCCTGGACAATCACGCTGCCGGTAATCACCGCGTCAAGTTTGGCGGCCTGCGTTCGCAACCATTTACTGGTCGGGCCGTTTTCCGCTTCAGCGAGGGTTGGCGACTCCATGGAGAAACCGGTGGTGAACATCTCCGGCAGGATGATCAGGTCGGCGCCCCGCGCCTGCTCCAGCAACTGTTCGAAATGCTCGAGGTTGGCCTTGCGGTCATGCCAGGCCAATGTGGTCTGGATCAACGCAACGTTCAGATTGGGCAAGGTCGTCAGATCGCGCATAGTTTCTCCGCTGCCTGACGCAGCGTCTCCTCACGCTTGGCAAAACACAGGCGCACCAGACGCTGTTCCGGCAGCGGGTTCTGGTAGAACACGGAAATCGGGATCGCCGCCACGCCATGCTCGCGCGTCATCCACTTGGCCATCTCGACATCGTTCAGGTCCGGGCGGATCTGCGAATAGTCGACCAACTGGAAATAGGTCCCGGTGGCCTTGGTAAAGCTGAACCGCGAAGGTGCCAGCAAATCACAGAACAGATCACGCTTGGCCTGATAGAAACCCGGCAACTCTTCGACATGCTCCGGATGCTCGGCCATGAAGTCGGCCAGCGCGTACTGCAACGGGGTCACACCGCAGAAACTGACGTATTGATGCACCTTGCGCAGTTCTTCCGTGAGCGCCGGTGGCGCGACCACGTAGCCGGTCTTCCAGCCAGTGACGTGATAGGTCTTGCCAAAAGAACTGACCACGAAGGCGCGCTGGTACAGCTCTTCATGG
The DNA here is from genome assembly GCF_018986375.1 of Pseudomonas sp. CVAP#3. NCBI lineage: Bacteria > Pseudomonadati > Pseudomonadota > Gammaproteobacteria > Pseudomonadales > Pseudomonadaceae > Pseudomonas > Pseudomonas sp. CVAP#3. The sequence continues at coordinate 444,073 of NZ_JAHMSC010000001.1, forward strand.
GCCAAAACGCTGGCATGCGCTACACCGTCAAACACCAGGTGTTCATACACTTCGTCGCTGATCAGGTAGATATCGCGGTCGCGGATCAAGGCCGCCAACTGATCCAGCTCGGCACGCGAGATCAGCGCACCACTCGGGTTATGCGGCGAGTTGAGGATGATCATTCGCGTGCGCGGGCTCAGAGCTTCGCCGAGCTTCTGGAAGTCGATGGCGAAGTCCTTTCCCGCCAATGGCACGTGCACGCAACGACCACCGGCCAGCGCCACCGAAGGCTCATAACTGTCGTAGGCCGGATCGAAGACGATCACTTCGTCACCGCTGTGGATAACCGCTGCAATGGCGCAGAAGATTGCCTGGGTCGCGCCGGGAGTGATGGTCACCTCGGTGTCGGCATTGACGCTCACGCCATAGCTGCGAGCGATCTTCGCCGCCACTTGCTGGCGCAGCGCTGGCAGGCCGGTCATCGGTGAATACTGGTTATGGCCATTGGCGATGTGCCGACCGACCGCATCGCACAAGGCTTGCGGAGCATCGAAATCAGGGAACCCCTGGGACAGGTTGAGCGCGCCGGTCTGTGCCGCGAGCTGAGACATTTGGGTGAAGATAGTGATGCCTACATTCGGCAGCTTACTGGTGATCATCGGTGATTCCCTGCTCTACACCCGGCTCTAACGGCGGCACGGGAGAGCCCGAGGATAGCCCATCTGTCAGTGATAAAAAAAGCATTTGCGGCAATGGACGCACGGCCACAACTCGTCTTGATGAATACGCATACACATCTTATATGGTCAAACTTTTTGACTGACCAACGGCGTAAAAAACCAGGCATACCTGTTAGTTCTGACAGTTGCCGGGCGAAGCACCTAGAGATTAACTGACCCAACCAAGCCTCAGAAGACAGTGAAATGACTAATGTTGCGCCACCCGTTAATCCGGGAGATCTTGATAACTATTTTGGTAACAAGGGAATCCAACTTATCAAACACCACAACCACGGTGTATTCAGGTGTCACGGACTGAACTTGTCAACCGATGGAAAACTGCTCGTTGCTGGCAGCCACGCGCCGGTAGCCGAACTTAGCCACTACTCACTGCAGCGGTGCACCGCCAACGGACAGCTGGACAAAACCTTCGGGGTAAATGGCTACAGTGACGGTCAATTTACGTCAGACGCAGCCCTGTCATCAACGGCACTCAAAACCTTCACACTTGAAAATTCCCGGCTTTTACTTTTTGGCATGTTCAATTCCAGCAGAGGCGAACCACTACCCGCCTTCGCCAGGCTGCATACCAACGGCCAGCTTGATACTACATTTGGTGACGGAGGGAAATTTGTATCGCGCTCGCCCCTCCCCACGGATGGCGGCAGCCCAATCAATTCGTACCTCGGTGCCTGTATTCAATCCACCAAAAACATCGTGAGCGTGCACCCTCATGCATGGGAGGACGAAGTACCGTATGTCATTTTGCGAATTACTGAGGACGGACAGCAAGACGTCCACTTCAATGAAGATGAAGCCTATGTGGACATTAGTCAGCCAGGCGGTGAAAAGATCTATTTGACCGCGATTGCCGTACAGACGGATGACAAATTTCTTGTTTGCGGCTACTCCGAAGATTTTCGCGGCATCAAGACCGGAATTATTTTGCGCTTCGAAAAAGATGGGAAGACGGATTCAACATTCGCGGTTCGTGGGGTATTTCGTAAACAAGACTGGCGTTTCGAACATCTGGTTGTTCTTGATTACCGAATCCTGTGTTGCGGATCAACCACATCTGGCGAGGCCTTGCTGGTTCTACTCGACCACGACGGAGAACTGCTGGGCGAACCGAGCATAACTCCCGCCGACATCAGTTCTCGATGGACCAAAATGGCGTATCAAGACAATAAAATTGTGGTAACTGGCGAAACACAAGGGGATTTCGGTTCACAATTCCTTGTTGCGCGCTTTAACAACGACACAACCCTGGATCAGTCATTTGGCGTGGAAGGGTGCGTCTCTATCAACTTTGGGGGAATTAACAGCAAAGCGGTCGATCTTATTGTTGATGCCAACCAAGGGATCGTGGTGTTGACATCTGCCAGACAGCCAGTCGGGGATGAACAATTCTTTCTGGCTCGGATTCTCTCCTGATCAACCAAACACGAAAAAGGGCACCATTGGTGCCCTCTTCCTTCCCCGGAAAAGCGTGAATCAGCGCTTGTCGCGGCGCTTCTTGTCGGCTTTCTTGTGGTGCGTCATCAAGCGGCGTTTCTTGTTGACCTGACGGTCCGTAAGCGTGTTCTTGTTGCCTTCGTACGGGTTCTCGCCACCTTTGAACTCGATGCGGATCGGCGTACCAACCAGCTTCAAGACGCGACGGTAGGTGTTTTCCAGGTAACGGACGTAAGACTTTGGAACCTTCTCGACCTGGTTACCGTGGATCACGATGATCGGCGGGTTCGCGCCACCCAAGTGGGCATAACGCAGCTTGATCCGACGGTTGTTGACCATCGGTGGCGCGTGCTCACCGACCGCATCCTCGAGAATCTGGGTCAGGCGGTTGGTCGGCCAGCGGGTAACCGCGGACTTGAACGAGTTCTGCACCGACGCGTAGAGGTTGCCCACGCCAGTACCGTGCAGGGCCGAGATGAAGTGGATGTCGGCGAAGTCGACGAAGAACAGCCGACGTTGCAGCTCGACCTTCACGAAGTCGCGCTCGCTCGGCGTCATGCCGTCCCACTTGTTGATCGCGATCACCAACGCACGACCCGCTTCCAGGGCAAAGCCCAGCAAGTTGAGGTCGTGGTCCACCACGCCTTCGCGGGCGTCCATCACGAAGATCACCACGTTGGCGTCTTTGATCGCTTGCAGGGTTTTGACCACGGAGAACTTTTCAACTTCTTCGTGGATCTTGCCGCGCTTGCGCACACCCGCGGTATCGATCAGCGTGTACTTCTCGTCGTTACGCTCGAACGGGATGTAGATGCTGTCGCGGGTGGTGCCTGGCTGGTCATACACGATCACCCGGTCTTCACCGAGCATGCGGTTGACCAGGGTCGACTTGCCGACGTTCGGGCGGCCAATGATAGCGATCTTGATACCGTCTTTTTCGCTCGGGCCCGGAATGCGCTTGGCTTCCTCGCCTTCGGCAACGATCTCTTCTTCACCGTCTTCCGGCTCTTCGCTGTCTTTAGGGAAGTCGCTCAGGGCGATTTCCAGCATCTGGGTGATGCCACGACCGTGGGCACCGGCGATCGGGATCGCGTGGCCCATGCCCAGCGGGGCGAACTCGGCGCGGGCCATTTCAGGGTCGATGTTGTCGACCTTGTTGGCAACCACGTAAGAACGCTTGTTACGCTTGCGCAAGTGCTCGGCGATCATCTGGTCGGCGGCGGTGAAACCGGCCTTGGCATCTACCAGGAACAGAACGACATCCGCTTCTTCAATGGCCAGCAGCGACTGCTCGGCCATTTTTTCGTCCATACCGTGTTCGTCACCGGAGATACCGCCGGTGTCGACCAAAATGTAGGAACGCCCTTGCCACTTGGCCTCACCGTATTGGCGATCACGGGTCAGACCGGACAAGTCGCCGACGATGGCGTCACGCGTCCTGGTCAGGCGGTTGAACAAGGTGGACTTGCCGACGTTCGGTCGGCCCACCAGGGCGATTACGGGAACCATGCGGCTCTCCACTTCGTTATTTCAGAAAATACAAAAGCCGCTGCGAGGCAGCGGCTGGTGCTCGGGGCAGCACTTGATGTACTGCGAGCCTTGTAAAACAAGGCCGCCTGGGAACATTGCTATCCCCAAGCATAGTCAAACCATTACTTGATGGTCAGGGCTTCCAGTTTGCCGCTGTTGCCATACACGTAAATCATGTCACCCATCACCAGCGGTCGGGCACGCAGGCCGTCGCTGTCGATGCGTTCACGGCCGACGAAACGACCGTCCACCTGACTCAACAGGTGCAGGTAACCTTCCAGGTCACCGACTGCAACGTAGCTGGAGAACACTTCCGGTGCCGACAGTTGACGGCGGGCCAGAGAGTCGTTGCTCCACAAGGAGGTGGTCGAACGCTCGTCGACGCCTTCAACGGTGCCCGAAGACAGGCTGATGTAGACGCTGCCGAAACCTTGGGCGACACCGGCATAGCTGGAAGCATCACGCTGCCAGAGCTGACGACCGCTTTGCAGGTCCAGGGCCGCTACGCGCCCCTGATAGCTGGCGACATAGATCTTGTCGCCGGACAGCAGCAAGCCACCGTCGATATCAACCACGCGCTCCAGCTCCGAGCGACCCTGTGGAATCGCAATGCGCTGCTCCCAGACCGGCACGCCGTTGGAGATATCCAGCGCCACGACTTTACCGGTCGACAGGCCGGCAATCGCCAGACGATTGGTCACGATCGGCGCACTGGTGCCGCGCAGAGTCAGGACCGCAGGCGTGCTGTCATACAACCAGCGCTGGTTACCGGTGGAAGCATCCAGACCGATCAGACGATCGTCCTGGGTTTGCACCACCACCACGTCACCGTTGTTGGCTGGCGGTGCGAGGACTTCACTGGTCACGCGAGCGCGCCATTTCTCTTCACCGGAGCTTGCGTCCAGGGCAACCACTTCGCCCTTCAGCGTGCCGATCATGACCAGACCGTAACCCACGCCAACGGCGCCGGACACAGGCAACTCAAGATCTTTCTTCCATTTGACGTCGCCGTTCATGCGATCCAGCGCCATCACCACGCCTTTGACGTCGGCAGCATAGATGGTGTTGCCATCGATGGCCGGCACCAGCATGTTGTAGGTCTCGCCCTGGCCGTTACCGACCGAACGGCTCCACTGCTTTTGCAGGACCACTTCTTCCTTGAATTTGACCAGCTCGGCCGGCGGCAATTCTTTTTTGCTGTTGCTGCTGCAACCCGCGGCCAGAATGGCCAGAGCCAGCAATGCTGCATGTTTCCAACGGATCACGTCACGCATCCCCTTTGGCCAGGTCGTCCAGCTTGATTTGTAAGCCACCGACCGCCGCTTCATCCGACAGCGCAGCCTTGGCTTTTTGGTAAGCAGCATGGGCTTCATCGGTACGACCCAACTGGACCAGCAGGTCACCCTTGAGTTCTTCGCGAGTGGCCAGGAATGCCTGATCGGCATCACCTTCGAGCAACTTCAGTGCTTCGTCAGCCTTGTTCTGTGCGGCCAGAACCTGAGCCAGACGCTGACGCGCCACTTCGCCCAGCGCCGGGTTGGCAGGTTTGTCAGCCACAGCCTTGAGCTGGCTTACAGCGTCATCCAGCTTGCCGCTGTCGACCGCGACTTTCGCCACGAACAGGCTGCCGTATTGGGCGTAAGCCGTGCCGCCGAACTCGCTGTTGAGCTTGTTGGCGAGGTCCGCTACACGGGCCGCGTCAGGCTTGCCGTCCGGGGTCAGCGTGGTTTCCAGCAGTTGCTGATAAAGCATCGAGGCGCCTTGCGACTGATTGCTCTGATACTTGTGGAACGCCTGCCAGCCGAACACGATGACCAGCGCCAACAGGCCGCCGGTTACGAGAGGTTTGCCGTTACGCTGCCACCAGTCTTTGAATTCCGCCAGATGTTCGTCTTCGGTACTCGACACCCCAATACTCCTTAATCGCTAAATCGGCTGTTTGACAGCTTCAACCCTGCACGACGCAGGTGGCCAGGTGAGCGGCAAGCGCATCCCAGGCAATGCTTTGTTGTTCGCCCTGGCCACGCAGGGGTTTGAAACCTACCACTTGCTGGGCCATTTCGTCGTCACCGAGGATCAATGCGTACAGCGCACCGCTCTTGTCGGCCTTCTTGAACTGACTTTTGAAGCTGCCTGCACCGGCATTGATCTGCAGACGCAGGTTTGGCAACTGATCACGAACCCGCTCGCTCAGTGTCAAAGCGGCCAGTTCGGCAGCCTCACCGAAGGCGCACAGGTAGACATCAACCTGCCGGGAGATTTCTTCCGGGATCTGCTCCAGGGTTTCGAGCAGCAACACCAGGCGCTCAATGCCCATGGCGAAACCAACGCCCGGCGTCGGCTTGCCGCCCATCTGCTCGACCAGGCCGTCGTAACGGCCACCCGCGCAGACAGTGCCCTGGGCGCCGAGTTTGTCGGTGACCCATTCGAATACGGTTTTGCTGTAGTAATCCAGCCCGCGCACCAGCTTCGGGTTGATCACATAAGGGATGCCGGCAGCGTCCAGACGCGCCTTGAGGCCCTCGAAGTGAGCGCGAGACTCTTCGTCGAGGTAGTCAGCCATCTTCGGTGCATCGATCAGTGCCGCCTGGGTATCGGCGTTCTTGGTATCGAGCACTCGCAGCGGGTTGGTTTTCAGGCGGCGCTGGCTGTCTTCGTCCAGTTGGTCCAGGCGTGCCGTCAGGTATTCGACCAGCGCATCGCGATAACGAGCGCGAGATGCGCTGGTGCCCAGGCTGTTGAGCTCGAGCTTGACCGCGTCACGGATGCCCAGCTCGCCCCACAGGCGCCAGGTCAGCACGATCAGTTCGGCGTCGATGTCCGGACCATCAAGGTTGAAAACCTCGCAACCGATCTGGTGGAACTGACGATAACGGCCTTTTTGCGGACGCTCGTGGCGGAACATCGGGCCGATGTACCAGAGTTTCTGCACCTGGCCACCGCCGGTGATGCCGTGCTCAAGCACTGCACGCACGCAGGCCGCTGTGCCTTCAGGGCGCAGGGTCAGCGAGTCGCCGTTACGGTCTTCGAAGGTGTACATCTCTTTTTCGACGATGTCGGTCACTTCACCGATGGAGCGTTTGAACAGCTCGGTGAACTCGACGATCGGCATGCGAATCTGCTTGTAACCGTAGTTATCCAGCAGACGCGAAACGGTGCCCTCGAAGTGACGCCACAGCGGGGTCTGTTCGGGCAGGATGTCGTTCATGCCACGTATGGCTTGCAGAGACTTGCTCACTTTAAATCCTTAAATTCGTTCGATCAGCCGCGAGCGATGACTGCTGCGTCGGCTTCGACCTTTTCGGCCGCTTTCTGGCGGATCAGCCTTTCCAGCTCATCCACCAGATTGTCATTCGTCAATTTCTGCGACGGCTTGCCGTCGATGTAAATCAGGTTCGGCGTACCGCCAGTCAAACCGATATGGGCCTCTTTGGCTTCACCGGGACCGTTGACCACGCAACCGATGACTGCGACATCCAGCGGCACCAGCAGATCTTCGAGGCGCCCTTCCAGTTCGTTCATGGTTTTCACCACATCGAAGTTCTGCCGCGAGCAGCTCGGGCAGGCGATGAAGTTGATGCCACGGGAACGTAGATGCAGGGATTTGAGAATGTCGTAGCCGACTTTCACTTCCTCGACCGGGTCAGCCGCCAACGAGATGCGAATAGTATCGCCAATCCCTTCGGCGAGCAGCATACCGAGGCCCACGGCGGATTTCACTGTGCCTGAACGCAAACCGCCGGCTTCAGTGATACCCAGGTGCAGTGGCTGGACGATTTCCTTGGCCAGCAAGCGATAGGCTTCGACGGCCATGAACACGTCGGAAGCCTTCACGCTGACCTTGAAGTCCTGGAAGTTCAAGCGCTCAAGGTGCTCGACGTGGCGCAGGGCCGACTCGACCAGCGCGGCCGGTGTCGGTTCGCCGTATTTCTTTTGCAGGTCTTTTTCCAGCGAACCGGCGTTGACGCCGATACGGATCGGAATCCCCCGGTCACGGGCGGCATCGACCACCGCGCGCACACGGTCTTCACGACCGATGTTGCCCGGGTTGATCCGCAAGCAATCGACGCCCAGTTCGGCTACGCGCAAAGCGATCTTGTAGTCGAAGTGAATGTCGGCAACCAACGGCACCTTGACCAGTTGCTTGATTCGACCGAAGGCTTCGGCCGCGTCCATGTCCGGAACGGAAACCCGCACGATGTCGACACCGGCCGCTTCCAGACGATTGATCTGGGCCACGGTGGCGGCAACGTCATTGGTGTCGCTGTTGGTCATGCTCTGTACAGCGATAGGCGCATCACCGCCCACCGGTACCGAACCAACCCAGATCTTGCGGGATTCGCGACGTTTGATTGGAGATTCGCCGTGCATGACTTATTGACCCAACTTCAGGCGAGCAGTCTCGCCACTGGTGAACGGAGCTACATCGACCACTTGCCCGTTGTAGCTGACCTGCGCGCCACGGGCGTAGCCCAGGCGTACTGTAAACGGTGGTTTACCGCTGACGTCGGCGGTTTCGCCCTTATGCTTGAGAGCGCTCAACAGCACTTTGCCGTTGCCATCGGTGACTTGCGTCCAGCAGTTGGCAGAGAACTGAATCCGTACCTGGCCCGCGCCGGCAACCGGAGTGACCGGGGCAGCAGCCGAAGCGGTGGGTGCTGGCGCGGCGGCCACGACGGGCGCTGGCGCAGCAGCCACAACCGGTGCCGCTGGCGTCGCAATAACCGGGGCTGGCACGGTGCGCACTGGAGCGGCAACCGGGGCTGTCGGTGCAACCACCGGGGCGACCGGAGCGGCCGGCGTCGGCGCTTCGACCGTTGCCTGAGCTTCGGCAGTCGCCTGGCCTTCCGGCAATGCCAGAGGCGTCCCGGCTTCGACCTGACCTTCTACCACGGCCTGATCTTCCGGCTCGTCGAGCGGATGGATCTGCGTGGTGCCATCGGCGCCTTCGACTTCGACGTGTTCAGGGCTGAGACCATTCAGGTCCTTGGTGCGCAATGAGGTTTGATCCTGCCACCAGACAAAACCGCCACCCACCACGGCCATCAGCAGCAACAGGCTAACGATGCGCAAAATGGTGTGGGAGACCCGCGATGGTTCTTCGATACGCCCAAGGCTGTGCACGTTGCTGCCCTGGGAATCGGTGCCGGTGAGCTGATCGAACTGTTGAACCAGTACGGCCTGGTCCATGCCGAGCAATTTGGCGTAAGCACGAATATAGCCGCGAGCAAAGGTATGCCCCGGCAGCTTGTCGAAAGCGCCGTCTTCCAGATTCTTCAAGGAATTGACGGTGAGATTGAGCTTGAGCGCTACTTCTGCCAGCGACCAACCATTGCCTTCGCGGGCCTGACGCAGGGTCTCTCCGGGGTTTACGCGAGTCGCTGCTACAACTTCTGGATGCGCCGCTTTCATCATTGCTCCGACAGGTATTGCTGATATTCCGGCGTACCGGGATAGAGTCGTTTTAATTGCAGGCCAAAACTGGCGGCCTTGTCGCGATCTTCGAACACTTTGGCCAGCCGAACGCCGAGCAATAGACTACGTGCATTTTGCTCGGCGAGCAGGCTAAAACGATCGTAATAGTCACGCGCGGGCACATAATGCCTGTCTTCGTACGACAACTCAGCCATTTCCAGCAACGCCCGTGGCTGTTGGCGGTTCAGGCGCAGGGCTTTTTCCAGTTGCTGACGGGCCAGATCCCGCTGGCCAAGCATCGAAGCCGTCATACCGAGGTTCTCGAAAACCCGTGAACGCTCAGGATAAAGGCTATCGGCAGCCGCTTGTTCAAAGCGCTCGTAAGCTTCTTTGTAACGTTTCTCTTCAAAGAGAAAGCTGCCGTAGTTGTTCAGGATACGAGCATCGCCAGGACGGCCGGACAATGCCTTGCGAAAATGCTGATCCGCGAGCTCGGGTTCCATCTCGGCCTGAAACACCAGGCCCAACGCCGCGTTGGCATCCGGGTCGGCGCTATCCAGTTCAAGGGCCTTCTTCAACGGGACTTTCGCCCGTTCGGTCATGCCCTGTTGCAGATACCCCACACCCAGCTGCACATACGCAGCACGCGCCTCATCGCGCCCCTTGCTGGTTTTCATCGGATTGAAATCACCCGACAGAACACAACCAGCCGACAGGCTGGCGAACAGCAGAAGCAGCGCTAGGCGCAGTGACATAGAGATCCTCTCTTAAGTACGATTCGCAGCGTCTTGCGGCATATCGTTGTCGGCGCTCAACTCACGCACGGCGATATAACGTTCGCTACGACGGGTGCGATCCAGCACCTGTCCTACCAATTGGCCACACGCGGCGTCGATGTCTTCGCCACGGGTGGTGCGCACGGTGACATTGAAGCCAGCGTGATGAAGCTGATCCTGGAAACGACGGATGGCGTTGTTGCTCGGCCGCTCGTAACCGGAATGAGGGAACGGGTTGAACGGGATCAGGTTGATCTTGCAAGGCGTGTCCTTGAGCAACTCGATCATTTCAACCGCATGCTCGACCTTGTCATTGATGTCCTTGAGCAAGGTGTACTCGATGGTCAGCACGCGCTTTTCGCCCAGGGACGACATGTAGCGACGGCAGGACTCGAGGAGCATTTTCAGCGGGTACTTCTTGTTGATCGGTACCAACTGGTTACGCAGCGCATCGTTCGGTGCGTGCAGGGACAACGCCAGGGAAACGTCGATGTGCTTGGACAGCTCATCGATCATCGGCACCACGCCCGAGGTCGACAGGGTCACGCGGCGCTTGGAAATGCCGTAGCCCAGGTCGTCCATCATCAGGTGCATGGCAGCAACGACGTTGTCGAAGTTCAGCAGCGGCTCACCCATGCCCATCATCACCACGTTGGTGATGGCACGGTCGGCGGTTGCCGGGATGCTGCCGAACGATTTATTGGCAATCCACACCTGGCCGATGACTTCGGCGGCGGTGAGGTTGCTGTTGAAACCTTGCTTGCCGGTGGAGCAGAAGCTGCAATCCAGGGCACAGCCTGCCTGGGACGAAACGCACAGAGTGCCGCGCTTGCCCTGGGGAATGTAGACGGTCTCGACGCAGCTGCCGGACGCCACGCGCACCACCCACTTACGGGTGCCGTCGCTGGAGATGTCCTCGCTGACCACTTCGGGGCCGCGAACTTCGGCAATAGCCTTGAGCTTGTCGCGCAAGGCTTTGCTGACGTTCGTCATGGCGTCGAAATCATCGACGCCAAGGTGGTGAATCCACTTCATTACCTGACTGGCACGGAAACGCTTCTCCCCGATTGAGTCGAAGAATTTTTCCATTTCCGGCTGAGTCAGACCCAGCAGGTTAGTTTTTGCAGTCGATGTAGTCATGGATTCACCTTCACTCATAAGCCAATGCTTAGCGAGTGGTTACTTCAGTAGCTGCGAAGAAGTACGAGATTTCGCGAGCAGCAGCGGCTTCGGAGTCCGAACCGTGTACAGCGTTGGCGTCGATGGAGTCAGCGAAGTCAGCGCGGATGGTGCCGGCAGCAGCTTCTTTAGGGTTGGTAGCGCCCATCAGCTCACGGTTCAGAGCGATAGCGTTTTCGCCTTCCAGAACCTGAACGACAACCGGACCGGAGATCATGAAAGCAACCAGGTCGTTGAAGAAACCACGAGCACTGTGCTCAGCGTAGAAGCCTTCAGCTTCGGCTTTGGACAGTTGCTTCAGTTTCGAAGCTACAACGCGCAGGCCTGCTTTTTCGAAACGAGTGGTGATCTCGCCGATAACGTTTTTTGCAACTGCGTCAGGCTTGATGATGGAGAAAGTACGTTGAACAGCCATGGTGTAACTCCAGAAACGGTAATTTGCGAAAAATTAAACCCGCGAATTATACGCGGGTTCTTTGGTATTGCCTAACGGCGTACGGTGCGTTCAGTCGGCTTCTTCGATCCAGGCCGCTTGAATCGCTTCAAGCACCTTCTCGCCACCGCGAGCAGCGTCATCATTGAACTCCGGCAACGCCAGCACCCATTGGTGCAGATCGACGAAGTTCACGTAACGCGGATCCACATCCGGCTTGCTTTCAGCCAGCTGGATCGCGATTTCCAGCACATCAACCCATTTAAGACTCATGCCAGTTCCTTGAATCAATGCGGCGCTTCGGCTGCATGGTTGAGCGAGTATTTAGGAATTTCGACGGTCAGGTCTTCAGTCCCGACGACTGCCTGGCAGGTCAGGCGCGACTGCGCTTCCAGACCCCAGGCCCGATCAAGATAGTCCTCTTCCAGCTCATCGGCCTCATTCAGCGATTCAAAGCCTTCGCGAATGATGCAGTGGCAGGTGGTGCAGGCACAGACGCCGCCGCAGGCGCTCTCGATCTCGATATGGTTGTCATGGGCCACTTCGAGAATGGACTTGCCGGTCTCAGCCTCTACGACCATACCGTCCGGGCAATGCTCGGCGTGTGGCAGAAAAATGATCTGCGGCATCAGTTATTCCTCGATTTCATTCAGGTTGCGCCCCGCCAGAGCGGCTTTCACCGTCGAGTCCAGGCGGCGGGCAGCAAAGGCATCGGTCACTTGCGACAGACGCTTGGTCTGCTGCTCGATGGCGTAACCATCGGTACCTTTCATCAATTCGGTCAGTTCCTGCATCTGCAATTCGATGACCATGCGTTCTTCGGCGTCGAGCAGGCGCTCGCCGTCGACATCAAGGGCGCCTTGCACCGCTTCGATCAAACGCTGGGCATCGACTTGCTGCTCACGCAGTACGCGGGCGACCTTGTCGTCGTTGGCGTGCTGGAACGATTCCTTGAGCATGCGGGCGATTTCGCCGTCGGTCAGGCCGTAGGACGGCTTGACCTGAATGCTCGCCTCGACGCCCGAACCCAATTCGCGGGCGGCCACGCTGAGCAAGCCATCGGCATCGACCTGGAAGGTCACGCGAATCTTCGCCGCACCCGCCACCATGGCTGGAATGCCGCGCAATTCGAAGCGCGCCAGGGAACGGCAATCACTGATCAGCTCGCGCTCGCCCTGCAACACATGAATCATCATGGCCGACTGGCCATCTTTGTAGGTCGTGAAATCTTGAGCGCGGGCGACAGGGATGGTGGTGTTACGCGGAATCACCTTCTCCATCAGACCGCCCATGGTTTCGAGCCCCAGGGACAACGGGATCACGTCGAGCAGCAGCAGTTCGCCGCCATCACGCTTGTTGCCCGCCAAGGTATCGGCCTGGATCGCAGCACCAATGGCCACTACTTGATCCGGATCGATCTCGGTCAGCGGCTGACGACCAAAGGCTTCAGCCACGGCATCGCGAACACGCGGCACGCGGGTCGAACCGCCGACCATCACCACCGCCTTCACGTCTTCCAGCTCGACACCGGAATCACGCACGGCGCGACGGCAGGCTTTCAGGCTGCGAGCAACCATCGGCTCGATCAGCGCATCAAAGGCTTCGCGGGTCAGCTCGGCTTTCCAGCCGTCATAAACGACTTCAACCGTCGCCGCATTCGTCAGGGCTTCCTTGGCCGCGCAAGCGGTTTGCAGCAGATGACGTTGCGCACCTGGATCGAGATCAGCGGACAGGCCCGCGCTCTCGATGATCCAGCCAGCGATCGCGTGATCGAAGTCATCGCCGCCCAGGGCGCTGTCGCCACCGGTCGCCAACACTTCAAACACACCGCCAGTCAGACGCAGAATCGAAATATCGAAGGTGCCGCCGCCCAGGTCGTAAATGGCAACCAGCCCTTCGGCGTGTTGATCCAGGCCATAAGCCACCGCCGCCGCAGTCGGCTCGTTGAGCAAACGCAGCACGTTCAGACCGGCCAGTTTGGCCGCATCCTTGGTTGCCTGGCGCTGTGCGTCATCGAAATACGCCGGAACGGTGATCACCGCGCCAACCAGTTCGCCGCCCAGCGTCAACTCGGCGCGCTGACGCAGCACCTTGAGGATATCGGCGGAAACTTCGACCGGGCTTTTCGGCCCTTGCACGGTGTCGATGAACGGCATGTGCGACTCGCCATCGACAAAGCGGTACGGCAATTGTTCACCAAGCTGCTTGACGTCGGACAGACCACGACCCATCAAGCGCTTGACCGACAACACCGTGTTCAGCGGATCGGTAGCGGCTGCCAGCTTGGCGGACTCGCCGACCTCGACACGGTCAGCGTGATAGCGCACCGCAGACGGCAGGATGACCTGCCCGTCAGCGTCGGCCAGTGGTTCGGAAAGACCACTGCGCAACGCAGCGACCAGCGAATTGGTAGTGCCCAAGTCGATCCCCACAGCCAGACGACGCTGGTGCGGTTGAGGACTTTGGCCGGGTTCGGCGATCTGCAGTAGGGCCATCGTTATCAGGACTTATCTGTATATCAGGCGTGCGACCGAGGCGGCACTGGGTTAATCGTCGAGGCGCTCTTCTAACTGGCGCACTTCGTAGGTGAGCTTGTCGAGGAACTGCATGCGCCGCATCAGGCGTTCGGCCTGTTCACGTTGCGCTGCATCATTCCAGCAAGCTGCGAAGCTTTCGTTCAGTTCATCCTGAGCGACCTTCAGGCGACGCTTGAACACTGCAATACCGGCCAGATCGGCACTGTCTTGCAGGTCTTCGAGCTCTTCACGCCAATGCATCTGCTGCAGAAGAAATTCCGGATCATGCACCGTGACCTCCAGCGGCAGCTCGCGACCACCCATGGCGAGCAGGTAACGCGCGCGCTTGGGGGGACTTTTGAGCGTCTGGTAGGCCTCGTTGAGGCTCGCGGATTGCTCTAGCGCCAGCCGTTGCTCGCGCTCGGAAGCGTCAGCAAAGCGGTCTGGATGAACGCCGCGCGCTAACTCACGGTAGCGCGTAGCCAGCTGGTCGAGATCCAGAGTGAAGCTCGGTTGCAGCTCAAATAAAGCGAAATGACAAGGAGTTCCCACGAGCAGCCTCAGATGTTGAAGCTTTCGCCGCAGCCACATTCACCGCGCACGTTGGGGTTGTTGAACTTGAAGCCTTCGTTCAACCCTTCCTTGACGAAATCGAGCTCGGTGCCGTCCAGGTACGCCAGGCTTTTCGGATCGATGATCACTTTCTCGCCGTGACTTTCGAATACCTGATCGTCTGCCCCTACCTCATCGACAAACTCCAGCACGTAGGCAAGGCCGGAACAGCCCGTGGTGCGAACACCCAGACGAATCCCATCACCCTTGCCGCGCCCGTCGAGGGAGCGTCGCACGTGTTGAGCAGCCGCTTCTGTCATGCTGATAGCCATCGGTGACTCCTTACTCGTCGCCAAATCTTGAAAGTCAGATCAAGCCTTTCTTCTGCTTGTAATCGCGAACGGCAGCCTTGATGGCATCTTCAGCGAGTACCGAGCAGTGGATTTTCACTGGCGGCAAGGCCAGTTCTTCAGCCAGCTGGGTGTTCTTGATGGTTTCTGCTTCATCCAGAGTCTTGCCCTTCATCCACTCGGTAGCGAGGGAGCTGGAAGCAATGGCAGAGCCGCAGCCATAGGTCTTGAACTTGGCGTCTTCGATGATGCCTTGCTCGTTGACCTTGATTTGCAGGCGCATAACGTCGCCGCACGCCGGAGCGCCGACCATGCCGGTGCCGACATCAGGATCTTCCGCGTCCATCTTGCCGACGTTGCGCGGGTTCTCGTAGTGGTCGATGACCTTTTCGCTGTAAGCCATGATTCAATCCTCACTCATCAGATAGTCGCTCTTGGGGCCCTGCAAGCCAACTTTTCAACAGGTTTACAGAGCCCGTATGCGGCGACTTAATTCGTTAGTGTGCCGCCCACTCGATCTTCGAAATGTCGACGCCGTCTTTGTACATGTCCCACAGCGGCGACAGAGCGCGCAGCTTGGTGACGGCCTCGCAGACTTTCTGCGCGGCATAATCGATTTCTTCTTCGGTGGTGAAACGGCCGAAGGTGAAGCGAATCGAGCTGTGTGCCAGTTCGTCGTTGCGGCCCAGGGCGCGCAGTACGTACGAAGGCTCAAGCGACGCCGAGGTGCAGGCCGAACCGGACGATACCGCCAGATCCTTGAGCGCCATGATCAGCGACTCGCCTTCAACGTAGTTGAAGCTCAGGTTCAGGTTGTGCGGAACGCGGGCAGTCAGGCTGCCGTTGACGTACAGCTCTTCGAGGCCTTCGACCTGCTTGAAGAAACGGTCGCTCAGGGCTTTGATCCGAACGTTTTCGGTAGCCATGTCTTCCTTGGCCACACGGAACGCTTCGCCCATGCCAACGATCTGGTGAGTGGCCAGGGTGCCGGAACGCATGCCGCGCTCGTGACCGCCGCCGTGCATGGTCGCTTCAAGGCGAACACGCGGCTTGCGGCTGACGTACAGCGCGCCAATGCCTTTAGGGCCGTAGGTTTTGTGAGCCGAGAAGGACATCAGGTCGACTTTCAGCTTTTGCAGGTCGATCTCGACTTTGCCGGTGGACTGCGCAGCGTCGACGTGGAACAGGATGCCCTTGGAACGGGTCAGTTCGCCGATGGCTGCGATGTCGTTGATGGTGCCGATTTCGTTGTTCACGTGCATGACCGACACCAGGATGGTGTCATCGCGCAGCGCGGCTTCGATCATCTCAGGCGTTACCAGACCGTCTTCACGAGGATCGAGGTAGGTGACTTCGAAACCTTCGCGCTCCAGTTGGCGCATGGTGTCGAGGACCGCCTTGTGTTCGATCTTGGTGGTGATCAGGTGCTTGCCTTTGGTGCCATAGAAATGCGCGACACCCTTGATTGCCAGGTTGTCGGACTCGGTGGCACCGGAGGTCCAGACGATTTCACGCGGGTCGGCGTTGACCAGGTCGGCGACCTGGCGGCGAGCGTTTTCGACCGATTCTTCGGCTTTCCAGCCGAACACGTGGGAGCGGGACGCCGGGTTACCGAAGTTTCCGTCGACCAGCAGGCATTCACTCATCTTTTGCGCGACACGCGGATCAACCGGGGTGGTCGCAGAGTAATCAAGGTAAATCGGCAATTTCATGGACTCTCTCCTAAATCAGGCTGGCTGGCGTGCCGCTAGCTCTTTGGCTGTCATTCGACGGCGGACGCTTCAATCTTGTCCAGACGCGACGCCTTGCTGTTGCAACGACGCTGGTCCTGACGCTGGGCTACTTCTTGCACTTCACGGCGAGTGACAAGGTCAGCCAAGCTGATACCGCTCAGAAATTCGTGGATTTGCAGGCTCAGATCACACCACAAATGGTGGGTCAGGCAGGTGTCGCCGCCATGGCAATCACCCAGCCCCTGGCATTTGGTTGCATCGACCGATTCGTTTACCGCATCGATCACCTGAGCGACCTGGATGCCCTGCATGTCACGCGATAGCTGGTAGCCACCGCCTGGTCCACGGACACTGGAAACCAGATTGCTGCGGCGCAATTTGGCGAAGAGCTGTTCGAGGTAGGACAGGGAAATGCCTTGGCGCTCAGAGATATCGGCCAGGGACACCGGGCCATGTTGCGCGTGCAACGCCAGGTCAAGCATGGCGGTGACAGCGTATCGGCCTTTTGTAGTCAGTCGCATGGACAATTACCACGGAGTTACGGGATGGGGGCGAGTATGCAATTCCCGAGTATTTAAGTCAACTTTAAGACCTAGTACTTTAGTCAGGTTTACCCGCAAAAGAGCGCGCGCACTATAGCAGGATCTGCCACCTAATGGCACACCGCTCAACGCCGCGCCATTGCCTGATTGCGCCCCAATGCGGAGTCGTTAGCTGGCCTGGCTTTCATCCTTGTCTTTTACGCAGGCGAAGTCTTCTTCGCGCAGCTCGGGCAAGTCTTTGGCACAGTAAGGGCTGCCCAGATCCTTGAGTGCGCCGCACATGCCCTCCAGTCGACCATCAACTGCCTGCAAGTGATCCAGCAACTGACCGATGGCGCGCGCCACCGGGTCCGGCATGTCTTCACTGACGCCGTAGGCATCAAAGCCGATCTTCTCGGCCATGGCCTTGCGCCTGGCTTCCAGTTCATCATCGGACTTGACGATAATCCGCCCCGGAATCCCGACCACCGTCGCCCCTGCCGGCACAGCCTTGGTCACCACCGCATTGGAGCCCACCTTGGCACCCGCCCCCACGGTGAACGGCCCCAGCACCTTGGCGCCCGCCCCTACCACTACGCCATCTTCCAGCGTCGGGTGGCGCTTGCCTTTGTTCCAGCTGGTGCCGCCGAGGGTCACGCCCTGATACAGCGTCACGTCATTGCCGATCTCGGCGGTTTCACCGATGACAATGCCCATGCCATGATCAATAAAGAAGCGACGACCGACCTTGGCGCCCGGATGAATCTCGATCCCGGTCAACCAGCGGCCGAAGTTCGATACCAACCGCGCCAGCCATTTCCAGCCCATGCCCCACAGAGCAGCAGACAGTCGATGAATCCAGATGGCGTGCATGCCCGGGTAGCAGGTCAACACCTCAAACGCATTACGGGCCGCCGGGTCACGGTGGAAAACGCTCTGGATATCTTCACGCAAACGCTCGAACATCATTAATCCTTCCGTTTAAGAAGCTCACCACGGGCCGCTTTTTGGGTTTCCGTGAGGATGCCACGCAAAATATTCATTTCCGCCCGGCTGACCGAGCTTCGTCCGTACAACCGACGCAGGCGCGCCATCAAGTGCCGCGGTTTTTCCGGATCGAGAAACTCGATGGCCACCAGCGTCTGCTCCAGGTGCTCATAGAATCGCTCAAGCTCATCCATGGTCGCCAGCTCGCCACTCTTGGTCGACGCCACTTCTTCCTTCTCGATCTTGCTTGGCTGACCTTGGGCCGCCAGCCAGGACATGCGCACTTCATAGCTCAACACCTGCACCGCCGCCCCAAGGTTCAGCGAACTGAACTCAGGGTCTGATGGGATGTGCACGTGATAATGACATCGCTGCAGCTCTTCATTGGTCAGGCCGGAATCTTCACGGCCAAAGACCAAAGCAATCTCGGCACCTTGCGCTGCCTCCTCAACCACCTTCGTCCCGCACTCACGGGGATCGAGCAGCGGCCAGGGGATGCGACGATCACGCGCACTGGTGCCCAGCACCAGGTTGCAGCCGACCAGCGCATCTTCCAGCGTGGCGACGACTTGGGCGTTTTCCAGGATGTCACCGGCACCGGAAGCTCGCGCATCGGCTTCGTGGTGCGGGAACAACCGCGGCTCGACCAGCACCAGTCGCGACAGGCCCATGTTCTTCATGGCACGCGCAGCCCCGCCGATATTCCCCGGATGGCTGGTATTGACCAGGACGACACGAATGTTCTGCAGCAAGGGAGGTGCTCTCTGACAGGGAAATTAGGGAGCAAATCTTACAGTTCATCCCACCGTTAAGCTATGAAAGCGAACGTCGACCTTCACCTGTAGAAAACTTCTGATAGAATGCTCGGCTTTCTTTAACAACCTTAGGTGACACATCCATGCAGCCCATGCTGAATATCGCGCTGCGCGCCGCCCGCAGCGCCAGTGAATTGATTTTCCGCTCCATCGAGCGCCTGGATACCATCAAGGTCGACGAAAAAGACGCCAAGGACTACGTGTCCGAAGTGGATCGCGCTGCCGAACAGAAAATCATCGACGCACTGCGCAAGGCTTACCCGAATCATTCGATCATGGGTGAAGAGACCGGCATGCACGCCGGCTCCGGGATCGAAGGCGAAGAATACCTGTGGATCATCGACCCACTGGACGGCACCACCAACTTCCTGCGCGGCATTCCTCACTTCGCTGTCAGCATCGCCTGCAAATACCGTGGTCGCCTGGAACACGCAGTGGTTCTGGACCCGGTTCGCCAGGAAGAATTCACCGCCAGCCGTGGTCGCGGCGCTCAACTGAACGGTCGTCGTCTGCGCGTCAGCGGTCGCACCAGCCTGGACGGCGCCCTGCTGGGTACCGGTTTCCCGTTCCGTGACGACCAGATGGACAACCTCGACAACTACCTGGGCATGTTCCGCGCCCTGGTTGGCCAGACCGCCGGCATCCGCCGCGCTGGCGCAGCGAGCCTGGACCTGGCTTACGTAGCTGCCGGCCGTTTCGACGCCTTCTGGGAGTCGGGCCTGTCCGAGTGGGACATGGCGGCAGGCGCCCTGCTGATCCAGGAAGCTGGCGGCCTGGTGAGCGACTTCACCGGCGGTCACGATTTCCTTGAAAAAGGCCACATCGTTGCCGGTAACACCAAATGCTTCAAAGCAGTCCTTACGGCCATCCAGCCGCACCTGCCAGCCTCGCTGAAACGCTAAACGCCAGGCACAAAAAAGCACCCTTCGGGGTGCTTTTTTTATACCTGAAATTCAGCTTACTTCTGAGCGGGCTGGTTCTGTCCCAGGATCAGATGGCCATCCTTGTCGACCGGAATCTGGTTACCCGGATCACGATCCATCCGCACTTTACCTTCCTTGCCGCCCAGCGAATACCGAACGTCATAGCCTACGAGTTTGTCGCTGACGTCATTGACCGTCTCGCAACGTCTTTGCATCGTGGTAGAGGTATCACGCTCCTGCATGCCTTCCTGCACCCTGTTACCCGCGTAACCGCCGCCAACTGCACCGGCGACCGTGGCGAGCTTCTTGCCATTACCGCCACCGACCATGTTGCCCAACAAACCACCGCCGACCGCACCGATCACCGTACCGAGGATCTGATGCTGATCTTTCACCGGCGCCTGCCGGGTAACAGGTACATCCCTGCACACTTCACGTGGCGTCTTGATTTGTGTTTTGACCGGCTCGACTGCCAGTACCTGCGCATACTCAGGTCCGCCGCTTTTTACCAGGCTGTAGGTGGCAACAGCGCCTCCGGCAGTCACACCGACAGCACCCAATACCGCACCAACCAGTAACGACTTGTTCACTTGAACCTCCTGACCATCACATGCGGGACGTGCCCGCGCTTCTCCCAACCTTGGAGCATAAAAAAAGGCGCGAGTTCAATGCTCGCGCCTTCTGGTTATAACGAGAGGAAATAACGCCTCAAGGACGGTCGTCCACTTCCTTCTCGGTATTGGCAGGAGGAATCAGGTCCTCGCTGCTCAGGTTCAGCCAGATCAGCACCACGTTGGCGATGTAGATCGACGAGTAAGTACCCGCCAGAACACCGATAAACAGCGCAATGGAGAAGCCGAACAGGTTGTCACCACCGAAGAACAGCAGCGCAGAGATCGCCAGCAAGGTGGAGATCGACGTCGCCATGGTCCGCAGCAGGGTTTGGGTGGTCGAGATGTTGATGTTCTCGATCAGGCTGGCCTTGCGCAGCACCCGGAAGTTCTCACGAACCCGGTCGAATACCACGATGGTGTCGTTGAGCGAGTAACCGATGATCGCCAGTACCGCCGCCAGCACCGTCAGGTCGAACGTGATCTGGAAGAACGACAGGATACCGATGGTCACGATCACGTCGTGGATCAGCGAGACAATCGCACCGACCGCGAACTTCCACTGAAAGCGGAACGCCAGGTAGATCAGAATGCCGCCCAGCGCCATCAGCATGCCGAGGCCGCCCTGGTCGCGCAGCTCTTCACCAACCTGCGGGCCGACGAACTCGACGCGCTTGACCACAGCCGGATTGTCGCCGCCGACTTTCTGCAGCGCTTCAGCGACCTGGTGACCCAATTGCGGGTCTTCGCCAGGCATGCGCACCAGCAAATCGGTGGTCGCGCCGAAGCTCTGAACGATCGCTTCGTGATAACCCGCCTCAGTCAGCTGGGAACGAACTTTCATGACGTCGGCCGGACGCTCGTAGGTCAGCTCGATGAGCGTACCGCCGGTGAAGTCCAGACCGTAGTTCATGCCCTTGTGGAAGCAGCTGAACAACGCCAGAGCGGTAAGGAACAATGTGACGCCGAACGCAACGTTGCGAACGCCCATGAAGTTGATAGTACGTAACATGGCAGCCCCTTAAATCCACAACTTCTTGAAGTCACGACCGCCGAAGATCAGGTTGACCATCGCGCGGGTCACCATGATGGCCGTGAACATCGAGGTAAAGATCCCGAGGGACATGGTCACTGCGAAACCCTTGACCGGGCCGGTGCCCATCGCAAAGAGGATGCCGCCGACCAACAGGGTGGTCAGGTTGGCGTCGAGAATCGCGGTGAATGCCCGGCCGAAGCCTTCGTTGATTGCCCGCTGCACGGTCATGCCGGCCGCGATCTCTTCACGTATCCGCGAGAAGATCAGTACGTTGGCGTCGACCGCCATACCCATGGTCAATACGATACCGGCGATACCTGGCAGGGTCAGCGTTGCCCCCAGCAAAGACATCAAGGCCAGCAGCAGTACCATGTTCACCGCCAGTGCAACCGTGGCGATCAGACCGAAGAAACGGTAGATAGCCATGATGAACAGCGAAACGAACAGCATGCCCCACAGCGACGCATCGATACCCTTGGTGATGTTGTCAGCACCCAGGCTTGGACCAATGGTGCGTTCTTCAGCAAAGTACATCGGCGCCGCGAGACCACCGGCGCGCAGCAGCAAGGCCAGCTCCGAGGATTCGCCCTGACCGTTCAGGCCAGTGATGCGGAACTGAGCACCCAGCGGCGACTGAATGGTCGCCAGGCTGATGATCTTTTTCTCTTCCTTGAAGGTCTGGACCGGCACGTCTTTCTCGACGCCGTTGACCATCTGCTTGACGTAAGTCGTCACCGGGCGTTGCTCGATGAAGATCACCGCCATGCTGCGACCGACGTTGGAACGCGTCGCGCGGTTCATCAGCTCACCGCCGTGACCGTCCAGACGAATGTTCACTTCCGGCGTGCCGTGCTCACCGAAACCAGCCTTGGCGTCAGTCACCTGGTCGCCAGTGATGATCAGGCCACGCTCGATTTGCGCAGGAGGACGCTTGCCCTCACGGAACTCGAAGGTCTCGGAAGTGGCTTTCGAAGCACCCGGATCAGCCGCCAGACGGAACTCGAGGTTGGCCGTCTTGCCGAGGATACGCTTGGCTTCGGCAGTGTCTTGCACGCCTGGCAGCTCAACCACGATGCGGTTGGCACCCTGACGCTGAACGATAGGTTCGGCAACACCCAGCTCGTTGACGCGGTTACGGACCGTGGTCAAGTTCTGCTTGATGGAGTATTCGCGGATTTCCGCCAGCTTGGCTGGGGTCATCGCCAGACGCAGTACCGCCTGACCATTGAGGTCGGCCGGAACAATGTCGAAATCGTTGAAGTTCTTGCGGATCAGCGCACGAGCATCTTCGCGGGAAGCCTCATCACTGAAACCCAGCTGAATGGCGCCATTGATCTGCGGCAGGCTGCGATAGCGCAGTTTCTCTTTACGCAGCAGGCTCTTGACGTCGCCTTCGTAGACTTTCAGGCGGGCGTCGAGGGCTTTTTCCATGTCCACTTCGAGCAGGAAGTGCACACCACCGGACAAGTCCAGACCCAGCTTCATCGGATGCGCGCCGACAGTGCGCAGCCATTGCGGAGTCGTTTGTGCCAGGTTCAGTGCGACGACGTAGTCATCACCCAGCGCCTTGCGCACGACGTCTTTGGCTGGCAGTTGGTCTTCCGCCTTGGTCAGGCGCAACAAACCGCCCTTGCCATTGGCCGAAAGAGTGGCCGCCTTGACGTTGATCCCGGCATCGTTGAGCGCTTTGCTTACACGATCCAGATCAGCCTGATTGACCTGCAGCGCAGTGCTTGCACCGCTGACCTGAATGGCCGGATCGTCAGGATAAAGATTGGGAGCGGAATAAATCAGACCGACCGCCAGCACCGCCAGGATCAGAATGTATTTCCACAGAGGGTATTTGTTCAGCATCACGCCGCCCGCTTATGACGCGGGGCGCCTTGCGCGCCCCGTCGATTGAGTAGAAGTTGGAACTTAGATCGCTTTTAGCGTGCCTTTTGGCAGCGTGGCGGCAATGGCGCCTTTTTGGAATTTCATTTCGACAGTGTCGGAAACTTCCAGAACAACGAAATCATCTGCCACTTTAGTGATCTTGCCGGCGATACCACCGGTGGTCACAACTTCGTCGCCTTTCTGCAGGCTGCTCAGCAGGTTCTTCTGCTCTTTGGCGCGCTTGGCCTGTGGACGCCAGATCATCAGGTAGAAGATGACCAGGAAGCCGACCAGGAAAATCCACTCAAAGCCGCCGCCCATTGGGCCTGCCGCAGGGGCACCAGCATCAGCCATGGCATTAGAGATAAAAAAGCTCATTTAGCACTCCAGTTGCAAATGTTGAATCTTGGGGTCAGAAAACTCAGTCCAAAGGCGGTACGGGTAACCCGCGTTTGGCGTAGAAGGCATCGACAAAGGCGGCCAATGTACCCTGTTGAATAGCCTCGCGCAAACCAGCCATAAGTACCTGGTAATGGCGCAAATTGTGGATTGTATTCAACATGCTACCCAGCATTTCTCCACACTTGTCCAGATGGTGCAGATAAGCACGGGAGAAGTTCTGGCAGGTATAGCAATCGCAGGTCGGATCGAGCGGCGAATCATCATGGCGATGAAACGCGTTACGAATCTTCAGCACGCCAGTATCAATGAACAAGTGCCCATTGCGGGCATTACGGGTTGGCATCACGCAATCGAACATGTCCACACCGCGGCGCACACCCTCAACCAAGTCTTCCGGTTTGCCAACGCCCATAAGGTAACGAGGTTTGTCAGCCGGCATCTGGCCTGGCAAATAATCCAGCACCTTGATCATCTCGTGCTTGGGCTCGCCCACCGACAGACCGCCGATCGCCAGGCCATCAAAACCGATCTTGTCGAGGCCTTCCAGGGAGCGCATGCGCAGGTCCTGGTGCATGCCGCCCTGAACGATGCCGAACAGCGCCGCGGTGTTGTCGCCATGAGCGTTTTTCGAACGCTGGGCCCAGCGCAACGACAGCTCCATGGACACCCGCGCCACATCTTCGTCGGCCGGGTACGGCGTGCATTCGTCAAAAATCATCACGATGTCGGAGCCCAGGTCGCGCTGAACCTGCATCGACTCTTCCGGGCCCATGAACACTTTCGCGCCATCAACCGGCGAAGCGAAGGTCACGCCCTCCTCCTTGATCTTGCGCATGGCGCCCAGGCTGAACACCTGGAAACCGCCGGAGTCGGTCAGAATCGGGCCTTTCCACTGCATGAAATCGTGCAGGTCGCCGTGCTTCTTGATCACTTCAGTGCCAGGACGCAGCCACAGGTGAAAGGTGTTGCCCAGAATGATCTCGGCGCCTGTCGCCTCGATATCCCGCGGCAACATGCCCTTGACCGTGCCGTACGTGCCGACTGGCATAAAGGCTGGGGTTTCGACAGTGCCACGCGGAAAGGTCAGGCGACCACGACGAGCCTTGCCGTCAGTGGCCAGCAATTCGAAAGACATACGACTGGTGCGACTCATGCTGTTTCCTCAGGGCCGCGTGGCGCGGGATTACGGGTGATGAACATCGCATCACCGTAGCTGAAAAAGCGGTATCCATGCTCGACGGCGGCCTTGTAGGCGGCCATGGTCTCGGGATAACCGGCGAACGCCGAAACCAGCATCAACAGCGTGGATTCGGGCAAATGAAAGTTGGTCACCAGGGCATCGACCACATGGAACGGCCGGCCTGGGTAGATAAAGATATCGGTGTCGCCGCTGAACGGCTTGAGCACGCCATCGCGGGCCGCGCTTTCCAGCGAACGCACGCTGGTGGTCCCCACCGCCACCACGCGCCCGCCCCGCGCACGGCACGCAGCGACCGCATCCACCACGTCCTGGCCGACTTCCAGCCATTCACTGTGCATGTGGTGATCTTCGAGCTTTTCGACACGCACTGGCTGAAAGGTGCCCGCGCCAACGTGCAAGGTCACGAACGCCGTCTCGATACCCTTGGCGGCAATCGCCTCGAGCAACGGCTGATCGAAATGCAGCCCCGCCGTCGGTGCCGCCACCGCGCCCAAACGCTCGGCGTAGACCGTCTGATAACGCTCGCGGTCCGAGCCTTCGTCCGGGCGGTCTATATAAGGAGGCAACGGCATGTGCCCGACGCGGTCGAGCAGCGGCAGCACTTCTTCGGCGAACCCCAGTTCGAACAACGCATCATGACGCGCGAGCATTTCGGCTTCACCACCACCGTCGATGAGAATCTTCGAACCCGGCTTCGGCGACTTGCTGGAACGCACATGGGCCAGCACGCGATGACTGTCGAGCACCCGCTCGACCAGAATTTCCAGCTTGCCGCCGGAAGCTTTCTGGCCAAACAGCCGCGCCGGAATCACCCGGGTATTGTTGAACACCATCAAATCGCCCGGGCGCAAATGCTCAAGCAAATCAGTGAATTGACGGTGCGCCAGAGCGCCGCTGAGCCCATCCAGGGTCAACAGGCGACTGCCGCGCCGCTCAGCCAAAGGGTGGCGAGCGATCAGCGAATCAGGGAGTTCGAAAGTAAAGTCAGCAACGCGCATGATGGGGTTCGTCTAGCAGGGCCGGGAAGTCTAGCGGAAATAGTGAAAATTCTCCATGTACCTGATTGACCGACGGTTATCTCATCTCTATACTTCGCCGCCATTGAGCCCTGATGGCGGAATTGGTAGACGCGGCGGATTCAAAATCCGTTTTCGAAAGGAGTGGGAGTTCGAGTCTCCCTCGGGGCACCAAAATTAAGAAAGGTCTTGCTTAGCAAGGCCTTTTTTTTCGCCTGTAGAAAAGTGGTGCCACCCCACTGATCGTTCCCACGCTCTGCGTGGTAACGCATCCCGTGACGCTCCGCGTCACAACTAGCGGCACCACCCCGCTCTTTCTTCCACCCAAAAAACCTGCGAAAAAATGATTCTGCCCCCATTTTTTCCCTCAAGGATTCCCCCATGGAATTGCCACTGGAAACCGTCGCCCTCTTCTCCCTCAAACTCGCCTACGAGTCGGAAGGCCAAAGCCCGATCCTGCGCGACGACCTGATGATGGGCGACTACCAGCGGGACGTATTCGGCTTGCTGGTACGCAGAGGTGATGTCGCGACCATCAAGGTCAAAGTGGCCGAATGCGTGGGGCTGGCGCTTGAGGCGATAGGCGGAGCGGGTACGCCGCTGGGGCGAGAGCTGGATAGATTGTCGGGAGATTTCAGCGCGGCGCAGACGCTGGAGCAGCTTGATAGTCCGCTCATTGCGCTTAAGGATTACTTGAAAGACATTCAGTGAGTGATCAGGTTTGGTGCCCTTTTCCACCAGCTGATACTGAGCAGCGCTCTGGCTTATATGAAAATAAACCTGCCCCCTTCCCCACTGATCGTTCCCACGCTCCGCGTGGTAACGCATCCCGTGACGCTCTGCGTCACAATTAACTGCAACACCCTACTCTCAAAAATCACAGCCCCATTCCGCACTGCCTCGATCAGTTGAAAGGTAAATAAATCCGTCCCCTTTACGCTAGAAAAAATGATGCCAAACAATGGTATTTATTGATTAAAGGAGGGGCTAGCCAATTCTAAATTGACACAAACCTTTACCAGTTTAAACACGCAAAAAGACAAACAGAAAAAATTCATCGTAATCGTACAAGGGTGGCAGCATGCCGCCACCCGCGAACCACATCAACTAAAAGTCAATCTCACTCTTCCGCTTCAGAATCTTCAAGATTGTTTGTACGCTTTTCATCTATGTGCTGTAGAAATTTGCCTTTCAACATTGACCTTTCAGCACTACTAGAACCACGGAGAACACTAAATGCATCTCCAAGACAGTCTCGTACCGCGCCCAGTGAACTCGTGGGAGCCTCATAGTGATACAGAGTCAAAAGCCTTATAAATATTGCCTGCGCCACGATATTATTTGCACCAGACTCTCTCAGCAACTTTCGAACAGCCTGAATACTGTGCTTGTTTATATTTTCTATAGCCAACATAGTAGATAGAAAACTAATACATTGAGCAGAGTTATTAGTCTCAGCCAATATAAACGACTCAAGTTTAGGCGTAGCCAAAGACTCTGCCATAAGCGATGACACAAGCTGCGGAATCATAAGCCTTGCGAAAACTTTAAACTGGCTTTGACTCATACCTCCAACATCATCTGGAAATTCGTCAAGGCTTGCCACATTGAGGTACGATATTGTAGATACAATTATTTTTGACCACATAACGAGCACTTCATTCAGACATGCTTTCTTCAGCTCCACATCATCGATTAGCTCACTATTTCTTAATATATTCGAATATGCTCTTAAAGCACCGATGAAGTGCATTTGATTTGATAGAGGCGCAGTTGGGTGTCTCTGCCGTGCATGGTCATGATCAATCGATGCTTTTGAGGAGATCTCTGCCTCCTCAATCAGTTTTGTTCTTTGGCTCTCGTCAAACGGTGTGTTTAAAAATTCACCTTCAATTTTGGTAAGCGTTTCCTCTTGATTGAAAACTCCCTTTTCCTCACCATGAGTTTCAAAGATAGAAATATCAATATCGAATTCAGACGACGAAAGCAACTCCCGACAACACTCCCTCGCCAAAACAAGTATTTCTTTTCGACCTCGATGCAACCCCGTTAGCAAATCAAGCTCTGCTGTATATTTTGATATTAAAAGCGGAGTCAATACCCTCTCTAAATCCTCGCTACTTTCCGCAAGCTTTCCTGCTAGAAAAAAAGCTCTGAAACAGTCAAACTTAAAAGTAATCATTTGATTACTTTCATATAACAGACCTTTCCTCAAGAGCTCTTCTGTAAACCCACGAGAAGGCACTGCGAGACCGCGCTTTTTAAAATAAGAAGAGACAAAAATCTCGAATTCATTCGAAGCAATCCATTCCACACCTTTTTCATCCATATCTTTGGCAAGCTCAGATAAAAAGTGTGACTGTATATTTGAATCATAATTTGAGCGCGATTTTGACTCTGTGAACTTCTCCAACAAACCAAAAATTAACGCCTCTACCGCCGACGCCTGGTTTATGAGCTTGGCAGTCGGCTGCTGTTCTATGACCCAAAGAAGTACAGAGACCAAAAATGGTGTTTGTGGCACATTCAACTTTGACAACAATTTCTTTACGAGCGCAAGCTTTTCCTCTGAACCTTGGTCGTGTTCACCAAACCATTTTCTCACTAACTCCCGCGTTTGCCTGCGCTTGAAAGAGTGAATATAAATTACAGCCGGACTCTTATTAAGCGAAGGCAGTTTCTCAAGACTCAGATCATCTTGCACCTCTTCACTTGTAGCCAGAATATATCGAGGCAAGGGATATTTACCCCGAAATTCCTCCACCACTTTCCGATGCTCTGAATTATGTATATTAAAACCATCAAATATAACTAAAACCTCGCCATTATCCAGCAAGGCCACAACATCCCGCTTTGTAATTTCATTGCCAAGAAATTCTATAGCCTGAGTGAGAATTGCAGCAATGGTCAGCCTATTGAGTATAGACATATCAATAAGGAGGCCGACTCTCGCATTACCGTGAAACTCCATAAACCGATTAACAGCAATATGATTAAGAAGAGTAGACTTCCCAGACTCTCTCTTTCCAATGAAAATAATGTCTATTTTTTCTTGGGACAGGCTATGCAGAGTAACAAAATCATCATAATCATCTGCATCCAACCCCTCACTAGCGGCCATACTTTTCTCGCTTCTTCTGGCTAGCGGCGGCTCCACAAATATCGAAGACAAGTGTTTAGGAGCGACATCAGAAGCCGAGAAAGATAATAATTTTGAGTTGGCTTTCTCCAATGCAGCATTGATAGCCGTACTGGACACTATGGTTTTTGAGTCACTGCTTCTCTTGGATATATTGAATTCGCAGACTCCATTCTCAGCAAACCTAGGAGCTATATCAAATGTATTTCTCTGACTATAATATTCTCGGGCCTCTATTCTCCACAGACCACTAGCACAAATATCTATGATCGAATAGCCATTAAAATGCTCTCTATTCTCATAAATACACCCGGTATTGCTAATAAGCAAGTCACCCAATGTCGAAACTGTATGACCAGCACTGTTATTATGATTATGACCACATAGAAGCGCATCAAAACTAGTTGCAAGCACGCGCTGAATTCTGTTCTTCTCGTCTGGGGACAACCAATCTAGGGCATGGTGCATCAAAGCGATTTTTATATCACACTCGCTTATTTGTTCCGAGGCCAACTCTATTTGTCGTTCACCTACGAAGAGGGCACCTCTATCCTTGCTGCCTCCACCAGTAGTTCTCCACGTGCTATTTAAAGACGCCACTCCCACTACTATGGAGCCAACTTTTATTTTCTTTGTGGTGAACAGTATATTTTCCTTATAAGCCGATTGATCGATTTTCCTCGACAGATCAATATACCCACCCAAATGCCCCCACAGTTCAATACTCCCCTTGCTAATCAGATTACTAACTAACTTATTCGCTTCCTCAGGAGTTCTTACTCCCGTAAAAATTGGCTCATACACATCATCTCTAGCCTTGAGATTTATATCATGATTGCCGGGGCAGCATAAGAACTCTACCGACTCGTTAGTAGATGCTAATATTTTTTTCAGCACAGCCTCTTGAGCATTAATAGCAGCCGGGGATGTATCACCTCTATTAGCTATATCGCCGGTACAAAGCACAGCATCAATTTTTCTTATTTTATCGGCCGCACTAATATCAACACATAGCGCTTCAATGGTTCGGGCGTGATCGGCACTATTGGTGATATGTAGATCAGAAATATGTAAAACCCTTACCATGCTATCCATTTCATCAACTCCAAAATTTTTGTTTTTTAGTACACGCCAAACGTGTTTTTTCGGCTTTTTATTAAATACCAAGCCTGCCGTTTAAAGTTACAACCCAAACGCACAGACAACGCTATGAGCTTAGCTGGTTTAAAAATTCACGTCTTAACCTAACGTTTTTTTTCATAACCGCCTCAACTCGCCCCCTATCCAATATAATCGCAAGATCCTGGGTGACCTCTACTTACTGAAGACAATCGCGCTACCAAAATGCCACCACCATATAGATGAATCACTTGAAATCACAATGAAAAGCACTTGAAGCCAACTCTCTGCGTGGAGCGATTCGGAAAAGTGGCCCAGAAGCACCGCAAAATTGGTTGCGCTTACTTAATGGTCAATCAAAGCAGCATCCAATACGGTTGGCCTTAGCGGACTCGCAGAGTGACGATCTTGGAGCACCGACCACGATATGTGTTACACGAAGAAGTAGAGGTAACACCGTAGCATTTAAGTATCGAAAGACGAGTTACAAGTAAAAACCCCTTTGTTTTCATAGTCTTAATGGCGACCGTCACACCTGTAACACCTGTAACCTTCGATTTCTGCTTAGTGACGGCCCCACACCCCGTATAAACCCATTCCATCAGCGGGAGCCGTCACAGAAAGCGCCAGAGCTTCCGCTATGGTGATTACACCCGCGTCGGCCCCCTATCTGACTTTCCTATATTGCTTGACAGCCCCATCGCTAACAGATGGGAAGCTTCTGCCTTTATGCTCAAAATTGGATGCGAGACCTACACCATCACAGAATGCCCAATGAAGCACCCTTTCTCTTCAAGATCCTTTCAATTTCAATGTTGAAATTTCTGTAAGCTGCCGCACCTACGACTAATAAGCTCCCGCGGGTTTCCGACCCCGTACACCTCGTAAATCTCTAGGGGCCCCCGCCTAATTTCCGAAGGCCGACCGCTCTAGCACTTCGCCTCACGCTACGTTAGCCTCGCGTAGCAGGTTAAAGGGTGTTGACCCAACGAAGAGCTGTTCAAGGAATGTCACTCGGATGAAAACAAACAAACGCATCACACGCGCTTACTGTGTCGAGCTTGAAAAGAAGTTGTCGATTGTCGCCGCACGGCGGGAATATCTTTCGCTCGTACCGCCACGCGAACGCTTCACGTTCCTCTGCACCACTGAAGAATGCCGAGAGCTCGACGCGAAGATCACGGGCGTGAATTACGACGTGAATCCCCAAGAAACTACGATGTCCGCACATTTCCGTGCCAACCCAAAGGATGAGCACTGCCCAACCTGCGAGTGGATCGAACATGGTTCGAGTGGAGACCAAGACAGAAGCCGTCCTGGGGAGACGGAAGAAGAAGCCACCACTCGAAAAGCCAAACGCAAGCTGGACGACTACATCGATATCTTTGATCCAAGCCTGAAGGAAAAGAAACCGAGCGGCGACCGCCCGGGTAAGGGAGGTGATGAGATAGATGGAGATGGCCAAGGGAGAGGGGCAACTAGAAGTACGACTGAGCCAAACGACAAGCCGCGCGGGCCCACGAAAACCACAGACCTAGAGCGTTTGGTGGAGAGTTACAGAAACGCTAAATCTGAACTGTCTAAGGAAGAGTTCGATCTTCTGACGTTGCAGGTTTCAGGATATGGCGTGATCCCGCTTCGCTCGTACTTCCGTCACATTACAGCGGCAAACATTGGTGAAAACGGCTGTGTCTTGTTCGGTGGTGGCACTATAAAGCGCTACGGAGAAGGATTTAGCTTCAATTTCTACGATCCGCTCGGGGAAAAGCGCGTTTCCCTTTACGTACCGGCAGATCAAATGAACGCTTATCGCTACCGCCGATACCTAAAAGAGCTGATTATCCAGGCCGATGAAGTGAGATATGTCACGCTTTACACCCTTGGGCATCTTGAAGAAAATCCTCAGGGCAAAGGAATCGATCTGAAGGTGGAAGATCTGAGGCAGATAGCTCTCGTTCTCGGTCCTCCAAAGACTCAAACAGAGACGGCATAGCGAAGCAGCTCAGATTCTGTATCCCTGCTTGTATCCCTGATAGTATTACTAGCCTGTAAGCCTTGATTTATATGGTGCCCTCCAGTCTCCCTCGGCACTAAATTAAAAAAGACCTTGAAACTCAAAGTCTTTTTTTGTCTGAAAAAACGGGACAGTTTTATTTTCATACTCGTTTTTCCACCAACTAAAATGGGCGACCTAAACAAGGCCGCCCATTTCTCGCACCAACAGCACCTCCCCCTGCAATCGTCGCCCAACCACGTCCAGCAAATCACAACCATCGCGCAATGAAGTCACCAACACCCGCGCCAGTTCACTGTGAACCCCCTCGCCCATGGCGATGTTCTCCAACAGTTGAGTCGCGGTGCGGATGCGGTAGGCCGCGGTTTCGTGCAGTACGTCGAGCGGCGCTTGGGTATCTATCAGTAGCGACGGGATGGTGCAGTCAATGCCAGTGACTGGCATGTATCGATCCATGACAAACCTCCATTGGGTAAACGAGCGCGGCCACTCAGTGGTGGACGGTGGGCTGACTCTCACCTGCGCCTTCGGGTTGGTCGAGGTGGTCCAGTGCTCGGTTTACCAACAACTCGGCCAACACGGTCAACTGTTGCATCGCCAGCGCCACATTGCGCCGCGAGCCTTCGAGTTCGAACGCCAGGTCGGTGGTCATGGCGTTGATAGAGGCGAGGGTTTCGCTGGCGTGGACCAGTAAGGTTGGCGTGTCTACGTCGGGGACAATCGTGAATATGTGGCTGACGGGATCGGGGTGACTGGGGGTACGTAAACGGGCACTGACGGTGCGTTGGGCGGTTTCGCTGAGCGGAATGGGATCTACGGGATCAGAGGTAGACGAGGTCGGGACTTCCGGCGGATTGGGGGTGATCTTTTTCATGGTGGAGCTCCTGTGTTGTTTATAGAAGCTGCCAGCCCCCTGCTGTCAAACAGGATTGGGTGGCAACTGCACGCGGGTTGACAGACCAGGAACACAGGCACCCGGTGCACCCGAAGATGCCCCACGCACAGCCGCCAAAACGAAACTGCACGCGGGGAAGCATGCCGATTTATCTAGGGGAGTGAAAGCCTGTGTTTTTTACAGCCTGTCAAAGCCGATCGCTGATGCGCAGCGACACCTGAAGACTATCCCTGAAGAAGAGCAGCCGCCAGTTCATGGAAGGCGCTACGGTTTGCGGGAAATGTCCTAGGACGGTGGTTGCGATTTTGCCCAGGGGAAACACGGGACAGACCACGATCATGGGTATGAGAAAACGTAGCCTGCCCCCCTTCTTTGCCCTACGCTGCTGATCGGCGTTGTCGTCGGCTTATCTTTTTCCACGGACGGTACGGAACACACAAAGGAGAACACTATGAAGCAGACAATATTCGCTGGAACGCAGGGCAATCTTGCGGTGATTGAAGCAGGAAACGGCGAAGGTTTGCCGGTGCTCTTCCTCCATGCGGACTCCGGTCGAGCAAGCCAGTGGGCGGAAATGCTCGAACCTATCGGACGAGACAGGAAAGTCTATGCCCTTGATTCACGGGGCAGCGGAGACAGCTCCCCGGCTGCGGATGGTGACTATTCATATGCAGGGCGTGCGCAGGACATCATCGATACAGCCGCCGCCTTCAAGCTTGAGCGTTTCATCATCGTGGCCCACAGCGGAAGTGGTGCCGCAGCGCTGGACTATGCCGCCAGATCCGACCGCGTGGCTGGCGTGTTCCTGCTTGATCCCGCAACCGATCCAAGGGCACTTCCCGATGAGGTTCGCGCCGGAATGCTGGAGGCGCTTGCAGGGCCTGCGAGCCTTGATGTGCAACAGGGGTTCTATGCCACGATCGCGGGCAATAACGTAGAGGTAATGTCCAGAATTCTGGAAGATTGTGCTGCGGTGGATGCAGCGGCGCGGTTGGGGTTTGCGGTGGCGTTCGCCAATTGGAACCCGGAACCCGCGCTGGATGCATGGAAAGGTCCTGTTTTTCTTCTGGTCAGTAGCGCGAACGACAATCCCAATGCGCTCTACGCGTTACGACCGGAGTTACCCCACGCCGTGGTGACTGATACGGGACACTGGATACAGCTCGACCAGCCCGAAAAGGTCGAGCGGGAAATCCTGCGTTTCATCGCTAGCGTTCGATAGCGAAGTTGTTGGGAAGTACAGGGGCAGGTCAAAGCGCCTCCATTTTCACCCGAGATGAAAGTCTTTTTCAGCGTATTACCAAGCGCTTGCGAACGCCCACGGGCTAAGACAGACTCCCCGCCTTTCCAGACTCGATAAGGATGCGAGCATTGAAGTTTGAGAGCGACCAGTTTTCCGGCAACCATGGAATTGTCTTCAACGTATCGCGCTTCACCCTGTCAGCCAGTGAACGGGGTAGCCTCAGAACGCTGCATTTCGGTGAAGCGAAAGCCGCCCACTATGAAGTGAACAATCTGGTGGTGGAGCTCTACGACAAAATGCTCGCCAAGGATTTGCCCTGCCAAATGATGGTCGGGATCTCCAAACCCCTGACCCGGCAACAGGGGGATTTACTCAATGCCCAACGAACGAGTATCGCCAACCTCTCCAGTGGTGTTTTCGGCGCAGCGGTAGGCAAGTTTGTGCCCGGTGCGATCATCCCGGTGGGATGGGCAGTCCGCGAGTTCACGCTGAGCAAATTGCCGACTTATCACGCCGGCGATGTCATCGTCAGCCTGGATGCGCAGGTCAGCGGTGGCATAGGCCCTCAGCATTCCGTATCGTCCATGATCATCAAGAATCAAGGCGGATAGACCATGAGCGAATATGGCTTGTATGCCGGTGCTTACGCGGTGTTCCTGCTGTTGTTCTTCTATCTGAAATCCTACCGCCTCAGAAAATGGCTGGGCATCACCCTGCTCGCTCTGGGGTTTATGAGTATTTTCATGCTGCCGCCTTTCATTGCCGGCTTCGATCTGGGCATCGTTTCAACCAATGCTATCGGCATCGGGGCGGGGCTGTTTTTTAGTCGGGCCCGGTATGTGGAATGAGCCAGGTGCTCATTAATAATCGGCCACTCTCGAGATCGAAGTACGGATTTCATGCCGGGAGGCGTGGTAGGAGAACCAGCATAGGACTGGCAACCCGTCCAACTACGCAGATGAGTCGCAGACGCTTCGCATCATCTGCTAACTGCGAATCACGCTCGACGTGCCATCAATAGCATCGAGGCGGCAGCCGACAACAAACCAGCGCAGCAACGGTTGAAAATTTGCTTACCCTGAGGCAGGGCAAACCAACGTCGCATATACAATCCGATGTACGCATAGATGCCAATGGCAATCCACTCCAATACCAAAAACAGAAGACCTAGCAACGCAAACTGAGAACCCATGTCTGCCGTTGGGTCGACGAATTGAGGTAAGAACGCGGTAAAAATCAGGATGGCTTTAGGGTTGCCTGCGGCGACGAGGAATTCCTGCCTTGCCAGCGCGAAAAGACCTAACGGGGCGCTTTTTGACTCGGCTTCCGCTCGTGGTTCAGCCCTCCACAACTGGTATGCCAAGTAAAAAAGGTAGGCCGCGCCAACTATTTTGATCCCATAGAAGACTAGCTCTGAAGTTTGCAACACTACGGCCAAGCCTGCCGAAACCAGCGCAATCATCAGCGCGAACGCCAGCAAGCGACCAACACCTGCCATGCATGATGTGCGGTATCCGTAGCGTGTTGCATTGCTGATAGACAGCAGGTTGTTAGGCCCTGGCGCCATATTCAGGGCAAAGCAGGCGGGCAGGAATAACGCTAGCGTCGCAAGATTCATATGGATATCCATCACCATTTTGCGTCAATCCTACATTTGAACATGCCGCATGTGCCACCGTCCTTAGGGCTATGAGCGGAGCTTGAGTGGACCCGGAAAGTTGTTTACGTCCTCTGTACGGGATCAGGGTGGCTGGGATTACGCAAATTCCGAAAGCGGCTAGAACTCGACTCTGTGATAAATACCTTCAGCACCCACATTATGACCAAAGCCGCACCACTCACCCGCAGTACGCTTTACCGTCATCAGTTCTTTTTTAATATCGAAGTCATAGACACAGTCGCCTTCGTCGTCTCCACTCATGGCGTAATTAGCCTTCCCGTTATCAACTTCTAATACCGTTGAAAATTCACCTATATTGGGACCGTAATACATCGCCATCAGGCCAGCGTAATAACCCTGGAAATCAATCTTGTATTTCCGACCTTGCGGCTTGATAGTCATGGAGTTCCATAAAGCAGCCCCGGCATATTGCCAATACTGCCCTTCTGACTGACTCGGCAGCTTCTCCAATGCATTTTTTACATCACCGCTGATCTTGCCAAGATTGAAGATCGATTTTTTGTCGTTTGGCAAGATACTCAGCCACGCACGGGCCTTCAGGTAATTGCCTTCATGTACGTAGGTGAGTGCAACGTTATTGTAGGCCAACGCAATTTTCTGCTCATCCAGCTGACAACCTTCAGACCAGCCAGCCTGCTGCTCATACTGTTTCCGAGCCTTGGCATACTGTTTGAGCTTGTAATACTTCCCACCCTCGGCGGAGTATTCACTGACTTTCAAACAGTTGGCCATCGCCTGTTCCTCGGTAATGTCCGCCTGAGCAAAAAACGGTGTCATCAAAAGCAAGATAGCCGCGTCTATCTGTATGAAACGGCGCATTGAAGGATAGAAGCGTTTAATGTCCATATTATGTTTCCCTGTTTGAAAGTCGACCTACCGAGCGATGAGAAGGGTAGCGTGGTCATGCCGCACAGACAATCGGAGCAGCGCCTACCCTCTCCCGCATATAAACGTCCCCTATCGATCTCTTACTCCCGCATAATCCTCCCCTTGACTCCCAATGAATGCCATAACGTCGGCGCACCCATTACAAGGACGCAACATGCAAATCAGCCAAGGACAACGGTTACCCTTGTCCAGCCTTATGCAGGGCACGCAACTAACCCTCTCGATCAACGTTCAGTCACCCCACGTGCTCGATTTTGTGTGCTTTGGCATCGATGCACAGGGCAAGCTTTCCGATGACCGCTATATGGTGTTTTTCAACCAACCCACGACGCCGTGCAATAGCGTGAGAATGTCGAACGGCGGTGATTTCACGCTCGACCTTTCGAAACTGCCTGCCAGCATCGATCGTCTGGTTTTCACCAGCTCGATCGATGGTGCCGGCGCGATGCGGGACATTCAGGCCAGCAGTT
Source organism: Pseudomonas sp. CVAP#3 (assembly GCF_018986375.1). Taxonomy (NCBI): domain Bacteria; kingdom Pseudomonadati; phylum Pseudomonadota; class Gammaproteobacteria; order Pseudomonadales; family Pseudomonadaceae; genus Pseudomonas; species Pseudomonas sp. CVAP#3. The sequence goes on from NZ_JAHMSC010000001.1 coordinate 481,549, forward strand.
TCAGCATCAAGAACCTGTACGGCGATGTATTGGCGCAATGCCCTTTTTCAGGAGCCAGCTTCTCCGACGAAAAGGCAATCATGGTGGCCGAGCTCTATCGCAAGTCAGGTGAATGGCGCCTGGCTTCCAATCTGCAAGGGTTCAACGCAGGTCTGGAAGCGCTGGTAAAACACTTCGGCGGGGATGTCGCTGACGAACCGGCGCCCGCTCCAGCTCCGATACCAGCACCCGTTTCAAACACAATTTCTCTTGAGAAAAAGATCGGCAACGCCGCTCCTCACCTGGTCAGCCTGGCGAAGAAAGCCCAGATCAGCCTTGAAAAAGCCAAGCTGACGGAGGTTAAAGCGCGGGTCGGCCTGGTGCTGGATTCATCCGGTTCCATGCATAACCAATACACCAGTGGCCGTGTCCAGGAAGTCGTCAACCGGCTGCTGCCCCTGGCGTTGCACTTCGACGACGACGGCACCCTCGACTGCTGGGCCTTTGGCGCCGAGACACTGCAACTGTCTGCCGTGACACTGGCCAATCACAAAGACTTCATCAACACCGATAGTCACGGCTGGAAGGATTGGGCGGTGGGCGCTCGCTACAACGACGAACCCAAAGCCATCAAGAAGGTGATCGACTTTTACAAAAAGTCCCGGGACACCACACCGATCTACATCCTGTTCATCAGTGATGGTGGTGTTTCGGCAAGTGGCGCGATCAAAAAGCTGATGATAGAGGCAGCAAAACTGCCGATCTTCTGGCAGTTCGTTGGGATCGGCGGACACAACTACGGCATTCTGGAAAAACTCGACACCATGGCCGGCCGAGTCGTCGATAACTGTGGTTTCTTCGCGCTGGATGACCTGCACGACATCACCGAAGAGCAGCTGTACGACAAGCTAATGGAAGAATTCCCACAATGGCTGAAGGCTGCGAAGGCTAAAGGCATTATCTTTTAATCCTGATTCCCCGCTCTCCCACACCGCAATACCTCGCGGCGCGGGAGAGGTGATTCAGCCCGGACCGGACAGGTCAAACGGCATGATCTCTCTGAACCGGGAAGACCGATCCACATGCCCTGTATGGCTTGCAGAGCTATGAACTAGACGCCTCCGGCCATGTAGTCATTGAGCGATGAAAAATGCCGATGACGGCACATCCACCCCGAAATGAATACGAAGATCGAGGTGCAGGCAATCATCCAGCCTCGCTTACGGCGTGCCTCACGCTGGTTTCGAGAACCGCCTGCCAATACATTCGTGATCTCATATCCCTGATTCCTTTTTCCATTAGCCAAAACCCGATCCCAAGGGTTTTGAATGACATCGACAGGCAAGAAAAAGCCCCGCTTGAAAAGCGGGGCTTTTTGAACCCGAAAGGGTTAACCGATGCTTACGCCGTGGGCTTCAGCCAGAGGCTTCAGGCCGCCGGCGAAACCTTGGCCGATCGCCTTGAACTTGAACTCTTCACCGCTGCGATACAGCTCGCCAAAGATCATGGCCGTTTCGGTGGAAGCGTCTTCGCTCAAGTCGAAACGCGCCAGTTCTTTACCGTCAGCCTTGTTCACAACGCGAATGTAGCCGTTGGAGACCTGGCCGAAGTTCTGTTTACGAGCATCGGAGTCGTGGATGGTGACCGCGAACACCAACTTTTTCACCAGCGGAGCCAGGGAAGTCAGTTTGACCGTCACTTGTTCATCGTCGCCTTCACCGGCGCCGGAGCGGTTGTCGCCCATGTGCTCGACGGAGCCGTCAGCGGATTTTTTGTTGTTGTAGAAAATGAAGCTGTTGTCGTCGAGCACTTTGCCGCTTTCGCCCACGATAAAAATCGACGCATCGAGGTCGAACTCGGTGCCGTCAGTAACGCGAGGATCCCAGCCCAGGCCCACGAGAACTTCGCTCAGGCCCGGCGCTTCTTTGGACAGGGAGACGTTGCCGCCTTTGGAAAGACTTACAGCCATGATTAGTTTCCTTATTCAATAGACCGAGGGATTTAGAAGTTCATGCCGTACGAGTTGGCCAGCGCCTTCAGGCCACCAGCAAAGCCCGAACCGACGGCACGGAATTTCCACTCGCCGTTGTTGCGGTACAGCTCGGCAAAGATCATCGCGGTTTCGGTAGAAGCGTCTTCTGCCAGGTCGTAACGAACTATCTCGCTACCGGTGATTTCGTTGGCGATGCGAATAAACGAACCGCCGACCTGACCGAAGTTTTGCTTGCGTGCATCCGCGTCGTGGATGGTGACGGTGAATGCGACCTTGTCGATATCGGCCGGAACGCGGCTCAAATCTATTTTCAGCACTTCGTCGTCGCCATCGCCCGCACCGGTGCGGTTGTCACCGGTGTGCTCGATGGAGCCATCAGCGCTTTTGAGCTGATTGTAAAAAATGAAGTCGGCGTCACCACGTACTTTGCCGTTGGCACCCAGCAGGAACGCGCTTGCGTCCAGGTCAAACTCCGTGCCGTCAGTTGCGCGTGGATCCCAACCCAGACCGACCAGGATCTTGGTCAGAGAAGGATCGGTCTTCGATAGGGACAGGTTGCCGCCTTTTTGAAGAGTCAGTGCCATGAGTACAGCTCCTTGTGGTTGATGCGTTTGAAATTACTGATTGTCGGCCTGCGCAACTTCCTTTTGCGGGAAGAGCACACTGGCGAAGATGCCGATGGCCAGCACCACAACAACGATGATCAGGCTGGTGTTCGGATCGATGCTGTAGCCGTGATGAAACAGGTGGTCAGTCGCATTCAGGCCCAGCTTTACAGCGATAAAGAAGAGCAGCGCAATGACGGCCTTTTCCAGATGCACCAGGTAGCGTTTCAGCGCTTCCAGTACAAAGTACATGGTCCGCAGGCCAAGGATGGCGAAGAGCATTGCCGAGAACACGATCAGGGGTTCGCGGCTGACGGCGATGACTGCGGGTACGGAGTCGAAGGCAAACAACACGTCGGACACTTCCATGACCACCAGGCACAAGAACAGAGGCGTCGCGAACAGACCACCTTTGGCCGCCAACGACATGCCTTTGTTTTCCGGCTTGGTCAGTTCAACTTCCAACGTCTTGCGACGTACGAAGAAGTCGTGACCATGCAATTTCGGCCACACCGGGAACAGCTTCTTCGCGAAGCGGTAAGCCATGTGCGTGGAGTAATCCTCTTCCTCTTCATCGTCACCGCCGCCTCTGAGCATCATGACAGCCGTCCAGGCCACAATCAGTGCAAAGACCACTTCGACCCATGGACCCAGCGCCAGCAGACCCGTACCGATTGCCACGAAGATCAGGCGGAAAACGATCGCGCCGAGAATGCCCCAGTACAGTACGCGATGGCGCAAGCCATCCGGCACTTTGAACCAGGCGAAGATCGCCATGAACACGAACAGGTTGTCCACGCTCAGGACTTTTTCCAGCGCATAGCCGGTGATGAACAGGGTGGCGGTATCCGGACCATGTTCGACGTACAGGAAACCTGCAAAACCGAACGAGATGAGAATCCAGAACACCGACCAGGCCGACGCTTGGGCAAGGCTGATCGGCTTGTCACCGCGGTGGGTGAACATGTCGAGGATCATTGCGCCGAGCGCCAGCGCTGCAAACACAGCGATGGTCAGCGGGGGGAAACCCAGGTGAGTAACTTCCACGGTGTCGTTCCTTACAGTTCAAAGTCAGCCGGGGGAAGACCCAGCTCCAGGCAGATCAGGCGACAAACCGCTTTTTCCTTGTTATCGAAATTGCCGTCCGACGCGCCGATGGCACAGGCAACACGGACAAGCAGGCGCCCCGCCCCATCCTTGCCCTTTATCTTGCTGATGTTTTTCAGGGCTTCGGCTTGACCGATCTGAAAGTCAAATTCGAACTTGCCGCAAGCGTCGTTGAAAACCTTGATGACGTCGCTCAGGTTGAACACCTTCAGCTCGGGCGAGTTGTTGATGAACCCGGTCATCTTCATTTTTTCAGCCGAGCTGACCTCTCCATCCGCCGCCGCGACCATGGCACAGCTGTTGGCAACAGCTTCCATGAACTCTCTGTTCTTGAACTTGGTCACTTCGGTAGTCAGCTTCTCGCGAGCAAGTGCTGCGTTTGTTTTCAACCATGACAACATGTTGTTCACCTCTAGGGCGGACCGGATCGGTCCGCCGTTTTCAAATAATTACTTGGAGCCAGCCGACCAGCGCATGCCCCAACCGTAAGCCTTGTCCATGACCGAATGCCCTTTATGGAAATCAACGCGTCGACTGACCTTGACGCCGCCGGCCACATTCTCAAGAAGAGCGATTGCACACATGCCAAGGCGACCGCCTTCTTCATTCAGGCGAACCTCGATCGGTGGCTGACCCGGGACATAAATGGTCACGACACCATCGGTCTCACGCCAGTTCGGCGCACCTTCGTAGATGAAGGCGAAAACCAGCACACGCCGGATATCCCCCCAATGCTTACCGTTGATGTGGAGCCATTCACCATCGCTGACGGCACCGGTACGGTCATCTCCCATCAACTGAATGTAAGGGTCGTAGTCGAGTTCGCCGAAGCTGTTGCCCAGCGCCTGAACAACTCCTTTGGAGCCATCCTGCAACTCATAAAGGCAACCCACGTCGAGGTCGATGGCGTTGTTTCGCGAGAAGAAGCCACCGCCCTTGCCTTTGTTCCAGTTGAGGTTGACCTTGATCTCGCCGAAGCCTTCCGAGGTTTTCTCCAGACTGATCGAGGAGCGAGTCTTGTCGAGGGTGATTTTGCTCAGGCTGACCGAAGACTTCGGTGGCGCGGTGGGCGCCGCAACAGGTGCAGGCGCGGCCACCGGAGCCGGGGAAGGCGCGGCAATTTCGACCCCAAAGTACTTGGCCAAAGGCTCCAGACCGCCGGCAAAACCTTGAGCGACACAACGGAATTTCCACTCGCCCTGGCGACGATAAAACTCGCCGAGAATCAGCGCGGTTTCTTTCATTCCGCTGGTTGGTATCTGCGCCTCGATACCACCGGTGACGGTCAGCGCGAGATGGGATACACGATCGAAGCTGGCTTTGTTCTCGTAAATCGTTGCTGTCAGCGCCACTTTCTCGACCGCCGAATCAAGGCGCGACAAATCAAGGCTGAATACCGCACGACCGGCAGAGGACTCGGTCATCTGCACCGTACCGCCCAGCACATTGGTCTGGCCGTAGAAGCACATATCGGCGTCGCCGCGGACTTTACCCGCGGCCCCCAGGACGAATGCAGACACGTCGATATCCGCACCCGGGATTGCCGAGTAGCTGATATCGATCCGCACCTGGCCGGTGGCTACCGGCGCGTTTCCACCAGGAACCAGGGTCGTCATGCACGCACCGCCTGAGCAGCCAGGTTGACCAGGTCATCAGCTGTGCGGCCATTGGTCACCTGACCAATCGCCTTGAATTCCCAGCCGCCGTTTCCGCGAACCAGACTGGCCATGACGACGCCGGTGTGACGGCCCTTTTCGGAGAGATTGAAACGTGCCAGTTCGGTCTTGTTGCTCGCATTGACGATGCGGCAATAGGCGTTGGCAATCTTCTCGAAGTTCTGGCCAGTGAAGCTGTTCACTGTAAACACCAGGGACTTGACGGTGGCTGGCAGACGCTGCAGATCAACCGTGATGGTTTCGTCGTCGCCATCGCCTTCGCCGGTGCGGTTGTCGCCCGAGTGCTGGATCGAACCATCGCGGGACGTCAATTGACGGAACCACACCAGGTCTACTGGCTTGAAGTCGGCATCGAAAAGAATGCACGAAGCATCCAGGTCGACCTCACCACTATTACCCATCAATCGCCCCATGAACCCGGCTTTCTCTGGATCCCAGCCGAGGCCAAGACTGATCGCCGTGAGGCCACCGCCTGCGGTTTTTTCCAGGGAGATTGATTGGTTTTTAGTCAGAGTTAGGGCCATCGGTACGCTCCTTGTTGGTCGTCAATTGCTGGTGTGTATCGTTGCTGTCCTCAACCGGACGAGTCGCCATCGGCACAACGCCTGCTTCTCGAGCCACGGTCCTGGATATCCGAAGGCGCCCTCGACGCCATGCGGGGTGGAAATGTCGCCAGTGCGCATCTTGCGCAGCAGCCAATAGTTCGTGATCACCTCGGGTGTCGCCCCAGGCGCGCAATCGGTATTGCGTCAAATCTCCGTACACAGCTTCAAGTCGCTGTACCTTCGCTTCACAGCGGCAGTTGCTACCCGATATCCGCCCCGTCAGCCGCCCATCGACGACCTCCAGTTCGGTGGCGATCAATTTGATATTGAGGCGATCGGCAAACGGTTTCAGAACCAATGCCGGAGAGGCTGAACAGAGGGTGACCTCATTGCCGGCCTGCCTTTCGGCGGACACAGCAATCAACCCGGCAGGCCGCATCAGGCGGGTCCAATACAGGCCGCAAAATTCTGCGGCCTTGTGCCGGACCCACTCTTCTTTGGTGTCGGTCAGGAAAACGGCGATCAACCTTGCCTTGAGCTCGTCTCGCGATAAGCGGCGCGTCAGGTAACGCACCCCCGGCCCGGCGAGCAGGCGCAAGCGCTTGGCGAACTCGAACTTGCCAAACGCAAATTTGAGAAAGGGAATGAAGCTGTCATGCCGGGTCAAGGTGCCGTCGAAATCGAAAACCGACAGTACTTTGGCCTCGGTCGGGCCTGTCTCGAGCATCTCCTGGGTCATCGGCCCGCCTCTGCAAGACGAATCGATTGATCGCTATGGCTCGGCTCCGCATGCCTGACACCATGCCACCTCGCACGCTCAAGGATATTGGTGGCCCATTTGAAGTGAGTAGCGGGTTCGCACATGGTGTCATTGTGATTGAAGACGGCTGGCGCGACTTCATTCAGCATCAATTTGGCACAATTTAGATCTTCAAGGCTGACGCGCAAGCTGTCCTGAATGCTGCTGATCTGGCTTGGATGAATCGCCGTTTTGCCCACCAGGCCATGGGCAATGTCGAGGTTCAGTTCTTCCACCAGCAAATGCGGCGTCGCCAAACACTCGAACACCGGGGCGGTCAAGGCAAACCCTTGCGACCCCATGACCCCGGCAAGCATCGGAATCACGTAACCCATGGGTGTACTGTAAAGCGTTGTAGCCGGATTGCGCCGAAGACCCAGGCAGCCCAGTAAGTCATTGCCGCCGATGCGCAGCGCAATAATGCGATGGTCCAGGGTCTGTTTGAGCGCTACCCCCAATTCGACCATTTCGACTGGGTTGAAGACCTCTCGGGTTTCCAGGGTTGGCATCAGAAAAATGTCGGGATTGGTGACAGCCAACTCCCACGAACGCAGGTTGGACAGGCTTAGCTTGGGCAAGACAAAACCATCCACATGCGCCATCAACGGCCATTCGTTGAGAACCGCGGCCATCTGCGAATCACGCGGTCGCACGAACAGCAGCGGCCCATCTGCCGAGCGGCCGCCCTGCTGTTGAATCGAGTGCAGCAACTGATGAAGATTGGCCAGCGCCGTATCGACGTCGATTTCCGCGACCGCATCCTCAAGGCACACCACCATCGATCGTAGTTCGGGCAGTTTTTTGTGCAAAACCACATCGAGGATGTCCTCGCGGGTGGCCGGCATATAGAGCGTTGCTCCGAGGGCGTAGGGCGATAGTTTTTTCATCAGCTCAAACTCCGGATGACGGTCACGGCACGATAAGGACCGAGGGCAGCCCCCATCTCCTCAACCGCCACGTTCGCTCGCTCGGTCAGGTGCATCAGCAATTGAACGTCCGGATCGCTGCGATCGCGGACCAGAACGTGATCCGGTACGCGGCGCAGTACGGCACGCGTGGCCTCGGCAATGCCGGGTTTCACCCGGTTCAGATTGGTGATGCCCCATTGAGCGGCAATGGCGTCGATGACACTCAGCGCCGAAGACTGCAGTTCGCTGCGCTGCGCCTCCGTCCAGGGTGCCGCGGCCGCCACCGGAGCCTGCGCCTGACGCACGGCTTCGATCTGCTCGATGAACTCTCGCGTTACGTCGTGCTCGTGCAAATGGTCGTAGACCACGCATCCATGCAGGCCACCGTTGGTGGGCCAGATGGAGCGCGATACCAGGCCGGAAACCGTGGCCCCGAGGATGCCGGACGGAATCACCCAGTCCTCGGCCGACGCCGCCAGCCAGGCGCGCCCGCAAGGGTCGGCCAGCACCACAAGACGTGGCTGCTCGGGAAAGCGCGTGTCGCCCTTGAGGCTGCGCTGGATTTCTGCGGAGATGGCGCCCTTGCCTGTCCAGCCATCAACAAAAACAATGTTTTCAGCCCCATGAGCTTTGATCACGGCTTCCAGGGCAATCATGTCGATGCCCCGATCTCGAACAATGCTGATGCCGTAATGATGAGCGTCACGCCCCAGGTCCAGGAGCGCTCGGCGCAGCAATACGCCCAGGGGCAAGCCCGCACGCACGAACGAAACCAGCGCGATCGAAGGGCCGTCACAAGCCTGATCCAGCGCCAGCGCCAAGGACTGAACATCACGGGCCATCCTGGCCGAATTCTGCAACATTGCGCGCTGGTAAAGCCCTTTGTGGACCTCGGTCGGAGCCGATTCCAGGCTGATCATTTCAGAGTAATGCTTCTGCTGCGTCTGGATCAGGCGCTCTTTCTCTTGAACATCCGTCACTTCGATTTCGACCGGTTGCAAAAGGAAGTGCACGTCATCGGGCGCGTAGCTGCCACTGCCAACCGTGGTCAGATGTGCGAAGGCATCAACCATGGATCATTGCCTCCACAACCTTCGCCAACTGGCTATTGGAAGGGGTCGCCCAGAAGTTGCATTCGCTCATGAAGCCAAGGTCGGTGACACTGTCACCAAATCCCAGTACAGGGCGTTCGCCATTGGCGACGCGATCGCGACGAAGCAACTCTTGAACCGCCAGACGCTTGGACAATCCGTTCGGCAGGAAGGCCAGGTTGTTGCCGTTGCCGTGGATATGCATGTCGTCCAACAGACCACGGGCCTGGACCTCGACCAGGACCTTTTGCAGCACAGAATCGTCCGACTCGTTATGCTTGGTCACGACGTAATTCAACAGGCCCTGTTCTTCCACAACCCATCCGCGCAGGGAAAAACCCATTTCCTCGCCGATAGCCAGGGTTGCAGCACTCAGTGCCGGAAGGCGGTTCTGATACGCCGCCAGCGCGTCGGTCATCTGCCCATGCCAATCCCGATCCAGCGCACCGTCGGGCTGGAGGATCACCCCACCATGGGAACACACGGCGCCCGCGACGAAGGGCAATTTCACGCGGCTGTAAGCTTCAACGCTACGCGCCGTGACCGGCACGACATCTGCCGATGCCAGCAGCCACTCCACAAAGTTTTTCTGTACGGAGCTCATATAGCCATTGGGCTGACCCTCGACATCCAGCGTCGCGGTGTGCCGCGCAGATCCTTGCGGCATCTTGCGGGCTGTCTGAAACAACGTGTCATCGAGATCGATAAGTATCAGGGGACGCTTACTGCCCATCAACAATGACCTCTGCGTTCAGCGAATCAATCAGCGACTGGGGAACTGCCCGTGCAGGCGTTTCGGTACAGATCAACACACGGTCAAACTGACCCGGACGCACGTTATAAAGAAAGTTCGGGATACCGAGGCCGTAGTTATCGGAGAACGACAAGGCGTGACCAATCTCGTGACCCAAGGCAATCGGCGACCGACTGGTGGAGCTGAAATGAACGTCGGCCCCTGCTCGTTCAAGACGTTCAGCCAGAAGAAACGGACGCCATACGAATTCACTGGTGCCCACGACCATCACGCGCTCGCCCGGCTTGACCTGAATATCCAGGGCCAATGTGTCGTCAACATGACGCACGCCCAGACGTCCCCAATCGTTACTCGGGTCGATTGGCCATTCACCTACGGCAACGGCGCCCACATCAGGCATTTCAGGTAGAGGCGCGTTCTGATCTTCAGAGAAGCGATAAGCCCCCTGTAGCAAGGAAACCTGAATGGCCGTCTCGCCAAGAACGTTACGTACCGCGCCACGGGACCAATCGGTGAGCACGCAGGTCACGACCCGCTCCACGTTGCTCAGCCCGGCATCCACAAGCGCCCGATGCAAATTGATAAAGGTCTTGCCGGTGGAGGCTTCATCGTCGACCAGCACCAGGGAACGAGCCTGCAGCATCATTTCACGGATATCAGGATCGGTAGGCTGGTGAATCAGGTGCGCGCTGGCGTGGCTGTGTTCTTCTTCAAAACGGGTGAACAACTCAGTGCCGACCGGATGGCGAGTGCTGACCATATAGACGGTGTCCGGGCGGGTCTTGCTGTAAGCGCGGTGCACGCCGGCCCCCAGACCGACGGCCGTCTCTGCCATACCGATCACCAGTACCGGTCCCGGCAAGTCATCGGGAATCTTTGCCGCCAGGCTTTCGTAACTGGCCTGCATGATCGATGGGCGAACAGGAATATGCCGGCCCAGGACGCGGGACACAAAAAGGAACGCACGTTTTGGATTGCGGCGTTCAGCGAACCCAAACAACGTACGGGGTTCGATGGATGATTCATCGACATCGACTTCCATCAGCCCGCGTTTAAGCTGCGCGGTGAGTCGGGTGGTCGAGTTTTTTTCTACTGCGAATTCCATTTGCAACATTCCTAAAAGAGGCGAGGTAGTGAACTGACAACCCTTCACTATTTTTAAAGCAGGATGCCTCTACGGATTTCTGGCTTCGATCCGCCAGAGCGATGAATGAGCTTCACGAGCCATTTCGGCGGTCGAAAAAATCCGACCCGTTGGAGAGTTGGGTGGCGAGACGTGGCAGGCATCCAAAAAGGCCATTAACAACCCGGACTTGACGGCGAAGTTCATGTTTTGCGCATCCGGCAGCGTCGACGTCACCATCCCGATGACTGCGCCACTGGTATCGAACAGCGGGCTACCGCTGGACCCTGGCTGAATAGCCGCGGTGAACTGGAGCAGGCTTGCATCGTTGTGCAATCCGAACAAACCGGACACCCCGCCCTGTGTCACATGAACGCCACCGCCCGCCAGGCCTGCCATCGGAAAACCCAGGACAATTACCGACTCGCCCAGCGCACAACCACCGCCGCCCTCCTTGAAGACGACGGGCGACAGCGGCGGGCAATCCTGAATGCGCAGCAAGGCCATATCGTTTCGCCGATCGACCACCACCACTTCGGCGCAGTAGCGACCGGCAAAGGAGGAAATATGCAGTTCCTGCATCTCCTCGATCACATGGGCACACGTCATGACATGGTTGGGTGAAACGGCGAATCCGGTCCCCGTCGCCGAGCTGCGATTCCTCGGTGAATCACCTGAATACGGACGGCGCGCGGGATGCGCATCATCGATCGTGATGCCCATGCGACGGCCCATTGCGGCAAGGCCGTAAGCCGAACCTTCAGCCAGCGCGCGGAATCTCCACTGATCGTTGCGGCAATAGAACTCGCCAATGACGATTGCTGATTCGCCATTACTTTTCAGATCAAGCAACAACTCGACTTGACTGTCGACTTGCAGGCGCAAGTCTTTGAGCTCGCTGATCGGGCCGGCAGCGGAGAAGGTATAGACGACCAGCAGCAGACGTTCGCTGCCGCCAGGAAGTCGGGACAAATCGAGGGAACAACCAATAGACGACGTGGTGCCGCTCCATTCCATCCACTGTTGAGTGACTTGAAACAGAGCCGGGTCACCTGTCGGAAGACGCTTCTCAGTAACGGGCAGCAGCGCTACGGCTGCGTATTCCCCAAAGACGGATGAGTGGCTGCACTCTAGCGTCCATGCACATTTTTCGCCCGAAATAGCGGCGTTCGCTCCAGGCGTAAGCGCCTTCATCCTGTCGTTCCTTGATCGGTAGCTGGCAATTATGCCAAGACAGCAACAATCATTCACTGTCTATGTGGCGTTGTAATATCAGGAAGGTGCTACAACGGCAACTGTGACTGGCTTCACCCGGACTCTGTCCACCCACTGGCACGCAGGTTCTGGCAGACCCAGCCGACGAACGGCGAATATTCCTGCCAGGTTTATTCCGGTTGCCCGTGTGTATCCGATCCCGCCGGAATAGCGCGGATTGATTTCCAACAGATGAGGAACACCATTGCGGTCATCTCGCGTCTGGACATTGACCAGTCCATCACACTTGAAGTGCGCCGCGGCCTTGAGGGCCAGTTCAACCGCTGCGGACTCGCGCTCGAAGGTCTGGTGAACCCCCTGCTTTCTTCTGCCGACGAACGCAACCGGCTTACCCGCCTCACATACCATGTCCACGGAGCACTCGCTACCCGGCAAATAGGGCATCACGAGCATAGGCGCCCGCTCTGTGCCGGTCTTGTAGATGCTCAGGTAGGTTTCAAAATCGACTTCGCGCGCGTCCGGGTTTTCCAGACAGCGGAACGGGTCGACATCTGCCTTGAACCGCCAGAAACCTTGCCCATAGATACCGACGACAGGCTTGATGCAAACCTCTCCCTGCCGGGACAACAACTCATAGGACGCGGCCAGTTCCTGAGCATTGTTTACCGTCACTGCTGGAATGCAGGCCAACCCCGCCCGCTCGGCCTCTGCCGTAAACCGGCTTTTATCGTCGACGTTATGGAAGGTGTCCATGGACATACCGCCAGTAACAAGCTGCAACCCGGCAGCGTCGAACCGCTCACGGACCGCTTCGTAGAAACTGCCGATACGGCCGGCAAGAATCACCTTGATGCCGTGCTCAAGCGCCGTGGCGATCACCCAGTCGATTCGCGCCTCATTGTCCAGGGGCTCTTGAAAGCTGACATCCGCCTGACCAGTGATTTCAGGTCGATCCTGTCGATGGGAGGCAAAAATCTTGACGTTCGCTGGCAGTGCTTCCCGCGCGCCAATAAGAATATCGCGCTGGCTGGATTGACCTTCGAGAAACCAGATCACGTTTACGCTCCTGAATAAATTTGACCGGGATGGCCACTCGCAATGAGTAGCGCCCCCCCGATGCCAGGTAAATTTCCCGTCACGATAACGGACATCAGACAAAAGGCTACTCAATTTCCTGACCGCTCGCTCCACTGTGCGCCCGTGCAGTGGTGCAATTCCATGATGTTTATATCGTGCCGTCCATCGAGTTACTGCGCGTGAGGGAACGGATGAAGTGGTTCAAGCATGATTCGCGATAGCGCTGCACATCATCTCTGGCCACTCAGGGATGACGACTTGGACTCCACTCTTCTAGACTCAATAAGTAGTCGTAGAAAGAACCGAACACGTCGCTTTGGTGCAGATGATTCAAAGGCAGCGTGGCAAGCTGCCGTATATGCCCTGAAGAGGTGCGGCAAAGACCGCACCGGGCCCAACAAGATGCCCGCTCAGGGTGCCTGGCCAACGGCCTGAAAATGCCACGATACCGTGACGTGGTGTGAATGCCGCAGCCGACACTTTTCGGACAACCGACAACCACCTGGTTTGTCCGTGACCGTGAGGAATGCTGTATGCCTGATGAGATGTTGAACCTGCCGATGGTCAACAGCCTGCTGGAGCGCCACAAGGGTTCGCCCGGCGCGCTGTTGCCGATCCTTCATGATATTCAGGAGGGCATCGGTTACATCCCCGATGCCGCCGTCCCCGAGATTGCCCATGCGCTGAACCTGAGTCAGGCCGAGGTTCGCGGGGTGATCAGCTTCTACCATGACTTCCGTACCGCACCTCCGGCGCGGCATATCCTGCGTCTGTGCCGGGCCGAGTCCTGCCAGAGCCGCGGCGCCGAGCAGCTCGCGGCGCAATTGCGTGAACGCCTGCAACTGGACGACCACGGCAGCAGTGCCGACGGCAACATCAGCCTGCGCCCGGTGTATTGCCTCGGTGCCTGCGCCTGCTCGCCGGCCCTTGAGCTGGATGGTCAGGTGCATGCGCGGCTCAGCGCCGAGCGCCTCGATGCCCTGCTCGACGCTTGCCTGGAGGACGCATGATGCCGAGTCTTTATCTGCCCTATGATTCTCTTGCCCGTGCCGTGGGTGCCGATGAGGTGGCCGTGGCCCTGGCCACTCAGGCCCGGGAACGCAATCTGCCGCTGGACCTGCAACGCACCAGCTCTCGCGGCCTGTACTGGCTGGAACCGCTGCTGGAAGTGGACACACCGCAAGGCCGTATCGGCTTTGGCCCGCTGACCGCAGCCGATGTGCCATCGGTGCTCGATGCGCTGCAAGGCGAGCCATCTACTCATCCACTGGCCTTGGGCTTGGTGGAAGAATTGCCTTATCTCAAGTCTCAGCAACGCCTGCTGTTTGCCCGCGCAGGCATTACCCGGCCACTGTCGCTGGACGATTACCGAGCCCACGGCGGTTTCGAGGGCTTGACCCAGGCCGTCGCCCTGGGCGGCGAGCAGACCGCGACCGCCGTGTTCGATTCGGGCCTGCGTGGCCGTGGCGGCGCGGCGTTCCCGGCCGGGATCAAATGGCGCACGGTGCGCGGCACCCAGGCGGCGCAGAAATACATTGTGTGCAACGCCGACGAAGGCGACTCCGGCACGTTCGCCGACCGTATGTTGATGGAAGGCGATCCCTTCCTGCTGATCGAAGGCATGGCCATTGCCGGCATCACCGTCGGCGCCAGCTATGGCTACATTTATGTGCGCTCGGAATATCCACAAGCCGTCGCCACATTGCGCGAGGCGCTGGATATCGCCCGAGCCGCCGGTTACCTCGGCGCCAATGTCGGCGGCAGCGGCCTGGCCTACGACATGGAAGTGCGGGTCGGTGCCGGCGCTTACATCTGCGGTGAAGAAACCGCGCTGCTCGACTCGCTCGAAGGCAAGCGCGGGATCGTCCGCGCCAAGCCACCGATCCCGGCGTTGCAGGGCCTGTTCGGCCTGCCGACCCTGGTGCACAACGTGCTGACGCTGGCCTCGGTGCCGCTGATTCTGGCGAAGGGCGCGCAGTTCTATCGCGATTACGGCATGGGCCGTTCGCTGGGCACCATGCCTTTCCAACTGGCGGGCAATGTTCGTCACGGCGGCCTGGTGGAACGGGCCTTTGGCCTGAGCCTGCGCGAACTGGTGGAAGAGTATGGCGGCGGTACCGCCAGTGGCCGACCGCTGAAAGCTGCGCAGGTTGGCGGCCCCCTCGGCGCCTGGGTGCCACCGGGGCAATTCGACACGCCGCTGGATTACGAAGCGTTCGCCGCCATCGGCGCCATGCTCGGTCACGGTGGTGTGGTGGTGGCTGACGACAGCCTCGACATGGCCCACATGGCGCGCTTCGCCATGCAGTTCTGCGCCGAGGAATCCTGTGGCAAATGCACTCCCTGCCGCATCGGCTCGACCCGGGGCGTGGAGGTGATCGACCGCCTGCTGGCCGCGCCGGACCAGAGCAGTCGCGATGAACAGGTGATCATCCTCAAGGACCTGTGCGACACCCTGCAGTACGGTTCGCTGTGCGCGTTGGGCGGCATGACCTCCTATCCGGTGGTCAGCGCCCTCAAGTACTTCCCCGCCGACTTCGGTCTGCAAGCCCCGGAGGCCGACCAATGATCACGCTCTTCGACCCGAATACCGATATCGACCTCGGCACCCCGGCCCGCAACAGCGAGGTGCAAGTCACCCTGAACATCGACGGCCAAAGCATCAGCGTGCCCGAAGGCACGTCGGTGATGCGCGCCGCCGCGCTGCTGGGCACCACCATTCCCAAACTGTGTGCCACCGACAGCCTGGAAGCCTTCGGCTCCTGCCGCATGTGCCTGGTCGAGATCGACGGCATGCGCGGCTACCCGGCGTCCTGCACCACGCCGGTCAGCGAAGGCATGAGCGTGCACACCCAGACGCCAAAGCTCGCGACCCTGCGCCGCAACGTCATGGAGCTGTACATCTCCGATCACCCGCTGGACTGCCTGACCTGTTCGGCCAACGGCAACTGCGAGCTACAAACTGTCGCCGGCCAGGTCGGCCTGCGAGAAGTGCGTTACGGCTATGAAGGCGAGAACCATCTGGACGACCAGAAGGACACCTCCAACCCCTACTTCGACTATGACCCGAGCAAGTGCATCGTCTGCAACCGTTGCGTGCGCGCCTGCGAAGAAACCCAGGGCACCTTTGCCCTGACCATTACCGGGCGCGGTTTCGAATCCCGGGTCGCGGCCGCCGGTGGCGAAAACTTCCTCGACTCGGAATGCGTGTCCTGCGGCGCTTGTGTGCAAGCCTGCCCGACCGCGACGCTGATGGAAAAAAGCGTGGTCGAACTGGGTCAGCCCGAACACAGCGTGATCACCACCTGCGCCTATTGCGGCGTGGGCTGCTCGTTCCGCGCCGAGATGAAAGGCGACCAGGTCGTGCGCATGGTCCCCGACAAGAACGGCCAGGCCAACCACGGCCACTCCTGCGTCAAAGGGCGCTTTGCCTGGGGCTACGCGACCCACCCGGATCGCATCACCAAGCCGATGATCCGCAAGCACATCAACGACCCTTGGCAGGAAGTCAGCTGGGATGAAGCGGTGACCTACGCCGCCAGCGAATTCCGTCGGCTGCAGCAAAAATACGGTCGCGACTCCATTGGTGGCATCACCTCCAGCCGCTGCACCAACGAAGAAACCTATCTGGTGCAAAAACTGGTGCGCGCCGCGTTCGGCAACAACAACGTCGACACCTGCGCGCGGGTCTGCCACTCGCCGACCGGCTATGGCCTGAAACAAACCCTGGGCGAGTCCGCCGGCACCCAGAGCTTCGACTCGGTGATGCAGGCCGACGTGATTCTGGTGATGGGCGCCAACCCGAGCGACGCCCACCCGGTGTTCGCCTCCCAGCTCAAACGCCGCCTGCGTGAAGGCGCGCGGCTGATCGTTATCGACCCACGCCGCATTGACCTGGTGGACACGGTGCATGCCCGCGCCGAACTGCACCTGGCCCTGCGCCCGGGCACCAACGTCGCCATGCTCAACGCCCTGGCGCACGTCATCGTCACCGAAGGCCTGCTCAACCAGGCCTTTATCGACGCCCGTTGCGAAGGCAACGATTTCGCCCAGTGGAAGGCGTTCGTCAGCCGCCCGGAAAACTCGCCGGAAGTCCTTGGCGACATCTGCGGCGTCCCCGCTGCCGACATCCGCGCCGCCGCCCGGCTGTATGCCACCGGTGGCAATGCGGCGATCTACTACGGCTTGGGCGTCACCGAACACAGCCAGGGCAGCACCGCGGTCATGGGCATCGCCAACCTGGCCATGGCCACTGGCAACATCGGCCGCGAAGGCGTGGGCGTGAACCCGCTGCGCGGGCAGAACAACGTTCAGGGCTCCTGCGACATGGGCTCCTTCCCGCACGAGTTGCCCGGTTACCGGCACATTTCCAACGAGGTGATACGAGCGCAGTTCGAACAGGCCTGGAACGTTACGCTGCAACCCGATCCGGGCCTGCGCATTCCCAACATGTTCGAGGCAGCCTTGGGCGGCAGCTTCAAGGGCTTGTATTGCCAGGGCGAAGACATCGCCCAGAGCGACCCGAATACCCAGCACGTCACCGCGGCCCTGTCGGCCATGGAATGCATCGTGGTGCAGGATATTTTCCTCAACGAAACCGCCAAGTTCGCCCACGTGTTCCTGCCGGGTGCCTCGTTCCTGGAAAAAGACGGCACCTTCACCAACGCCGAGCGGCGCATCTCCCGAGTGCGCAAAGTCATGGAACCGCTGGGCGGCAAGGCTGACTGGGAAGGCACAGTGGCCCTGGCCAACGCCCTCGGTTACCCGATGAACTACCAGCATCCGTCACAAATCATGGATGAAATCGCCAGCCTGACGCCGACCTTCACCAACGTCAGCTACGCCGAACTGGAGCGCCACGGCAGCCTGCAATGGCCGTGCAACGCCGCAGCACCGGACGGCACGCCGACCATGCACATCGAGGAATTCGTGCGCGGCAAAGGGCGCTTCATGCTCACCGGCTACGTGCCCACCGAGGAAAAGGTCAACAGCCGCTATCCGCTGCTGCTGACTACCGGGCGGATCCTCAGCCAGTACAACGTCGGCGCCCAGACCCGGCGTACCGAAAACGTCGCCTGGCACGACGAAGACCGCCTGGAAATCCACCCGACCGACGCCGAGAGCCGTGGCATCAACGAAGGTGACTGGGTTGGCATTGGCAGCCGCGCCGGACAAACCGTCCTGCGTGCGCGGATCACCGAACGGGTAGCCCCAGGCGTGGTGTACACCACCTTCCACTTCCCGGAATCGGGGGCCAACGTCATCACCACCGACAACTCCGACTGGGCCACCAACTGTCCGGAGTACAAGGTCACCGCCGTGGAAGTCAGCCGCGTCTACCACCCTTCCGAGTGGCAAAAGCGCTATCAGGCGTTCAGTGACGATCAACAACGCCTGCTCGACGAACGCCGCCAGGCACGCACCACCGGAGCAAAAGCCGAGGTACGCCGATGAGCACCGCCAACCTGATCAAAATGGCTAACCAGATCGCCCAGTACTTCGCCAGCGAGCCGGACCAGCAACAAGCCGTGCTCGACGTGCGTAATCACCTGAAAATGTACTGGACGCCCGGCATGCGCAAGGAATTGCTGGCCTGGCAAACGGAGCATCAGGGCGCAGACTTGCACCCGCTGGTGCAATCGGCGGTCAGTGGGGCGGGCTGGGAGGCTTAGGTTCACCTGATCCATTGGAATTGCCCCTTGGCCTGTGAAGACGGGCCAAGGGGCAAACTCATGCTCCGCTTGATAACGCCTCCCGTTCTTCCCCCCTCCAAAACCAACAATCCCGTCCCCTGTTATTTGCAGCGTCTCCTTCAGTAGATCAAATAGCGCATATCAACACTGACCTGATATTTCCAATTCATCCAAGGGCTGCACATTTCCCGGGATAAGGGTTTGGCGCCCGACTATACTAAAAAGGTTTAGTACATCGTGATGAATGCTGTGGGTGGAGGCATTAGACGTGATGGAAGTTTATATATACGACCACCCTTGGAAGTTGGTGATTAATAATAATTAATCCATGATGCCTTGGTGTAGCGGAGAGGAATTTATATGAACACCCTGTTGAATGAACTGCACACCTACCATCATGAGGTGGCTAAAAAAATCACCCAGATCAAAGCATTACTGGGAAAAATGAAGCATGAGCCCGCGGGTGCCGATGATCGCAAGCTGTTGTTTCAGGAACTGGAAGCCTTGCATGGTGACGCAGAGCGGCATCACCATGAAAATGAAGAGATTATCCGGCGAGCCTTGCTGGAGACCGAGGCACCGATCCATCCACGGGTCAAGGATATCGAGCGAGATCATCTGGCATTTGGGCGCATTGCTGGACAACTCAAGGCGTTGGAAGAGTCAACTCAGGAAATAAAAGTGATCGCTGATGCCATCGATGACTTTATCAAGAAATACTATGACCATATGGAGTCCGAGGAGAACATTTTCTTCCCGATGGCAGACAAGTGGCTGTCAGATACTCAGTGGCAGGAAGTAAAGCGCCAGTGGCATTAGTTGGAGTATTAAACATCTTTATTAAAAATGGGATTGTTACTTAATACTTGAGTTCACAGCATCATTGCGTGGATGAAATGGGCGACCTGAACAAGGTCGCCCATTTTTTATATCGACAGCACCTACGCCTGTGATCGCCGCCCAACCACGTCCAGCAAATCACACCCATCGCGCTCGGGTAAACGAGCGCAGCCACTCAGTGATGGACAGCAGGCTGACTCTTACCTGCGCCATCGAGCTGGTCAAGGTGCTCTAGCGCTAGATTGACCAGCAACTCCGCCAGCACACCAACTGTTGAATCACCAGCGCCACATTGCGCCGAGAACCTTCGAGTTCGAACGCCAGGTCGGTGGTCATGGCGTTAATAGAGGCAAGGGGTTCGCTATTCCCCTACACCCAGCCTCGGACTCAATATTGTTCAACTCTCGCCACGGGACTCTCAACCCCACGTACTCGCATCTTGCGCCTCTGCAGCACCTGCCCGTCCCACCTCTTCTATTTGTATTTTATTAACCTCGCGTCACAAACCCCCGCGCTACTTCGTCCTGCATGTTCCGGCCAGATTTCCGGCTGCTCTAGGTTCAGAGCCGTCCAGTACTGGCGTCGCGATCGATCAAGGAACGATTATGGCGAGGTACATGGAAGTAAGCCCGTGCGATGTCAGGTTTGGCGCCCCGCAGGGGGCCATATGGATGTTTCTGATAGACAACGAAGCAATCATGCGAAAACGTTGTCGGCAGTTGACCCGAAGCCCGCAGGATGCTGAAGACGCACTCAGTGAACTGCGTTTGCATCTGTTCAACCTATTCTGCAAAGAACCTGAACGGTTGACCACGATTGATAACGTTCAAGCCTGGCTAAGGCGTGTGACCTCCAATCTCTGTATCGACCGCATACGCAAAGCACCCACCACCTGCAGCCTCGATTGGCTGGATCACGACTTGTATGAAAGCGTGACCTGGCAACCGCTGCACTACAGTCCCGAGCACACCGCATTCCTGTTGGAATCCCTTGAAGCCTTGAGAGTCGCTATAGATCAGCTACCGGCTTCGCTCTCCGAAGCTCTTGAGCTGCGCTGTATTGACGGTGTGGAATACGAAAGCATGGCCGGCACACTGGAGATCAGTGAGTCGAATGCGCGCAAGCGTGTGCAATTGGCACGGCAACAACTACGCGTGTTACTGGGTACATTCAATGAGGATGGTCGGGGATTTGAGTGATCCCACGCCCTCTTCCACAGACGCATCAATGCTATCGAAAACAACGCCTGCCTCGTTTGACGAGGCAGGCGTTCGACATTTAGAAACTGGCTATCGGAAAGGCCGTGTTAACCCACCAGAGCCCGCCGATATTATTCAGATAACCGCTGATGGTGAATGGATATCCGTTCTCGCCAACGCAGTAACCAGGCGCATTGATGGCAGGCGCTGAAGGCCCGTAAAAGGCTGCAGCGGGAGGCGGTGTCACCGAGCTCAGCAGGTGCATGTAGGCATAACGAATCGACTCCACGACCGCCTGCTGCGTGCAGCTTTCCGGGAAGAAAGTCGATGGTCCGGCCTTGGCCTGCCAGGCATTGGTTCCCGTATTGAAGATCTGCACGCCGTTGTTCATGTAGCGATACGGCTGCGGGTTATTCAGGCCTGGAGGTACGATAAAAACCAGTGCGCCAAATGTACGCGCCGCCAAGGGCGCTGCCGGGCCATTGCCCAGGCTTGGATCATGACCGGCGGGCCGAGAGTGAAACCCGACAGCGTTGCCCCCTGCATTGATCTCGCCACAGAAGATATGCCGTTGGTTGATCTGCGGGTTGAGCCGACTGTTGGGGATGACCACGTTACTGACTTGCACCGGCACCGGATTGACCCCGGCTGCACCAGCGGCACAATTGATCTGTGCTGTCGCAGACAAGCTCAGTAGCGAAGTCGCCAGGCCAGCGGCGATTGCATGGATAGTACGCATGATGAGACTCCTTTCTGACATCAGGGCGGGATGCCCCACTGTCAGGACGCAGTCCCCCCAGATGTTGTGAAGTGCCATGCACCATCTAGAGTTGGCATTCAGGCATGCGACGTCGATGAGCGTCGTTGAAAAAACTTTTCACAAGGTGCTTGAAACCCCGTCTGGAGATACAAGCCATGGCGTTTTGCTGCGGCTTCTACAGGGAACAAGGAGAAGGACGATGACTACTTTCAATGTCAACTTCGCTGTCGACGATATGGAAGGCAAGACCGTGCTGGTGTTTCTCAAGCCGCAACAACCTCAGCGTGACTTTCGGATCTATGCCTGGCAGATCCTGACGGGCTCTGCCGGCTCTACCGAGTCGTTCGACTATAAGGCTCTGATCGAAACCGATGTGACTACATTGGGCGAAAAGGCCAACAACATCACCATTTCTGGCCGACGCAGCATCAACCCCGGAAACCTGCTCCAGGCAGTCAGTCCCGACGGTCTGTCACCTTATCTGGAGCCGGCTTCCACTTCCATGGCGCAGGAAAAGCTCACTCCGCAACAATGTGGTGTTATCAACAAGACCAATCCGTACATCCAGTTCGACAGCAACTGGTATGTCAATGGCCGGCCGGTGGTCACCATGCCCAAAGTGGATTCAAGCATGACCGTAAGCTTCGAATACGAGCCGAATTTCTACTTTATGGTGGCGACGCCACCGATGACCGGGCAGACCTACATCGTGCAGAATTTCTCTGACATGACCCCATATGTCGCCCCCATCACGGCGACTGAAGTGGATGTGACTCTCAGCCGGTCCGATGGACTCTGGAGATTCGACTTCCTGGCCCAGTAAAACCAGCGCGCGCAGCGAACAGACCGTTGCGCGCGTTTCTCATTAATCCCACTCTCTGCAACACCGCAACACCGCAACACCGCAACACCGTCTACCTCACCGGCACCGGCAATATCGGGAATTCAGGGACTGGGAATTCAGGGACAGACCACGATATGGATGCAATAAACCATGGTCCGCTCTCTCATGTTCGTTTGATATGCGCATCACGCTAACGCTCGCAATTTATCGCTCAGTAAACAATTTCACTTCGAATTGCCTGCATGACGATATTCGACAAACGCTCGGTCAGCGGATCAGGGTTAGCCTCTCTTCGATGCAGCATCAGGGCTATAGAGGGTAAAGGCGGCAAACCTCGTTCGCCGGCAGCCAACAGTTCGGTCCCCGATTGCAAGCCCAAGGCTGTCCTGATCGTGTAGCCCAAACCGGCTTCGGTCGCCGCGGACAGACCGTTGAGACTGGAACTGGTAAACGACAGCAGCCAGGGAATTCCCTCGCGATTCAGCGCCGCAGTGGCCATCGAATGAAAAGGACATGGCGCGTCAAATGCAATGATAGGCAGCGGTGTCCCTGATTCGACGCGCCAGTCGAGGTACTGGTGAGAAGAGCCGATCCACTCCATTTGCAGTTCCGCCACCCGCTCCCGGTATCCGACGTTCTGCACGTCACCCCACACCACCGCCAAATCGAGCGAGCCATTTTCGATCCGGTTCAGCAGGTCAGCATTGCGCGCAATCCGGGCTTCCACTCGAACATCGGGATGAGCCCTGGCGAACCTGCCCAACACCGTCGGCAAGAAGCTACTGAGATCCTCCTGAAGCCCGAGGCGTACCCATCCCTTGAGCTTCAGCTCGGAGACGGCAGTGATGGTCTCGTCGTTGAGACTCAAAAGACGCCGAGAGTAATTGAGCAGCACCTCTCCCGCATCAGTCAGGGCAAGCCCGCGACCTGCCTTTTTGAAAAGCGCTGAGCCCACCTGGGCTTCCAGTTTCTTCAACTGGGCGCTGATGGCTGAAGTCGAACGCGCGAGTTTTTGCGCCGCCTTGGCAAAGCTGCCCAGTTCGACCCCGGTGACGAAACTGCGCATGGCATCTAGATCGAAATTTACCGGCCTCATGACAATCCTGTTTTTCGGGACGAATACACAAAATAATTTGATATTCGAGACGATACCCTCGTGAGAGTCTTTTGGCCCACAACTATTCAACGAGTGGGATTCTTATGCCTGTGGATAACGGTCACCGCTGGAAAGTGCTGGGTGTCGGCGTTGCCGCCAACGCAAGCTTTTCCAGTGTCGTGGGTGGACTACCCGCGACAGCGGTTTATATGCGAGCAACGTATCAGCTCGATAACACCGAGCTGGGGCTGGTCTTGGGGATTTTGGGACTCGGCATTGCCGTCAGCGAGATCCCGTGGGGGTTATTGACTGATCGCTGGGGTGATCGTCCTGTGCTGCTGACGGGGCTTCTCAGCTCCGGGATCGCACTGCTTGGGCTGGCCATGCTGGCCTTGTATGCGCCAACGATTGTGTTGCTGGCCATAGGGCTGTTCGTGGTGGGTCTGCTGGGGAGCAGCGTCAACGGCGCCAGTGGTCGAGCCATCATGGCCTGGTTCAAAGAGGGCGAACGAGGGCTGGCCATGAGCATTCGGCAAACGGCGGTCCCGGGAGGTTATGCCTTGGGGGCGGTCGTGCTGCCCTACCTTGCCCATACCTATGGATTTGTCGAAGTATTCAGTGCCTCTGCCATCTTCTGTCTTATTGCCTGCCTGTTTGCCGGGTTCTGGTTGTATGAGCCGGACTTCTCCAGCGACGCGGCAAAAAAACAGAGTCAGGAGCCCACAGCCAGCCCGTTGAAAGATTCCAGAGTCTGGCGAATCGTTTTAGCCATCGGCCTGCTCTGCGCCCCGCAATTTGCCATTCTTACTTATGCCGCCGTGTTCTTTCATGACTTTGGCAACATCACATTGGTTTCCGCTACGTTGGCGGTCATACAGATCGGCGCGATCGTCAGCAGAATCTGGAGCGGGCGCTGGACCGATAAAAAGAAAAACCGCCGTAGCTACCTTAAAACCTGTGCGTGGTTGAGTGCCCTGACCTTTTTGGTTCTGGGCTGCACGGTATCGGCCGCCAGCTTTTACGGCATGAGCGAAACACCACTGGCCAGCGCCCTGATCATTGGCGTGATGGTCATCGCCGGGATCAGCGTATCCGCCTGGCATGGTGTGGCTTATACCGAGCTCGCGACACTGGCAGGCGCCAGTCGGGCAGGCACGGCGCTGGCCATGGGCAATACCTGCGTCTTTGTCGTGCTGTTCGCGACCCCAATCGCTGCGTCCGCCCTCATGACTCATTTCTCATGGGGTGTGGTGTGGCTGGCTGCGGCCTTTTGTGCCCTGTTGACGGTGCCGCTCTTTCCACGCGTGGAAAAAGCCTATGCATTGGAATTTGGCTCGGCCTGAAATCGCTATCCCTGAAACGCCATGGGAAAGCACGGAAAAGGGGACTGATGAATTTTCGTAACAACTGGACGCCCGTTGTAGGAGTTCAATCAGCCCCCCATTAATCCTCTCTCCCCCACCTACACCGGCAACACCACCCGCGCCTCCAACCCTCCAACCGTGCGATTGCACACGGTCAGCGTGCCGCCGTGTTCCAGAACGATCGCCCGCGCCGCCGACAACCCCAGCCCCACGCCCCCCGTGCTTTTATTCCGCGACCCTTCCAGCCGAAAGAACGGCGCAAACACCTGTTCATAACTGTCAGCCGGAATCCCCGGCCCACGGTCGAGTACCCGAACGATCACCTGTTCGTCCTCCTGGCACAGTTCAATCGCCGGTTCACTGGCGTACTTGATCGCGTTGTCCAGCAAATTGGCGATCACCCGTTTCAGCCCCAGCGGGCGGCCGAAGTAGACCAGTCGGGGTGGGCCGCTGAAGGTGATGTCGATGGATTGGTCGCGGTAGTCGTCGATCAGGGTTTGCAGCAGTTCGGCCAGGTCGAACTGGGTTGCCTGTTCCAGGCGGGCGTCATCGCGGAAGAATTCCAGGGCGGAGTTGATCATGGCCTGCATTTCGTCGACGTCGCGAAACAGCCGTTGTTGCTGTTCGGAGTCTTCGATGAATTCGCCGCGCAGGCGCATGCGGGTCAGCGGGGTGCGCAGGTCGTGGGAGATGGCGGCGAGCATCTGCGTGCGGTCCTTGATGAAGTGCTGCAACTGGGCCTGCATGGCATTGAACGCGAGGATCGCCTGACGGATTTCATGCGGGCCGACCGGGTCGATGGGCGGTGCGCGAAAGTCGACGCCGAAGCGTCGGGCGCCTAGGGCGAATTGCTGCAAGGGTTTGGCCAGCCGGCGGGTGGCGATCAGCGCGACGACGCTGGTCGACAGCAACACCAGCAGAATCACGATCAAGGTTCGTGGCCCTTCCGCCAGCCCCCAACTGCGTGACGGCACGCTGAACATCAGCCAGGACTCATCCGCCAATTGCACCAGCAAAGCGTAGTGACCGTTCTTCTGTGGCCAGTCGCCGGGTTGATAGGCTTCGACTCGGCGGGTCGGCGTGTTGAACAGTCGCTGGGCCTCCGGTGAGGCCGTGCGGTAAGCCGCTTCGGGTGTGTCCGGCAAGTCGAGGCCTTGACGGGTGGCATGCCAGCTGACGCTGAAGGTGTTTTCGCTGCCGGCCTCGGCCAGGCGTTCGCGCTGCGACGCTTGCGAGGCTTCCATCATCCGGGTAATGGACGCGGTCTTTTCCAGGAGTCCGGTTTCGGCCAACGGTGGATAAGCCCAGACGCCGGCCAACTGGATAAACAGCGCGTTGAAAGCCAGCGACGTAAGCATTGCGATGAGGGTGGTCAGGGCGATCCAGCGGGCCACGGTGTCACGCGGGCGCAGACGCAAAGCGGCCATGAGTTTTTTCACTGGCGGGTCACGCTGGGGGTGAACAGATACCCGCCGTTGCGCACGGTACGAATCATCTCCGGGCGCTTGGTGTCGTACTCCAGTTTGCGCCGCAAGCGGCTGACCTGAACGTCGATGCTGCGATCGAATGCTTCATGGGTGCGGCCTCGCGCCAGGTCCAGTAACTGTTCCCGGGTGAGAATGCGCTGCGGATGCTCGACAAACACCAGCAGCAAGTCGAACTCCCCGGCCGACAGCGGAATCATCACCTGATCCGGTGAACGCAGTTCCCGACGAGTGAGGTCCAGTTGCCAGTCGGCGAACTTGATCAGCGGGCGCGGCGCTTCCCCGGTCAGCGGGCGGCTTTCGCCGGCCCGGCGCAGCACGGCGCGCACGCGGGCCAGTAGCTCCCGGGCGTCGAACGGTTTGCTCAGGTAATCATCGGCGCCCATCTCCAGCCCGACCACCCGATCACTCAATTCACCCATGGCGGTGAGCATGATCACCGGCGTCGGGTATTGCTGGCGCAGGCGTTGGCACAGCGTCAGCCCATTCTCGCCCGGCAGCATCAGGTCGAGAATGATCAGGTCCGGCGCCTGGCGCTCAATCGCCGCCCACATCGAGGCGCCATCAGTGGCGACCTCCACCGCATAACCTTGTTGCACGAAAAATTTCTTCAGCAGCGCGAGGACCTCAAGGTCGTCGTCCACGATCAAAAGACTGCTCACCAGCGGCATCACTTAAGGTCTGAAAGAACCATCATCTAAAACCATTCGGCGCGGTCCGTCATATATTTCAATCGGGTAACAAAGCGACAGCCAGGTAAAAAAGCAGACATCTTTACGCAAGGCCCGAATGTCAGCATCTGTCACCTTTTTCCGAAGACTGTTTGCTCATGCCCTCGCTCACGCGTACACCGCTGCCAGGAAGCCCAGACCGATGATTTCTGAAAACCAGCCGCTGATCCTGCAACAACGCGTGGTGAAACACGCCAACGCCAACCTGCACTGCCGCGAAGTCAGTCTGCGACTGTCGAGCGACCAGCGCGAGATGATCCTCACCCGCTACACCGAACACTACAGCCCCGACGGCCTGCAATGGGTCGAACGCAGCCACCGTGTACCGGTGACCGACCTGCTGCGCTGGGTGATTGAGAATGGTGAGGCGCAAACGTTGGTGCAGGGTGGGGACGCTTCTGAAGTCTTGCCGATTGATCGCTCCCACGCTCCCGCGTGGGAGCGATCAATTACACGTTGATCTTCGACTTGTCCGATGATCTGGAAGACAGGCACCGCAACCTATAGCCTATAGCTATCGCCATTTGAAAAGGACTCTTCACATGCACACGGACTGGAAGCAAATCCGCGAGATGATGAACACTGTCATCGACAGCTGCGAGCAGATCGAGAACGCCGGTTATCGAGAGGAGCACCGCACGGCCATGGTGGAGGTCAACGGCCATCCGTACTCCGTTCATGAGTTTCTGATCAGTGCCTGGACACTGCCGGAGAACATTCGCTACCGGATCATTCAGGAACGCCACGACAAAGGCGTCAGCCTGCCCTATGTGCCTGAGTCGGCGCGGATGCTGCTGGCCATGGCCCAAGCGTGCAGCGAACTGATCGGGGCTCGGGATGCGGCGCCAGCGCAGCAGGCGATCAACGGGATGAACCACTGGTTTACCAGCTATGCGGTGCCGAATATCAAGAAGGCGATTGAGCAGGCCGAATCCGATTGAGGCGGTATCCTGAACGCACATTGATTGGGCTGGACGCTCACTAAGGAGAGGTATGTTTTCAAGGAACAGAATGGTCCCCGAACTGATGGTCGGCGACATCAGGAACAGTCTGGATTTCTGGACCGGATTGGTTGGCTTCAGGGTCGCCTACGACCGTCCCGAAGAGGGATTTGCCTACCTCGATTTCGACGGGGTGCAGGTCATGCTGGAGCAGTACGACCCGCTCGAAGGGCAATGGGTGACCGGTCCACTGCAACCGCCATTTGGGCGCGGCATCAACTTTCAGATGACGGTCGACAGTGTCGAGCCGATTCTCCAGCGGTTGGCCGCTGCCGAGTGGCCATTGTTTCGCCCGTTTGCCGAGAAGTGGTATCGATCCGGTACGGTGGAAGTCGGCCAGCATGAGCTGTTGGTGCAGGACCCGGACGGTTATCTGCTACGGTTGGTTGAGTATCTGGGGGAGCGTCCGCTCTCGAATGTCGCAGCCACATAATCGCTTCATTCATGAAGACACGGGCAACGAACCCGGCCGATAACGCTCCATCATTGCCCAGCCTCCACAACACGCCAAAGGTCACCAACCGTTCATGTTCGAGCACATAGACCTCAACCACCTCCTGGCGACCTACGGCTATTGGGCGGTTTTTATTGGTTGTGTCATGGAAGGCGAAACCATCCTGATATTGGGTGGCATGGCGGCGCATCAGCACTTGCTGAAGCTTTGGCCGGTGATTGCCTGGGCCAGCGCCGGCGGAATGTTGGGGGATCAATTGCTGTTCTGGAGCGGTCGGTATTTCGGCGCGCGACTCTTGCCTCGTCTCAAGCGCCAGCAAGCGCAGATCAAGCGCGTCAGCGGATTGATCGCACGCTACCCGTCGATGTCGGTTTTTTCGGTGCGCTTTCTGTACGGCATGCGGTTGGTGGGCCCTATGGTGATCGGTGCCAGTGGCCTGTCGCCGTTGCGTTTTTCACTGTGGAACATGCTCGGTGCAATGGTCTGGGCCACACTGTTTGTCAGCGGCGGTTATTGGGCGGGCGAAGCGCTTCAGCAATTGTTCGGTGACATCAGGCCTTACCGGCTGCCGATTGCCTTGGGTGTTGTGGCGGTCGTTGCGGTTGTGGGGTTGATTCTGCACCTCAGGAACAAGCGTAAGGTGCAGCAGTAAATCGGTCCCCTTCGTACGTTACAACGGACAGAAAACCGTAGGAGCCTGGCTTGCCAGCGATGACATCCGCGAGACCGCCATCGCGGGCAAGCCTTGCTCCTACGGGAATGGGGTAAGCGAGATCGATCAGCTATCCGTGCCTCTCACCACCCGCCCTACCCCCCGCACAATCATCTCCACCTCCCGCTCATCAATGGTCAGCGGTGGCAGCAAGCGGATGGTCTTGCCCCGTGTCACGTTGATCAGCAGCCCGTGGTCCCGCGCGGCGATCAGGGTCAGGTCGCGAATAGGCCGGGCCAGTTCGATGCCGATCATCAAGCCTTGGCCACGGATCGCCAGCACCAGCGGCTCGCCATCGAGTTCGGCGTGCAAGCGTGCGAGCAGGCGTTCGCCCTGACGCTTGGCGTTTTCCAGCAAGCCTTGTTCTTCGATGATTTCCAGCACCGTGCAGCCCACCCGACACGCCAGCGGGTTTCCGCCAAAGGTGCTGCCGTGGCTACCCGGTGTGAAGAGTTCGGCGGCTTTACCGCGAGCCAGGCAAGCACCAATGGGGACACCGTTACCCAAGCCTTTGGCCAGGGTCATGACGTCCGGCACGATGCCTTCGTGTTGAAAGGCGAACCATTGCCCGGTGCGGCCGATACCGGTCTGGATCTCGTCGAGCATCAGCAGCCAGTTGCGCCGATTGCACAATTCGCGCAGGGCTTTCAGGTAGCCGGGCGGCGCGAGTTGCACGCCGCTCTCGCCCTGAATCGGCTCCATCAAAACCGCCACGATGCGCTGGCCATGAGTCTGGTGCGCCTTATCCAGCGCGGCGAGATCGCCGAACGGCACTTTGATGAAATCCCCCGGTAGCTCCTGAAACCCCAAACGCACCGCAGGGCCATCGCTGGCCGACAAAGTGCCCAGCGTGCGGCCATGAAAGGCGTTCTCCATGACCAGCACCAACGGCTGCTCGACACCTTTGTGCCAACCGTACAGCCGGGCCAGTTTCAGCGCTGTTTCATTGGCCTCGGCGCCGGAGTTGTTGAAGAACACCCGGTCGAGCCCCGACAACTGCGTCAGTTTGTGCGCCAGCCGTTGCTGCCAGTCGATGCTGTACAGGTTGGAAGTGTGCAGCAACAGCCCGGCCTGTTCGCTGATGGCGCTGACCACCCGCGGGTGCGAGTGGCCGACATTGGTCACGGCCACGCCCGCCACCGCATCCAGGTATTCACGACCGGCCTGATCCCACAGGCGTGTGCCCAGCCCTTTGGTAAAGCTCAAGGCCAGGGGTTGATACGTGGTCATCAGGCAGGCGGCGGTCATGACTTCAAGCTCCATCATTGGTCAGTGTTTTTGCAGTATCGTTAGCCACCTGAGCTGGATAAACACCGAAACACTTCAATCATTTTAAAGCTGGGCTTGATAATGGACTTACTGCTAGCGATGTCGGTTTACGTGAAGGTGGTCGAGGCTGGCAGCATGACCGCCGCCGCCCTGGAGTGTGAAATGTCGACCACCATGGTCGGCAATCACCTGCGAGCGCTGGAGCAACGCCTGGGCGTCAGTTTGCTGCACCGTACGACACGGCGTCAGCGCTTGACCGAATTTGGCTCGACCTACTATCAACGCTGCCTTGAAGTATTGGGGCTGGTGGCCGACTCCGAGCGGCTGGCCGAACAAACCCAGGGCGACCCCAGCGGTACGCTGCGCATTACCGCCCCGTTGACCTTTGGCACGGAACGCCTGGCGCCGGCCTTGAGCGAATTCGTGCTGCGCTGCCCGCAGGTCAAGCTGGATGTGGTGTTGACCAATCAACGTCTTGATCTGCTGGACAACGGTTTTGACGTGGCGATTCGCCTGGGTAACACCGAACCGTCCAACCTGATCGCCCGGCCACTGGAGGACTACACGCTGACCATGTGTGCATCGCCGGCGTATCTGGCACGCCGTGGCACACCGCAAAAACCGGAGGAGCTGGCCGATCACGACTGCCTGGCCTTTGCCTACCCGGCGGGCGATGAATGGCGCTCGGTGGAAAAACAGTGGCGCCTGAGCGGCCCTGACGGGGAGATCGTCGTGGCAGTGAGCGGCCCGATGCTGATCAATAGTTCATCGGGCCTGCACCAGGCGGCGCGCACCGGGATGGGCGTGGTGATGCTGCCGGATGCACTGGTGGATCAAGACCTTCGGGATGGAAAACTGGTGGCCCTGATGCAGGACTATCAACTGCCCCGTCGCCCGATGAATCTGATCTACGCGCAGGACCGATACCGTTTGCCGAAGCTGCGCAGTTTTGTCGAGTTTGCGTTGCAGACGTGGGGGAAACAGAACTGATCGCGCACGCCATTATTACTACGCAAGAGGCTTCTATCCCTTGATTTCCGGCGCTACAGTGTCAACGTGCCATGAGTTAGACTCTACGACTGGCCGGCCACTTGAAGATCAGGGCAGCAGGGAGAGCGGTGATGGTTGAGTTGTCCAGTATCGAGCCGTTGAAGGTCAGCCTGACTGATCTGAATGAAGACATGCTGCACGCGATTCTGGAACTGGTCAGCGACGGGATCTGGGACTGGAACGCCAACACCGGGTTTGTCTACCGCAATCGCGGTTGGTACGACATGCTCGGCTATGCGCCTCATGCACTTGAGAACAACGTGCTGGCCTGGGAGAACGCGATTCATCCCGACGATTACCAGCAGGTGATGCTGCAATTCGATGCTCACCTGCATCAGCGCTCGGCCCGCTATCAAACCGAGTACCGTTGCCGCAGGCGGGATGGCCGCTACATCTGGATCGAAGATCGCGGTCATGTAATCGCACGTAACAGCGATGGCTCAGTGGCGCGGATGATTGGGGCGAGCCGCTGCATTGAAGACAAGAAGCGTCTGCTCGAGCAACTCGAACGGCGCAATCATTCCCTCGAAACGATGGTCGAGGAACGGACCCGCGAGTTGTCTCTGCTCAATCAGCAGTTACAGGCTCAGCTGGACGAGAACCGTAAACTGGCAGAAAGCGACACCCTGACCGGGATCGCCAACCGCTACCTCCTGGAAAAAGCCCTGCCACTGGAATGCGAGCGCTCCCAGCGTTTTCGTCAGCCGCTGTCGCTGATCGCCATGGACATCGATGACTTCAAAAATATCAACGACCATTACGGCCATGCCTTGGGCGACGCGGCGTTGGTGCACGTGGTCGACAGCGTCAAACGCTGCGTGCGCGAAGGTGACTTGCTGGCCCGTTGGGGCGGTGACGAGTTCATCGTGATCCTTCCCAACAGCACCGCGGCCACCGCACGCGCCCTCGCCGAAAACATCCGCCTTGAGCTGTCGAGCCTGCCACCGGTAGGCGACTTCCAGGTCACGATGAGCTTCGGCGTGGCGCAACGCTTTGAAGACGAGCAACAAACCGGCCTGCTGGCTCGGGCGGATCAGGCGTTGTATCGCTCGAAGATCATCGGCAAGAACATGATTTCCGGTTGATCCAGCACTACATGCCGGTCTTCACCAACACCGGTTTCTCCTGATACCGCTCCGGGTACAGCTGTTTGAGTTGCGCCACTTTTGGCAGGTCGTTGATCACGATGTAGGGATACGTCGGATGCTCCGTCAGGAAGTTCTGATGGTAGGCCTCTGCCGGGTAGAAGCCGTTGTAGGTTTCGAGTTTGGTCACGATCGGTTTGTTGAAGGCGTGCGCTGCATCGAGCTGTGCGATGTAGGCCTGGGCGACTTTTTGTTGCTCGGCACTTTCGACAAAGATCGCCGAGCGATATTGGGTTCCGGTGTCCGGGCCCTGGCGATTGAGTTCGGTGGGGTTGTGAGCGACCGAGAAGTAGATTTGCAGCAAGGTGCCGTAGCTCACCTGAGCAGGATCGAAAGTGACCTGAACGGATTCCGCATGGCCGGTATCACCCTCGCTGACACGCTCGTATTGCGCGGTGTTCGCAGCACCTCCGGCGTAACCGGAGAGCGCATTCTTGACGCCTTTGACATGCTGGAACACACCTTGAACACCCCAGAAGCAGCCACCGGCGAACACCGCCGTTTCACTGTTGGCCTTGGGCGTTTCATCAAGGGCTGGTGGCGCGATGGCGACCGCGTCTTCGGCAGCGCCGAATGAAAAAGCCATGCATTGACCTGCAACTGCAGCGACGGCCAGCCCGAGCAGGGTCTGGCGCCAGGTAAATCGGGTTTTCATGATGACGACTCCTGCATAAACAATTCTGAGTTATGTGGCGAGCACAACACCTGTGGCGAGGGAGCTTGCTCCCGCTGGAGCGCGTAGCGATCCCAAAACCATTGACCGGGATGCATCAGATACACCGCATTAACTTAATTACGACGGCTTCGCCCGAGCGCGGACCGGCCGGCGGGAGCAAGCTCCCTCGCCACAGTGATCAGTGCGCGCTCTGGGCAACTGAATGTTCATCAACCAAAGGTAAACGCATACGCCGACACTCCCGGGTCAAGGAACTCGATGCTGAAGGTCCGATCTGCCACGTCGCCGGGTTGGCGCACCAATTGGTAGAGGCGTTGTTCGGTCACACTGCCGCTGCCATCCGGAGCGACGTCGGTGCCGTGGGCATCGCCCGGCGCCTTGCCGTCGATCATGACTTTGAAGCGCACCGGTTTGCCGTCGGCGCCGGGGCCCAGCACCAGGTGCAGGTCGCGGGCGTGGAAGCGGTAAACGATGCGGCTGGCCGGGGCCGCCGATGTGGCGCGCTCCGAACCGACGTTCCAGTGACCGTCCAGCGTCCAGTCATTCAGCGCCAATGTTGCGGGTGCGCTGTACGTGGCAACCTTGTCGGGCGCGAGGCTCGCCTCAGGTACGAAATGCTCCAAACGCTGGTAACCGACGTAGGTTTCCGGCGAACGCACTTCGTTCATGTCCGGTGCCTGTTGCGCGCCTTGGGCGCTGGCGTCGATCAGGCCATCGGCGACTTTCGCCGCACCGGCTTCACGCAACAGCTGCTGGATCACCCGTTCCGATTCGGCGTAGTTGCCCTCGCCAAAATGGTGGTAGCGAATGCGTCCCTGAGCGTCGGCGAAATAGTGCGCCGGCCAGTATTCGTTGTTGAAAGCGCGCCAGATCCTGTAGTCGTTATCGATGGCCACCGGGTAGGTGATACCCAGATTCTTCATGGCCTTGGTCACATTGCCCACATCCCGTTCGAAGGCGAACTCCGGCGCATGCACACCGATCACCACCAGGCCCTGATCGCGATACTTCTCGGCCCAGGCTTTGACATACGGCAAGGTGCGCAGGCAGTTGATGCAGGAGTAGGTCCAGAAATCCACCAACACCACTTTACCCTTCAACGCTTGAGCGCTGAGCGGCGGCGAGTTGAGCCACTGCACCGCGCCGTCCAGCGACGGCAGGTTGCCTTCGACGGGCAGCGGCGCGGGAGCGTTGGCGGCCACTTTCATCGCACCACCGGCGGCCATCATGGCTGAGCCTGATTGATCGTCGGCGGACGGCGGAATCTGCGCCATCATCGCCCCGCTGTTGCCCGGTGATTTACCCGCCAGTCGACCGACCAGCGCCTGTTCAAGGCCACCGGTGGACGCGGTCGACACCCGCGCCAGAATCCCGGTGTCCAGCCCCAGGGCGATGGCGGCCACACCCGCCAGCATCGCCGCACCAAGACCACGGCGCAGCCATTCACCGGCGCCGATCGAACTCTTCATCGCCGCGAAGACTTTACCGCCCAGCAACAAGGCGACCGCGAGGGAAGTGGCGGCGCCCAGCGCGTAGGCCAGCAACAGCAAGGTGGTGCCAATGCTTGCCCCTTGCAGCGCTGCGCCGGTCAGCACCAGCCCGAGAATCGGCCCGGCGCACGGTGCCCACAGCAGGCCGGTGGCGACGCCGATCAGCAACGAAGCTCCGGGACGCGGCCGGGCATCGGCGCCCGCCGCTTCCGACAACCGACTGCCGGCGGCCACCAGTGGGCGCGTCAGCCGTTCGGCCAGTTGTGGCAGCAGCAATGTCAGCCCGAACAGTGCTACGAACAGCAACGCGAGCCAGCGACCGTACTGATTGAGTTGCACCACCCAACCGCCGCCCACCGCCGCCAACGAGGCGACGAGCGCGAAGGTCAGCGCCATCCCCGCCAACAGCGGCAAGCCACTCTTGATAAACGGTTGCCCGGTGCGAGCGAAGACAAAGGGCAGTACCGGCAGAATGCACGGGCTGACAATCGTCAGCACACCACCGAGATAAGCGAGGACCAGAAGCCACATAACAATGCCCCGTATGAAGTGAAGGAAAAAGCCTGCCCATGGTGTCAGGCCGATTGCGGCTTGAAGGTCATCGCCAGGCCGTTCATGCAGTAGCGCAGACCGGTCGGTTTTGGCCCGTCGTTGAACACATGGCCCAGATGGCCGCCGCAGCGTCGACAGTGAACCTCTTCGCGCAGCACGCCGAACGAGCGGTCTTCACGCGTGGCCACGGCGTTGGTCAGCGGCGTCCAGAAACTCGGCCAACCGGTATGGCTGTCGAATTTGGTGCTGGATGAAAACAGCGCCAGATCGCAGCCCGCACAGGCGAAAATACCGTCGCGGTGTTCGTTGTTCAGTGCGCTGGAGTAGGCCCGTTCGGTGCCCTCTTGACGCAGGACGTCGTACTGCTCCGCACTGAGCAACTTGTGCCATTCGGCATCGGTGTGGGTGACCTCGAAGGTCTCGGCGGCGCTCGCCTCGCTGATCAGCGCCGAGCGCACGGTCATTTTTGGCAATACACCGGCAACCAGCGCCGCAAGGCCCAACCCGCCGCCCGTTAGAAGAATCTGTCGCCGTGAAAACATGGCCCTCTCCCTAAATCCGCCGTGGTTTACATGGAACACAGCCTAGGCTTGAGGTGATCGCCAAATCCTCACGTGGAGTTAAACAATTCGTGATAACTCGCCGAGGGAAAACCCCGCACAATACGTGCACTGCGCAACAGGATTAAGTCCCAATGGATCAACCCAAACGCGTCCTGGTGGTCGAGGACGACAAACACATCGCCGACCTGATCTGCCTGCATCTGCGCGACGAACATTTCGAAGTCGTGCACAGCGCCGATGGCAACGAAGGCTTGCGCCTGCTCGAGCAAGGCAGCTGGGATGCACTGATCCTCGACCTGATGCTGCCGGGCGTCGATGGCCTGGAAATCTGCCGCCGCGCCCGCGCCATGGCCCGTTACACCCCGATCATCATCACCAGCGCCCGGTCGAGCGAAGTGCACCGCATTCTTGGCCTGGAGCTGGGCGCCGACGATTACCTGGCCAAACCGTTTTCGATGCTTGAACTGGTGGCGCGGGTCAAGGCCCTGCTGCGGCGGGTCGACGCCATGGCCCGCAACCTGAAAATGGACGCTGGCAGCCTGACCTGCGACGGGCTGTTCATCGACCCGATCACCCGTGACGTGTCGCTCGACGGCAAACGCCTGGACCTCACCCCACGCGAGTTCGACCTGCTGTATTTTTTCGCCCGGCAACCGGGCAAGGTTTTCTCGCGCATGGACCTGCTGAACGCCGTCTGGGGTTACAGCCACGAAGGCTACGAGCACACGGTCAACACTCACATCAATCGTCTGCGCTCCAAGATCGAAACCGACCCGGCGCAACCGGTGCGGATTCTCACGGTGTGGGGTCGTGGTTATAAATTCGCCCCGGCGCAGGAGCAGCCATGAGACTGACACTCACCCAGCGCCTGTCGGCGGTGTTCGCCCTGTTGCTGTTGGTGTGCAGCGGCACGTCGGTGTGGATGCAGGTGCGCTCCAACCACATGCATGAGCTGGAAGTGGTGCAAGGCTTGTCCCGGGATCTGGCGCAGCACATCGCCCACGACACCCAGTTGATGGACGCCAACGGTCTGAAACCCGATGCGTTGCGCGAGTTGTTCAGCCAGCTGATGCTGGTGAACCCGAGCGTCGAGGTGTACCTGCTCGACAGCAGTGGCCGGGTGGTCGGCAATGCGGCGCCCGAAGGCCACCTGCGTCGCGAGCAGGTCGACCTGGCGCCCGTGCGGCGCCTGCTCAACGGTGAAGCCCTGCCGATTCTCGGCGATGACCCGCGCAGCATCGACGGGCGCAAGGTGTTCAGTGCCGCCCCGCTCAAGGTCAACGGTCAGCAGGTGGGCTATCTGTACGTGGTGTTGCTCAGCGAAGAACATGACCGCTACGCCGAACGCGGCGCCACCAGCGCCGCACTGAACACCGCGCTGTGGTCAATCGGGATGGTCGCGTTGCTGTGCCTGATCGCCGGTCTCACGGCGTTTACCCTGATTACCCGACCGCTGCGCCGCCTGACCGACACGGTCGCGCATTTCGACATCGACGGCGCACCGGTCACCCCACCCTCGCCGGCGCCCTCAGGTGCAACGGATAACCTTGCCACTCAGGACGAAATCGCCGTGCTCGATGCCGCTTTCCGGCAGATGCAAAAGCGCCTGGGCGAACAATGGCGCTCCCTGACCCGCCAGGATCAGGAGCGCCGCGAGCTGGTCGCCAATATCTCCCACGACCTGCGTACACCGCTGGCGTCGCTGCATGGCTACCTCGAAACCCTGTCGTTGAAAGACGCCAGCCTGACCCCGGCCGAGCGCCGCCGCTATCTGGGCATCGCCCTCGACCAGAGCCGCAAGGTCGGCGGCCTGGCGCAGTCGTTGCTGGAACTGGTGCGCCTGGAACACGGCTTCGTCCAACCGGTGCTGGAGCGTTTTTCCCTGACTGATCTGGTGCAGGACATCTTTCAGAAATTCGAGCTGACCGCCGAAGCCCGACACGTGCAGCTCAAGGCAAGCTTCGCACCGAATGTCTCGGCGGTCTGCGCCGACCTTGGGCTGATCGAGCGCGTGCTAACCAACCTGTTCGACAACGCCTTGCGCCACACACCCGATGGTGGGGAAATCGACATCAGCCTTGTCCCGCAAGGCAAGTTCGTCGAGATCACCGTCAGCGACAGCGGCCCGGGCATCGCCACAGAACTGCGCGAAGGCTTGTTCCTGCGGCCCTTCAACATTGGCGGTGCGCGCCGCGACGGCGGTCTGGGATTGCGCATCGTGCACCGGATTCTGCAACTGCATGGTCGCGAGATTCGCCTGATGGACGTGCCGGGCCAGGGCGCGACCTTCCGCTTTTCGCTGCCGGTGGATGAGGAAACGGCGAGCGCGCTGGCGGTTCGCTCGATGAATTTGAATTCGCCCGAGCGATAATCCGCTAGTCTCCCTGACATTGACTCAAGCAAGGACGCCGACCATGTTTTACGCAACCACCCTGCCTCAACCGTGCGCAGGTATCCACTGATGCTCGATACCCTGCAAGGCACGCCGCTGTGGGTCTATGGGGTTTTCCTGTTGATCTGTTATTACGGGCTCAGGGCCAGAACGCCCAGCCGGGAAAGCAAACTGTCCCTGCTCATAACTCCGGGCATCCTGACGCTCTGGTCGTTCTTTTCACTGAACTACCACGAACATACCGAGTTGGCGCTGGGTAGCTGGTTCGCCGGTATCGCGCTGGGCAGTCTGGCGGCGATTGCGTTTTTCTCGCGCCGAGGGCTGACGCTGGACAGCGACGGTAAAGACCTGATCGTTCCCGGCACCTGGAAAATTCTCTACATCTCTCTGCTGTTCTTTGCGGTGAAGTACTTCATCGGCTATCAATCCGCCGTTCACCCGGAGCGCTCGGCCAGTGTGCAGATGCTGGCACTCACCGGCATCGCCTCGGGGTTTACACTCGGGCTCTTTTGCGGTCGGGCAATCACGCTGTACCGCGAGTTGATGGCGCTGCGGGCACTCAAAAGCGCTCCCGCTGGTTAAAAAACAACCCACGCTTTATCGCCAAGGCCATGGTTGAAGTGCTGGTCGCCGAAATGAACTGAATACCCAATGCCCGCCGGACTGCCTTTAGCCCCGCCTTCGAATCGAACGCGGTTTTTTTTCATAACGATTGGCCCCAGTTGCGGTCACATCGGTCGCCGAGCTGCCCTGATCGTCCGTTGGTCCGTGACAACATCGCAGCGGTCCAATAGATTAGGCAACCCGAAAACGCCGATGCTGTTCTCGTCTTAAATTCTGTTTAAAGAAGTAGTGAAATTTCAATGCCAGATTCCAATACCGCTGAATCCGTAATCACCTTGTCGTCCAAAGCGGAATACGAAAACTCCATCAATCTTTCACAACACGTGCCTCAGGCCAAAACCATCAGCGAGATGGTCCTGGACGCCTTCCACACCTCGAAAGAAAGCGACCAGATTCGCGAGCTTCGCGCGGCCATCCGCCAGGCTCACGACCGCTTCGACGACGACAAAGCCTACGAACTGATGGGCGAACTCAAACAACTCAAGGACGCCGAGGCCGCCGATATCGCAGCCCTGGAAGACCTGAGCAGCAAGTTCCCGATCAGCCGGATTCTGTCGAGCTTCAAGGATGACCCAGACTTTCAGGAACTGGTCTATGGCCTGGCGCTGAAAGTGCTGAACCAGACCCATCAGGCCATCAGCAACCCAAGCGCCGGCAAGAGCAAAGCAGCCCGCGCCAAGAAAGAAATCGAAGTGTTCAGCATCAGTAAGGACGGCGTCAGCGTCAGCCTGCCGCTGCGCAATCCGCGCTCCAAACCGTACGTCGACCGTGAGGCCTTCGAATTCCTCGGTTTCACCTTTGTGGGTGAAGGCGACGAGGCGGAACTTGCCAGCGAGACCTTTACAGACAATGCCGGCACCGAACAACCGGCCACCCGCAAGGCCATCGTCACCGCCCTGCAACAGCAGACGGCGTTCGACGGTTACAGCATCGCCGCGCAATAATCGCTCCTCTTCTAAAAATCGCTGGCTTGCCAGCGATTGCGGCCACTCGGCCCGCCTGACAAATCCTGAATCCGGTCTACATTAAAAAGCCACTACCCAAAGCGCAGGGATTCGCTTATCCTTTTGGCTGTATATAAATACAGTAGTCGCAAACGACAACTATCGTGAAGGCATGTGAGGTGGTGAATGGCCGTCGAAGTGGTATACCGCAGCAGCCGAGATCTGGAGCGCTTGTTCATGGATAAAGCCGAAGCTGACCGTCATGACAAAATGCTCGAACTGGCCGAATTGCTGGCGCAAGTGTTGCAAAAAGCGGTCCCGTCGCTGACCGAGCAACAGGTGGAAGAAGCCGGGATCTACATGGCGAAAAACCGCGATGTGTTCGCCAAGGCGTTCAAGAGCCAGCCGGACGCCCTGTCCGAATTGCTCAACGTGCCTGTTGCAGCCGCTGCACCTGCAGAGCCAACGGAACCAGCCGAGCCAGCGGAGCCTGCCAAACCCGCGAAATCGGCTAAGCCCGCGAAGTAAGCAACGCCCGAATTGAATAGGCCCTGAGTCACTGACTCAGGGCCTTTTTCATGCCCGCGTTTCAACTGTCCGGTTGTTCCAGTGCCTCGACCAACACCTTGAAGAACCGCGCTGCTTCTCCCCCCGTCACCACCCGGTGATCGAAGGTCAGCGACAGCGGCAGTATCGGATGCACCAGTACCTTGCCGCCCATCGCCACCGGTTCGTCGCGAATGGCACCGGCCGCGAGGATCGCCACTTGCGGCGGTACGACAACCGGGTTGGCATAGCGCCCGAACATGGTGCCGAAGTTCGACAAGGTCAGGGTCGCGCCCATCATTTCCCTGGCCGGGATCGAACGCGCCTGCACGTCGGCGCGCAAGCGGGTGATGCCTTCTTTTAAATCATCTGACGAGCGATTACCCACATCACGCAACACCGGCACGAACAAACCGTCGGGGGTGTCGACGGCAATACCCAGATTCAGGGTGTCATGGTGTTTGATCGACAAGGACTTGCCATCAAACCCACAGTTGAGCATCGGCTCCACGGCACAGGCTGCCGCCATGGCCTTGGCCAAACGGATCAACGGATCACGCGCACGGCCCCAGCGATGCAGATCGGCATCAGCAAAGATGGTCACCGGCACCACCTCGGCGTGGGACCTGGCCATGTTCAGCGCCATGCTGCGGCGCACCCCGCGCAGCTTCTCGCCACCAAATTTTTCGCGCTCGGTTTGCGAGGCACTTTCCACGTCGCTGCGGGTGATCAGCCCATCGGGGCCGGACCCGCTCAGCCCAGTCAACTCGACGCCCAGTTGCCGGGCCAGTTGCCGCACCGCCGGGGTAGCGCGAGCGCTCATGTGTTCACGGGTCGAGGGCGCGGCGCCCACGAAAAACTGATCGTCCTGATGGCTGCCGCCACCTTCAAGCCGGCCCACCACCGTGCCGGCATCCGCCTCGCCTTCATACCCCAGCAAGGGCTCGCCGACGTGCAGGATGTCACCTTCGCCGCCGAAGGTTTTCGCCACCACTCCGTCGTAAGGTGCGGGAATATCCACCAGGGCCTTGGCGGTTTCCACCGAAACCAGCAGTTGATCGGCCTTCACCGTATCGCCGACCTTGACGTGCCATTCGACGATTTCCGCTTCTTGCAGCCCTTCGCCCAAGTCAGGCAATTTGAAATATTTCATTGCAGCCTCCCGGGCCTCAGGCGCCTCTTTAGAAGTGGTGCAGCACGCTGTCGCAGGCGTGAAGGATGTCTTCGACGTTGGGCATGTACAGCAACTCTTGCCGATACAGTGGTGGCGGAATGTCCGGTGCGGTGACCCGCAGGATCGGTGCCTGCAAATCCAGCAATGCACGTTCATAGAGGCTGGCGGCAATTTCCGCGCCGACACCACAGGTTCGTGGCGCTTCATGGACGATCACGCAACGGCCGGTCTTGCGCACTGACGCCTCCAGCGTGTCGAGGTCCAGCGGCTTGATGCTGGCGACATCGATCACCTCGGCCCAAATCCCTTGTTCCGCCAGCGCATCGGCGGCCTGCAAGGTTTCCATGACGCTGGCGCCCCAGCTGATCAGGGTGATATCGCTGCCTTCACGCAAGGTGAAGCAGGTATCGAGCGGCAGGCGTTTGCCATCGTCGATCAACGGTTGCGGGTTCATTCGGTAGAGCCGCGTCGGTTCGAGAAAGACCACCGGGTCCGGGTCATCGATGGCCGCCAGCAGCAGCCCATAAGCCCGCGCCGGTGACGAAGGAATCACCACGCGTAATCCTGGGATATGCGCAAACAGCGCCTCGGTGCTTTCGCTGTGATGTTCCGGCGCACGAATGCCGGCGCCCATCGGCGTGCGCAGCACCATCGGGCAAGTGATTCGCCCGCGTGTGCGGTTGCGCA
Organism: Pseudomonas sp. CVAP#3; assembly: GCF_018986375.1. Taxonomy (NCBI): domain Bacteria; kingdom Pseudomonadati; phylum Pseudomonadota; class Gammaproteobacteria; order Pseudomonadales; family Pseudomonadaceae; genus Pseudomonas; species Pseudomonas sp. CVAP#3. Next base: position 523,711 of record NZ_JAHMSC010000001.1, read on the forward strand.
TGCGGCTGGCGTGCGACACCAGATGCTCCATGGCCGCGTAGATGAAGCCCATGAACTGGATTTCCAGCACCGGTTTCAAACCTTGGGCGGCCATGCCGATCACCAGGCCGCCGAGCATGGTTTCGGCCAGCGGCGTATCGATCACCCGCTTGAAGCCAAAGCTGTCGCGCAGCCCTAGCGTGGCGCGAAACACACCACCGTTCACGCCGACGTCCTCACCGAGCACAATCACGTTTTCGTCCTCGCGCATCGCTCGATGCAACGCCAGGTTGACCGCCTCCAGCAGCGTGACTTTGCCGTTACTCATGGGCGAGCCCTCCTGCTCGGCGCGCCGCGCGTTCGAGCAACCACTCGCGCTGCTCGGCCAAAGCCGCCGGCCACTGCGCATAAACGTGATCGATCACCGATTCAGGTGACTGATGGCCGGCCGCATCGAAGTTATCCACAGCGCCTTGCACCAGCGCCTGACACTCGGCAATCAGTGCCTGTTCGCGCCCCTCGTCCCACACGCCCTGCCCGGCCAGATAACGTTGCAAGCGCTTGATCGGCTCTTCAAGCCAGGCCTGTTTGACCTCTTCGGCTGGGCGATAGCGGGTCGCATCGTCTGCGGTGGTGTGATCGCCGAGGCGGTAACTCATGCACTCCAGCAACACCGGACCTTTACCGTGACGCGCGCGTTCGAGGGCGATTTGCACCCGGTCGTAGACTGCGATTATGTCGTTACCATCGACTTGCTCGCCGTGGAAACCGGCGCCGATCGCCTTCTGTGCCAGGGTCGGCGCCGCGCATTGAATCCGCCGAGGCACCGAGATCGCCCACTGGTTGTTGTTGATCACAAACACCACCGGCAACTGCCAGGCCCCCGCGACGTTCAAGGCTTCAAGAAAGTCGCCCTTGCTGGTGGCGCCATCGCCGCAGGTGGTCACCGCCACCCGGTGCTCGCCACGAATCTTGAATGCACTGGCGACGCCGCACGCGTGCAGCGCCTGGGTGGCGATCGGCACGCAGATCGGAAAGTCCTCGACCGCCGCGGGCTCGGCAAAGTCGCTGCCGCGCTCATCGCCGCCCCAGTACAGCAAAATCTCTTCCATGCGCACCCCGCGCATCAATTGCACGCCAGTGTCGCGGTAATACGGGATCAGCACGTCTTCAGGATGCATCAGGCTGCCGACGGCCACGCCGATCGCTTCCTGGCCGAGGGTCGGCGCGTACGTGCCGATGCGCCCGGTGCGTTGCAGGGCGACGGCTTTTTGATCGAAGAGACGGGTCAGGACCATTTGCCGGTAGAGGCGGGTCAGCAGATTGAAGTCGTCGGCCCAGGCGGGAAGTTCGCTCAATGCCTGGCCGTCGGGGGATAAATAGCGGGTGTAGGGAAGGTCGACCTTGTTACGAGGCATGAAACGGCTCCTTGCACGCCGGGTCAGCGTGCCGTTGTCGGGCCTGACGCTTGTGGCGCCAGGCTCGGGGAGCAAGTCGACCGGGTAAGGCCCTCACTCCGTCATCGGTACAGCACTTTCTCTGCCAGCTCATCCGCCACCCGGGCCGGCGAGCGCTTTTCAGCCTGGGCATGGGCGAAGACTTCAGTCAGCCGCGAGCTGATTTTCGAGAGGTGCGCGGTGATGTTCGACAACGCCTCGCCACGGTGTTTGAGCGATACATAAATCAACCCGCCGGAATTGATCACGTAGTCCGGCGCATACAGAATGCCGCGGTTCTCCAACTGGTCGGCTACCAGCAGGTTGGTCAGCTGATTGTTGGCCGAACCGGCCACTGCGGCGCAGCGCAATTGCGCAACGCTGTGGCTGTTGAGCACGCCGCCCAGCCCGCAAGGCGCGAGGATGTCGCACGGAGTGCTGAGCAGCGATTCGTTGGCAATCGGACGGGCGCCCAACTGCTCGATGGCCAGTTGTACCTTGCCGGCGTCAATGTCGCTGACCAGCAATTCGGCCCCGGCGGCATGCAGTTGCTCGGCGAGGGCAAAACCGACATTGCCCAACCCCTGGACCGCCACCCGCAGGCCTTCGAGGTTGTCACTGCCCAAGCGGGCCATGGCCGTGGCGCGAATACCGGCGAACACCCCCATGGCGGCATGCGGCGCCGGATCGCCGGCGGCGGTGGTGCTGGTGACATGCTGGGTTGTCTGGGCAATGCAATCCATGTCGGCGACCGAAGTACCGCTGTCGATGGCCGTGATGTAGCGACCGTCGAGCTGTTCGACAACGCGGCCGAAGGCCTCGAACAAGGCTGCGCGGCTTTCGACATGGGGCGGGCGAATGATCACCGCCACCCCGCCACCCTGCGCCAGCCCGGCCAGCGCGGCCTTGTAACTCATGCCTTGCGCCAGGCGCGCAGCATCCATCACGGCGCTTTCATCGTCGGGGTAGGCAAGGTAACGGCAGCCACCGAGGGCGGGGCCCAAACGGCTGCAATGAATGGCAATCACCGCCTTCAACCCGGTGACCGGGTCAACGCTCAGGTGCAGCGATTCAAGGCGAGTGCTTTGCATGAGAGCGAACATCGTAGGGCTCCCGAATCACTTCTTGTAGTCGCCAGTATAGGCCTGCGGCTGAAAATTGCTGAAGCGCACCGGAATAAGCAGAAGAGGTTTTACAGCCTTTAAGACATAACCTGCAACGGCATGTGTAGAGCACTGGACGAATGCCTGAGACGGGGCTAAAACGAGGCATCCGTCGGAGATTTTGATGAACCCGCGCCACGCTTTTTTCGCTTGTCTGCAACGCTCGCCACCGGCGCTCTTCGAAGCGGCGCTGTGGATCGCTGCCGAACACGATCCACAGGTGAAGCCCGAGGTACTGCTGGAGCAATTCAAGTATCTGCAACAACGGGTCAGTGCCGGTTTACCCATGTTGCCGGTCAGCGAATTGGCCCAACCGTTGTTGCGGCGACTCAATGACATGGGTTATCGACAGGACGAATCCATCCCGCTGCGCCCGCAGGCGGCGCTGCTCAACAAGGTGCTGGAACGCCGGCGCGGACAACCGCTGGCCCTCGGTTTGATCGCGCTGGAGTTGGCCCGACGGCTGGAGATCCCAATGGTCGGGGTGAATTTTCCCGGGCACTTTCTGTTGCGGGTGCCGGGTGCCGATCATTTGCTCGACCCGTGTGGCGGTCGGCGCTTGTACCCCAACGACTGCCGCGAGTTGCTGCAGCGCCAGTACGGTCCGAACATGCAGCTCAACGCCGAGCATCTGCTTACCAGCGAACCGGTCCAGATGCTCCAGCGACTGTCGCGCAATTTGCGCCAGTTGCATTTAACCAACGACGACAATATCGACGCGCTGATCGATGCCGAGCGGGTGCTGGAACTCGGCAACGCTTGCGTCAGCGACTACCTGGCCCGCGCCAGCCTCTATCAACGGCTGGAATGCCCCAACGCCGAGCGTTTCGACCTGGAGCATGCCTTGTTGCTCACCGACGACCCGATCCAGCGCATCCGCCTGACCGAACGGCTGGGGCATTTGCCGCCTAACGCCATCGTGCATTAACCCTTTAACCACTGCATTCCTGTGGCGAGGGAGCTTGCTCCCGCTGGGCTGCGCAGCAGCCCCAAAACCGGCGAATGAGATCCTTCAGAAACAGTGTTACTGCCTGTTTTTGGAGCGCTTCGCACTCCAGCGGGAGCAAGCTCCCTCGCCACAAGAGCAATCAGTGCCCGTTCAAGTTACGGGGGTATCGGGCTGATTCGCCGGGTGGGCCTTGATGAAGGCCGGATGCTGCGCTGCCAGCGCCGCGACCCGGCGAATCCGTGGATACGCCTCAAGGGAAATGTTGAACCGCTCGGCCGCGTACAGCTGCGGGATCAAGTAGACATCCGCCAACCCAGGCGCGCTGCCGAAACAGTAACCCTCGTCGCCAATCAAGTGCTCGACCGCCGCCAGCCCCTGAGTGATCCAGTGGCCGATCCAGTGCACCACCTGCGGCTCATCGTGACCGAGTTGGCGCAGTTGATTGAGCACGCTGACGTTGTGCAGCGGATGAATGTCACAACCGATCAACGCCGCCACCCCACGCTCATGCGCGCGCCTGGCCAGGTCTTTGGACAACAGCGGCACCTGTGGATAACGCTCCTCCAGGTACTCGATGATCGCCGGGGACTGGATCAGCAACTCGCCTTCATCGGTGCGCAAGGCTGGCACCCGGCCTTGCGGGTTGATGTGTAAATACGCCGGTTGCTGGTGTTCGCCACCTTGCGGCGCGATCAAGTTGATCGGCAGCGCCTGGTACTCCAGCCCTTTGAGTGCCAGGGCAATGCGCACCCGAAAGGACGATGTCGAACGGTAGTAGGTAAAGAGTTCCATGGCCTGAACCTCTTAGCGCGCCGGCAGGATTTTGCCGCGGCATTCGCCGAAACCAATGGAGGCGAAACCGTCACGGCTGCAGCGTGCGCGCAGGATGATTTCGTCGCCGTCTTCAAGGAACTTGCGCACCTCGCCCGAAGCCAGCTCGATCGGCTTTTTACCGCCTTCGGTGATTTCCAGCAGGCTGCCGAACTGACCGTTTTCCGGCCCCGACAAGGTGCCCGAACCGAACAGGTCACCGGCCTGCAACTGGCAACCGTTGACGCTGTGGTGCGCGACCATTTGCGCCACGGTCCAGTACATGTATTGAGTGTTGCTCAGCGTCAGGCGATGGGCTGGCAGGTTTTGTTCGCGCATGGCTTCGGTGAGCAGCAGCACTTCCAGTTCGATATCGAAGGCACCCGCGGCCTGATCGCGTTTGTCGAACAGGTACGGCAGCGGTTGCGGATCGCCCTCGGAACGCGCCGATTGGGCACGGCGGAACGGCTCCAGCGCTTCAGCGGTGACGACCCATGGCGAGATGCTGGTGATGAAGCTTTTCGACAGGAACGGCCCCAGTGGCTGGTATTCCCAGGCCTGGATGTCGCGCGCCGACCAGTCATTCAGCAGGCAGAAACCGGCGATGTGCTCGGCGGCGTCGCCGATGGCAATCGAGTCGCCCATCTCATTGCCTTGACCGATCCAGATGCCGAGTTCCAGTTCATAGTCCAGCCGCGCACACGGGCCAAACGTTGGTTCGGTCTGACCGGCTGGCAAGGTCTGGCCTTTCGGACGACGCACGTCGGTGCCGGACGGGCGAATGGTCGATGCACGGCCGTGATAGCCGATCGGCACGTACTTATAGTTCGGCAGCAGCGGGTTGTCGGGGCGGAACAGTTTGCCGACGTTTTGCGCGTGCTCGATGCCAACGTAGAAGTCGGTGTAGTCATTGATCTTGGCAGGCAGGTGCATCTGGCAATCGGCGGCCAATGGCAGCAGTTTTGCGCCTTGGGCTTCGATCTTGCCGCGCAGGGTGCTGCCTTCTTTGAGCAGTTCCAGCAGACGCTCACGCAGGGCCACGCGAGCACCACTTCCGAGGTCGAAGAACGCGTTCAGCTGACCGCCACGAGTGGCTTCGACGGCTGCACGCGCCGCACCGTCAAACAGACCGGCGTCGAGCGCCGCTTCCAGGTCGAAAATATGCTCGCCGATCGCCACACCGCTGCGCGGCGCCGAACCTTTGGTGCTGAACACGCCCAGCGGCAGGTTCTGCAGCGGGAAGTCAGAGTGACCGTTGGCGGAGGCAACCCAGCTACGAGTGGGGGTGGTCTGAGTCATGGGTTATCTCCGGTTCGGATTGAATGTGGCGGGCAGCGAGGCCCAGCATGCATCGTAGTTGTTTTGCAGTTGCGGGCAGTCGAGGGCAAAGCGGCTTGGGCGCAACACCTGGCTGGTCTCGAACATGAAGGCCATGGTGTTGTCGATTTTGCTCGGCGCCAGTTCGGCATTGATCGCCTTGGTGCAGGTTTCACCGTCCGGCCCGTGAGCGCTCATGCAGCTGTGCAACGACGCGCCACCCGGCAGGAAGCCTTCGGCCTTGGCGTCGTAGGTACCCTGGATCAGGCCCATGAATTCGTTCATCAGATTGCGGTGGAACCACGGTGGACGGAAGGTGTTTTCGGCCACCATCCAGCGCGGCGGGAAGATCACGAAATCGAGGTTGGCCAGACCGTGGACGCTGGTCGGCGACGTCAGCACGGTGAAGATCGACGGGTCCGGATGATCGAAGCTGACCGTGCCAATAGTGTTGAAGCGGCGCAGGTCATATTTGTACGGCACATTATTACCGTGCCAGGCGACCACGTTCAGCGGCGAATGGTCGAGCTCGCAGCCCCACAACTCACCGAGGAATTTCTGTACCAGGGTGGTCGGTTGCTTGAGGTCTTCGTAGTGCGCGACCGGAGTCAGGAAGTCCCGTGGATTGGCCAGACCGTTACTGCCAATCGGCCCGAGGTCCGGCAGGCGCAGCGGCGCGCCATGGTTCTCGGCCAGGTAGCCACGGGCTTGCGGGTCGAGCAATTCGATGCGGAACTTCAAACCGCGCGGCAGCACGGCGATTTCCAGCGGTTCCAGTTCCAGCACGCCGAGTTCGGTGGCGATGCGCAACCGCCCCTGCTCCGGCACCAGCAACCACTCGCCATCGGCGTTGAAGAACACCCGCTCCATGGAGCGGTTGGCGCGGTAGTGATAGAGGCTGATCCCGGCCGGTTTTTCCGACCCCGAGTTGGCCGCCATGCGCACCAGACCGTCGATGAAATCGGTCGGTTCGGCAGGGATGTCCAACGGGTTCCAGCGCAAGCGGTTGGGCGTCACGTCGCCCAGCGGTCCGCCAGCCAACTGATGATCAAGCTTAACGAAAGCGGGGTGATCGGCCGACGGCTGAATACGGTACATCCAGGTGCGTCGCGCTTCACTGCGCGCCATGGTGAACGCAGTACCGGAGAACAGTTCGGTGTAGAGACCGTAAGGGGCTTTTTGCGGGGAGTTCTGGCCGACGGGCAGTGCGCCGGGCAACGCTTCGCTGCTGAATTCGTTGCCGAAACCTGACTGGTAAACCAGCGCTGGCGCCGTTGAATCGAGGTTCATGGAGCCTCCTGAACAGGGAGTAGGCCGTGGCCTGTGGCTCCCTTTCAGAAGTCTCGGCACGCCCAGGTTATTTTTATCGTAATTCGATTACGCATAACGTAATTTGATTGGTATTGACCGTCAAGCTATAAAGACGCCCATTCGTCCCGGGATCACACCGCCTCCATGGAAAAGCCGCGTAGCAGCACCGCCGACAGCGGTAAACAGAAAGTCCGCTCGGCCGAGGTCGGCACCGACATCCTCAAGGCCTTGGCCGAGTTGTCGCCATCGACCTCGTTGTCGCGTCTGGCCGAACACGTGCAAATGCCAGCGAGTAAGGTTCACCGCTATTTACAGGCGTTGATCGCCAGTGGCTTTGCCGAACAAAACAACGCCACCAACCATTACGGTCTCGGCCGCGAAGCCTTGCGCGTCGGCCTGGCCGCTTTAAACAGTATGGACGTGCTGAAAGTCTCCGCCCTGCCACTGGCCGAGTTACGCGACGACCTGAACGAAACCTGCTTCCTCGCGGTATGGGGCAACCAGGGCGCAACCGTGGTGCATATCGAACCGGCGGTGCGTGCAGTGACGGTGGTGACGCAACTGGGTTCGGTGCTGCCGCTGCTGAGTTCGTCCACCGGACTGGTGTTCAGTGCTTATTTGCCGAACCGCGAAACTGTCGAATTACGCGAACTGGAAGTGCAGGCAACGGCTGCCCACCCGCTGGCCGATGACCAGGTCTACGCGACCTTGTGTGAACAGATCCGCGAACGCGGCCTGCATCATGTGCATGGTTTGCTGATGCCGGGAGTCGATGCGCTCTCAGCTCCAGTGTTCAATGCCGTCGGCCAGGTGGCGGCAGTGCTGACCATCGTCGGCCCGACGTCGTTGTTCCACGCCGACGAAAACGGCCCGGCGGCGCAGCGATTGCTGGCGGCGACCCGGGCCGTGAGTTGGCGAATGGGCTATGAGCCCAGCGTCGCCGGTTAAATTGTTCGGCGCTGAACGCCAGCGTTTACTCCAGTAGCGTCTGCTCGCTGGAATCGGGCTCTTCGAGCGCCTCCTTCATCAATGCGCTCATCACCGCCAGATCCACGGTTTTTCCACTGCACGCAGAGACAACGCTCAAACAGGTATTCGCATCGCCCAAGCGCTTGGCAATCGCCTTCTGCACCTGCGAGAAACCCAACTTGCCGATACGCATCGTGGCCAGTTCCAGCATGCAATCGAGGTAGCTGGAGAAGACTTTCTTATAGTCACCTTCGTGGTAAGCCATTCCCCCCTCAAACACCCCTTTTGCCATCACGACGGCGCTCAATCCAAAACCGATCGGCGGGAACACACAGCCTACGACGGCAACCGCCGCTACTGCAGCTTCGTAGGATACTTTGGCAACAATCTCGATGAGACTCGTGGTTTGTGCATCGACACCGTCAATGATCTGACTGATCATCTCGCTGTAACAATGCGAAAAGTCGAAAACACGACTATTGACGTGTAGTGCCGGCGGCTCGTCGTCGGTACTACGTTGCGTCATCTCTTCGATGTATGCGCTGATCACTCGCTGGTCGGTGTATTTGACTCGCTTGCAGTAATAACTGCCCACCCCCCCCACTTTCACCGACCTGGCGAACTCGGCCCGTGGTCGAAACCATCGGCCGTCAGGTGCATTCGGGGTATACAACAGATCCGTGGCCACGCCATCGTTCATCAAGCGGAAAACATAAACGCCCTGGACCCTGCGGTTTTGCAGATAAAACTGGTACACACCGTTGCGTTGGGGAGATTCAGGGTCATCATTTTCTATTGGATCGGTGGACTCCGGTACTCGCAACCGATCAATAGCTTGTTCGATACGTTCATAGTGTTCCCGCGAAAGCACACCGCTGAACAGTTCCGCCAACGCGGCGCGCTGCATTTCATGCAGTTGCAGGTTGACATAAACATCACGTTTGAGCGCGTAACCAAGGGCATTGGGGTCCAGGTAGTCGGTGGACAGCATGTCGATATATTTTTCGCCAGGACGCAACGTCTTCGACCAGCCCACTATGTATTTCATCAGCACGTCGGCCATCAACGTGTCGGAGATGGGGGGATGGCCGGCCAACAAACGCAGTTTCGGGTAGATTCCCGGATTATGTATCGGCCCGCTATCTTCCGTGATGTGTTGTTCCTTGATGATGAGCTGAGACAAGGTCATTTCTTGCGACTCGTCCAGCACCACCTTTATCAGATCGGGGTTCACGACGACTGTTTTACCGTGTTCAGCCAGAACATCTTCAACCCTTTGTTTGATGAGGTTGTACGTAAACTTCTCGTAACTGATCAGCGCCGCCTCGTGGCTGGCCAGCCGGGTCAACGCTTTAAGCTCGGTATTCAACCGGGCAAAATACTGTCGATGGTAGGGTGTGGCCGAACGATAACCGGCGGGAATGACCGCCTCCACCTCGCCCCGCAGCCAACCGACATTGAGCAAGACAGCGTGGCGTAACGCACCATGCCCCACCGATGGCCAGGCGTTGCGCTTGATACCCCATTGAACCGGTAGCTCTGCCTGTAAATGCCGCATGTACGAATGGGTGCGCTCTCGCTCACTGGCGTGAGACTGCCGACTCAGGTAACTGCGTGCTTCTGGCAGCCTCGTCCAGTCGAACACATGGAAGTTCAGTTGTTTGAAGCTTGCAAACTCGAACCAGACTCTGCCCCCCGGAGCGTCCGGCGCATAGAGCACGCAAGCACCGTCCTCACCTTCCGGTCCGCAATAGACAATCATCCCTTGAAAGGGGATTTTCCAGCCATCGAACGAAAGCTCTCCCGCCGAATAATTTCCGGTGTTCTGACTGGCCAGTTCGACGATCTTGAGGCTGTCGTCACTGATATGCCCTTGCAACTTCGCGCTGAACGAACTCAGGTCCGTGCGACTGTCCAGCACGGCTTGCAGGGCATGCAGCACCGCTTCGCTGGTGTATTTTTCTTCAAATTTCTCGGCATACAACGAGCGCATGCTCTGGCTGCCCATCACCTCCAAAAGGTCTTGTTCGGTCAAGCCTGACGGCAGCGCCTCACCTTCAAGGGTGATCTCCAATGGAACAGAGGCCGGATCATACAAACCATTGAGCATGAACTCGGGAAGCGTCAGGCGATTACGTTGAACAACCTTTTGCTGACCCGCATAGAACGTATGACGAGCGTTGACGAAAATCTGCTCCGGGTCGATGAGTTCGCCGCAGAGAATTCGGACAAACTCCTGGGCATAAAAATGTGCAAACGCCTTGAGGGACCTGGTTTCTTTCAGCAGTGCATCAAGCGCTTGCTCTTTTGCTGCCAGGGACTGTTCCGTATCGACATAATACTGGCGATCTTCTTCACTGGCACGCTGCAACCAATCCGGTATCAGGTGAGGTTGTTCGGCCATTGCTCGTTTCGAAGGGCGTCGAAGTACCTCCTGAACTTCATTACTCGCACCCACCATTAAATCATTAACACTCATGCACACTTCCTTTTGGCATCCAATAACACTACCAAGTACAAAATTATTATTAGTTAGAGCCAATAAAATCCTTTACACCCCGCACACTGATCGCGCGGGGCATTCTACCGACTCAATCCATTCATCGGCCACCGCACAGGCTTATAAGAAGCGGCTTATTGCGCTCGGTAATACTCGACGATACCGCGACCAAACAAATTCAGCTTTTGAATATTGAAGATATTTTCATCCACGCGATAAAGCGGATCAAACGTCCATTGCCGGGTAAATACACCCGCATACTCGTCGCCGAACGCTGGAAACTCGTCATCCTGGACCTTCTCCATGATCGCCCAGCTCAGGCTTTGCGAGTAATCGACTACCGGCTGCCCAAGGTCATTGATCACTGTCGAGTTCAAGTAAGTCTCATCGGCCTTGATGCCATACTTTAACTGTTCAAAATCCTTATCCAGCATCGCACTGATTTCTTTCAACAAATCCATATTCAACATCTCCGAAATCCTTTTAATAAATAAGTGATCGCCCCCTGCGCAATAGATAAATTCACATGAACCGGGCCGACGAACACCTTATAAAGATTCCAGCCTTCAAAGTACACCCCGGAACATGTATGCATTCGTAAACAGCCACAACAAGATCGTGTTCCACCCACACTTAAAATACTGAACCCCTGCACTGTTTCCCTGGCCACCGCTGGAGTTCCTCGCCCCACGCCCAACGTTCCATTGATCCGTCGCGCCTGGGCATTTATCGTATGTAACGATATAAACAAGAGGTCGGCAATTCGTTAGTTCGCGTTACCTTGAGCGACTAACTTAAGCACTTCTATTTCACGTTGACTCAACGGGTTTTGTACAAAAGGCGCCACCTCCGGTTGGTCCAGACTCGGAATCAACTCCAGCGTCGCTGGCGGCACCTCATGTGCATCGGCCCATGGCAGCGACTGTTGCCGATGCTGTAACAGTCATTGTCCCGAATCGCTATTTTTCCTTTGGGGATAAGGACTTATCCTTGCCTGGCTTTCAGGGCAATGGGGCCGAAAGCACAAAGTACCGAGGTGCGACTTTCCCGCCTCATCAGCAACAGAATCCAGATGATTTGAATCCGTTTCAGCTCATCGACCCGTGTTCACTGACGTTGATTTGTAGCTCCTTGATCCAACGTCTTACCTTGGCCGCTGCGTTTGCAGCGGCCTTTTTTATGGGTGGTGTTTTCATGTTGTGCTCATCCGCCTCGCCATCATGGTTTCTTCCAGCGGCCCCTAGGCTCTGTACGAAAAGTAATGTCGCAAACGCCGTATGGCACAAGCCAATGAAACCCTCGCCGCAAAACTTTTCGCGAGCTTGTCGAAGCGCGTAACGATGCAGCGGTGCTCCTTCAGCCATCCGAACATGCGCTCGAAAATGTTGCGCTGTCGGCCAGCAGCCATCGACGGCGTTGGCGGGGACGGCCATCGGCCCTTGGGCGACCACTGCGTCGGGCTTCGATGAAGAGGTCTGCAACCAATTCCCGGGCTGCGTCGGGGAGTTCATACCGTTTGGCCATCGTGGGCTCCCGCCTTTGATGGACGCGGACGCTACTGAATCCCGACGCATACGGGATTCAAATGAGTTTCAGCTGATTTCGTACAGAGCCTAGAGCACTGTAAGAAACTTCCTTTTACAGAATAGAAACTCTTACAACACTTACTTTGCATCCGACATTTCACGCAATTATCAGAGGAGCACCTTACGGTCTTATCGGATTCGCTCCTGCTACTTCTCATGTACCGTAAATAGCGTCACCTCTTCCATTCACAACCCTCCACCCACAAAAAACCACGCAACACTTCGACACAAACACCCAAAAGAACAGAACAACAAAATATTTAATAACCATGAACGCACATTCAAAAGGAAATGAATATGCAAAAACCTCCCTTGGAACTTCCAACACTCTACATTGGTGCTCAGCCACTACCCGGTATAGATCTCATAGGTGGAGGTTTCAGCAACGGCTCTGCAACCATTCTTTACAGCGATCACTACGGCGTCCATTCGATAATCGATACAACTTTTACCACCTTGCGGGCCACCATCCAGACTTCGGAGCAGGAGTATGCAATCCGAATAAGTCAACTACCGCAGACCATTGAGCATGAACTGGCCGCGACAAGACTGGAAGGCTCAACCGCCCCGCTTCCACCCGCCGACGCGATCATTCGCGAGTTGGGCGTGCGTCACACGCTGTTGCTTCGAAAGACCGCCGAGTTTCATAGCAAAACGGCGATCGCCAATAGTTTTTATGGCGTCGACCCCATTGGCAGGTCTGTGCATGAGTTCCACCCAAGAGCCTCGACCATGGGAACGTCAGTCGATATTGCGATGCAGGCCTGGATCGCGTCGTACAGGGCGGCCCACGACGCACGCCTGTTGTTCCAAACCATCCAGTTACTCAACCAGCAATCCGTGAATGTGCAGAACTTTCTCCGCGCTGTGCAGGCAAATGATCAGGCCCGAATGGCGGCGGAACAGCAAGCCCAGAGGGTCGCGGCTGAATTGGCACGCATCAACGCGCAAGCAGAGGCCCAGGCTCGAGAACAGGCGCGGATTGCAGCATTGGCACAAGCGCAACGATTGGCCAACGAGCAGGCTCAGGTTGCAGCGGAAGCAGCCGCGCGGCACGTCGCTGCCGAACAGGCTCGTCTCGAGGCTCAGGCTGAAGTTCAACGACAAACTGAGTTACTGCACCTTGAAAGGCAGCAAGCGCAGAAACAAGCACAAGAACATGCCCATCAGAAGCCCCCTACTTTCGCCAACAGCGGATCAATGGCGGCCATCGGCCCGGTTTTTACTGCTGCGACCGGGAGCATCAGTACTAATCCCTCCACATCATTAGCGCTCAGGAACGTGCTGCGCGCAGCAGTGTCCGCCGCATTCGGAGCACTCATCAGCACGGCAACGCCAATTATCGTGGGGTTCGCCGCACTGCTTGTGCCATCAAGACTGGGTAACGGCGACCTCTATTCTGTGAGTGTTCCGCTGTCGGAACTCGCACCTGACCTGAGCGAAGACCTGTACGGACTCGCAGCAGTCCAGGGAGAGGTCAACCTGAGAGTGACCCTGGGTTCACGGACGATTGGCAACCAGACGCAAATCGTAGTCGCCACCACAGACGGCGTATCGGTGCCTTCCACTGTACCGGTCCGACTCGCACAGTTTGACCCACAAAAGAAAGTCTACGTTTCCACCAGCACAGGCCCCCAATCCGTCACCACGACCTGGACGCCAGTGGTGCAGTCGCCTCCACAATCGACCGAGCTTCCGGCGGTTGAAGTCGATCCGACAGTTTATGAAGGCACGACTGTCACTCCTGTCGAAGGACGAATTGATGCATTCCCACAGCTGGATCAATACAGCTTTGGTGGCTTCATCACTGTATTTCCGGCTGATTCGGGCATTCCGCCGCTCTATGTTGTGTTCAACAGTCCATATGAGGGAGCCATTGTAGAGGGAGAACACAGCGGACGTGATTTCAATCCTGAACAGACAGGTGGACCAGTTTTAGAAATGGAATGGCGGTCTGCAACCGCCTCCCAAGCAGGAGTCAATATGGTCAATTTGCATACGTCTCGGTTTCTTCCGTCTGATGCCAATAAAGTGATGATCGATCGGCTGGAGAGAATTCTCAAAGGAGAGCTTGAAATAACTGACACCGATAAACGCTTCTACACTCATGAAATAAGGGAGCTCGAAAGATTTAGAGCTCTGGGCTATGGAGACACTGAGATGCCAGATGCAGACTCCTCGGTATGGAACAATGTTCATACTGCCACTTTGGAAGACTTCAAACTGAAAGATGATCCCACGCTGCTCTATACGCCGGATGCGCTAGCCGCCGCAGAAGAACAAGATAAACGCGACTATCAAAGATTTCTGAAGGAGATGTGGTAATGAATACAATTGAGCAAATTGTGAAGAATGAATCTCTGGAAGATATCGTTACGGTCTTCGCACTGGTAAAAGCAACGCCCCATTTGGACATGATTATAGGGAGATACAAACCTGAAGCTACCCGACATGGAGAACTTCAACGCGCCTATGCACGACTCTTCGAAATGGGGGTATTGGCAAAGGGAGAAAAAGGGCTGGCGACTAAAGGCCCTAATTGGAAAGCCCCCAGCTTCGTAACAGAAAATCGATACGGCTAGCCAAACAGGCCGCAGAAGCCACCAAGCCGCGCAGATGCGACTTGGTGGCCCAGATTTCTTAAAGCGAATACTTCTGCAAATTCGCCATCATTTCCTTCAACGCTTCAATGTTGTCCTTGGGATGCGCCGCGCCTTCAAAGTCGCAAATCTGCTGCCAGTGAGCAGCAACATCTTCCGGCGAGAAGCCCTCGCGCGGATCGAAACCGGCGCCGAGGCTGCGTTCCCAGCGTACTTTGCCCATCCAGCCACCGCCGACTTCGAACAGGCCGGAGGTTTCCTGGCAGTTCTCACTGGCCAGGTACACCACCAGCGGGCTGACCAATTCCGGTTTCAGCTGTTCGAAGACTTGTGGCGGAATCAAGCCTTCGGTCATGCGTGTGCCACCGGTTGGGGCGATGGCGTTGACCAGAATATTGTTCTTGCGGCCTTCGATGGCCAGGGTGCGGGTCAGGCCATAAAGACCGAGTTTGGCCATGCCGTAGTTGGACTGGCCGAAGTTGCCGTAGATGCCGGAGGTCGAGGCAGTGAAGATCACTCGACCGTAGTTTTGCTCACGCATGTGCGGCCACGCGGCACGGGTGACTTTATAAGCACCTTCGACATGCACGCGGTAAACCAGGTCCCAATCGCCGTCTTCCATTTTGTGGAAGGTCTTGTCGCGTAGTATCCCTGCGTTGTTGACCACCACGTCGATGCGGCCAAAGGTATCGAGGGCGTGTTGCACGAGTTTGTCGCCGTCGGTCACCGAATCGTGGTTGGCCACGGCCGTGCCGCCGGCCTCGCGAATCTCTGCCACCACGCGGTCGGCTGCCGAGGCATTGGCGCCTTCGCCTTGAGCCGAGCCGCCGAGATCATTGACCAGTACCTTGGCGCCCTGCCTGGCGAACAACAACGCATGAGCCCGTCCAAGACCGCCGCCTGCACCGGTGACGATCACCACTTTATCTTCAAAGCGCACAGACTCTTTCATTACCAAACTCCAGCAGGCCAGGGACAGTGAGCCCGAGTGTCAGGCACGGCGCGGGCAGTCACAATCAACAGGGCTGAGGCTGAATGGTGTGCAATAAGGCGGGGGGATGATGAGCGCGAATGCACTTGCACGGACCGTGCTGGAGCAGCCGGGCAGCACTACGTTGACCAGCGAGACAGCAATTCGCTGAATATGGGGTAGTCCTTAGGGCTTCTAGCCTGTTCGCGTGTAGGATATGTGCCATTTTGCCAAGGATGCTCACAATGTTTGACTCGTGCAAGGAAGCCTGGCGCCGGATATCCGGGGTCTTTCTCACCGTGGTGAGCGTTCTTTCCAAAGTCGTTGGCTGGTTGCTGAAAAGCCTCTTTGGCCAGTGGCAGCCGCCCTTCTGGCTGAGGGCTATCGGCGCTGGGTTGACGACGCTGGGGCACAAGGCCCGAACTTATCCGCGCCAGACCACTGGCGGCGTGTTGGGCTTGCTGCTGGTAGTGGCGGCCGTTTTTTACGGCTGGCACTGGTATTCAAACCTGCCGAAACCGCATACCGTGGCCTATTCGGTGCACAAGCCGAACCTGACGGATTACACCCAGCAGCCCCCCATCGTCGATACCCTGAAAATCCGCTTCGCCGAATCGGTGGCGCCGTTGCAGGACATTGGCAAGCCCGTCACTCGGGGCATTAGCCTCAAGCCCGCCGTCCAAGGCACCTGGAGCTGGGCCGATGATCGCAGCCTGTTGTTCGTGCCGGACCAGGACTGGCCGATTGACGCCCATTACAGTCTCGAACTTTCAAAGAGCAACCTGCTGGCTGACGGTGTGCTACTGGCCGAATACAACAGCCAGATAACCACCCCGCCATTGCGAGGCCAACTGACCCAAAACGAGCTGTACCAGGACCCGGTCAATCCGACGCTGAAACAGCAGGTGGCGACCTTCCGCTTCTCCCACCCGGTGGACGAAGAAAGCCTGCGCAAGCGAGTGTCCATTACCCTTGGCAAAGGCTTGGCCTACCGCGATGCCCAGGCACCTAACCTGCCGGAAATCAGCTTCGACGAACGCAAGCTCAACGCCTACATCCGTTCCGCCGCCCTGGCCACGCCGCTGGAAAACGCCTCGGTCACGATCAAACTCGACGAAGGCATCAAGGCTCGAGATGGCGGCAACACCAGCCCTGCGCCGTTGAGCGCCGATGTGACGGTGCCCGGGCGTTATCGCCTGACCTTCAGCAGCGCCGACATCCAGTTTGTCGACAACGAACGCGGCGAGCCGGAACCTGTGCTGATGTTCAGCAGCTCCAACGCTGTGGCCGATGAGACCATCGCCGGTAAGGTCCAGGCCTGGCTGCTGCCGGAAAAAGCCAAGGATGACCATCGCCCCTGGTCCACCAGCGAAATCGACGAAAAACTGTTGGCCCGCAGCATCCCGGTCAAATTGACCCACGTACCGAGCATCGAGCCGCTGAACACTCAGCACGCCTTCAAGTTCAAGGCCCCGGCGGGCCGCATGCTGTATGCACGGGTTCCGGCCAATCTGGAAGCCATCGGCGGTTACCTGGCAAAAAATCCTGTGGCGTCGCTGGTGAGCATGCCGGCCTATCCGCGTACCTTGCAGTTCCTCTCCAACGGTGCATTGCTGAGCCTCAACGGCGAAAAACGCCTGGGTTTCATGGCTCGTGGCGTGCCCGGCGCCCATGTGGAAATCGCCCGTTTACTGCCCAACCAATTGCAGCACCTGGTGGATCAAAGCAGCGGCAGCTTCGCCCGGCCAAACTTCGGCAACGACTATTTCGACCGGATGGTAGAACGCATGTCCCTGGACATTCCGCTTTCGGCCGCCGATCCGTCGAAAACCCTCTATGACAACGTAGACCTCAGCCGTTACCTCACCGCCAACGGTGGCCGCCGAGGGATTTTCGTCCTCAAGCTGAGCCCCCAGGACGATCCGGCCGAGCGCACCTTCGACGGTTATTCGCGCAACACCACCAGTGACCTGCGCTTTATCGTGGTCACGGACCTGGGGATCATCGCCAAACGCTCCAGCGACGGCAGCCACGATGTGTACGTGCAATCCATCGGCAACGGTTCACCCGTGGCCGACGCTCAGGTCGATATCATCGGCCGCAACGGCTTGCCGGTGAGCAGCGGTAAAACCGACACCGAAGGCCACGCCCACTTTGCCAAACTCGACGAGTTGCGCCGCGAAAAAACGCCACTGATGTACGTGGTAACCCGTGGTAATGACCAGTCCTTCCTGCCAATTGCCCGACAGTCCCAGCAATTGGACCTGTCGCGTTTCGACGTCGGCGGTCTGAAAGAAGACGGCGCCATCGACCGCTTGAGCGCTTACCTGTTTACCGACCGCGGCCTCTATCGCCCCGGCGAGACCGCGCATCTGGGCATGATCGTGCGTAGCGGCAATTGGAAAGGTGTGCTGCAAGGCCTGCCACTGGAGTTGCAAATCACCGACCCCCGGGGCCTCGAAGTGATACGCCAGCCGTTGAAGCTGTCGGCCTCGGGTTTTGAAAGCTTCGATTTCGCCAGCAGTGAAGTAGCGCCGGCCGGGGATTACACCGCGACCCTGCAACTGATTGGCGAACAACAGACTCGCACCGATTTGGGCAGCGTCAGCTTCAAGGTTCGCGACTTCGAGCCGGATCGGATGAAAGTCAGTCTGAGCCTGCACGATACGCCGGTACAAGGCTGGATACCGCCGGAGCAAGTGGTGGCCAAGGTCACCGCGCTGCACCTGTTCGGCGCTCCGGCGTCGGGTCGGCGGGTGACCGCAAAAATGTCCCTGAGCCCAACGCTGGCCGCCTTCGATCGCTTCCCGGACTACCGCTTCCGTCTCAGGGACTCCTTGGAAGAAGCCAACTCCGAGGACCTGGCAGAGACCGAGGCCGACGACAACGGCCAGGCCGTCCTTGACCTCAACTTGCAACGTTTTGCCAACAGTACCTATCGCCTGCAAGTCATGGCTCAGGTCTACGAGGCCGAAGGCGGTCGCAACGTCGCCGCCCAGAGTGCTTTGCTGGTGTCTTCGGCGCCGTACCTGGTAGGTGTGAAGAGCCAGGATTCCTTGGGCTACGTGGCCAAGGATGCGTCGCGCCAGGTGCAATGGCTGGCCGTCGCGCCGGACCTCACGCCGGTAGCGGTAGAGGGCCTGAGCACCGAGCTGGTGGAACACCGCTATGTTTCGGTGCTGATCAAGCAATCCAACGGCACCTACAAATACGAGTCGCGGATCAAGCACATCAACCAGTCAGCCACGCCTCTGCCCTTGGGTAAGGACGGCGCGAAACAGACGCTGAACACCGCCACACCAGGCGACTACACCCTGCAACTCAAGGACGCCAACGGTAACCTGCTCAACGCCATCGACTACAGCGTCGCCGGGCGCGGCAACACTTCCCGCTCCCTGGAGCGCAACGCCGAGCTGCAACTGCGCCTGGACAAACGCAGCTATGCCACCGGCGACGAGATCGCCATCAGCATCCGCGCGCCTTACACCGGCGCCGGGCTGATCACCATCGAGCGCGATAAGGTCTACACCCAGCAGTGGTTCAAGGCCGACAGCACCAACAGCGTGCAGCACATCCGTGTGCCAGCCGGGCTGGAGGGCAATGCTTACATCAACGTGCAATTCGTGCGGGACATCGGTTCATCCGAGGTCTATATGAGTCCATTGTCCTACGGCGTTGTGCCGTTCAGCATCAACCTCGATGCGCGGCGCATGGCGCTGAAGGTCGAAGGCCCGACGAAGACCGAGCCGGGGCAGGTGCTGGACATCAAGGTCAATGCCGACCGCCCTTCCCGCGCCGTGGTCTACGCGGTGGACGAAGGCATTCTGCAGGTAGCGCGTTACCAGACGCCGGACCCGCTGGGCTTCTTTTTTCAGAAACGGGCGCTGGAGGTCGGTACCAGCCAGATTCTTGACCTCATCCTGCCGGAATTCAGCCGCTTGCTCAGTGGCGCTGCACCCGGTGGCGATACGGAAAACGCCTTGGCCTCGCACCTCAACCCGTTCAAACGCAAACACCAGCCGCCCGTGGCATGGTGGTCAGGGCTGATCGACTTGCCGGCCGGGGATACCGTGCTGCATTACCAGATCCCGGACAGCTTCAACGGCAAGTTGCACCTGTTTGCGGTGGCAGTAGATGCCAACAGCGTCGGCGTCAGCGAGGCCAGCACCGATGTGCGCGGGCCACTGGTGATCACGCCGAACGTGCCGGCCTTCGTTGCACCTGGTGACGTGTTCAGTGTCAGTGCCGGGGTCTTCAGCAATCTGGAAGCGCCCACACGTGTGAAATTTGAGCTGCAAACCAGCGCCGGCCTGAAAGTCGAAGGCGCCCCGAACAGCACCCTGGACCTGCAACCGCGCAAGGAAGGCATAGCCGAATTCCGGATCAAGGTCCTGGAAAACCTCGGCTCGGCGGATTTGCGCTTTGTCGCGGTGCTGCCGGACGGCAAGCGTATCCAGGTGGCCGAAACCACCTCGATCCGACCCTTGAGTGAACACCGGGTCGCCCTCAGCCTCGGCCGTTTCGACAGCGCCAACAAAGAGTTGAAACCCACGCGCGAACTGTTCCCCCAACTGCGCAATGTGCAACTGGGGGTGGCCGCCTCGCCTCTGGTCTGGGCTAATGGCCTCAAGCACTACCTTGATGACTACGGTTACGCCTGTACCGAGCAATTGGTGTCCAAGGCCATGCCGACGTTGATTTGGGGCGGCACCGCACCAGAAGCGCAACAGGCCTTTACCGGCGCGGTGCGCATGCTTCGACAGCGGCAGAATCAGGCCGGTGGTTTCGGCCTGTGGGCCGCCAATCCTGACGTCGCGCCTTATGCCAGCCTGTATGCCACTGACTTCCTGATCGAAGCCAAGGAGCGCGGTCTGCCGGTGCCGGAAGATGTGCTGGTGCGCGCCAACGCTTACCTCACCGACCTGGCCAACGGTCCCAGCGAAGGTCTGTCGGAATTGCGCAACCGTGCCTACGCCAGCTACCTGCTGAGCCGTCAGGGGATTCTGGTCAGTGGTGCCTTGAGCGATATCCGCGAGCGCTACGAGAACTACTTCCGCGACAGCTGGCAGAACGACCTGGGCGCCGCCTACCTCGCCGCCAGTTACAAGTTACTGAAACAGGATCGCCAAGCCGATGCACTGGTGCGCAAAATCCCGTGGCGTTCCATCGCCGGGTCCTGGGACAGCGACGGCCTGTATTACGACCCACTGGTCCACGACGCCGAGCACCTGCATTTGCTCAGCCGCCACTTCCCCGAGTTGCTGGGCGACGTGCCGGTGAACCTGCTGGACAAGCTCGGCAAGCGCCTCAATGAGCAGCGTTACAACTCGCTGTCGGCCGCACTGTTGTTGCGCGCCCTGGACAACTACGGCCAACAGGCGCAAAGCAGCATGACCCTCAAAGCCACGGCGTGGCTGGGAGACAAGCAGCAACAACTGTTACAGATGGCCGGTCAGCCGCCTCGCGCGGCAGTCCCGCCAGGCACGCAAAAAATGCTGATGGAAAAATCCGACGGTCCTGCTGCGTTCTACATGCTCAGCGAGGCCGGTTTTGATCGGAGTGCGACCCTCGATTCCATCAGTAATGGCCTGGAAATCATCCACGAATACCTCGACCTGAACGGCAAGCCCGTCAGCCAGGTGAGCGTCGGTGATGAGTTCCTGGTGCGCCTGCGACTGCGGGCCACGGATCGGGATCAGGTGCAGCAAGTGGCGGTGGTCGATTTGTTGCCGGGCGGCGTCGAGCCGGTGTATCGCCTGCCGCCGGAGCCGCAGGCCGCCAGTGAAGGTGAAGGCGAAGAATCGCAATACGCCGAAAACAGCGAAGAGGCTAACGCCTGGCAAGCGCCTATTGGTGAGAGCGAGTTGAGCAATTGGCAACCGGATTACATTGATGTGCGCGATGACCGGGTGGTGTTTTATGGCACGGCGCTGCGGGACGTCGGCACCTTCGTCTACCGCGTACGGGCCACCAACGCCGGTACCTTCAACACGCCACCGGCCTATGCCGAAGGCCTGTACCAAACCACCTTGCAAGGCCGTGGCAAGGTCGGCCAGCTTGAAATCGTCAAGCCTTGAAACATCCGGGACGGCGCTTGAAACCCCTGCTTGCAGTTGGGCTGGCAGTGGGTGTGCTGGTGGGGCTGCGACTGTGGCCCCATCAGCCACTGGAGCAAACCACCTCATCCTCGAGACTGGTGCTGGCCGACGACGGTTCGCTGCTGCGCATGACCCTGGCCGCCGACGGCCAGTATCGGCTATGGATGCCCCTGCAACGCATTTCGCCATCACTGGTCGAGGCGTTGCTGCTCAAGGAAGACCGCAACTTCTATTGGCACCCGGGAATCAACCCGCCAGCATTGCTGCGGGCGGCCACGGCCACTTACAGCGGAGGCCAGCGCCAGGGCGGCTCGACCTTAAGCATGCAACTGGCGCGACGGCTGTGGGACCTCAATACCCGGCAGGTCCCCGGCAAACTGCAACAAATGGCCCTGGCACTTTGGCTGGAGCTGCGTTACAGCAAACACGACATCCTTGAGGCCTACCTCAACCTGTCGCCCATGGGCGGCAATATCGAAGGTGCCGAAGCGGCAAGCCGGATTTACTTCGGTAAAGCGGCAGCGCAGTTGTCGTTATCCGAAGCCCTCGCGCTGGCGGTGATTCCCCAGCAGCCAGGACGGCGCGCCAACTTCGGACCGTCGCTGCAAAACGCTCGCCTGCGGCTGATGGCCGACTGGCGCGAGACGTATCCCGAGGATCCGCGTAACAGCAGTTTGCTGGAACTGCCACTGGAGGCGCGCACTCGTCAGCAGATTCCTTTCCTGGCGCCTCATTTGAGCGAACAGCTGCTGACGTCCCAGACCGGTAATGAGCTCAACAGTACTCTCAACCTGCCCCTGCAACGGCTGCTGGAACGTTTGATTGGCGGCTTTATCGCCGAACGCCGCAGCACCGGCATCGAGAACGCCACGGCAATCCTGGTGGACAGCCGCGACCAGAGCGTCAAGGCGCTGGTGGGTTCGGCGGATTACTTATCCACGGCCATTCACGGGCAGGTCAACGGCGTGCTGGCACGGCGCTCACCCGGTTCCACCCTCAAGCCGTTTCTCTATGGGCTGGCGCTGGATCAGGGATTGATCCACCCCATGAGCATTCTCAAGGACATGCCCAGTAACTTCGGCTACTTCCAGCCGGAAAATTTCGATGGCAGTTTTGTCGGCCCACTGACAGCCCGGGACGCGTTGATTCGCAGCCGCAATATTCCGGCGGTGTGGCTGGCCAGCAAGGTCAAATCCCCTTCGTTATACGGTTTTTTGCAAAGGGCCGGGATCAAGGGATTGCGGGGCGAGAGCCATTACGGTCTGGCCCTGGCCCTGGGCGGTGGCGAGATGACCCCCGAAGAATTGGCGCGGCTGTACCTGATGTTGGCCGGCGACGGGCATTTGCGGTCGTTGCGCTACCTCATCGAGCAGCCTCAGGCCAGCGGTGCCGCTCTGCTGACGCCGCAAGCCGCGTTCATGGTGCGCGATATGCTCAGGCACAACCCGCGCCCGGATGGCTTGCCGGCCAACAGCTCTAGTCGGCACTGGCGCACGGCCTGGAAAACCGGCACGTCCTGGGGCTTTCACGATGCCTGGAGCGCCGGAATCGTCGGCCCATACGTGTTGATCGTGTGGGTCGGCAATTTCGACGGCAGGCCCAACCCGGCGTTCATTGGCGCAAAGACGGCAGCACCACTGTTCTTTCGCATCGCCGACGTCCTGCCTCTGGCATTGCCCACCGTAGCCGACAAAGTCGACAAGCCACCTGCAGGACTGACGCGGATCGACGTCTGCGCCGCCTCCGGCGAGCTGCCCAACCGCTGGTGCCCCTCGACCCGCAAGACCTGGTATATCCCTGGGGTCTCCCCCATTCGCGTGTCCAACCTGCATCGCCCGGTGCTACTCGACACCCGTACCGGCAAGGCTGCCTGCCCGCCGTTCGATCCGCAGTACACCCGCGAAGAGGTCTTCGAGTTCTGGCCCAGCGATGTACAACGACTGTTCCGCGCCGCCGGCCTGCCACGGCGCACGCCGCCTGACATGCTCAAAAGCTGCCAGCCCAATCGCCACAGCGATCAGAGCGAAGCCCCGCAAATCCGCTCGCCGCTGACTCAGGTCACCTATCAGCTACGCCTGTCCCACCCCCAGGAAAGCATTCCCCTGAACGCCAACGCCGCGAGTGATGCCTTGACCCTGTATTGGTTCGCCGACCAGACCCTGATCGGTCAAGGTCCACCCCAAGCCACACTGAACTGGCGGCCAGGCAAGTCGGGCGAGTATCACTTGCGAGTCAGTGATGATCAGGGCCGCAGCGTGAGCCGAGGATTACGGGTAGAGTTTTTGCCTTAGCCGAGTAAGGAGCGCCCCTGGGGTCGCATGACCACGCATTAGCCATGACTTGATGCAGGGTGCAACGGAAACCAAAACGGGCCTGCATCTGCAGGCCCGTTTTCAGTAGGGTGATAAAGGTGTTTCAGGCATCAGCTATTGAGCGCAGCCTGTTCGTTCTCGAGAAATTCTTCTTCCAGCAGCGCGTCGGCATGAGCCCCCGAGCTGATCGGCGTGACAGTGGCGCGTTTACCGCGCAATTTGCCGAACAGGTGTTCCAGCGCATGTTCAAGCTTGGTGGCCGCCCCGTCGATGGCCAGTTCCAGTGTGTCGGCTTTATGAGTAACGGAAACCGGTTGATGGCCTTTTGGCCGCGCTTCAAGTTGGCAGCGCATGTCGTGTGGACCGGGTTTATCGCCGTTCTCGTCCCGCAGGTGGACTTCGACCCGTGTCAGGTCTTCTTCGTATCGTTCGAGCGTGCTCTCAATGGTAGTACGTACCCACTCCTCCAGTCGGATGCTGCTTTGAATATGGTTATCGCTATTGACTTGGATTTGCATAGTTCATCCCTTATTTCAGCTAGCTCGCGAGAGGTCCGGTGCAGTGTTTGAAACCTGGGTGACCGTGACCTCTTGGTTACAGAGTTGGGCAGATGGAGAAACAATTCAACCCCTAAAAAAAGATAAATATTCATGCGCAAAAAAAGCCGGACAACCGGCAAAAGCGCTGTTAATGTCGGGAGTCGACTCGGTCCGCAATGCCGCAATAAATCCTCACAATTGCCCCTCACCCAGGGGGTGCAACCCGCGAAAAATCTCCGCCTCTTCCACCAGCCAGTCATGCACCGCGCGCACGCCCGGATGGCTCAGCGCCCCCGGTGAATACAGCAGCACATAGCGTTTGTAGTTGGGCACCGCGACGCCAAACGGCACGATCAGCGTGCCACGCTCCAGCTCATCGTTGAGCAAGGTCCGCCGGGCGATGGCCACGCCCATTCCGGCAATCGCCGCCTCGATGGTCAGGTGGTTGCGGTTGAAGGTATGCCCGCGCCGTACGTCGGCTCCGTCGAAGCCGATGGCATTCAGGTAAAACTCCCATTCCGCGTATTCATAACTGCCGCGCCAAGCGGTGATGTCGTGCAACAACGGAAAATGCACCAGATCCGCCGGCCCGTGCAGCGGCGGTCGGCCGCGCAGCAGGCTCGGCGCGCAGACCGGGAAAATCTGCTCATCGAGCAAGGCTGTGGATAACAATCCCGGGTAACTGCCATCGTTCAAGTCGATGGCCAGGTCGAAGTCACCTTCGTGCAGCGCCACGCTGCTGTCCTCGGCCACCAGCCGCAACTGGATATCCGGAAACCGCTGCTGCAAACGCGGCAGGCGCGGCGTCAGCCATTTACCGAGAAACGAAGGAATCGAGCGCAAACGCAGGATGCCGCTGATCATTCCTGCATCCAGCCGGCGCAATTCCGCGTCGATGCTGCCGTAGGCTTCGTTAACCGTGATCGCCAGACGCTGGCCTTCGGCGCTCAATTCGACACCTCGAGCGCGGCGGTGAAACAAGCGAAACCCCAGGCGCTCTTCCAGCTGGCGGATCTGCTGGCTGACGGCGCCGGGGGTGATGTGCAGTTCTTCCGCGCAGCGGGTGAACGACAAGTGGCGTGCCGCACAGGAAAACACATGCAACCAGACGTAGGTCTGGGCATGAAATTGACGACTCATCGTTTAGTCCTACTAAAGCCTGTCTTAGGAAGTTTCGTTGGTCAGCGCTGACCGAGGTAGGCAGTATCGCCGACATTGCGCTTGTCCTACAAAAAATGGCGGCGATTCCTACTCCATTGCTTGTAAGGCTTTAGCATGGCTATCAGTGTTTTCGATCTCTTCAAAGTCGGCATCGGTCCGTCCAGCTCCCACACCGTCGGCCCGATGCGCGCTGCGGCGACCTTCTCCCAGGCGCTGTTTGACCAGGGTTTGCTGGAGCAAACCCGACGGGTGGAAGTCCGTCTCTACGGCTCGCTGTCCGCCACCGGCGTCGGCCACGCCACCGATCGTGCCTGCGTCATGGGGCTGATGGGCGAATGGCCCGACAGCATCGACCCGAGCTGCATCGGTCCGCGTATCCAGCAGTTGCGTGAAAGCGGCGAACTGCTGCTGGCCGGTCGCCGGACCATTGCCTTCGATTGGCAACGCGACTTGCTGCTGCTCGATGAAAGCCTGCCCTACCACCCCAACGCCATGTCGCTGACAGCATTTGGCGAAAACGGCCAGTTGTGGGAACAAACCTACTACTCGGTCGGCGGCGGTTTCATCGTCGAAGCAGCCGAGGCCGAGTCGGGCGTGCCGGCCGCCAGCGACGTGGTGTTGCCGTACGAGTTTTCCAGCGCCGTGGAATTGCTGTCGCTGTGCAACCAGCACGGCCTGCGGGTTTCCGAGCTGATGATGGCCAACGAACGGGCCTGGCGCAGCGATGCGGAAATTCGCAGCGGCCTGCTGCATATCTGGTCGGTGATGCGTGAGTGCGTCGAACAAGGCCTGCGCCACGAAGGCATCCTGCCGGGTGGTCTGGATGTGCCGCGCCGCGCTGCGAAATTGCACCGCAGCCTGCTGGAAATCGGCAAACCGAACGTCATCAGTTCGACCCTCTCGGCGATGGAATGGGTGAACCTGTTCGCCCTCGCCGTGAACGAAGAAAACGCCGCCGGCGGACGCATGGTCACCGCACCGACCAACGGCGCGGCGGGGATCATCCCGGCGGTGCTGCATTACTACATGAAGTTCAACCCCGACGCCTCGGACGACGATGTCGTGGCGTTCTTCCTCGCTGCCGCGTCGGTGGGCATCCTCTGCAAAAAGAACGCCTCGATCTCCGGCGCCGAAGTCGGCTGCCAGGGTGAAGTGGGCTCTGCCTGCGCCATGGCCGCTGCCGGCCTCGCCGAGGTATTGGGCGCGACGCCCGAACAACTGGAAAACGCCGCCGAAATCGGTCTGGAACACAACCTCGGCCTGACGTGCGACCCGGTCGGCGGGCTGGTTCAGGTGCCGTGCATCGAGCGCAACGCGATTGCCGCCGTGAAGGCAATCAACGCCACTCAAATGGCCCTGCGCGGCGACGGCAAACACTTCATTTCCCTGGACCGGGTAATCCGCACCATGCGCGATACCGGCGCCGACATGCACGACAAATACAAAGAAACTTCACGGGGCGGCCTGGCTGTGAGCTGGGTGGAATGTTGATGAGCATTCCCTGACCGCCTGCATTCCGTGAGCCCGAGTAAAAATAATAACGAGGCGATACCGATGACCGATGTACGTACACCTGCTGCCGATAATCCTGCTGTAGACCTCAAACGCGACACCGCTATAACCAGCAAAGGCTGGAGCAAACACGACACCACCTGGATGCTCGGCCTTTACGGCACGGCGATTGGTGCGGGCACGCTGTTCCTGCCGATCAACGCTGGCGTCGGCGGTTTCTGGCCGTTGCTGGTGCTGGCGCTGCTGGCTTTCCCGATGACCTTCTTCGCCCACCGCGGCCTGACCCGCTTCGTGCTGTCCGGGCGTTCCGGGGACATCACCGAAGTGGTGGAAGAACACTTCGGCATCGGTGCCGGCAAGCTGATCACCCTGCTGTATTTCTTTGCGATCTTCCCGATTTTGCTGGTGTACAGCGTGGCGCTGACCAACACCCTCAGCAGCTTCATGGAGCATCAGTTGCACATCGCGCCGCCACCGCGCTCGGTGTTGTCGCTGGCGCTGATTCTGGGGCTGATGGCGATCGTCCGTTGCGGCCAGGGCGTGATCGTCAAATGCATGAGCGTGCTGGTTTACCCGTTTGTCGCCGCGTTGCTGTTGCTCGGCGTGAGCCTGATCCCGAACTGGAACGGCGCGTTCTTCGCCTCGGCCAGTGAAGGCATGCCGCTGCCGCTGTTCTTCAAAACCCTGTGGCTGGCGATCCCGGTGATGGTGTTCTCGTTCAACCATTCGCCGATCATCTCCGCCTTCGCCGTCGATCAGAAACAGCGTTACGGCGCCCAGGCCGAGCCGAAAAGCAGCGGCATCCTCGCCGTCGCCCACAGCATGATGGTGCTGACCGTGATGTTCTTCTGCTTCAGTTGCGTGCTGGCCCTGTCGCCGGCCGACCTGGCAGCCGCGAAGGCGCAGAACATCTCGATCCTGTCGTACCTGGCCAACCACTTCCAGACCCCGGTCATCGCCTATGCCGCGCCATTGATCGCGCTGGTGGCAATCACCAAATCCTTCCTCGGCCACTACATCGGTGCGAGCGAAGGCTTCCAGGGCCTGATCGTGAAAAGCCTGCGCGGCCGTGGCCGGGTGATGCCGGCCAGCTGGCTGAACCGCGTGACCGCGCTGTTCATGATCCTCAGCTGCTGGGCCGTGGCGACCTTCAACCCGAGCATCCTCGGCATGATCGAAACCCTCGGTGGGCCGGTGATCGCCTGCCTGCTGTTCCTGATGCCGATGTACGCGATCCGCCGCGTGCCGTCGCTGCGCCAGTATTCGGGGCAAGCCTCGAACGTGTTCGTGGTATTGATCGGCCTGATCGCACTGTCAGCGATCATCTACTCCGTCATGCCCTGAAACGGACCGTGAATGAAAAAGGCGAGCCATTGGGCTTAGTGCCGATCAGGTAAGAAAATTCAGCGCCTGAATGCTCTATTTTGATCCGAAATCCACCCCTCACCCCAACCCTCTCCCCAGTGGGGAGAGGGGAAAGGGAGCAGATATCCAGGCCTTTCAAACTTGAGTTCGACTCGGACTTTCAGGTCACTCCAAGCCTTTCAAAACCTGAGTTCGACTCGGACTTTCAGGTCGATGTAACTCGAAAGAACACCTCAGTCAGTCCCCTCTCCCTCCGGGAGAGGGCTAGGGTGAGGGGGGATCTTGAGCCTGGCGAACAACCCGAAGCATTCCTCGCAAAAGTGACGTTAGCTGACTGGCATTAGCCATTGAGCTCGCCTTTTTTATGCCGGTTTATTGACCCGGAGCAGGACCGGCATGGCCCTTGCTTCGTCAGAATGGAGGCACACGGATGTTGTTGAAACCTCAGCGAACGGCCTGCCGGTGGTCTGGAAAAGCGAACCAATCCTGATCCCGTCCGGTCAATGACTGCACGATCCTATCAAGCGGTGACGCATTATGGATAACCCTTTTCAACTGATCACCGACGCTTTTGCGCCGGATTATCAGGTCAACCTGAGCATTCAAGGGCTCGACGGCAGCATCATGCTGACCCTCTCCAACGCCGGCCGAATCGTCGCCAAACGGATGATCAGCGCCGCACAACGCAATGACCCGCAACGCCTGAAACGGCTGGTGCAAAGCATCCAGTTCGGCATCGCCATCGAACAGGGCCACAGCGCCGTGGCGATCCTTGAAGCGATGACCAACGGCGACAACCTCAAGTTGCCGCCGCCCTCACCCAAGACTCAACCCCCTCGGCCGGCAAGGTTTTAAAGCTCGCCCTTCTCGACTTCAGGATGCTCAGCGGAGCCCGCCCCGGTCGTGCGCTGCGGGTGTGCGATCTTCACCGACGGAAATTGCGACGAAGCATAGCGCACCACCAGAATCGAAAACGCCAGCAGCAGAATACCGCCGCACAGGTAGATGATCCCGATGTCCGGCGGGTTGTGGTGCGACACGTTGGAAATCAGCAGGCGCGTCAACGCGGTGATCGCCACGTAGATCAGAAAGCGCACCGGCATGTGGTTGGTCTTGAAGTAAATCCCGACCATCGCCCCCAGCTCGAGGTAGATGAACAGCAGCAGGATGTCATCGATCTTGATGTCACCCTCCTTGATCATTAGCAAAAACTCCGCCACCGCCGCCCAGGCAGTGACTGCACCGATGGCGAACAGCGCCAGGTAATGGAACGTCTCAACGAACAGGTTACCCAGCGATCCGGCCAACTCATGGACGCTCTGGCGAAGCTTTTCAGCCCAATTGATATTCACGGTAGTTCTTCCTTAGGTCGGCTCGACCGATGATGCGGGTTCGACGTGACGATTGTTCTGCATGCAGAAAAAAGGCCAGCGGCAGGGAGTGAGAGGGTGGCGGAGTGACTTGAGGCACTTCGGGGGGCTTGAGGGTGAATGTAGGACCGTTCTGAATTTGGTTTTTGAGTATCGGATGGATTTTTGAGCGCGCGCCAGCGGGAACTTGCCCTGCGGCGGTGATTGGCTTCCCCGGCGACAAAAAACCATACAGAGCCAGCACATCGCTACGATTGTAGCCGCCACTCTCTGCACGCTAACGTTCGAGCGTCGCTGCCCATTCAGCGACCGGGCCTGATAACCCGGGTAATATATAGGCGCACCACGCCCACCTCACGAATGCTGGCGTTTTTTTATGCCCACAAATTCGTGCCATGGCGGCTGTGCGTGGGAGACCCTCGGGTCTGCCGGGTCCTATATACCGGTTTATCAGCCTGCGCATAGCTGCCACCCATTCGCCTGATAACGAATGAGGCAGCTCTCACCGATATATAGGAGTTTTGCCAATGACTAACCTCCAAGACCTGACAACCGCCGGCCTCACGCCCTTCTCCATCCACTCCGACCAAGCCCTGTTCCGCGTCAACAGCGGCGTCTCGATCCACGAAGCCTTGTCCCACGTCTCCGACTTGCTCCACCTCTCCAAACTGCTGGCCGAAGACGCGGCGATGGAACGCGGCAAGGACCGTTATGCCTGGGCATCGCATTACTTGCAGGAAATGAGTAAGGCGGTGATCGATGACGTGGTGAAGGTGCTGGGTGCGCCGGGGAATAACCGCGATTGAATGGAAAAAGCCCCGGGTTTCTTTAGAAGGCGGGGCTTTTTAGGTGTTTGGTCATCCGTTAAAACGGCTCCTAGCCGCTCAACTCTGTCGGGGAGTTTCTCCACCAGCCTGATCAACAAGTCGGCCTGAGCATTGGGTTTCGACGTTTTCTTTCGCCCCCAGCTCGGGAGCCGGTTTGTCCTGCACGGAATGACTGCGCAGTGCGATTTCACCTTCGCGCTGAGCCCCCATCTCGTCAACGCCCTGCATTAACTCTGCAAACACGTCGCGCTTTTTCATGGAGCTACCTCGTGCTTTCAACTCTGTCTCAATGGCTTTTTTGAGCGCATTAATTTGGTCGGTGACCATCGCAAAACTATAGGCATGTTACTTGTAGCGCGGCAATTGGTGGCAGGTCGCCAAGATCAAAAGATCGCAGCCTTCGGCAGCTCCACAGATATCACCCACCATCAATAAAGTGACGCGCTCTTACCACTCAGGCCGGCCGGTAGGCCGCCGTGCTGTTGCTATTGATCTTGATCCACCCGCCCCTTCGGAAGGCCGAGCGCAGGTGTTCATCAGGGGGTGGGCGCGCAGCGCCGTACGGCGCAGCCGGACACATCGAGAGGAGGTCGTCGCGAAGCAGACCGTAGGCGATGCCCCCTGATGAATGCCGGAGCGAGGGAACGCCGAGCCTAGGCGAGGTGCCGTACGCTTGGGGCGAAGACTTTTGCTTACTTTTCGTCGTTTGGAAAAGTGAGTCGCCGTCAGGCGAAACCCTAAGTGGCCGTTACCGCAGGAATGGATATGTACACCTGCAAGAGGTTGGTCGGCTGTCAGGCCGCCATCGCGGGCAAGCCCGGCTCCCACAATGGATTGATGTACATCTGCGGGAGATTGGTCGACTGTCAGGCCGTCTTCGCGAGCAAGCTCGGCTCCTACAGGTAAATCAGGGGCAATAAAAAGCCCCGCGCTTCTCTCGAAGGCGGGGCTTTTTATACAACCGCAAAACCTTAAGGCGCGTAAGTCAGCAACAACTCAGTCGGCACCTTGAAATCCAGCGACATCATCACGCTCAACGCCGTGATGGTGAAAATCGAAAACACAAACAGCTTACGTGCCCAAACCGTGTCATCCACCGCCTTGTAGCCGGTCCAGGCCATGTACAACCAGTACATGCCCATCGCCGCCGCAACCGCGAGATAACTCATGCCAGCGTAACCGCTGAACGTCAACATCAAGGTCGCGACCAGGAACGCCAGGATGTAGAGCAGGATGTGCTTCTTCGCCACCTGAATCCCGCGCTTCACCGGCAACACCGGAATCGATGCCGCCAGGTAATCATTGAAGCGAAAGATCGCGATCGCGTAGGAATGCGGCATCTGCCACAAGCTGAACATCACCAGCAGCGTCAGCGCCGCCATGTCGAAGCTATTGCTCACCGCGACATAACCGATCACCGGCGGCATCGCCCCCGACAGACTGCCCACCAGCGTGCCGTGAACCGACTTGCGCTTGAGGTACAGGCTGTAGAAACCGACGTAGATGACAAAACCGATCACCGCGAACAACGCCGCCAGCGGGTTGGCCACGCGATACAGCAAGGCCACGCCAGCGACACCCAGGACGGTCGCGTAAACCAGTGCCAGTTTCAGGGAGATCAAGCCCTGCACCAGCACGCGGTTCTTGGTGCGTTCCATCTTCAGGTCGATGTCACGGTCGATGCAGTTGTTGAACACGCAACCCGACGCGACCACCAGGGACGTGCCGATCATCGCAGCCAGGAAAATGGCCAGATCGACATGCCCTTTCGAGGCCAGGAAAAACCCGCCTGCCACAGAAAGCACGTTACCGAAAATGATCCCCGGTTTGGTGATTTGGATAAAGTGCTTTAAGGACATCCGGACTTTCCTCAGTGCGCCATCATGACGGAATGGATGCTGTACATGATCCACAGCGACAGACCGACCAACAGGACGATAACCAGCGCCGCGAAAACAAACGCAATCACGTTGTTACGCTGGGCGGCGGAGCGGTCCAGGTGCAGGAAGTACACCAGGTGCACCAGCACCTGGATCACTGCGAAGGCCAGTACGATCCACAGGGTCATGGCTTTCGGCAGGGATGGGTACATCACCAGGCCGAAAGGAATGATGGTCAGGATCACCGACAGGATGAAGCCGATAGCGTAGGACTTGACGCTGCCGTGGCTGGCGTCGTGACTATCGTGTGAGTGAGCTGCGTTAGCCATTTACAGAGTCCCCATCAGGTAAACAACGGTGAATACGCAGATCCACACTACGTCCAGGAAGTGCCAGAACAGGCTCAGGCAGCTCAGACGGGTCTTGTTGGTCGCCGTCAGGCCATTTTTCTGGACCTGATACATCATGATCGCCATCCAGATCAGACCACTGGTCACGTGCAGACCGTGAGTGCCGACCAGAGTGAAGAACCCGGACAGGAAGCCGCTACGGTTCGGACCGAAGCCTTCGGAGATCAGCGTATGGAACTCGTTGATCTCCATGCCGATGAAGCCCAGACCGAACAGGAAGGTGATGGCCAACCAGCCCAGCACCTGAGTCTTCTTGCCTTTGAACAACGCCAGCATGGCGAAGCCGTAGGTGATCGAGCTGAGCAACAGGCAGGCGGTTTCGCCCAGCACGTAGGGCAGTTCGAAGATGTCGTGGCCCGACGGGCCACCGGCTACGTTGTTTACCAGTACCGCGTACACCGCGAAGATCGACGCAAACAGAATGCAGTCGGTCATCAGGTAGAGCCAGAAACCGAATACGGTCATCTCGCCCGAGTCGTGGTGATGGTCATCGTGCCCATGGTCATGACCATGGGCGTGTCCAACATTGGTCACTAAGTTCGACATGGTTTAAGCCTGTTCCAACGAGGTTTCAACACGGGTGGCGGTGGCCGGAATCGCTTTGGCCGCAACCAGACGCTTGTGCTGCTCGGCTTCAATGCGCTCGATCACATCGACCGGCACCATGTAGCCTTGATCATCACGGGCAGCGTGGATCACGAAATAGATCACGGTGCCAGCCAGGCCGAAGATAGCCATCCACCAGATGTGCCAGATCATCGCGAAACCGAACACGGTCAACAGAGCACCCATGACCAGACCGGTCGCGGTGTTGTTTGGCATGTGGATCGGCTCGTACTTGGCCGGAGCCTTGTACGCAGTACCGTTTTCCTTGGCTTCGGTGAACGGGTCGATGCCTTCGGCTTTCGGCAGTACAGCGAAGTTGTAGAACGGTGGTGGCGACGAAGTCGACCATTCCAGCGTGTGGGCATTCCACGGGTCGCCGGCTTCGCACATGTTCTGCGGCAGCTTGCGATCACGGATACTCACGTACAACTGGATCAACTGGCAGGCAATACCGAAGGCGATCAGTACCGCACCGACCATTGCCACGTGCAGGTATGGCGTCCACTCAGGGTTGGTGGTGCTGTTCAGACGACGGGTCATGCCCATGAAGCCCAGTACATAGAGCGGCATGAACGCGACGAAGAAGCCCGAGATCCAGAACCAGAACGCTGCCTTGCCCCAACCTTCGTGCAGCTTGAAGCCGAACGCTTTAGGGAAGTAGAAGCCGAAGCCGGCGATGTAGCCAAACACGGCGCCGCCGATGATCACGTTATGGAAGTGCGCGATCACGAACAGGCTGTTGTGCAGTACGAAGTCAGCACCCGGGATGGCCAGCAGTACGCCGGTCATGCCGCCGATGGCGAAGGTCACCATGAAGCCCAGGGTCCACAGCACCTGGCTGGTGAAACGCAGACGGCCCTGGTAAATGGTGAACAGCCAGTTGAACAGCTTCACCCCGGTCGGGATCGAAATCAGCATCGTCGCCAGACCGAAGAAGGCGTTGACGTTGGCACCCGAACCCATGGTGAAGAAGTGGTGCAGCCAAACCATGAAGCCAAGGATCGAGATCGCGCCGCTGGCGTAGATCATCGAGTGGTGGCCGAACAGTTTCTTGCCGGAGAAGGTCGAGATGACTTCGGAGAAGATCCCGAACGCCGGCAGAATCAGGATGTAAACCTCGGGGTGACCCCAGGCCCAGAACAGGTTGACGTACATCATTGGATTGCCACCAAGTTCATTGGTGAAAATGTGGAAATCCATGTAACGGTCAAGCGTCAGCAAAGCGAGGGTAGCGGTCAGGATCGGGAAGGAAGCGACGATCAGAACGTTGGCCCAGGTGCAGGTCCAGGTGAAGATCGGCATGTCCATCATTTTCATGCCTGGGGTACGCATTTTCAGCACGGTGGCCAGGAAATTGACCCCCGTCAATGTCGTTCCCAGTCCGGACAGTTGTAATGCCCAGATGTAGTAGTCCACACCCACGCCCGGGCTGTAGCCCAGTTCCGACAGCGGTGGATACGCAACCCAACCGGTACGGGCGAATTCGCCGACACCCAGGGACACGTTCACCAGTACCACGCCGGAAACCAGCAGCCAGAAGCTCAGGGAGTTCAGGAACGGGTAGGCAACGTCACGCGCGCCGATCTGCAGCGGCACTGCAAGGTTCATCAGGCCGGTGAAGAATGGCATCGCCATGAAGATGATCATGATCACACCGTGAGCGGTGAATATCTGGTCATAGTGTTCAGGTGGCAGGTAGCCAGGCGAACCCTCAGTGGCCAGGGCCAGCTGGGAACGCATCATCACGGCGTCGGCAAAACCACGCAGCAGCATGATCATGGCAACGATGATGTACATCACGCCGATTTTCTTGTGGTCGACCGACGTCAGCCACTCGGTCCACAAATAGGTCCACTTCTTGAAGTAGGTGATTGCAGCAAATACCGCCAGACCACCGAGCGCGATCATGGCGATGGTCACCATCACGATCGGCTCGTGGAACGGGATCGCTTCCCAACTTAATTTACCAAACATCGTTTACTCCTCTGCCCCGGCAGCTGAATGCGAACTCATGTCCATCCCTTCCATACCGGCCACTTCCTTCTCTTCCTTCTCGTGGTGCATCGGCTTGCCCGGTTTCATGCCTTCATACTTGTCGATGATGGTCTGGAACAGGTTCGGCGCGTACGAGGAGTAGAGTTCAACCGGGTTGTTCTGGCTTGGTTTGGAAAGGGCTTCGTATTCAGCTTTTTCAAGCTGTTTAGGTGCCTTCTTGACATCACTGACCCAGGCGTCGAAATCTGCCTGAGAGGTGGCGATTGCTTTGAATTTCATGCCAGTGAAGCCAGCACCGCTGTAGTTGGCGGAGATACCGTCAAACTCGGCATTCTGATTGGCGATCAGGTGCAACTTGGTTTCCATGCCCGCCATCGCGTAGATCTGACCGCCCAGGCCCGGAATGAAGAACGAGTTCATCACGGTGTCGGAGGTGATCTTGAAATTCACTGGCGTGTTGGCCGGGAACACCATCTTGTTGACGGTGGCGATGCCTTGTTCCGGGTAGATGAACAGCCACTTCCAGTCCATCGCAACCACTTGAATGGTGATCGGCTTGACGTCGGATTCCAGCGGACGGTAAGGGTCCAGGGCGTGGGTCGACTTGTAGGTGACGTAACCCAGGGCAATGATGATCAGCACGGGGACAGCCCACACCGCGATTTCAATCTTGGTGGAGTGCGACCATTTCGGGGTGTAGACGGCGTCCTTGTTGGAAGCGCGGTATTTCCAGGCGAACAGGAAGGTCATGACAATGACCGGGACCACGACCAACAGCATCAGCAGCGTTGCGGTGATGATCAGGTTGCGCTCGTCCAGGCCGACCTGGCCCTTGGGATCGAGCAGGGTCATGTTGCAGCCTCCCAGCAACAGCGTGCCGAGCAGCGGCAATAAGCCTAGTAGTCTGGGGTACCTGTTTTTACTCATCTCACGACCTCTAAAGCAGCTTGCGCAATGCAGTTGGGTTTTGATCGCCAACACTTCACCCTGCCAAGGGTTGGCATTTTTCTTGGATTGAATAAGGGCTTGCCCGTCGCGCGCTAAACGCTGGTCGACACATCCTGGGCTAGCGGTGAGTTCTTATTCGAATTCGTGGTCAAAGGCCTTGTTACAGACCAATTCCATTTGGTGCGGATAGTTGAAAGGCGCCGACACCTGGCGTCGAATGAAGCCCGTTACAGCCCCACGACCACCCCTTGTGCCAAGGAGAGTGCCGCCCCGGAATTTCAGTGCGGGCGATTGTAGATATGTACCGTTGTATAAACCATGTCTCAACTCGAAATAATTTTTATCGGATACCGCAACAATCATTAACGAAATCTGCAAAGATTATCCACGATATCGAGATGAATTCTCAACAACAACCCCCAAAAATTCAGCTCCACCGTCCGCAGTTCAGACAGCTTCAGCCCCTCTCGAAGCATCGCCGACCTCGCGCAAGCCCCCTTGTCACAAGGCCTTTAGCCATTCGTCCGAGCCTGTTAAAACTGCCTGCTGCAACGCATTTGCTGGCTTCCGGAGAGGTCCGTCAGCAAGGTAAATTCCCTGTCAGTTTCAGCGACGACAATCGTCTTTGAAATGAGTTGCGACACCTTGGCTGTGACAACATGTCGCACACGTGCCGCACCCTTCTTTGTCGCGCGTCACGATCCTTTGACAGACCCGCTGAAACGCAAAGCGCCCCGGCCTCTTTTCGAGGTCCGGGGCGCTTTATTCAAGGCCTTTGGCTGCGGCGAGAAGCCTCAGTTCAGGTGTTTGCGGTTACGCGAAATGAGCAGCGGCACCAGCACCACGGTCAACACGAAGGCCACCAGCGCCCACTGTGCCAGCGACAGGCCGAGGATCGGCGGGTACGGCGTCTCGCAGAAACCGTCGACCTGGAAACCCAGCGGGAAGATCTTCGCCAGCGGCAAGCCGTCGACAATCGGTTGCAGCACATCGATGCCGCAACTGACCGCCGGGTAAAACTGCGTATAGACGTGATGCCCAGCCGCTGCAGCGCCCGCGAGGGCGAAGATCACCACCAGCCCTTCGAACACAGTGATGCTGCGACGGTTGCGCATGGCGGCACCGATAAAGGCACTGATCGCAATCAGCAACAGCGCATAGCGTTGCAGGATGCATAGCGGGCATGGCGCCTCGCCCAGCACCACTTGCATGTACAGCGCGCCGCCGATGAGCGCCAGGCAGATGATGCCCAGCAACACCAGGAAGCGCCGCTCACGGCCCAACCGCATCATTTCCTCGTTCATCGCGTTTCCCTTCTGACTATCTATTGCCCGCAAGTCTACACGCTGGCTCTGACCTTTGAGAGCCGGCACGTGCCGGTGGATATCTGGGAATAGACGATAAGCGGGTTAAGAAGGGATTAACTTTCAAACAGAATGTGCAAATCGATCCTGAAGATGATCGTTCCCACGCGCAGCAAAGGAATGCAGCCCGTGACGCTCTGCGTCGCAAAGCGGACGCAGAGCGTCCATTGAGGCATTCCCACGCAGGAGCGTGGGAACGATCAGGTGGGAGAGTTACTCCAGCGCCGCAGCCGGGCCGAAGAACTCGTAGCGGCTCTGCTTCTCTGGAACACCCAAGGCCTTGAGGTGGCGCTTGATCGCGGCCATGAAACCTTTCGGGCCGAGGAAGTAGGCATCCAGGTCGCGCTCTTGCGGCAACCAGTCCGCCAACTGCTCCTGACTCAACAGCCCGACCTTGTCCGCCGCCGGACTGACACCGTCATCCTCGGCATAGCAGTAGAAACGCTTGAGTTGCGGGTGACGCTCGGCCAGGTCGTCGATCCAGTCGCGGAAGGCATGCACGCCACCGTTACGCGCACAGTGAATAAAGTGCACCGGACGCTCGGTGGCCAGCGCCGCTTCAAGCATCGGCAGGGTTGGCGTGATACCGACGCCGCCGCTGATCAGCACCAGTGGCTTGTCGCTGGCGGACAGGGTGAACTCGCCCGCTGGCGGGAACAGCAGGATGCTCGCGCCGACGTGAAGCTGGTCGTGCAGGTAATTCGACGCACGACCGCCCTCTTCGCGCTTGACGCTGATGCGGTACTGACCGTTGTCGCCCAGGGATGACAGCGAGTAGTTGCGACGAATCTCTTCGCCATCGAGGATCAGTTTCATGCCGATGTACTGACCCGGTTCTGCCGCGAGGATCGGTCCCTTGTCCGCTGGTTCAAAGTAGAACGAGGTGATTTCCGCGCTCTCTTCCACGCGCTTGGCCAACTTGAATTCCCGCGCCCCACGCCAGCCGCCGACCGCTGCGGCCTTCTGGTCGTAGATCGCGGTTTCGGCGCCGATCAGGATATCGGCCAGTTGGTTGTAGGCGGCGCCCCAGGCGCTCATCACTTCTGGCGTGGCGATCTCGTCACCGAGCACTTCGCAAATCGCCCGCAGCAGGCAGGCGCCGACAATCGGGTAATGCTCCGGCAGGATTTGCAGGGCAACGTGCTTGTTGATGATCTTCGCCACCAGGTCGCCCAACTGGTCGAGCTGATCGATGTGCCGTGCGTACATCAACACTCCGCGAGCCAAAGCCCGTGGCTGGTCGCCGCTGGCCTGGTGCGCCTGGTTGAACAGCGGACGAACCTCCGGGTACTCGGAGAGCATCATGCGGTAGAAGTGCGTGATCAGGGCTTCGCCGCCGCTTTCCAGCAACGGTACGGTGGATTTGACGATGGCACGGTCTTGAGCGCTAAGCATTAAGGGGGTACTCCTGAACGACTGGGTTTATAGTTTTCTACCCATGATGCTTCAGTTTCCGTGCCAACAATTAAAACCATATAAATCAATAAGTTAATAAACATGTAGTCATAACGACACAAGCGGATTTATAGTCACCTCGACTACATGGAGTCAATATGACTGCAAAACCCTTGCTCACCGCGTTGCTGCCGCTGGTCTCCGACCTTTCCCGCGAACTGCCCGAAGGCGAGCGCTACCGCCGCCTGCTCGAAGCCATGCGCGCCCTGCTCCCCTGCGATGCCGCCGCCCTGCTGCGACTCGACGGTGAATGGCTGGTGCCGCTGGCAGTGGATGGCCTGAGCACCGACACCCTCGGCCGGCGCTTCAAGGTCAGCGAACACCCGCGCTTTGAAGCGTTGCTCAGCCGCCCGGAGCCGACGCGCTTCCCCAGCGACAGCACCTTGCCCGATCCTTATGACGGTTTGGTCGACGGCCATGGCGATCACCTGGAAGTCCACGACTGCATGGGCTGCCCGCTGTTTATCGATGAGCGTCCGTGGGGCTTGCTGACCCTCGACGCACTGGACCCGGAGCGCTTCGAGCCAATCGAACTGGACGCCTTGCAAGCCTTTGCCAGCCTCGCCGCCGCCACGGTCAACGCCGCCGAACGCATCGAACGGCTGGCCAATCGCGCCGAAGACGAGCACCAGCGCGCCGAGGTCTATCGCCAGGCCAGCGGTCAGCAGAGCCGTGAAATGATCGGCCAGAGCAAAGCGCACAAGCGCTTGGTGGAAGAGATCAACCTGGTCGGCGGCAGTGACCTGACGGTGCTGATCACCGGCGAAACCGGGGTCGGTAAAGAGCTGGTGGCCCAGGCGATCCACGCCGCTTCACCGCGTGCCGACAAACCGATCATCAGCCTCAACTGCGCCGCGCTGCCTGACACGTTGGTGGAAAGCGAATTGTTCGGTCATGTGCGCGGCGCCTTCACCGGGGCGCTGAACGACCGTCGTGGCAAATTCGAACTGGCCAATGGCGGCACGCTGTTTCTCGATGAAGTGGGCGAGTTGTCGCTGGCGGTGCAGGCCAAATTGCTCCGTGTGCTGCAAAGCGGTCAGTTACAGCGCCTGGGTTCGGACAAGGAGCATCAGGTCGACGTGCGCCTGATCGCCGCGACCAACCGTGACCTGGCCTTCGAGGTCCGCAGCGGCCGCTACCGCGCCGACTTCTACCATCGCCTGAGCGTTTACCCGTTACTGGTGCCGGCGCTGCGTGATCGCGGTCGGGATGTGTTGCTGCTCAGCGGTTACTTTCTTGAGCAGAACCGCTCGCGGATGGGCCTCAACAGCCTACGCCTGAGCAGCGACGCCCAAGCGGCATTGCTGGCCTACAGCTGGCCGGGCAATGTCCGCGAACTGGAGCACTTGATTGGTCGCAGCGCGTTGAAAGCGCTGGGCAACTCTCGGGAACGGCCGAAGATTCTCAGCCTGAGCGCGGCGGATCTGGACTTGCCCCACACGCCCCTTGAAACACCTCCTGCGCCAGTGAGCATTGAACCGGTGCCCACCGTTGAAGTGTTCGGCGACCTGCGGCAGGCCACCGAAAACTATCAACGCCAGTTGATCACCGCGTGTCTTGAGCGCCATCAAAACAACTGGGCCAGCGCCGCCCGTGAGCTAGGCTTGGATCGGGCGAACCTTGGGCGGATGGCCAAGCGGTTGGGCATGAAATAACAACCAATGTGGCGAGGGAGCTTGCTCCCGCTGGAGTGCGAAGCGCTCCCAAATCAGTCGCCACATTGCAACAGACAGTACACAGGTACCGATTTGGCGACTGCTGCGCAGTCGAGCGGGGGCAAGCCCCCTCGCCACAGGGTTTGCCGTTTGGCATTAAAGCCTGCCCCGCTTACGTCGATAACCCGATATCAATAGTTGCTGGCGGTCCTACAATCGCCCATCACCTTTCCACAGAAGGTTTTTATGTCCTCCAACAAAGCCCGCGCAGATTCACTTTCGCTTCTGCTCTTTACCTTGCGCAGTGGCAAGCTGATGGCGATCAACCTGCTGAAAGTCAGTGAAATCATCCCCTGCCCGCCGCTGACCAGGCTGCCGGAGTCGCACCCGCACGTCAAAGGCATCGCCACCCTGCGCGGAACCTCGCTATCGGTCATCGACCTGAGCCGGGCGATCGGTGAGCGGCCGTTGGAAGACCCGGACGGTGGCTGCCTGATCGTTACCGACGTCAGCCGTTCCAAACAGGGCCTGCACGTTCAGGCGGTGAGCAAGATCGTCCATTGCCTGACCACCGACATCCGCCCACCACCCTACGGCTCCGGCGGCGTGCGCGCGTACATCACCGGCGTGACCTCGGTCGACGGCACGCTGGTGCAGGTGCTCGACA
Source organism: Pseudomonas sp. CVAP#3 (assembly GCF_018986375.1). Taxonomy (NCBI): domain Bacteria; kingdom Pseudomonadati; phylum Pseudomonadota; class Gammaproteobacteria; order Pseudomonadales; family Pseudomonadaceae; genus Pseudomonas; species Pseudomonas sp. CVAP#3. Next base: position 565,465 of record NZ_JAHMSC010000001.1, read on the forward strand.
TTGAGAAAGTCATCCACGGCATCGCCCCGGCACAGATCGAAACAGCCCCGACCGAGCTGAGCATGGAAGACGCCGAAGTACTGGGCAACGCACGCATTCTGGTGGTCGATGACAGCCAGGTGGCGCTGCAACAATCGGTACACACCCTGCGCAACCTCGGCCTGCAATGCCACACCGCACGCAGCGCCAGGGAAGCCATCGACTGCCTGCTGGACCTGCAAGGCACTGCACAGCAGATCAACCTGATTGTCTCGGACATCGAGATGTCCGAGATGGACGGTTACGCCTTAACCCGGACCTTGCGTGAAACCCCGGACTTTTCCCACCTCTACATCCTGCTACACACCTCGCTGGACAGTGCGATGAACAGCGAAAAAGCCCGTCTGGCCGGGGCGAACGCGGTGCTGACCAAGTTCTCCTCGCCAGAGCTGACCAAATGCCTGATCACCGCCGCAAAAGCTGTCGCGCAGCAAGAACAAGGTCATTGAGCCTTGGCTGAAGAGTATTGCCTGCTGCTGCGGCGCGACCTCGCTGGAGTGTTGCCCGCCATTGCCTGGCCTCCAGGCATTGTGCTGAACCAATACCGCCCCGAGCTGGCCGAAGCGGTTCATCAACTGATGGAGCAGGGTTATCAGCACGGCGGCGGTCGAGTACCGGCGCTAGAGGTGTGGCGCGAGCGCTTTGAAAGCGATGCGGAATATGACCCGGCGCTGTGTTTTATCGCCTCGGACCCTCAAGGCATTGTCGGCGTGGCCCAGTGCTGGACCAGCGCCTACATCAAGAATCTGGTGGTGCACCCACGGGCTCAGGGTCAAGGTTTGGGACGAGCCTTGTTGTTGCATACCTTCAGTGTGTTTCAACAGCGCCGCGAAGGGTTTGTTGACCTGAAAGTACTGGAAGACAACCATCGGGCTCAGCGGCTGTATGAAAGCGCTGGAATGCGTGTCGTCCGCCGGGAGCTTGTTCCAGACTGAGGCCGCTATCGTCGGAACGCCGCCCGGAGCAAGCTTGGCTCCTACAGGTTTTGAAGACCCATCACAGGTATGTCACCGAATGGAATTCGGTGTGTCCTGACTGGCGTGCAACTTGCTTTGGCAGCATCCCTCGCGGTGGTTTTCCGTCATCGCTGACGCCTCTGGAATGTGACCGGTCGCCTAATGAATACGACGTTTTCCTGCGTAGGTTGCGGCAAGTGCTGCACCGACCACCATGTGCCCCTGACCCTCGCCGAGGCCCGGATGTGGGCGGCTGACGGCGGTGCCGTGATCGTGCTGGTGGAAGGTTTTCTCGGCAATGGCCTGGGCCTTCCGGCCTTGCAACGCGAGCACGCCGAACGCCGTTCCGTAGTGGTGCCCAGCGGTGCAACCCAGGCCCACGTAGCGATTACCTTCGCTGCATACAACGCCGGTCGCTGCCGGAATCTTGACGAAGACAACCTCTGCCGCATCTATGAGCGCCGGCCGCTGGTGTGCCGCATCTACCCGATGGAAATCAATCCGCACATTCCCCTGACGCCAACCGCCAAGGACTGCCCGCCCGAATCGTGGGAGCAAGGTCCTGCGTTGATTGTCGGCGGTCAGTTGGTTGATCAGGCGCTGGCCGACCTGATCCAGCGCTCGCGTCAGGCAGACCGCGACGATGTTCAGGCCAAGGAAGCGATTTGCAAACTTCTGGGGATTCGCACCACGGCGCTCAAGGGTGACGGGTTCACCGCCTACCTTCCGGACATGGCGGCGTTTGCCTCGGCGATTGATCAGGTTCAGGCAGCGCCGTTGCCGGGTTCGGCCGGTGAATGGCTGTTCCATGTGTCGGGCAACGACATCGCTGAGCAAGTGCAGGCCGCTGGCGCGAACGTGGTCACGGCAGAGCCGCTGAACTATGCGTTTATCTCGTTGCGCGCGGCCTGAGATTTATAACGGAGAGGGACGACTCAGCGCTTGCCCATCGAGCGACGGGTGCCAGGAGGCGCTGCGCCCGGGACCTTGGTGTGGCCGTTCTTGGCACCGTTCTTGTACCACGGCTGACTGGCGTTTTTGGCGGAGGCCAACTCGCCCGGTTTGAACGGGAATTTGAAGGCCGGAATCGCCGCTTTGGTTTCGCTGTCGGCGCTGGAGTCGACGCTGTCTGGCAGGTCAGCCTGTTCGTCAGCAGCAGGCGCTTGTATCGGGGAAGTCATGAATGCTCCGGGTGTTACAGTGAGTCGGGCCCGATGGGTGGGCCGCGAAAGGCCGGCAGTATACCTGCGCGCCCATGATCTTTAACCTCCCGACGCATGAATGGTCACCTTTGCTGACAGCCCTGTCAGTTAGCCGTCACCCTGCTGACCGCAACGAAGGACTATAACTAGGCCATTATTCTCCGTCTTTTTGCCCCGGCGTTCGATGCTCATGCCCATTCCAGGAAAAAAACTGCTGATCGCCGCGTTGCTGGTGACGGTCACTGCCGTGGCCATTGGCGTTGCGCTCAAACCGACGACGAGCAAACTCTCGGCCCCCAGCGCGATTCCGGTGCGGGTGGTCAGCGTCGTCGAACGCGACGTACCGCGCTATGTCAGCGCGATTGGCTCGGTGCTGTCGTTGCACAGCGTGGTTATTCGTCCGCAGATCGACGGCATCCTCACCCGGCTGCTGGTCAAGGAGGGTCAGTTGGTGAAGGCCGGTGACCTGCTGGCAACTATCGACGATCGCTCGATCCGCGCCAGCCTCGACCAGGCCCGTGCGCAATTGGGCGAAAACCAGGCGCAGTTGCAAGTCGCCGAGGTCAACCTCAAACGCTACAAATTGCTGAGCGTCGATGACGGGGTTTCCAAGCAGACTTACGACCAGCAACAAGCCCTGGTCAATCAGTTGAAAGCCACGGCGCAGCGCAATCAGGCGGCGATTGATGCGGCGCAGGTGCAGCTCTCCTACACACAGATTCGCTCGCCGGTGACGGGTCGCGTCGGTATTCGCACCGTGGATGAAGGCAACTTCCTGCGCATGAGCGATACCCAGGGGTTGTTCTCGGTCACCCAGATCGACCCGATTGCCGTCGAGTTCTCCCTGCCACAGCAAATGCTGCCGACGCTGCAACGGCTGATCAGCGCAACTCCGCCGGCTGACGTGAATGCCTACCTCGGCGCCGACACCAATGGCCAGACCGGCGACTTGCTCGGCGAAGGCCACCTGACGCTCATCGATAACCAGATCAATGCCAACACCGGGACCATTCGCGCCAAGGCCGAATTCAGCAACGCCGGGCAAAAACTCTGGCCGGGGCAACTGGTGACCCTAAAGATCCAGACCGCCCTCGACAAGCATGCGCTGGTGGTGCCGCCGTCTGTGGTCCAGCGCGGGCTGGATCAGCATTTCGTTTACCGGGTCAACGGCAACAAGGTCGAATCCGTTCCGGTGCAAATGGTTTATCAGGACAGTGGACTGAACATCATCACGGGGGTACAGACCGGTGATGTGCTGGTCAGCGATGGTCAGTCGCGGCTCAAGCCCGGGGCCAGTGTGCGGATTCTCGGCGAGCCTCCAGCGCTCACGCAAAGCACTGCGGTGGAGCAACAGCCATGAAAGTCCATGGCGGCATTTCGGCCTGGTGCATCGACCATCCGGTCGCCACGGCACTGCTGACCTTCGCCCTGTTGCTGCTCGGGCTGATCGCCTTCCCGCGTCTGCCGATCGCCCCGTTGCCGGAAGCCGAGTTCCCGACCATTCAAGTCGCCGCGCAGTTGCCCGGCGCCAGCCCCGACACCATGGCTTCGTCGGTGGCGACGCCGTTGGAGGTGCAATTCAGCGCCATCCCCGGCATGACCCAGATGACCTCCAGCAGTGCCTTGGGTTCGACCAACCTGACCTTGCAATTCACCCTCAACAAAAGCATCGACACCGCCGCGCAAGAAGTTCAGGCCGCGATCAACACCGCCGCCGGCAAACTGCCCAAGGACATGCCGACGCTGCCGACCTGGCGCAAGGTCAACCCGTCCGACAGCCCGGTGCTGATCCTCAGCGTCAGCTCGACGCAAATGCCCGGCACCGAACTCAGCGACTACGCCGAAACCCTGCTGGCGCGGCAACTGAGCCAGATCGACGGCGTCGGCCAGATCTACATCACCGGCCAGCAACGTCCGGCGATCCGGGTCCAGGCCTCGGCTGACAAACTCGCCGCCATCGGCCTGACCCTGGCCGATGTGCGCCTGGCCATTCAGAAAACCAGTCTCAACCTGGCCAAGGGTGCGTTGTACGGTGAGTCGAGCATTTCCACGCTATCGACCAACGATCAGCTGTTCCATCCCGATGAGTACGGTCAGCTCATCGTCTCCTACAAGAATGGCGCACCGGTCCAGCTCCGGGACATCGCCACCGTGGTCAGTGGCTCGGAAGACGCCTACGTCCAGGCCTGGTCTGGCGATCGGCCGGGGGTCAACCTGGTGATCCTGCGGCAACCGGGTGCGAACATCGTCGACACCGTGGACCGGATTCAAGCCGCGTTGCCGGGCCTTCAAGCCATGCTCCCGGCGTCGATACAGGTCAACGTGCTGATCGACCGGACCCAGACCATCCGCGCTTCGCTGCATGAAGTGGAAGTCACCCTGCTGATCGCGGTCCTGCTGGTGGTCGCGGTGATGGCGCTGTTCCTGCGCCAGTGGTCGGCGACGCTGATCGTTTCCAGCGTACTCGGGGTCTCGCTGATCGCCAGTATCGCGCTGATGTACATCATGGGCTTCAGCCTGAACAACCTGACGCTGGTGGCGATCGTCATTTCCGTAGGGTTTGTGGTCGACGATGCGATTGTGGTGGTGGAGAACATCCACCGTCATCTGGAGGCCGGCGACGGCATGCGCGAGGCGGCGATCAAGGGCGCTGGCGAAATCGGCTTTACCGTGGTCTCGATCAGCTTCTCGCTGGTGGCGGCGTTTATTCCGCTGCTGTTCATGGGCGGTGTGGTCGGCCGGTTGTTCAAGGAGTTCGCCTTGACCGCCACCTCGACCATCATGATTTCGGTGGTGGTGTCGTTGACCCTGGCACCGACCATGGCCGCCCTGTTCATGCGCGCGCCGGTACACGATGCCCATGCCAAACCCGGTTTCGGGGAGCGCCTGCTGGCGCTGTATGAACGAGCACTGCGCCGCGCCCTCGCCCATCAGAAACTGATGCTGGGGATCTTCAGCCTGACGCTGTGCATGGCGGTTGCCGGCTACGTGTTTATCCCCAAAGGTTTCTTCCCGATACAGGACACCGGTTTTATCCTCGGCACCACCGAAGCCGCCGCCGACGTGTCGTTTCCGGAGATGGTGAAAAAGCACCAGGCCCTGGCTGACATCGTCGCCGCCGACCCGGCGGTGCAAACCTTCTCCCATTCGGTGGGCGTTTCCGGCAGCAACCAGACCATCGCCAACGGGCGCTTCTGGATCTCCTTGAAAAAACGCGGCGATCGCGATGTGTCCGCCAGCGCCTTCATCGACCGGATTCGTCCGCAACTGCTGAAGGTCCCGGGCATCGTGCTGTACCTGCGCGCCGGGCAAGACATCAACCTCAGCTCCGGCCCCAGCCGCGCCCAGTATCAATACGTGCTCAAGAGCAACGACGGCCCGACGCTGAACCTCTGGACCCAGCGCCTGACCGAAAAACTGCGCAGCATCCCGGCATTCCGCGACATTTCCAACGACCTGCAACTGGGCGGTAGCATCACCCACATCCACATCGACCGTGCCGCTGCAGCGCGTTTCGGGCTGACCGCCAGCGATGTCGACGAAGCGCTTTATGACGCCTTCGGCCAACGGCAGGTCAATGAGTTCCAGACCGAAATCAACCAGTACAACGTCATTCTCGAACTCGACACCCGCCAGCGCGGCAAGGCCGAAAGCCTCGCCTATTTCTACCTGCGCTCGCCGCTGAGTGGCGAGATGGTGCCGTTGTCGGCGCTGGCCCGTTTCGATGCGCCGACCATCGGCCCGTTGTCCATCGCCCACGACGGCATGTTCCCGGCCGCCAACCTGTCGTTCAACCTGGCGCCCGGCGTGGCCTTGGGTGATGCGGTGATTTTGCTCAATCAGGCGAAGAACGACATCGGCATGCCGGCTTCGGTCAACGGTAATTTCCAGGGCGCAGCCCAGGCGTTCCAGAGTTCGCTGGCCAGCCAGCCGTGGCTGATTCTGGCGGCGCTGGTGGCGGTGTACATCATTCTTGGCGTGCTCTATGAGAGCTTCGTGCACCCGCTGACGATCATCTCGACCTTGCCTTCCGCTGGCCTCGGCGCCTTGATATTGCTGTGGATCCTCGGCCAGGACTTCTCGATCATGGCGCTGATCGGCCTGGTGCTGCTGATCGGTATCGTCAAGAAGAACGGCATCCTGATGATCGACTTCGCCCTCGACGCCCAGCGCAATCGCGGGCTGTCCCCGCAAGAAGCAATTTTCGAGGCATGCCTCACGCGGTTCCGACCGATCATGATGACCACCCTCGCCGCCCTCCTCGGCGCCCTGCCGCTGATGCTCGGCTACGGCACCGGCGCCGAACTGCGCCAACCGCTGGGGATCTCAGTGGTCGGCGGTCTGCTGGTCAGCCAGGCGCTGACGCTGTTTACCACGCCAGTCATATACTTATGGCTTGAGCGGGTGTTCCATCGCTCCACACCAGCGCCTGCGCTGGCGACCACACACTGAGGCGGGTCATGCGCGTTCTGATTATCGAAGACGAAGAGAAAACCGCGGATTATCTGTACCGCGGCCTGACCGAACAGGGTTACACCGTGGACCGCGCCCCGGACGGCGTCGAAGGTTTACACTTGGCGCTCGAAAACGATTACGCGGTGATCATCCTCGACGTGATGCTGCCGGGTCTCGACGGCTACGGTGTGCTGCGCGCCCTGCGTGCCCGCAAACAGACCCCGGTGATCATGCTGACCGCCCGCGAACGTGTCGAAGACCGGATCAAAGGCCTGCGCGACGGTGCCGACGATTACCTGGGCAAACCTTTCTCGTTCCTCGAACTGGTCGCACGCCTGCAAGCCTTGACCCGCCGCAGCGGCGGCCATGAGCCGGTGCAAGTGACCATCGCCGACCTGTGGGTCGACTTGATCAGCCGCAAGGCTACCCGTGCCGGCACGCGACTGGACCTGACCGCCAAGGAGTTCTCGCTGCTCAGCGTGCTGGCCCGGCGTCAGGGTGAAATCCTCTCGAAAACCGCAATTGCCGAGATGGTCTGGGACATCAATTTCGACAGCGACGCCAACGTCGTCGAAGTCGCGATCAAACGCCTGCGCGCCAAAATCGACGGGCCGTTCGAAGAGAAATTGCTGCACACCATTCGCGGCATGGGTTACGTGCTGGAGAGCCGCAGTGCCTCGTAATTCAATCGCCCTGCGCCTGAGCGGCATGTTCACGCTGGTGGCGGCGCTGGTGTTTCTGTTGATCGGTTGGGCGCTGTATCAACAGGTCGAAAAAGGCCTGGCGCTGTTGCCGGCAGCCGAACTGGATGCGCGTTACAGCGTGCTCGAATCCACGGTCGGGCGCTTTGGTACGCCAGAGCACTGGGTGAAGATCAACAACAAACTCAACCTGCTTAGCGAAGAGGACAAGCGCATCAGTTTCTGGATCATCAGCGGCGATGCCAACTACGAGTACGGTAACATCACCCCGCAGATCCGTGCCTTGGCGCAAGGGCCAACCGGCAAGCGCGACGTACAACTGCCGGGTCAGCCCTATCCGATGAAAGTGCTGGTCAGTCAGTTTCCGGCCAAGGACCAGCGTCCACCGCTGCGTTTCATGATCGGCATCGACACGCAAACCTTCTATGAGACCCAACATCACTTGCTGATCGCCTTGATCAGCCTGGCAATCATCGGTGTGCTGCTGGCCTCGGCGCTGGGTTACTGGGTGGCGCGAATCGGCCTCAAGCCGTTGATCAAGTTGTCTCAGGAAGCTCAACGACTGGCACCGCCGTTGCTGTCCTCACGGCTGCAACTGTCGCCGCTGCCGCCAGAACTCAATCAGTTTGTCAGCTCGTTCAACTCGACGCTGGAGCGGGTCGAGCAAGCCTATACGCGACTTGAATCATTCAACGCCGATGTCGCCCACGAACTGCGCTCGCCGCTGACCAACCTGATCGGTCAGACCCAGGTTGCCCTGACCCGTGGGCGCTCGGCGGAACACTACTTCGAAGTGCTGCAATCGAACCTCGAAGAACTCGAACGGCTGCGCTCGATCATCAACGACATGCTGTTTCTGGCCAGCGCCGACCAGGGCAGCAAGGCCACCAAACTGACCACCACCTCGCTTGCGGACGAAGTCGCCACCACTCTGGACTACCTGGATTTCATCCTCGAGGACGCCCAGGTCAAGGTTCAGGTCAGCGGCGATGCCCAGGTGCAAATCGAAATCGCCCACCTGCGCCGGGCGCTGATCAACCTGTTGAACAACGCCGTGCAACACACGGCTCCCGGCCAGGTCATTCGGGTGCAGATCGATGTTCAGGAGCATCAGGTCAGTATCGGCGTCACCAACCCCGGTGAACCCATCGCCAGCGAACACCTGCCGCGCTTGTTCGAGCGCTTCTACCGGGTCGACGCCTCACGCAGCAACAGCGGCGCCAACCATGGACTGGGGCTGGCCATCGTCAAGGCGATTGCGCTGATGCACGGCGGCAATGTGTTTGTGCGCAGCGATAACGGCGTGAATACGTTCGGGATTTATTTGCCGATTTGATTCCCCGCCACTCCCTGTGGCGAGGGGGCTTGCCCCCGTTGGGCAGCGCAGCGGCCCCAAAACAAGTAACCGCAAATCGTCAGGCACACCGCACATGCTGGTTTTACGACTGCTTCGCAGCCGAACGGGGCGGTGCGGCGTTCCGACAAGCCCCCTCGCCACAGAAGCGCTTACCGGCAGAATTCCCCTCACTGTAGAAACCACCTACTGTTGCTCTTGATGCAACAGTCCTTTATCCAATCCGCTCTTTTTCCCACCCCCCCAAGACCTTTACCTTGGCCACACCAAACAGCACTTGCCAAGCAAGAAGGTTTTCAAGATGTCCAACAGTACGGGTATTGCCAGCGCTTTCGTTTTGTCGTCCTTGTTGTTGTCTCCCTTTGCCATGGCTGAAGAATCGCCGGCATTTGTCGCGCATAATGCTGCGCGTGCCGCAGCCTTCGACAAGGCCCAGGCTGAACTGACCGCAAAAGCACAGAAGTCTGAGCAAACCCGGCAGACATCAGCCAGCCAGGCTCAACCACAGGTTGAAAAAGACAGCTGATCGGCAACACCACTCAGTTTCCCTCGACACTTCTCAGGGCTCTTTCCCTTGAGAAGTTGTCTTCAAGCCGCTGCTATCAGCGGCTTTTTTTCGTTGTGTATTTGTCAGGCATTCCTTCGTTATTACCCAATAAGAAACACCCGGATTATTAACTATAACAACGCTTGTTATTGACCCAAGGAGCTGTATCCCGCGTGAGCATCACCCTCAAACTCAGTCCGCTATTCATTGCAATGGCCGCAACGATGGCCGCAAACGTCCAGGCCGCCGACGATTCCAGCCGCGAAGGTTTCGTTGAAGGTGCAAGCCTTAAACTCAATGCCCGCAACTACTACCTGAACCGCAACCGTCAGCAGCAGACTAACGACAACATCGAATGGGGCCAGGGTTTCCTCGGTATCTTCGAATCGGGCTACACCCAGGGCCCGGTCGGTTTTGGCGTGGACGCCAATGCCATGCTCGGGCTCAAACTCGACGGTGGCGGCGGCACCGGTGGTTCGAGCATCCTGCCGATCAGCGATGACAACGGCAAAGCACCGGACTCGTTTTCAAGCGCTGGCGGCGCCCTGAAAATGCGCGCCCTCGACACCGAGCTGAAAGCCGGCGACCTGTTCCTCAACAACCCGGTAATCGCCGGTGGCATGAGCCGCATGCTGCCGCAGACCTTTCGCGGTGTCAGCCTGACCAACCACAGCTTCGACGGCTGGCTGATCGAGGGCGGCCAGGCGAGCTTCACCAAGCCTTACAACCAGAGCGGGCACCAGCGTATCGGGACGTCCTACGGCAAACTGGCCGACGGCGACAATAGCCAGCACCTGAACTGGGCCGGTGTAGCCTGGAGCGGCCTGCCGGGCCTGACCAGCAGCCTCTATGCGTCCGAGCTCAAGGACATCTGGAACCAGTACTACTACGACCTGGACTACACCTACGCGGTCAACGAGCTGGTCAGCCTTAATCCGGGCCTGCACTACTATCACACCCAGGACACAGGCGACGCACTGCTCGGAAAAATCGACAACAACACCTACAGCCTGCACTTCACCGTGGGCGTCGGTAGTCACAGCGTCACTGCCGCTTACCAGCGCGTGAACGGCAACACGCCGTTCGACTACATCGCCCAGGGCGACAGCATCTTCCTCGACAACTCGCAGCAGTATTCGGACTTCAACGGCCCGAACGAGCGTTCGTGGAAGCTCAAGTACGCCTATGATTTCGCTGGCGTCGGCGTGCCGGGCCTGACCTCGGCCGTGTCGTATTCGCGTGGCACGCTGGACCTGACCAAGGTCGACCCGAACAGTCGCGGTTATGCCAGCTTCTATAACGAAGCGGGTAAAAATGCCAAACACTGGGAGCGTGATGTCGATCTCAAGTACGTGGTCCAGGGCGGTACGGCCAAGGATCTGGCGGTGCGTCTACAATGGGCCACCAACCGTGGCGGCAACGGCTATGGCGCGCTGGATACCGATACCGATGAATACCGGGTGATCGTCGACTACCCACTGAACGTTTTCTAAGAAAAATTCACAAAAAGGCCAGCACCGGTGCTGGCCTTTTTTGTATCCGGGATCTATACATGCACTGAGATCAACGAACTGATATCTGCAATGCCGCCCGGCGTGTCCGGGAACTACGCTGATGATGTCCCTGTGCAGAAATCAGAACCATGAGTGCAAACCGCACACACCACGCCATAACAGGCTCTGCCCGCCGACCGGAATTGCTGCTGGTTCTCGGCAGCTCGCTGACCGTCGTCGCGATCATCGCCATCGTCACCTTCCTGCTGATCCGCGAACACGCCAATGCCATGCAGGCGGCCACACGCGGTGCGACCAACATCGTGCAACTGATCGACGCCGATGTGCTGCGTAACGTCGAGCTCTATGACCTGTCACTGCAAGGGTTGATCGCTGCCGCCCAACGTGACGACCTGCAGAAGGTTTCGGCGCAGATCCGCCATCTGGTGCTGTTCGACCGCGCAAGTACCGCACGTTACAAGGGTGATGTGCTGCTGCTCGACAAGCACGGCGATGTGATCGCCAACTCGTCGTCGATTCAGCCCAAACAGGGCAATTTTGCTGACCGTGACTACTTCCAGGCCCACATCAGCAACAGCGACAGCGGGATGTTTATCAGTCGCCCGTTCAAACCCCGTTGCGACTGCCCCGAGAACGATCAGTGGCGCATCAGCTTCAGCCGGCGCATCTCTTCGCCCACCGGGGAGTTTCTTGGCGTTGCCGTCGCGTCCATGCAACTGGAGTACTTTGACGAGCTGTTCAGCAGCTTGGACATCGGCTCTAACAGTACCCTCAACGTGCTCGACAAGGACGGCATACTGCTGGCGCAAAAGCCCATGCTGACCGATGCCAGCATTGGCAAGAGTTTCGGCAATCGACCCAACGTCATACGCATCATGCGTGAAGGCAGTGGCAGCTTCAGCAGCCTGTCGAGCATGGACCATCAGGAACGCCTGTACACCTTCTCGCGCGTCGGCAACCTGCCGTTGACGGTCAGCGTCGCGCTCTCCATGGACGAAATCTTCGCCAGCTGGAGACGCACCGCGTACGTGATCAGTGGCGCAACCGGCGTGTTGTGTATCGGCTTGATGTGGCTGACCTTGCTGCTATGCCGCGAATTACGCCTGCGCCATCACGCCGAGCAGGAACTGGCGCAACAGGCCGCCATCGATGCCCTCACCGGCGTGGCTAACCGGCGCACCCTCGACCAGGCCCTGAACCGCGAATGGTCCCGTGCCCAGCGCTCGGGCAAGCCACTGTCGGTGCTGATGATCGACGCCGATCACTTCAAGTCGTTCAACGACCGCCACGGCCATCAGGGTGGCGACGATGCGTTGCGTGTGCTCGCCCGGGTCATCAGTGAAAACATCCGTCGCCCCTCTGATCTCGCCGCGCGCTATGGCGGTGAGGAGTTCGCCGTGGTGCTGGCCGAGACTGACAGCAGCGGTGCACTGCGGATTGCCGAAAATATCCGCGCTGCAGTCGAGCAACTGCCACCGTTCGAAGGCGACGAGGCCCCCATCACCGTCAGCATCGGCCTCAGCACCTCGACAGGGCAACCGGGCGAGAGCCTGGAAAACCTGATGTATGCAGCCGACAAGGCGCTGTATCAGGCCAAGCACCGAGGGCGTAATCGAGTAATCAGCGCGCAGGGATAGACGGTGCACCTGATGCTGCTATCGCCACACATATCTCTGCTCTATCTCTCGGCAGCTGCTACGAAGCATAAAAGAGGCATAAAAAAAGGCCACCCGAAGGCAGCCTTTAAAAACTAGAGAGGTTTTTGCTTACACGGCCGCAACGGGACGCATGTAAGAGATCGGTGCAGTGCTGGCGTCTTCAAACGTCACGACTTCCCAAGCATCTTTCTGCTCAATCAATTTGCGCAGAAGCTGGTTGTTCAGTGCGTGGCCCGACTTGAAGCCTTTGAACTCACCAATCAGGCTATTGCCCAGCAGGTAGAGGTCACCAATTGCATCGAGGATCTTGTGCTTCACGAATTCGTCTTCGTAGCGAAGGCCGTCTTCGTTCAGTACACCATCCGCGTCGACCACGATGGCGTTTTCAACGCTACCGCCGAGTGCGAGGTTGTGCTTGCGCAGGTACTCGATATCACTCATGAAACCAAAGGTCCGGGCGCGGCTGACTTCTTTTACGAACGAAGTGCTGGAAAAATCCACGCTGGCACTTTGAGTGCGGTCACGAAACACCGGGTGATCGAAATCGATCTCGAAGCTCACTTTGAAGCCTTCGAAAGGGACGAAAGTGGCGCGCTTGTCGCCATCTTCCACTGTCACTTCACGCAGGATCCGGATGAACTTCTTGGCTGCGTCCTGTTCTTCCAGGCCAGCCGATTGAATCAGGAATACGAAGGGTCCAGCGCTACCATCCATGATCGGGACTTCGGACGCGGAGAGCTCGACGTAGGCGTTATCGATGCCCAGGCCAGCCATGGCCGAGAGCAAATGCTCCACCGTGTCCACTTTGACGTCACCGTTGACCAGTGTCGTCGACATAGTGGTTTCACCAACGTTTTCCGCGCGAGCAGGAATCTGCACCACAGGGTCCAGGTCGGCACGACAAAACACGATGCCGGTGTCTACAGGTGCTGGCTTGAGGGTCAGGTATACCTTCTCCCCGGAGTGCAGGCCTACACCTGTGGCACGGATAATATTTTTCAGGGTGCGTTGTTTAATCATGGCTTGGGCCGCTTCAGCGCAAATTGCGAACTGGTATCAACAAAGGCTGGCGATAATAGCAGACCCGGCCTTTGCTGAACACCAATCACCTTCATAGCCCTGATACATTCCATCAATCGGCCTGACGACGCAGGAATGCCGGGATGTCCAGGTAGTCCAGATCGTCTTGCGGATTCATCTTCGCGGCAGTCGCAGCACCGGCTTGAGCCTGGTTGCGCATGACGGTCGGACGGTCCAGGTCACGGTAGTTTACCGCTGGCTGTTCCTGACGTGCAGGGGATTGTTGTTGTGGCTGCGAAGCCATGGAGGTGTGAACGGTGTTGTCGATGACCTTGACAGGCTTCTCGATTTTCGCGCCCAGACCGGTGGCAACCACGGTAACGTGCAGCTCGTCGCGCATGTCCGGATCGATAACGGTACCGACCTTGACCATGGCGTGTTCGGAAGCGAAGGCTTCGATGATGCTACCCACGTCGGAGTACTCACCCAGAGACAGGTCAGGACCGGCGGTGATATTCACCAGGATACCGCGTGCACCTTGCAGGTTCACGTCTTCGAGCAGCGGGTTACGGATAGCCGCTTCGGTCGCTTCACGCGCACGGTTAGGACCGCTGGCGCAGCCAGTGCCCATCATCGCCATGCCCATTTCGCTCATCACGGTACGGACGTCGGCGAAGTCGACGTTGATCATGCCCGGACGCTTGATGATGTCGGAGATACCGCGAACGGCACCGGCCAGTACATCGTCGGCCTTGGCGAAAGCCGACAAGAGGCTTGCGTCTTTACCGAGGATGGTCAGCAGCTTCTCGTTGGGAATGGTGATCAGCGAGTCGACGCTTTCAGACAGCAGGCGGATGCCTTCGTCTGCGATCTGCATGCGCTTGCGACCTTCGAACGGGAATGGACGAGTCACTACCGCAACGGTGAGGATCCCCATTTCCTTGGCCACTTCGGCAATGATCGGCGCAGCACCGGTACCGGTACCGCCGCCCATGCCGGTGGTGATGAACACCATGTTTGTGCCTTGCAGCACTTCGGCGATGCGCTCGCGGTCTTCCAGAGCGGCCTGACGACCGACCTCAGGGTTCGCGCCAGCACCCAGACCTTTGGTCACGCCGGTGCCCAATTGCAGGATGGTCCGCGCGCCGATGCTTTTCAGCGCTTGGGCATCAGTGTTGGCGCAGATGAACTCAACGCCTTCAATGTTGCTCTTGACCATGTGATTCACAGCGTTGCCGCCGCCACCGCCAACACCGATAACTTTAATAACCGGGCTTGCGGGGATGTTGTCTACGAGTTCGAACATTTTCCCTCTCCTTACATTCTCTAGTTTTTTTCGCCTACTGCGCCTACTGCGTACAACGGTGCTGCGGTGTCACGGTGTTGCGGTGTTGCGGTAAATCTTCAGAAATTGCCCTGGACCCAGCTTCTGATGCGATCGATCAACGGGCTCTTGGCCTCATCGTTGTTGTTGTAGCTATCGCGACTGCTGCTGATCCCCGAGAAGGAAATGCCATCGGACTGCTTTTGCAGGCCATACATCAGCAAACCAACGCCGGTGGAATAAATCGGGTTGCGCACTACGTCGTCCAGGCCTCTGACGCCATGCGGTACGCCCAGGCGTACCGGCATGTGGAAAATCTCTTCGGCCAGCTCGACCGCGCCTTCCATCTTCGAAGTACCGCCGGTCAGCACGATGCCGGCCGGGATCAGGTCTTCGTAGCCGCTGCGACGCAGCTCGGCCTGGATCAGCGTGAACAGCTCGTCGTAACGCGGCTCGACCACTTCGGCCAGGGCCTGACGGGACAGCTCGCGCGGCGGGCGATCACCGACGCTTGGGACCTTGATGGTTTCACCGGCGCCGGCCAGTTTGGCCAGGGCGCAGGCGTAGCGGATCTTGATTTCTTCGGCGTACTGGGTCGGTGTGCGCAACGCCATGGCGATGTCGTTGGTCACCTGATCACCGGCAATCGGGATCACCGCGGTGTGGCGAATTGCGCCTTCGGTGAAGATCGCGATGTCGGTGGTACCGCCACCGATGTCCACCAGGCACACGCCCAGCTCTTTCTCGTCATCGGTCAGTACCGAGTACGCCGAAGCCAGTTGTTCGAGAATGATGTCGTCGATTTCCAGGCCGCAACGACGCACGCATTTTTCAATGTTCTGTGCAGCGTTCACCGCGCAGGTGACCACGTGAACCTTGGCTTCCAGACGTACGCCGGACATGCCCAAAGGCTCACGCACGCCTTCCTGGTTATCGATCACGTAATCCTGCGGCAGCGTGTGCAATACGCGCTGATCCGCCGGAATGGCCACGGCCTGGGCCGCATCGAGCACGCGCTCAAGGTCGGCCGAGCTGACTTCGCGATCACGAATCGCCACGATGCCGTGGGAGTTCAGGCTGCGAATGTGATTGCCCGCCACACCGACGAACGCCGAGTGAATCCGGCAGCCAGCCATCAGTTGCGCTTCTTCGATCGCACGCTGAATGGACTGCACGGTGGATTCGATATTCACCACCACGCCCTTCTTCAGGCCGCGGGAGGGGTGAGTACCGATCCCGACGATTTCCAGTTGGCCATCGGCCGCGACCTCGCCTACCAGCGCCACCACCTTGGAGGTGCCGATATCCAGACCGACGATCATTTTGCCGCTTTGCACGTTTGCCATGGTCCTGCCTCTTCTCAATTCTTCGCGACAGCGCGTTGGGCCGTCGTGGGCGCTACAGGTTCCCGCCAGCCAACGGCCAGGCCGTTGGCATAACGCAGGTCGATGCGCGCAATGTTCGTAATCTGTTCTTTAAGCGTCTTGTCGTAGATGGCAATGAAGCGGCGCATCTTTTCCACCAGGTGATCGCGTCCCAGCAACAGCTCGATCCCAGGGCCCGCGCTACCCGCGCCAGTGGTCAGAAACCAGCTGCCGCGTTCACGCAATTCCAGCCGGGCAATCGAGAAGCCCAATGGCCGTAACATCTGGCTCAACACCTGATACTGCTGCATCACTTGCTGCTGGGCCCGTTGTGGGCCGAACAGCTGTGGCAAATGTTCGTAGTTGGCCAATTCACGCGGCGTAAACGCCTGCCCCTGGTTGTTCAGCAGCGCTTCGTCGCCCCAGCGGGCCACCGGCAGTTGCTCTTCCAGGCGAATCACCACCTGGTCAGGCCAGACGCGACGCACTTCGGCGTGGGCAATCCATGGCATCTGTTCCAGTTCGGTACGCATGCTCGCCAGGTCGATGGTGAAGAAGCTCGCCGCCACGTACGGGGCGATCCGCTGCTGCACTGCTTGCTGGCTGATGTAACTCAAATCGCCCTGCACGTTGATCTTGGTGATCGGCCGATCGGCGTACGGCAGCAAGCGCTGTGCACCTTCGTAAGTACCGAACCCCAACGCGACCAACAGCACGGGCCAGAACAAGGCTTTGAGAAAACCAAAATTGGCTTTCGGCAGGCGCACCGACATCGGCTCTTTGGCCACCATTCGGCTGGCACCCCGCGGCACCGGCTTGCGGCCGGGTGCGGATGGCTGATGACGTAGCTGGGCGCCTTGCATGGTCTTAACCTCGCGGCTCTACGTTACTGGCAGCGTGACCGGCAACACTGGCCGCCAGGATCGCCAGCACCAACTGCTGGAAATCCAGACCGGCGGCGCGTGCGGCCATCGGGACCAGACTGTGATCGGTCATGCCCGGTGCAGTATTGACTTCCAGGAACCAGAACTGCCCATCGGCGTCCTGCATCACGTCAGCCCTTCCCCAACCGGCGATACCCAGCGCCTCACAGGCTTTTGCCGTGAGGTCCATGAGTTCTTGTTCTTTAGCGCTATCGAGGCCACACGGGATCCGGTACTGGGTATCGGAAGCCAGGTACTTGGCGTCGTAGTCATAGAAAGTGTGAGGCGTGCCCAAAGCGATCGGTGGCAATACCTGATCACGCAGGGTCGCAATGGTGAACTCCGGACCTTGAATCCATTGCTCGACCAACACTTGCGAATCGTAGGTACTGGCCGCTTTCCAGGCTTCGATCAATTCAGCTGCCGAAGTCACTTTGGCCATACCGATACTTGAACCTTCATGCGCCGGTTTGACGATCAAAGGGAAGCCCAGTTCCGTCGCCGCCAAAATACAGTCGGCTTCGCTGGTCAGTACCGCGTGACGTGGCGTCGGAATGCCGAGGCTGTGCCAGACCTGTTTGGTCCGCAGCTTGTCCATGGCCAGTGCCGAAGCAAGGATGCCGCTGCCGGTGTACGGAATCCCTGCGCATTCGAGCAAACCCTGCATGCTGCCGTCTTCACCGCCACGACCGTGGAGAATGATGAAGGCGCGGTCGATTTTTTCGTTCAGCAGGCGTTGCAGGAAATCGTCGCCGACGTCGATGCCGAACGCATCCACGCCAGCGGACAGCAGCGCTTCAAGCACCGCGTTACCGGATTTCAGCGAAACCTCACGCTCGGCGCTTTTGCCACCGAACAGCACGGCCACGCGGCCGAAGTCTTTCGGGGCGATTGTCGAGAACAGGTTGGCGTAGGCAGCAGTCATTTCAACTTTCCTTCGTTAGGAGCGACAACGGCACCCGCGAACAACGGACTATTCAACAGTTTCGGTGCAAGACCACCGATATCACCGGCGCCCTGGCACAGCAGGATGTCGCCGGCACGCAGCAGCGGCTTGACCACAGGCGCGAGGTCGACACCGCGTTCGATGTAGATCGGGTCGAGCTGACCGCGCTGGCGGATGCTGTTGCACAGCTTGCGGCTGTCAGCCCCCGGAATCGGCTCTTCGCCGGCCGGGTAGACTTCCATCAGCAGCAGCACGTTGGCGTCGGCCAGTACATTGACGAAATCGTCGTACAGGTCGCGGGTGCGGCTGTAGCGGTGCGGCTGGTAAACCATCACCAGGCGGCGCTCTGGCCAGCCACCGCGCACAGCTTTGATCACCGCTGCTACTTCGGTCGGGTGGTGACCGTAGTCGTCGACCAGCATCACGTTGCCGCCTTCGACCGGCAGCTCGCCGTAGACCTGGAAGCGTCGGCCAACACCCTGGAAGCCCGACAGCCCCTGAACGATGGCTTCATCGCTGACGCCCTCGTCGGTCGCAATGCAGATAGTCGCCAGCGAGTTCAGTACGTTGTGATTGCCCGGCATGTTCACCGATACATCCAATGGTTCGCGATCAGGGCGCAGCACGGTGAAGAAGGTCTGCATGCCTTGCTGGCGAACATTGATGGCGCGTACGTCGGCATCTTCGCTGAAGCCGTAGGTCATGGTCGGACGTTTGACCAGCGGCAGGATTTCACGCACCACCGGGTCGTCCAGGCACATCACCGCCAAACCGTAGAACGGCAGGTTGTGGAGGAACTCGACGAAGGTTTTCTTCAGTTTGTTGAAGTCACCGTCGTAGGTCGCCATGTGGTCGGCGTCGATGTTGGTGACCACGGCCACCAGCGGCTGCAGGTGCAGGAAACTGGCGTCGCTTTCGTCGGCTTCGGCGATCAGGTAACGGCTGGTGCCCAGTTGGGCATTGGTGCCTGCTGCATTCAGGCGGCCACCGATCACGAAGGTCGGGTCCAGGCCACCGGCCGCGAACACCGAAGCGATCAGGCTGGTGGTGGTGGTTTTGCCGTGAGTACCGGCGACGGCGATGCCGTGGCGGTAGCGCATCAGCTCGGCGAGCATTTCGGCACGCGGCACCACGGGGATACGACGTTCAAGGGCCGTCGCGACTTCCGGGTTAGAGGTGTTCACAGCGCTCGACACCACCAATACATCGGCGCTCGCGCTGTTCTCGGCGCGGTGGCCGATGAAGATCTGTGCGCCGAACGATTCGAGACGCTCGGTCACCGGCGAAGCTTTCAGGTCGGAACCGGACACTTGATAGCCCAGGTTCAGCAACACTTCGGCAATCCCGCACATGCCCACGCCGCCGATTCCGACGAAGTGGATGCGACGGATACGGCGCATTTCCGGCTGCGGCATGGCTTTCTGATTCTCAACCATGAACCACCTCCAGGCAGATATCGACTACGTTGCGGGTTGCATCAGGTTTGGCCAGGCGACGAGCGGCGCCAGCCATGTCGTTGAGTCGTTGCGGTTGCATCAAGACCTCTGTCAGGCGTGCAGCGAGATCCGCTGCGCCAGTCGTTCTTTGCGGCATCAGGAAGGCAGCGCCTTCACGAGCCAAATATTCGGCATTGCGGGTCTGGTGATCGTCGATCGCGTGGGGCAAAGGCACCAGCATCGAAGGCAGACCGGCAGCAGCCAGCTCACTGACAGTCAGCGCGCCAGCGCGACAGACCACCAGGTCGGCCCAGCCATAGGCTTGGGCCATGTCTTTGATGAAAGGCTGCACTTGCGCCTCGACACCGGCAGTGCGATAGCGCTCGGCAGTCACTTCATCGTGGTTTTTGCCGGCCTGATGAAACACTTCCGGGCGCAGTTCAGCAGGAACCAGCGACAGGGCTTCAGGCAGCAATTTGTTCAACGGTTCTGCCCCCAGGCTTCCGCCCAGGATCAGCAAACGCGCTTTGCGTCCGGCCAGGGCTGGACGCGCTGTATCGAGGAACAACTCGGTGCGCACCGGGTTACCGGTAGTGCGCCGGCTGCCACTGGCAGCAAAGGTGTCCGGGAAAGCTTCGCAGACTCGCGCGGCCAACGGCACCAGCAACCGATTGGCGGTACCGGCGACAGCGTTCTGTTCATGAACGATCACGGGTACACCGGCCAATCTGGCCGCTACGCCACCAGGGCCGGTGACATATCCGCCAAAGCCCAGTACGCAGACCGGCTTCAGTTGGCGAATGATCGCGCGTGCCTGCCAGATCGCCTTGAGCAATACAAAAGGTGCCTTGAGCAGCGACAGCTTGCTCTTGCCACGCAGGCCGCTGACGTTGATCAGGTGCAGCGGCAGGCCGGCATTCGGGACCAGTTCGTTTTCGATCCCGCGTGGCGTCCCGAGCCAGTGCACGGTATAGCCGCGCGCCTGAAACTCGCGAGCGCAGGCCAGCGCCGGGAACACGTGGCCACCGGTGCCGCCCGCCATGATCAGCACGTTAGCGCCCATGGGTCGGCTCCTCGGCGAAGTCACTCTCGCTGAACTCCATCTCTTCGCTGCCCAAGTGGGTTCGACTCTCCCATTCGATGCGCAACAACAAGCCAAGACAGGCGCAGCAGATCACCAACGAACTGCCGCCGTAACTGAGGAACGGCAAGGTCAGGCCCTTGGTCGGCAGCAGGCCGACGTTCACCCCGATGTTGATCAGGAACTGACCAATCCACAGGAACGACAAGCCGTAGGCGACATAGGCGGCAAAGAATTGCTTGGCCTTTTCTGCCCACAACCCGATGTACATGCCGCGTATGCACACGAAGACGAACAGCGCGACGGTGGCCAGGGAGCCGACCACGCCCAGCTCTTCGGCGAGGACCGAGAACACGAAGTCGGTGTGCGCTTCCGGCAGGTAGAACTGTTTCTGCACGCTGTTGCCCAGGCCAACGCCCAGCCACTCACCGCGACCGAAGGCGATCAGTGCCTGGGTCAACTGGTAGCCGGAACCGAACTGGTCGGCCCAAGGATCGGTGAAGGTGGTCAGACGTGCCATTCGATACGGCTGCATCTTGATCAGCAGCACCACCGCCACCACCGCCAGTATCACCATCAAGGTGAAGCGGAACAGCCCGACGCCGCCCAAAAACAGCATCGCCGCCGCGGCCCCCATCATTACGACGGTGGCACCGAAGTCCGGCTCCATCAGCAGCAGGCCGGCCATTGGCAGCAGCACGATGAATGGCTTGAAGAAGCCCATCCAGCTTTCGCGCACTTCCTTCTGCCGACGCACCAGATAACCGGCGAGGTAGATCACCACAAAGACCTTGGCAATCTCGGAAGGCTGGACGTTGAAGAAACTGAAACCGATCCAGCGCATCGAACCGTTCACCTCACGGCCGATCCCCGGGACGATCACCATCACCAGCAAACCGAACGCACCGATCAGCATCAGCCAGCCCAGGCGTTGCCAGGTGGCAATCGGGATCATCATGGTGACGATGCAGGCACCCAGGCCGAGCACGATGTAAATCAGGTGACGAATCATGTAGTACAGGGCACTACCCGACTGCACTGCCGCCACTTCGGTCGATGCCGATGCAATCATGATCAGCCCCAGCCCCAGCAACGCCATGCAACCGGCGAGCATCGGGAAGTCGAGGTCGATACCGCGCCCGGTGATAATCGGCGACGGGTACGGCTTGATGATGTTTCTCAAGCTCATGCCAAGTCCTCCACGGCCCGGGCGAACAGGTGCCCACGCTCTTCGTAGTTCTTGAACATGTCGAAACTGGCGCACGCCGGCGACAGTAGCACCGCATCGCCTGGCTGGGCGATGGCGCGGCATTGCTCGACCGCTTCGATCAGCGAATTGACGCGAATCAGTGGCACGGCATCGCCGATGGCCTGGCCAATCAACTCGGCGTCACGCCCCATCAACACCACGGCGCGGCAGTTGGCCGCGACCGGATCGCGCAGATCCTTGAACTCGGCACCTTTGCCGTCGCCACCGGCGATCAGCACCAGCTTGCCTTGTATATCTGCGCCCAAGCCTTCGATAGCAGCCAAAGCGGCGCCAACGTTGGTGGCTTTTGAATCGTTGTAGTAGCTCACGCCGTTCAGCTCGCGGACCCACTGGCAGCGATGCTCAAGCCCGGCGAAAGTCCGCAGGCTCGAAAGCATGGCATCGAACGGCAGGCCAACGGCGTGCCCCAGGGCCAAAGCCGCAAGGGCGTTGGACTGGTTATGCGCGCCGCGAATTTTCAACTCGCGCACCGGCATCAGGTTCTGGAATTCAAAGGCCAGATACTTCTCGCCATTTTCCTCGCGCAGACCAAAGGCCTTGAAATCCGGCTTGTTCAGACCGAAGGTCCAGCACGGCAGGCCCTCGCCCATCAACGGACGGCTCAACGCGTCCTGACGATTGACCACCACTTGCTTCGCGCCACGGAAGATCCGGTGCTTGGCCAGGTGATACGCCGGCAGACCGCTGTAACGGTCCATATGGTCTTCGCTGATGTTCAGCACGGTGGCCACTTCGGCGCCCAGCTGATCGGTGGTCTCCAGCTGGAAGCTAGAGAGTTCCATCACGTACAGCTCGACGTCGTCGCTCAGCAGATCGAGTGCCGGAGTACCGAGGTTACCGCCCACCGCCACGCGCTTGCCGGCCGCTGCCGCCATTTCACCGACCAGCGTGGTCACGGTGCTTTTTGCGTTGGAACCGGTAATGGCAACAATCGGCGCCTTCGCATTACGTGCGAACAATTCGATATCACCCGACAGCTTCACGCCACGGGCAGCCGCCGCCTGCAGGGCCGGAGTCGCCAAGGCCAGGCCCGGGCTCACGTAGAGCTCGTCGGCACGGCAGAGGAATTCGACATCCAGCTCGCCACAACGCACTTCCACCTGCGGGTAGTCACGACGCAGCGTGGCCAGCTCCGGTGGATTTTCCCGCGTATCGGCGACAGCGAACGACACTCCCCGGTTCGCCAGGAAGCGAACCAGGGACATGCCGCTCTTGCCGAGGCCGACAACGATGCGGAAGTGGTCAGAAGCGATCAGAGACACTTGTTCTACCTCAGCTTCAGGGTGGCAAGGCCGACCAGTACGAGAATCACGGTGATGATCCAGAAACGGACGATCACGCGTGGCTCGGGCCAGCCTTTGAGTTCAAAGTGGTGGTGAATCGGTGCCATGCGGAACACACGGCGACCGGTCAGCTTGAAAGAGGCAACCTGAATGACCACCGACAGGGTTTCCATCACGAACACGCCGCCCATGATGAACAGGACGATTTCCTGGCGGACAATCACTGCGATGGTGCCCAACGCTGCGCCCAGCGCCAGTGCGCCGACGTCGCCCATGAAGACTTGAGCCGGGTACGTGTTGAACCAGAGGAAACCCAGGCCGGCGCCGATCAGCGCGCCGCAGAACACGATCAGCTCACCTGCGCCCGGTACATAAGGGATCAGCAGGTATTCGGCGAACTTCACGTTACCCGACAGGTAGCAGAAGATCCCCAGCGCGCCGCCGACCATCACGGTTGGCATGATCGCCAGGCCGTCGAGGCCGTCAGTCAGGTTGACCGCGTTGCTGGAGCCGACAATCACGAAGTAGGTCAGGACCACGAAGCCAATGCCGAGCGCGATGCTGGCGTCTTTGAACATCGGCACGATCAAGGTCGTTTCAACCGCGCTGGGTGCAGTCATATAAAGGAAGATCGCCGCGCCCAGGCCGAACACCGACTGCCAGAAGTATTTCCAGCGGCTCGGCAAGCCACGAGAGTTCTTCTCGATGACTTTGCGGTAATCGTCGACCCAGCCCACGGCACCAAACAGCAGCGTGACCAGCAACACGACCCACACGTAGCGGTTGTGCAGGTCTGCCCAAAGCAAGGTGCTGACGCCGATGGCGGTCAGAATCAGTGCGCCGCCCATGGTCGGAGTGCCCGACTTGGACAAGTGCGATTGCGGGCCGTCATTACGGACAGACTGGCCAATCTGGCGGTTCTGCAACGTGCGGATCATCCATGGACCCAGGCACAGCGACAACGACAACGCGGTCAGCACACCGAGAATCCCGCGCAGGGTCAGGTACTGAAAGACCGCGAAGCCTTTGTAGAACTGTTGCAGATACTCCGCTAACAACAGCAGCATTAATGGTTCTCCCCGCTCGAACCGCACAAAGCCGCAACGACGTTTTCCATCGCAGCGCTTCGCGAGCCCTTGATCAAAATAGTGGTGTTTGTATCGTGTTCGGCGCCCAGCGCCGCGATCAGATCAGCCTGATTGGCAAAGTGACGAGCCTGTTCACCGAAGGCTGCGACGGCATGCGCCATCATCGGGCCAACGGCATAAAGCGCGGAAACCTTGCCGCTGGCATACGCGCCTACGTCACGGTGCCCCTGCTCCGCCCACTCGCCCAACTCGCCAATATCTCCGAGCACCAGAATGGTGCGGCCGGAAAAGCCGGCGAGTATATCAACGGCGGCGCACATTGAGGTGGGGTTCGCGTTGTAAGAGTCATCAATTACGCGCATGCCATTGGTCGCCAGTTGCGCCACGGCACGGCCCTTGACCGGTTGCACCGCATTCAACCCCGTGGCGATACCGAACAGCGACACACCCAGGGCATGCGCGGCAGCCGCGGCGGCCAAGGCATTGGCAACGTTGTGGCTGCCAAGCAGGTTCAGTTGAACCTGTTCGACGCCTTGCGGACTGTGCAGCGTGAAGGACGGGCAACCGCGGGCGTCTCGAGCCAGATCAGTGGCATGGAAATCGGCACGGCTGTCGTTCAGGGCAAAGCTCAGCACCTGACGACCCGCGGCACGCTTCTTCCAGATATCAAACGCCTTGTCGTCGAGGTTCAGAACGGCGACGCCATTGGCGTCCAGCCCTTCGAGAATCTCGCCCTTGGCTTCAACGATTTTTTCCGGGCCGCCGAATTCGCCGACGTGGGCGGTCCCGGCGTTGTTGATCACGGCTACATGCGGCTTGGTCATACCGACGGTGTAGGCAATCTCGCCGATCCGCGAAGCACCCAGTTCGATGACAGCCGCGGTGTGCTCCGCAGTCAGTTCGAGCAAGGTCAGCGGAACGCCGAGGTCATTGTTCAGGTTGCCACGGGTCGCCAGTACCGGACCGCGCGTGCGCAGGATGCTCGCGAGCATTTCCTTGACCGTGGTCTTGCCGCTGGAGCCGGTAATCGCCGCGACCGGGTTCGAATACGCAGCACGATTCAGCGCGCCGAGTTCGCCAAGGGCCTGACGAGTATCCGTGACCAGCAGCTGAGGCAACGTGGAGTTCGTCACTTCACGCTCGACCAGGGCCGCGACCGCGCCTTTGGCAGCCACGTCATTCAGGTAGTCATGACCGTCGAAACGCGGCCCAGCCAGGGCGACAAACAACTGGCCCGGCTTGATCGCCCGGCTGTCGATGCTGACGCCTTCGAAGCTGCTGTCGGCTGTCAGCAGACGGCCGGCCAATGGGCCCGCGACTTCGCTCAATTTCAAGGCTTTAAGCATGGGCCACCTCCCACGCGGTCAAGGCACGGTCGGCCTCCACCAGATCGGAGAAGTCATGGCGCACGCCGTTGATTTCCTGGTAGTCCTCGTGACCTTTACCGGCCAGCACAATCACGTCATCGGCGCTGGCACTGGCGATCAACTGGGCAATCGCCTGGCCACGGCCGGCGACGAATCGAACGTTATCCACCGCCGTGAAACCGGCGCGGATGTCGTCGAAAATCTGTGCAGGGTCTTCGCTGCGCGGGTTGTCATCGGTGACCAGCACGCCGTCGGCCAGACGCTCGACCACTTCGGCCATCAGCGGACGCTTGCCGCGGTCGCGATCACCGCCGCAACCGAACAGGCAAAGCAATTTGCCCTTGGCGTGTGGACGCAGGGCCATCAGGACTTTTTCCAACGCATCCGGGGTATGGGCGTAGTCGACCACCACCAGCGGCTGAGTACCGCCGCCCAGACGCTGCATGCGACCGGCCGGACCTTCGAGTTGTGGCAGTACGTGGAGGATTTCATCCAGCGCGTAATCCAGACCGAGCAAGGCACCGACAGCGGCCAGTACGTTGCTCAGGTTGAAACGGCCGAGCAAGGCACTGCGCAAATGGTGTTCGCCCTGCGGCGTCACCAGTGTGGCGCGCACGCCTTCATCGTCGAACTGTGCTTCACGGCAATAGAGGTAGGCGCCGGCGTCTTCGAGACTGTAAGTGATCAGTCGCGACTCACCCTTTTCAGCCGCGAGTTGCCGACCGAACGCGTCGTCCAGGTTGATCACCCGGCACTTCAGATCATTCCAGGCAAACAGCTTGGCCTTGGCCTCGCCATAGGCTTGCATGGTCCCGTGATAATCCAGGTGATCGCGCGACAGGTTGGTCATCACCGCCACATCGAACGCCAGTGCCGTCACGCGTCCTTGATCCAGGCCGTGGGAGGACACTTCCATGGCCACAGCTTTGGCGCCGGCCTTTTTCAGGTCGGCCAGGGTTGCCTGTACTGCAATCGGGTTTGGCGTGGTGTGCAGGCCGCTTTCCAGTGCGCCGTAGAAACCGGTGCCCAGGGTGCCAACAATGCCGCAGTGCTGCCCCAACAGGTCCAGCGCTTGCGCGACCAGTTGGGTCACGCTGGTCTTGCCGTTGGTGCCGGTCACGCCAATCAGGTTCAGGTTACGGCTCGGGTCGCCATAAAAACGCCCGGCAATATCCGACAACTGCGCGGCCAGACCCTTGACCGGAATCAGCGGCACATCGGTAATCGGCAGAACAGTCGCACCTTCGACTTCGTAGGCGACTGCGGCGGCGCCACGTTGCAAGGCATCGGCAATGTGCGCACGACCGTCAAATTTAGCGCCTGGGACGGCCAGGAACAGGTCGCCCGCTCGGACATTACGGCTGTCCAGAGTTAGTTCGCGAATCAACAGATCACGGTCAGCGTGGGCGAAAATCTTGTTCAGGCTAAGCGACATCAGCCACGCCCTCCATTGGCTTTAACAGGGGTAACCGGGGCCGCGTTGGCTTGCTGGGTGGGCGGCAGGTTGTCCGGCGTGATATTCATCAGACGCAGGGTCCCGGACATCACTTTGCTGAACACCGGCGCCGAAACCAGACCACCGAAGTAACCGGCCTTGCTCGGTTCATCAATGACCACGACGATCGCGTAGCGCGGGTCGCTCATGGGACCAAAACCTGCGAACAGCGAGCGGTAGGAGTTCTCGGCGTAGCCTTTGGTGCCCACCGATGTCTTACGTGCAGTACCGGACTTGCCAGCGACGTGATAGGCCGGCACTTGCGCACGGAATACACCGCGCGGCGCTTCGATCACCTGCTGCAACATGCCCTGCATGGTTTTCGCCACGGCTTCCGGAATCACTTGGGTGGTTTGCGCGGCCTTGTCGGTCTTGATCAGGGTCAGCGGTGCGATACGGCCGTTGTTGGCCAGCGCCGAGAAGGCGTGGACCAGCTGAATGGCGGTCACCGAAATGCCGTAGCCGTACGACAGCGTGGCCGTCTCGGCCTTGCGCCATTCGCGGTAGTTCGGCAGGTTGCCTACGCGCTCGCCCGGGAACCCCAGGCCGGTGTCCTGCCCGAGGCCGACTTTCTGCGCAAGACGGAAAATCGTTTCGCCGCCGATATCGAAGGCGACCTTACTCATGCCGACGTTACTGGAATTGATCAGAATGCCGGTCAGGTCAAGCACCGGGCCTTCAGTCTTGGATACGTCCTTGATGGTGTATTTACCAATCTGCAAGCTGCCCGGGTACACCTCGACGGTGTCGCTCGGTTTCCAGCGGCCGGTTTCGATCGCGGCGCTCATGGAGATCGCTTTCATGGTCGAACCCGGTTCGAACACGTCGATCATCGCGCGGTTACGCATCATCGCCGGTTGCAGGTTGCGACGGTTGTTCGGGTTGTAGGTCGGCTGGTTGACCATGGCGAGGATCTCGCCGGTCTTGACGTCCATGATCACCAGGCTGCCAGCCTTGGCGCCGTTCTCGATGATCGCGTTGCGTAGCTCGCGGTTCGCCAGGTATTGCAGACGCAGGTCAATCGACAACGCCAAGGGCTTGCCGGCCTTGGCGTTTTTGGTCACTTGAACGTCTTTGATCAGCCTGCCGCGCCGGTCCTTGATGACCTGACGCTTGCCAGCGACACCGGCCAGCCATTCGTCGTACGCCAATTCCACGCCTTCACGCCCGTGGTCATCGATGTCGGTAAAGCCGACCATGTGCGCGGTGACTTCACCAGCAGGGTAGAAACGCCGGAACTCTTCGATGCCGTAAACGCCCGGCACTTTCAGATCGAGCGCAACCTGGCCCTGCTCGGGGGTCAACCCGCGCACCAGATAGATGAATTCTTTATTCGCCTGAGCTTCGAGTCGCTCGGCCAGGACTTTAGGGTCTTGCCCCAGCACCATCGCCAGTGCCGGCCACTTTTCCTTGGCCAGCTGCATTTCCTTGGGGTTGGCCCACAGGGTGGTGACCGGGGTACTCACGGCCAATGGCTCGCCGTTACGGTCGGTGATCAAACCACGGTGAGCCGGGATCGGGATGTGTCGAACACTGCGCGCATCGCCCTGACCAATCAGGAAGTCACGGTCGATCACCTGCAGGTCGACAATGCGCCACGCGATGGCGACCACCATGACACCCAGCAAGCCAAGCACCACGCGAAACCGCCACGGAAAGAGTGCCCCTTCGAGTTTCATCATGGCGCCACCATCCGTACTTCAGCGGCGCCGGGAATGCGCATCTTCAGTTGTTCAGTGGCCAATACTTCGATACGGCTGTGAGCGGTCCAGGTGCTCTGCTCAAGAATCAACCGACCCCACTCCGCCTGCGCCTTGTCGCGCACACTCAACTCGTTGTACAGCGAGTTCAGCAGTTGACGGTTCCAGTGAGCGCTATAGGAAACCCCGATCGCGGAGACCAATACGGCAATAAATAGCAGCAGCATGAAAAAGCTTCCGCCTGGAAGTGGCTTGGCGAAGAGCTTGCTCACCGAAGTTTCTCCGCGACACGCATGACGGCGCTACGGGAACGAGGGTTGGCTTTGAGTTCGGCTTCGCCAGCGAACTGCGGTTTGCCATGAATCTTGATTTTCGGCACAAAGGCTTCGAAACGTACCGGCAGGTTGCGCGGCAGGTTGTCGGTTTCGCCCTTGACCAGTTTGCGCATGAACTGTTTGACGATGCGGTCTTCCAGCGAGTGGAAGCTGATCACCACCAGGCGACCACCCACTTCGAGAGCTTCAAGCGCGGCTTCGAGGCCGGTCTCAAGATCGCCCAACTCGTTGTTGACGTGAATTCGCAGGCCCTGGAACGCGCGGGTAGCCGGGTTCTTGCCCTTCTCCCAGGCAGGGTTGGCGACTTTCAGGACTTCAGCCAGATCGCCAGTGCGTTCGAAGGGCTTGATATCGCGGCGCTCGGCCACGGCACGGGCCATGCGACCGGAGAAGCGCTCTTCGCCGTATTCCTTGAACACGCGGGCAATTTCTTCGACAGGTGCGGTGTTGACGAACTCTGCCGCACTGATCCCGCGAGACGGATCCATGCGCATGTCCAGCGGGCCGTCATTGAGGAAGCTGAAGCCACGCTCCGGGTCGTCGAGCTGTGGCGAAGACACGCCCAGGTCGAGCAGAACGCCGCTGACCTTGCCGGCCAGACCGCGTTCGGCAACTTCCGAACCGAGCTCGGCAAAGCTGCGCTGCACAACGACAAAGCGGCCGTCTTCGGCCGCTAGCGTTTGCCCGGTGGCAATCGCCTGAGGATCTTTGTCGAACCCCAGCAACCGACCATCGGGACCAAGCTGGCTGAGAATCAGGCGGCTATGCCCGCCGCGCCCGAACGTGCCATCCAGATAGCAGCCATCAGGGCGTACGGCGAGAGCCTCAACGGCTTCGTCAAGCAGTACGGTGATGTGGTTAAAGCCGCTATCAATAGTCACAGGATCAAATCACGCAGTTCATCAGGCATAGCGCCCGGTTGTTGAATAGCAGCCAGGTCAGCAGCAGAAACCGCATCCCAGGCATCCTCGTCCCACAATTGGAACTTGTTCAGTTGGCCTACCAGCATCGCGCGCTTATCCAATTTGGCGTATTCGCGCAGACGCGGCGGAACCAGAAAACGACCACTGCCATCGAGCTCGAGGTCGACGGCATTACCAATCAGCAAACGTTGCAAACGACGGTTCTCTTCGCGAAGCGAAGGCAGTGCGCGCAGTTTGGTTTCAATCAGCTCCCACTCATCGAGCGGGTAAACACATAAACAAGGATCAACGGCATCAATTGTGACAATTAACTGCCCGGAACTTCGCGAAACGAGCTCGTCACGATACCGGCTCGGCATGGCGAGACGGCCTTTTGCATCGAGACTGATAGCGTTAGCTCCGCGAAACACGTCAGCGTTTCTCCAAATTTTAGCGTTTTACGCTTAAAAAACCCACTTCATGCCACTTTCCGCCACTTGCGCACACTATAGGAATGCGCCCACCACACCGTCAAGGCGCGGATTGAAGGAAAACCCTTACAGATCGGAGATTTAGCGCTGTAAAAGAAGGGGTTACGAGTATTTGGCGGATGATTTTGCTCAATAACTTGAAGCAGCACTGAAGGCTACGTTCAGAAGTTAAAGTGATTTGTTAAGAGTAAGATTTTTTCGGTATTACAAAAGCGCTTCTGCTATTGATTCAAGCAGGGAGGGAATTGGCCACTACCCGGGTGATGCGACTAGCGGCTCAAGCGCTGGCTAATCGGTATTACGAAGCCCTTCTGCCACTGATTCAAGCAGGGAGGCTAACCACTACTGTACGGAGCCTCTGCCAGGGGTTCAGCAGATGGCCAATCAGTATTACCACGTCCTTCCGCCAAAGATTCAAGCCGAAGGAACAAAAAGGTGGAGAGTCGATCTATAAGCCGGGTTCTGTCTTGAACAGTCATTCGTCTACGATGGCCATCACTGGACATCTTTAGCAACCTACCCGGTCCCAGCGCGGGCCACGCCTTGGGACCCTATTTGGTCTTGCTCCAAGTGGGGTTTACCTAGCCACGAACTGTTGCCAGTCGTGCGGTGCGCTCTTACCGCACCTTTTCACCCTTACCGGCACCGAAGTGCTTAGGCGGTTATTTTCTGTGGCACTTTCCGTAGGCTCACGCCTCCCAGGCATTACCTGGCACTTCGCCCTATGGAGCCCGGACTTTCCTCCCCCCCCTAATTTTCATAGAGGGCAGCGACTGTCCAATCGACTCTCCGCCGCAAAGGTTAACGGCAGAGCGCCCGAAGAACAAGCGATAAAAGCCTTTTGCCGCTCTACAACCCGCGTTTTTACTCGCCTTTCTGTTTATCCAGGGCCACCTGGTAGAGAACGTTCTTGCGCTCACCGGTAATTTGCGCCGCCAACGCCGCAGCACGCTTGAGTGGCATTTCCTCGAGCAGCAGATTGAGAATACGCATCGCCTCGCTACTCACCGCCTCCTCACTCTCTGGCGCCGACCAACCGGACACCAACACCACACACTCGCCGCGCTGCTGATTGCTATCGTTCTCGACAAATGCCCGCAACTCGGCCAACGGCAGCCCCTTGAGGGTTTCGAAGGTTTTGGTCAGCTCGCGAGCGAGCAGCGCCGGACGCTCCGGACCGAATACCAGCTCCATGTCCTGCAAGCACTCGAGAATCCGGTGTGGCGCTTCGTAAAAGATCAACGTACGCGGCTCTTCCTTTATGGACTCCAGACGCGCACGTCGCCCCACCGCCTTGGCCGGCAAAAAGCCTTCGAAGATGAACCGGTCGGATGGCAACCCCGCCGCAGACAACGCCGCAATCAGCGCGCACGCACCGGGAACCGGTACTACATTGATACCTGCCGCCCGCGCCTGACGCACCAGGTGATAACCCGGATCAGAGATCAGCGGCGTTCCCGCATCGGAGATCAGCGCGACATTGTCACCCGCCAGCAAGCGCGTGATGAAGCGACTGCCTTCATCGCGCTCATTGTGCTCATGACACGCCGCCAGCGGCGTGGCGATCCCGAAATGTTGCAGCAACCGCAAGGAGTGACGAGTGTCTTCAGCCGCGATCAACGCCACGTCACGCAAGATTTTCAGCGCCCGCGCACTGATGTCATCCAGGTTGCCGATGGGCGTCGCCACCACAAAAAGCGAGCCAGCAACGGAATTCAAAGCACCTGGAGCAGTCAAAGCGCACACCTCATGATCGGTAAAACCGGCATTGTAGCGCGTAGAAGTGCCTTGAATACGCGCAGCGATCATCTTGCTCCACGCCCTTTTGTTGATCGTCGTAACATTTACACGACCTAAATTGAAGGTTTCACGCCAGTAACATCGCGCCCCGGCCAGCGCTTGGGTACAATTCCACGCTAATTTGATCGAGTATCAGGAACATTACATGATCGCTTGCCTGCGGCTGTTCTCTGCCCTCTGCCTCGCTGCTCTGTTGGCGGCTTGCGCCAGCTCGCCCTCCTCCAGCCTTGGCGAACTTCCACGGACTGCGGATGCCAGTATCGAGCAATTGCTCGAACAGGCCGCCACCAGCAAAACGCCGGAGAAGGCCGCCCTGTTGCGCCTGAGCGCGGCAGACCTGGCCTACCGCCAGGGTAATGCCGGCCAGTCGGCACAAATCCTTCAGCAGGTCCCGATGGACCAGTTGAAACCCGGCCAACAGGTATACGCCAGCACCCTGGCCGCCGAACTGGCGATGACTCGCAACCAGCCCAAGGCAGCACTGACCGCCTTGAGCCATCCGAGCCAGCAACACCTGAGCGAGATGCCGGTCGAGCAGCAAGTACGCACCGGCACCGTCCATGCGCGCGCCCTTGAAGCCGACGGCCAGACCCTGGCCGCCGCCCGCGAACGCATCTTTATCGCCCCACTGCTCAAGGATGACGCGGCCAGCAAAAACCACGAGGCCATCTGGGCACTCATTTCGTCCTTGCCGACCGATCAACTGCAACCCATCACCACCGACGACCTCGGCGGCTGGATGAGCCTGGCCGTGGCGGTGAAAAACGCCGCTACGCTGGAACAGCAGCAGGCCGCCATCGACAACTGGCGCGCCCAGCACCCGAAACACCCTGCCGCACTGGTGCTGCCACTGCCTTTGACCAAACTCAAGGAATTGGCCAGCCAACCGATCAGCAAGATCGGCCTGCTGCTGCCGCAAGACGGTCCGCTGGCGTCGGTCGCCAAGGCGCTGCGCGAAGGGTTCATGGCCGCTCACTACCAGGCTCAACAAGCCGGGCAGAAGCCGCCTGCCATCGAGTTCTATGACAGCTCGCACCTGACCTCGCTGGACGACTTCTATCGCAAGGCACAAGCCGACGGCGTGCAACTGGTCATCGGCCCGCTGGAAAAACCGCTGGTCAAACAACTCAGCGCTCGCCCGCAACTGCCGATCACCACGCTGGCGCTGAACTACAGCGAAGGCGAGCAAGGACCAACCCAACTGTTCCAGTTCGGCCTGGCTGCCGAAGACGAAGCCCGCGAAGTTTCCCGCCGGGCACGCGCCGACGGCCTGCACCGCGCCGCCGCACTCGTACCGAAAGGCGAATGGGGCGATCGCGTGCTCAAAGCCTTCCGCCAGGACTGGGAAGCCAACGGCGGTACCGTCGTGGGCATTGAACGCGTTGATCAGCCAGTGGCCCTGGCCCAGCAAATCGCCGACCTGTTCCAACTGCGTCAGAGCGAAGGCCGCGCCAAGAGCCTGCAAAGCACCGTAGGCTCGCAAGTGGCTGCACAGCCTTCGCGCCGCCAGGACATCGAGTTCATTTTCCTCGCCTCGACACCGCAGCAAGCCCAGCAGATCAAACCAACGCTGAACTTCCAATACGCAGGTGACGTACCGGTTTACGCCACATCCCACGTATTCAGCGCCAGCGGCGACCAGAACCAGTACAACGACATGAACGGCGTTCGCTTCTGCGAAACCCCATGGCTGCTGGACGCCAACGACCCGCTGCGCAGACAAGTGACCGCTCAATGGCCACAAGCTGCGGGCAGCCTGGGCCGCCTCTACGCAATGGGCGTCGACGCCTATCGCCTGGCGCCGCGCCTGGGCCAACTCAAGGCACTGCCAGACAGCTCCATCGAAGGTCAGTCGGGCACCCTGAGCATGACCTCGTCGCAACGCATTCAACGTCAGCTGCCGTGGGCACAGTTCATCAACGGCCAGGTTCAACGCCTGCCTGATACGCCACGCTAATGCCCGACAGGTCACGCCAACAAAGTGGTCGAGATGCTGAAAGCCAGGCGCTCAAGCATCTCCAGCAACAAGGTCTGCGCCTCCTGGCGCAGAACTGGTTGTGTAACCGCGGCGAGCTTGATCTGGTCATGCTTGACGGCGATACAGTAGTATTCGTCGAAGTCCGCTACAGACAAAACACCCAATGGGGTGGCGCGCTCGGCAGCATCGATGCGCGCAAGCGTCAGAAATTGATACTCGCCGCGCAGTATTTTCTGCAGCGCGAGTCGCGCTGGGCCAACTCCCCCTGCCGTTTCGACGTAGTTGCCATAGACGGCAGCGCGGCTCATTTGAACTGGCTAAGGAACGCCTTTGACAGCTGACTGCTCAAAGGCAAGGCCGATCTTCACTCAACACTTTTGCTCTTTGCTTTGCGGGCTGCACATTGCTGTGCCACCAAGCCGCGCTACTTAAGGTCACACAGATGGACATGCAATCGCGAATTCGCCAGCTTTTTCAGGCCAGTATCGATACCAAGCAACAGGCGATGGACGTACTTGCACCGCACATCGAGCAAGCCAGCCAAGTGATGGTCAACGCCCTGCTCAACGAAGGCAAAATGCTCTCGTGCGGCAACGGCGGTTCAGCCGGTGACGCACAACACTTCTCCTCCGAACTGCTCAACCGCTTCGAGCGCGAACGCCCGAGCTTGCCGGCGATTGCGCTGACGACCGACAGTTCGACGATCACCTCGATCGCCAACGACTACAGTTACAACGAAATCTTCTCCAAACAGATCCGCGCGCTCGGCCAACCCGGCGACGTGCTGCTGGCAATTTCCACCAGCGGCAACTCGGCAAACATTATTCAAGCGATCCAGGCCGCACATGATCGCGAAATGATTGTCGTAGCATTGACCGGACGCGATGGCGGCGGCATGGCATCGCTGTTATTGCCCGAAGACGTCGAAATACGCGTGCCGGCCAATGTCACTGCACGTATTCAGGAAGTCCACCTGCTGGCGATCCACTGTCTTTGCGACTTGATCGACAGCCAACTGTTCGGGAGTGAAGAATGACCCTTAATCGCCTTGGCCTTCTGGCCTTGACTCTAAGCCTGGGCATCAGCGGTTGCAGCTCGGTACTCACCGCGACCCGCGAAACCCCCATTGAAGACGATCGCGGCACTCGCACCTTCGGCAGCAAGATCGACGATTCCCTGATCGAAACCAAGGTCGACGTGAACGTGGCCAAGGCCAGCCCGGGCCTGGCCCAAGGCTCGCGCATCATCGTCACCAGCTTCAACGGTGTGGTGCTGCTCGCCGGGCAAACACCAAGCCCCGACCTCAAGGAACTGGCCGGTCAAGCCGCCGCTGCGGTTCAGCGGGTAAAAACCGTGCACAACGAACTGCAAGTGATGCAGCCTTCGTCGATACTGGCCCGCAATAACGATGCCTGGCTGACCACCAAGATCAAAACCCAGATGCTCGCCGACGCCAGCATCCCGGGCTCGCGCATCAAGGTTGTGACCGAGAACGGTATCGTCTACTTGCTGGGTCTGCTGACCAAACAGGAAGCCGACCTGGCCACCAACCTGGTGCAGGGCGTTTCTGGCGTACAGAAGATTGTGAAGCTGTTCGAGTACATCGACTGATACCTGCCGCGCCCCTGCAGGAGCACGGCTTGCCGGCGATGGCGTCCTTGAGGCCGCCATCGCGAGCAAGCTTTGCTCCTACAGACCTACAGAAGAGCAGGCACAAAAAAGGCGACCCTTACGGGTCGCCTTTTTTATTACTTCACTACCTTCAAGCTTGGCCTGCCGCTGGGACGCGGTGGCTCGCTGTCGGGTGGTGGAAGATCATCATCCGGCTCGATCTCTTCCTCGTCTTCCATAGGCGATTCCAGATCGAAGACCATGCCCTGACCGTTCTCCCGGGCGTAAATGCCGAGGATCGCAGCGATAGGCACGTACAGCGTATGCGGCACGCCACCGAAGCGCCCTTCAAAGCTGACCGCATCATTATCCATGTGCAGATGGCGCACCGCCGCAGGCGATACGTTCAGGACAATTTGTCCGTCGCTGGCAAAGCCTTGCGGCACCTGCACCGACGGATACTCGGAATTGACCAGCAGGTGCGGGGTGCAATCGTTGTCCACAATCCACTCATAGAGCGCGCGGACCAAATAAGGTCGACTGGAGTTCATAGCGGCTCCTTAAGCCTCAGCGCATATCGCGTTCGACACCAGACAGACTCGCCTGGAAAGCCTCACGCGCAAACTGGCGCTCCATGTAATCAAGCAGCGGCTTGGCAGGCCGCGGCAGTTCAATACCCAGAATCGGTAAGCGCCAGAGTATTGGCAGTAGGCAACAATCCACCAGACTTTGTTCCTCACTTAAGAAAAACGGCTTGTCGGCGAACAGCGGCGAAACGCCAGTCAGGCTCTCACGCAATTCCTTGCGAGCCTGCACACGTGCCGGCTCCTTGGTCCGCGAATCCAGAATCAGATCCACCAGAACACACCAGTCACGTTGAATACGGTGAATCAGCAGACGACTGTTGGCACGCGCCACCGGATAAACCGGCAGCAACGGTGGATGCGGGTAACGCTCATCCAGATATTCCATCACCACGGTCGACTCCCACAACGCCAGGTCACGATCAACCAGGGTGGGCAAGCTGCCGTAAGGGTTCACTTCGATCAGCTTTGGCGGCTGACGGCCCGCCTCCACACTGATGATCTCGGCGCTGACACCCTTCTCTGCCAGTACGATACGCACTCGGTGGGAATAGTGGTCGGCGGGGTCGGAGTAACAGGCCAACCGATTGGTCACGCCCATGGCGGTCCTCCTCGCTTGTAAAAATTATCGGGAGCGGAAAAACGCGCGCGCCCAGAGGGCGTCTCCCGTAACGTCTGGATGACCAGACTCGTTACACGTTCAGAGACGCCCTTGGGCGCGCGCGATTAACAGCAATTACTTAAAGCTTTATCAATGCACGTCTTTCCAGTATTCACGCTTGAGCAGGTAAGCGAATACGAAGAAGAACGCCAGGTACAGCAACACATAGGTACCGATGCGCTGATGCTGCAGCTTCACCGGGTTGGCCGAATAGGCCAGGAAGGTCACCAGATTCTTGACCTTCTCGTCGAACTGCTGCTCGTTCAGAGCACCGGTTTTTGGCACGATGGTCAGCTGATCGCACGCTTCATGAGTCAGCGGCGTGCCGGTCAGAGGATCATACTGCTTCTTGCCGCCTTCGACGATTTGAACTTGTTTGCAGCCTACCACCTGACGACCCTGCAGGCCGACCAGAACGTTAGGCATACCGACGTTCGGGAACACCTTGTTGTTCACACCCCAAGGACGAGTCGGGTCTTCATAGAACGACCGCAGGTAGCCGTAGAGCCATTCAGTACCACGAACGCGAGCCACCAGCGTCAGGTCGGGCGGCGCAGCGCCGAACCAGGACTTGGCGTCTGCCGGCTGCATGCCGATGCTCATGTGGTCACCGATCTTGGCGCCCGTGAACACCAGGTTCTTCAGCATCAGATCGTGAGGAATCCCCAGATCGTCGGCAACGCGCTCATAGCGCTGGAACTTGGCACTGTGGCAACCCATGCAGTAGTTGGCGAACGTACGCGCGCCATCTTGCATTGCCGCTTTATCAGAGACGTCGATATCGACTTTTTCGAGCTCTGGACCGCCGTGCTCGGCCGCGAAGGACAAGACAGGCAACGCAGCAAGAATCAGTACAGCAAATAGCTTTTTCATCAGCCAGTCACCCTTTCCGGAACCGGTTTGGTCTTCTCGAGCCTGGTGTAGAACGGCATCAGAATGAAGTAGGCGAAGTACAGGAAGGTACAGACCTGCGACAGCAACGTACGTTCCGGGGTAGGCGCCATGACGCCCAGCCAGCCAAGAATCACGAAGGAGATGCAGAACACCCAGAGCCAGATCCTGCTCAGCCAGCCCTTATAGCGCATGGACTTGACCGGGCTACGGTCGAGCCAGGGCAGGACGAACAGCAAGGCAATCGAAGCACCCATGGCCACAACGCCCAGGAGCTTGTCCGGAACCGCGCGCAGAATCGCGTAGAACGGGGTGAAGTACCAGACCGGGGCAATGTGTTCCGGAGTCTTGAAGGCGTTCGCCACTTCGAAGTTCGGCTTCTCGAGGAAGTAACCGCCCATTTCCGGGAAGAAGAACACGATCGCGCAGAAGATGAACAGGAACACCACCACGCCGACGATATCTTTCACGGTGTAGTACGGGTGGAAGGCAATGCCGTCCAGCGGTACGCCGTTTTCGTCCTTGTGTTTCTTGATGTCCACGCCATCCGGGTTGTTCGAGCCGACTTCGTGCAGCGCCAGAACGTGCAACACCACCAGACCGAGAATCACGATCGGCAAGGCCACGACGTGCAGGGCGAAGAAGCGGTTCAGGGTGATGCCCGAAATCAGGTAGTCACCACGGATCCACTGGGTCAGGTCGTTACCGATGACCGGGATCGCACCGAACAGCGAGATGATCACCTGGGCGCCCCAGTAGGACATCTGACCCCACGGCAGCAGGTAGCCCATGAAGGCTTCAGCCATCAGCGCCAGGTAGATCAGCATGCCGAAGACCCACACCAGCTCACGCGGCTTCTGGTACGAACCGTAGAGCAGGCCACGGAACATATGCAGGTAAACCACGATGAAGAACGCCGAAGCGCCGGTGGAGTGCAGCAGACGCAGGATCGAGCCGTACTCGACGTCGCGCATGATGTATTCGACGGAGGCGAATGCCTCTTCCGCCGACGGGGTGTAGCTCATGGTCAGCCAGACACCGGTTACGATCTGGTTAACCAGAACCAACAGCGCCAGGGAGCCAAAGAAATAGAAGAAGTTGAAGTTCTTCGGGGCGTAGTACTTGCTGAGATGGTCTTCCCACATTTTAGTGGCAGGAAAGCGCGCATCAACCCAATCCATGAACTTGCTCATCACGCTTTCTCCGTATCGACGCCGATGACAATGATGTCGTTCGACTCATAGGAATGCGGGGGAACTGGCAGATTCAAAGGCGCGGGTTGCGACTTGAAGACGCGGCCAGCCAGATCGTAGTGGGAACCGTGGCAAGGGCAGAAATAACCACCTACCCATTTCGGGCCGAGATCGGCAGGCGCTACTTCTGGGCGGAAGGTCGGAGAGCAACCCAAGTGCGTGCAAATACCGATCAGCAGCAGAACTTCCGGCTTGATCGAGCGCGTCTTGGGGTCCACGTAAGTTGGCTGTACCGAATTCTTGGAGTCTGGATCAGAGAGGTCACCCTCGATCTTTGCAAGATTCCCCAAAATCTCCTGCGTACGGCGGACGATGAATACCGGCTGACCGCGCCATTCAGCAATCATCTGCTGACCTGGTTCGATTTTGCTGACATTCACTTTCACCGGTGCACCTGCGGCTTTCGCCTTGGCACTGGGAAACCATGACCCCACGAACGGGACCGCAGCCCCCACCGCTCCTGCAGCACCCACCACGGATGTGGCTGCTACCAAGAAGCGACGCCGGCCTGCATTCACGCCGTCATTGCTCATTCAGTCCTCTCCCATCAGCTTTGTGGCCTGTTAAATCAGGCATCTACTAAGTAAAAATCTGAACTTATAAAAATTTTGCAGAATGGTAATGAAAAGCCCCAGTTCTGACAAGGTAATTACCATCCGGGGTCAGCGCCAAGCCTTGTAGTATAGGGGCTCTACGGATGTGGCAAGTTGTCACATCATAAATCTTTAAGCAAAAAAAACGCCCAGCTCCGCGAGGAGACTGGGCGCTTTGAACGCGAAAGCGAATTAACGCTTCGAGTACTGCGGACGCTTACGCGCTTTACGCAGACCAACTTTCTT
Organism: Pseudomonas sp. CVAP#3; assembly: GCF_018986375.1. Classification (NCBI taxonomy): domain Bacteria; kingdom Pseudomonadati; phylum Pseudomonadota; class Gammaproteobacteria; order Pseudomonadales; family Pseudomonadaceae; genus Pseudomonas; species Pseudomonas sp. CVAP#3. Next base: position 605,533 of record NZ_JAHMSC010000001.1, read on the forward strand.
ACGTTCAACTTCACGTGCATCACGAGTAACGAAGCCGGCTTTGCGCAGAGCACCGCGCAGAGTTTCGTCGTACTGCATCAGAGCGCGAGTGATACCGTGGCGGATTGCGCCAGCTTGACCACTTACACCACCACCGATCACGGTGACGTAGATGTCGAACTTCTCGACAGTCTCAGTCAATTCCAGCGGCTGACGAACTACCATGCGGGCAGTTTCGCGACCGAAGAAATTATCCAGGGAGCGGTTGTTGATGGAGATGTTACCAGTGCCCGGACGCAGGAAAACGCGTGCGGTTGCGGTCTTGCGACGGCCAGTGCCGTAATTTTGAGTCGCCGACATAATGAACTATTCCGTTAAAACTTCAGTTCTTGGGGCTGCTGAGCAGTATGAGGGTGAGCAGCGCCCGCATAGACTTTCAGCTTACGATACATGTCGCGACCCAGCGGGTTCTTAGGCAGCATGCCTTTGACCGCGGTCTCGATCACGCGCTCAGGGGCTTTAGCGATCAGCTTTTCGAAGTTGATCGACTTGATGCCGCCCGGGAAACCGGAGTGGGAGTAGTAGATTTTGTCGGTGGTTTTAGCACCGGTCACACGAATCTGCTCGGCATTGATAACGACGATGTAGTCGCCGGTGTCAACGTGAGGAGTGTACTCAGGCTTGTGCTTGCCACGCAGACGGCTCGCGATCTCGGTGGCCAGACGACCCAGGGTCTGACCAGCAGCGTCGACGACAAACCAGTCGCGCTTTACTGTTTCCGGTTTAGCAGTAAAAGTTTTCATTCTTTATAGCCTCAGGGGCCGCCCTGTAAATTTAGACGGCGGATCTTACTGAATAGTGCGTACTTTGACAAGTCAAAGGCAGCCGGGTACAGACGCTATCGGGGGCTCGGGTCGGCGCGTCCGTTCAACGGCAAGATTCTTCGGCAGGCGGCGCATCACTTCCACTGCAGAAAGAGGTGCGCAATTATGCAGATTGCGAAAAAAAATTCAACCTGCTTTTATGATTGTTTTCCGCCAAGGACTACCCGATGGACTATCGACAGCTGGGCCGTACCGATCTGAACGTGAGTGCAATCTGCCTCGGGACCATGACCTGGGGCGAGCAAAACAGCGAGGCAGAGGCCTTCGCCCAGATTGAACGAGCCAAGAGCGCCGGGATCAATTTCATCGACACCGCCGAGATGTACCCGGTGCCGCCCAAAGCCGAAACCTACGCCACCACCGAACGCTACATTGGCAATTACTTCAAGAGTCGTGGCGATCGCGCCGACTGGATTCTGGCGAGCAAGATCGCCGGCCCCGGCAACACCATCGACTACATTCGCGGCGGCCACCTCAAACACAACCGCGAACACATCGTCCAGGCCCTGGACGCCAGCCTCAAACGCTTGCAGACCGACTATATCGACCTCTACCAACTGCACTGGCCGGAGCGCAGCACCAATTTCTTCGGTCAGCTGGGCTACACGCACAAGAGCGAAGTCAACCTGACCCCGCTGGAAGACACCCTCGAAGCACTCGACGAACAGGTCAAGGCCGGCAAGATCCGCCACATTGGCCTGTCCAACGAAACGCCCTGGGGCACCATGAAGTTCCTCGCGCTGGCCGAAGCCCGCGGCTGGTCGCGTGCGGTGTCGATCCAGAACCCCTACAACCTGCTCAACCGCAGCTTTGAAATCGGCCTGTCGGAAATCGCCATCCGCGAACAATGTGGGCTGCTCGCCTATTCGCCGCTGGCGTTTGGTTTTCTGTCCGGCAAATACGAAGGCGGGGCCCGCCCGGCAAAAGCTCGCCTGAGCCTTTACAGCCGCTTCAGCCGCTACTTCAACCCGCAGTCGGAATTCGCGTGCAGCCGTTACGTGGCACTGGCCCGTGAACACGGCCTGGACCCGGCACAAATGGCCCTGGCGTTCGTGACCCGGCAATCGTTCGTCACCAGCAACATCATTGGCGCGACCACGCTGGAACAACTGGACAGCAACATTGCCAGTTTCGACCTGAAACTGTCGGATGAAGTGCTGGCGGGGATCGAGGCGATTCACAAGGATCACCCGAACCCGGCACCGTAACCTGCACTGATCGTTCCCACTCGGCGTGGGAACGATCACGCTGCATTACAGCGAACGCGCGATGATCTCTTTCATGATTTCATTGGTCCCGGCATAAATCCGCTGCACCCGCGCATCCGCCCAGGCCCGGGCGATCGGGTATTCCCACATGAAACCGTAACCGCCATGCAGTTGCACGCACTCGTCGAGCACCTTGCATTGCAGGTCGGTGCCCCAGTATTTGGCCATCGCCGCCGTCGGCACATCGAGCTTGCCTTGCAGGTGCAGCTCCAGGCAGCGGTCGACGAAGACCCGGCCAATCTGAATCTCCGTGGCCATCTCCGCCAGTTTGAAGCGGGTGTTCTGAAAGTCCGCAATCGCCTTGCCGAACGCCTTGCGCTCGCGGGTGTAATCCAGGGTCCACTGCAACGCTGCCTCGGCTGAGGCCAAACCGCCGATGGCGACCGTCAGACGTTCCTGCGGCAATTCCTGCATCAGATAGGCGAACCCCATCCCGGCCTGCCCCAAGAGGTTTTCCTTGGGCACACGGACGTCCTGGAAAAACAGCTCCGAGGTGTCCTGCGCCTTCATGCCGACCTTCTCCAGGCGCTTGCCCTTTTCGAAGCCCGGGGTGTTCGCCTCCACCAGAAACAGACTGGTGCCCTTGGCCCCGGCCTTGGGATCAGTCTTGGCCACGACAATCACCAGGTCCGCGAGAAAGCCGTTGGTGATGAAGGTTTTCGAACCGTTGATCACATACTCGTCGCCCTCCAGCACCGCAGTGGTTTTCACCCCTTGCAGGTCGGAGCCGGCGCCCGGCTCGGTCATGGCAATCGCGGTAACCATTTCACCCGAAACCAGTTTCGGCAGGTATTTGTGCTTCAGCACTTCGCTGCCGTAATGCAGGATGTACGGCGCCACAATGTCCGAATGCAGGGAAAAGCCGATACCGGTCAACCCCAGTCGCCCCACCTCTTCGATCACCACCGCGCTGTAGAGGAAGTCCGCATCGAACCCGCCGTACGCTTCCGGCAGATGGGAGCAGAGCATCCCCGCCTCCCCCGCCTTGTTCCACAACTTGCGATCGATGTAGCCCTGTTTTTCCCACTGCGCATGAAACGGCACGGCTTCTTTTTCGAGGAAGGTTCGTACGCTGTCGCGAAACAGCTCGTGCTCGGAACTGAACAAGGTTCTGGGGATCATCGGGGCACCTGTGGTTATTGTGGGTCGCTATTGAATCCCTGAGCCTAAGCCTCCAGTTGATAACAGGACACTGGACACATCAGACAAAAAATAAGACGATCCAGCCGCTTGGTGACCACTTTCCCCTATAAGAATAAACTGAATATGTCTATCCAACTCTCCACGCCCCTGCGGCGCGTCAGCATCCTGGCAATCGATCGGGTTTTTGCTTCTACCCTCATGCAAGCCAAGGATTTCTTCCATCTGGCCAGCCTGCGTTACGGCAAACAACTGGGCCACGGCCTGACCCCGGCGTTCGAAACCCGCCTGGTCAGCCCCGACGGCAAACCGGTCAACAGCTTCAGCGATGTGATCATGCCGGTGGATGGCGGCCTGGAAAACGCCGACATCATCATCCTCCCGGCGTTCTGGGACGATTTCGACACCCTCTGCAAACGTTATCCACAGGTGCTGCCGTGGCTGCGCGAGCAACACGCATGCGGCGCGGTGCTCTGCGGTGAAGCCACCGGAGTGTTCTGGCTCGCCGAGGCGGGTTTGCTCGATGGCAAGGAAGCGACCACTTACTGGCGTTTCTTCAACGCCTTCGAAGAGCGCTTCCCCAACGTTCAGCTCAATCAGGACAAGCACCTGACCGACGCCGACAACCTGTACTGCGCCGGCGGCACCACCTCGGCCTGCGACCTCTACATTTATTTGATCGAGCGCTTCTGCGGGGCCAATGTGGCCCAGGCCGTGGCCCGCGACATTCTGTATGAAGTGCAGCGCAGTTATTCACCTGGCCGTATCGGTTTCGGCGGACAGAAGCTGCACCAGGATGTGATCATCCTGCAGATCCAGCACTGGCTCGAAGAGCATTTTGCCGACAAGTTCCGCTTCGAAGACGTCGCCCGCGAACATGGCATGAGCATCCGCAACTTCATGCGGCGCTTCCAGACCGCCACTGGTGACAAGCCGCTGCACTACCTGCAACGGTTGCGCATCGAAACCGCCAAGGGCTTGCTGTCCGCCAGCCGCAAAAGCATCAAGACCATCAGCTACGAAGTCGGCTATGACGACGCGAGCTTCTTCGCCCGACTGTTCCGCCAGCACACCGAGTTGTCGCCGAACCAGTATCGGCAGCAGTTCCAGCAAGCCGCGTAATCACACAGCCGATCGTTCCCTCACTCTGCGTGGGAACGATCGTGCGCAAGGCGAACCCGGCTTTTCAATACCGCCCGAACTGCTGCCGGTACTCCAGCGGAGTCAACGCTGTCAGTTCCTTGAACATCCGCCGCAGGTTGGAGTCGCTGCTGAAACCCAACTCGGCACTGATCGTATTGACCGGCGCGGACGTGAGGATCAGGCGCTCGCTGACCTGATTCAGCTTGATGCAGCGAGCATAGGTCGCAACGGCGACACCGGTTTCACTGCTCACCTTACGCGACAGGGTGCGCTCGGACATGCCGAGCTGCTCCGCCAACCGCTGCACGGTTATCTGTTCGGCCGGCAACTGCTCAACCAGAGCATGCAACTGGCGCAACAGCTTGCTCGACTGCTCAATCAAACTCATGGCCGCAAAGGCGCTATGCGCCCGGGCCGGGCGCGCAAGCACCATCAGCCTGGTGAGATCGCGAAACACCTCCGCGCTGACATACCGCTCGATCAAGGCCTGAGCGATGGGCAAGTAACCGTTCACACCGGACGCGGTAGCCGTCCGTTCGTTAATGATGCTGTGACGCTCGCTTCGCCACTTCACGGCTTTATGGCGCTGCGCCATAACGTCTGCCAGCCACCACGTCACCGTCGCCGGCTGACCGTCCAGCTTCCCGCTCGCAGCCAACAGACAGACCCCACTGCAATAACTCCACAGCTGCTTCTTCGAACGTGTCGACAGCAATGCAACCAAAGAGCCATTGGCAGCCAATGTCTCGTCGACCTGCCGGGCTGACTCGGCCCAGAAACCGGGGATCAACAGTGCGTCACACTCTGCCTCTGCCAATGCGCTGTCGACCTGGAGTGACAGGCCCTGAGCGCATTCCACCGTACCGGCCTGCAAGGCGACAAAGCGAGTTTCAAAGAACACCCGCGAAGCGCGACGATTGGCGGCGTGCAGCAAATCGGCAAATGCCAACAAGCCCGCAGGCATGCAACGAGGGAAAAGCAGCAAGCCGATTCGAAGAGGTGGCGTCATGGCTGAAATCGAATTAATTATGTCCGGATCTGCCATTCTGTGGTGCAACGTGACTGGACACAATGGCGCTTCTTCCCAGAGGAATCGCCATGAAGATTCATCAGCTACGCAACGCGACGATTATTGTCGAGCTCGGCCCTCATCGCATCTTGGTCGACCCGATGCTGGCCCGAAAACACGCACTTCCACCCTTACGCATTTTCAGCGCACGAGACCGCAACCCTCTGGTAGAGCTACCCCGCTCGGCAACGGCCGCACTGGAGTCCGTCACTCACTGCCTGATCACCCATTGTCAGAAAGGACACTTCGACCATCTGGATCGCGCCGCGAAAAAGTGGCTGCGCGAGACTCGAATCCCGGTCATCTGCACACCGCACGACGCCACCCATCTGGCCGAGCATGATTTGAATGTGCAGCCGTTACCGGCCGCTCACGAGCAACCGAGCGCCTTCCTCGGCGGTCAGATCCGCACGATTCGCTGCACCCATGGGCGAGGACTGGTAGGCAAGATGATGGAGCATGGCGTGGGTTATTTGATTGAAATGCCTGGCGAGCCGAGCCTCTACCTGACGGGCGATACGCTGCTCACGCCTGTCGTTCAGGCGTTCGTTGCCCTTCATCGGCCAGACGTTTCTGTGGTACCGGCTGGCGGTGCGCGTTTCGATTTGGGCGGGGACATCATCATGGGGACTGATGAGGTGCTGGCATTCACTCGGCAGTCTTCAGGCACAGTGGTCGCCAATCACCTTGAAGCGCTCAGCCACTGCCCCGTAACACGCCAGTCACTGGCCAGCGCCGCCCGACAGGCCGGCATCGAATCGCGCCTGCGGATCCCGAACGACGGGGACCTGCTGGAATTCCCGGCCCCGGCGGTGCAATGAAGGCGCGGTTGCCCCAAGGAAAGGGTCAACCATGCCTTAAGTGGACCGTTACGGCTTGTGCGCCCGCGCCAGGAACTCGTGGGACTGCATTTCCAGCAGACGGCTGAGGAGCGGCGCCTGCTTCAGAAGCTTTATGTAACTAACAATTCAAACTCGACATTGCGATCTAAACGCAACACCTCGCTTCGCGCGCCTTTATCCTACGAGTAAATCGGAAACCAGAGTGATGGATAACTCAGATTTACACTTGTTAGCCGACTGTTCAAGACCTCAACATACCTCCCTGCAAACAAAATATGCACACATCAGGGAAGATCAACAATGACCATCGGCTCTAGTTACAACTATCCGTCACATATTGCCAAAGATATTATTCGAACAAAGCGCTCATCGAACAACAAGTGGAGCGCTCGCTTTCCGAACCCGCCAGACTTATGTTTTGACTATCGAGCATTGGTAGAACAAGAAAACGGCATCGCAAACGCGTCCAACCCAAATCATAAAATATGCATCATTGGTGCAGGTGTGACTGGGCTCACTGCCGCCAGAGAGCTTTATCGTTGCGGCTTTACCAATACAACGCTTATAGAACAATCCAAACGCATAGGCGGCAGACACCTTACAATCCCCGGAAGCCGAAACTCCGTAGAAAGTCATACACCCTTTGAAATGGGGGCGATGCGCATGCCCTTCTTCAACACAGCAGACGAACCGCCTAAAGAAGGTAAGTCTCTGATGGCTTACTACGCCAAGGAGTTTGACTTGGCTATTTCAGACTTCCCAAATCCCGGAAGCCAGTGGGTAACGTCAACTGGCATCTATCTTCGAGAAGGAAGCATGGGAGGTAGCGCTACTCCACAGATGTTGATATGGACAAATGAAGACGGCATGACACCACCTCCTGGCGAGGAGCTTCAACGGGTTTACGCCAAGTGGAAAGCATTTGCTGACCGCATGACCCGCCACGTAGCAGAGGTTTATGCCAGCCAACGATGGGAAGCCATGTGGGCTGGTATCGTCAAAAAATACGAGGGCATTTCTTTTCGTGACCTGGTCAGCATGCCAATAGTAGATGCTTGGCATGAAAGCTCGCCAGGAGACTTCGGCGGGATGGGAATGTCCCCGGACGAGTCCGCCATTTTCTATTCGATAGGCATCGGTGACGGTAGCTGGGGCGCCTTCTACGATGTCTGCTCGCTTTATCCCCTGCGTACGGCAATTTTTGGATTCAGCAGCCAGCTACAACTGATTCATGGCCGAGTGGACGCGACCGGTGAACCGATAGCTTCACCACACCTGCACAGCGAAGCCGTTTTTGACTCCAAGGGGCTGGGTTTCGACAGACCTCGCTATATCGGGCTCGCCTCTTTGGATGAATGCCTGTTATTCATGAAAACAGACGAAACCGGAAAATCCTTCTACGAACACTGCCTTGAGCGCAGTAATGGTTTCCTCACGGACTCGTCCGTCACAAAACTAAAAAAACTGGACAATCAAAAAATACGCGTCTACTACAACTGGAAATCGAGCCACCCCGGGCAAACTCAGGAATTATTCGACGACTTTGATTCAATCATCATGACCCTTCCCTCATGGCTGATCGAAACTCGAATCAAGCTCGAGAACTTCAATCAAGAAATGCTTCCATTCGAAACGATCAATGCCTATAAAACCGCTCACTGGGAAACCAGTTGCAAAGTCTATGCACCATTAAAAAAATCATTCTTATCAAAAAACACCAAAATCCCACAAGCCATAGTCACAGATAGTTTCATTCACGACATTTATACCTATCGCTATAACGACAACTATAATTATGACTGCATCCTTCTGAGTTACACGTGGGAGGATGATGCAACCAAACTCGCGTCCTTCACTGACAAAGAGCTGGTTACGAAATGCGCAAAAGAGCTTGATCGAATCCTTATGAACTCCGCCAATATCCAGGAAAAAATCTCTCCCTATATTGGCATTGATCAAGCAGTCGTCCAACGCTGGATGACCGATAAAAATGCTTTGGGGTGTGCAAAGTTGTACAGGCCCGGAACCTACTACGACGCAGTGGGTTTGATGAAGTACAACAGAGATTTTTCACATATTTCTGGCATCTATTTTTCTGGCGAGTCTTTTTCAGTCGATGCCGGCTGGACAGAGCCTTGCTTTCGAGGTGCCGTCGATGCAGTCATTCATATCTGCAATAAAACCGAAGCTACATTCAATGGCGGCTTTTCCATGAGTGACTATCCAGAATACAAACTCAGGACCTGACCTAGACTTTCCCCGCTAAAGAGTCGATGCACGCTGTGTATTGGCTCAACCTCGTTCATCTTGGGAAAAGGACTACACGCTTAACGGAAGCCGCTGACTTTCGCTCACTCACCGATTCAACTCTTATAAACACACAACTACACAGGTTGAAAAACAATAATAAGAGGTCAGCGTAAATGAGTGAGTCAACGAGTCCTGTTCGTGTTGCAGTCGTACAATTCGACCCACAAGTCGGCATAGAGAATCGTGAAGGGAATTTGCATCACAGCCTGGAACTGGCGCTACAAGCGGTCAATGGAGGGGCAAATCTCATCGTTATGCCTGAGCTTACAAATACCGGCTATTTCTTCAGCAATCGGCAGGATGCTTTCGACCATTCCGAGGCGGTTCCCGACGGACCGAGCACGCAGAGCTGGGTGGATTTCGCCTGCAAACACAAGGTTTACCTCGTGGCCGGCCTGACCGAACGCGACGGCATGCGGATCTTCAACACCGGCATTCTTGTCGGACCTGACGGTTTTATCGGGAAATATCGGAAAGCCCATTTGTGGAACCTGGAAAAACTCTGGTTCACTCCAGGCGACCTGGGCTTCCCGGTTTTTGATACACCAATAGGCCGTATCGGATTGTTGATCTGCTGGGATATCTGGTTCCCGGAAGTGCCGCGCATCCTGAGTCAGCAAGGCGCGGACATCATTTGCAGTTTGAACAACTGGGTCTGGACGCCTCCGCCGCTGTTCGATGACGCCGGCAAATGCATGGCTTCGTATCTGACGATGACGGCAGCTCACGTCAACAACGTGTTTATTGCAGCCGCCAGCCGGATCGGCGAAGAACGAGGCGCCCGATACCTGGGCTGCTCACTGATTGCCGGCACCAATGGCTGGCCGATTGGCGCAGTAGCTTCAGCGGACAAGCAGGAAATCCTGTTTGCCGACATCGACCTGACCAGCTCCCGTAGCGCACCCATCTGGAACAACTTGAACGATCTGCATCGCGATCGTCGAGCCGATCTCTACGATCAAATGCTTGGTTACACCCAACACCCTTGTCTCCCGCGCTGATAAGGGGGTCATCACTCATGGACACCACAACCGAAAAACATCGGCTAAATCGACTTGTCGGCAGATCGCCGTTTGATACTGCGATCATCCTCCTCATGATCGGCACGACACTGCTGATTTTCTGGCTTTCACTCACCAACCGCTCTTCCTGGTCAGCCCATTGGCCAGACTACAGTCACATGGTGACGAGCCTCCCCGAGCCGAGTGCCTGGTTGCGCTGGGTACTGGGAGACATCAGCGAGGTTGCATTCTACAAACACGAGTTCGCCTCTATTGGACTCTTGGCGGGAGCCTATCTGGGTTACTGGGCCAATCGAACGGGGAAATCCTGGCAAGGCTTTGCAATCTCCTATGGCAGCGGGCTATGGCCGTGGCTGATCACCAGTTCGCTGCTTGGACTGCTGTTGAGTAACCTGCTGTGGGGCTGGACGGTCACGGCCACCCATTGGCAACCGACGTTCGCAGCCTTTGTTTCACTGCCAGCGGCGATGGTGCTGATGTTTGGCGGTGGCTGGAAAGTGACGATCAACGGAGCCATCATGGGTGCCATTCTTGTCACCCCGATGTGTTTACTAATCGTTAACTACGTCTGCAATCCACTGGGCCTGCCAGCTGTGATCGGTAATGTCACGGGCATGGCCGTCGCCAGTGTCTTTGCCTTTCTACTCTGTCGTTACGTGCCGAGTCTGGTGAAGTCCGAGCAATCCGCCCCATCTGAGGAGTCATCCGATTCTGCGGCCACACCTGCCCGATCAAAGGCGCCCGACTACGGAATCTTCTGGAGCCTGCGCCGGGTGTTGGCAGACTTTTCGGAAGCGCCCTTCTTTGGTAATGAACTGGCCAGCCTCGGGCTGTTACTGGGTGCATTGCTGGCTTACACCTTGAACCCCATGAGTCCGGTATACGGCTCAGGTTTACTGCCACAACTGATCGGAGCGCAGGCTTTGACGTCAGCTTTAGGCGTGGTGATCTGGCGTCGACAATGGATATTGCGCGGCTGGTATCCCACCTACATTCCGCTGGTGTCCGTAGTACCGGCGGCGGTTCTGACCTATGGCGGCAGTTGGCAGGTAATAGGATCAAGTGCGCTGCTAGGGGCACTCATCGCGCCACCTTTGGCGTGTGTGATTGCCAAGAGGTTACCGGCTGATATGCACCCCTACATAGGGAATGTCCTGTCCATGGCCATCAGCACCTTGCTGATTGTTCCGCTAATCGGGTTCCTCATAACCCAATAAATTTCATGCCGCACTTCTCCCATTCAGCTGTACCGAAGTCCTGTCGCTCAAGACCGGGTACAGCCACCTTTTTAATCACATCCAATCGAACGAGGTATGACATGAACCTCCCCAAACTGGCTATTGCGGCGCTCGGCGGTACCGTGAGCATGCAAGCCAGGCATGCTGGTGAAGGTGTTATCCCGACCGTCAACGGTGAAACCCTGCTGGCCTCAGTACCGGAACTGAAGGAACTGGCCCGGGTGACCGTTGAAACACTCGGCCTATTCCCAAGTGCCTCACTGGATTTCGAGCTCTTGCTGAGCGTCCTTTCCTGGGCGAGATACCAGGTTGAGCAAGGCGCTATTGGCGTTGTCATCACTCAGGGCACGGACACCCTCGAAGAAACCGCAACATTTTTCGATTACTTGTGGGACCACGACGAACCACTGGTCCTGACCGGTGCCATGCGTTCGGCAGCCCAAGCAGGGGCTGATGGTCCGGCGAATCTGCTGGATGCTTGCCGAGTCGCACTGGCGGAAAACAGCCGTCAGCGAGGCGTTCTAGTGGTAATGAACGGCCAGATTCACCAAGCGAGCGTCGTCCGCAAAACCGATTCATTGGCGTTGCAGGCGTTTTCCTCCCCAGTCGCGGGTCCCACAGGGATGCTCCTGGAGGGAACCGTCCGCTATCTACGCCAGTCGTCCCACCGGAAGCTTTTACCCTTGCCACAACAGACAACACAGACGATTGCCATGCTGGAAGCTTCTCTGTCTGCCGACACCTTGATGTTGGAAAACATCCTCGAACTGGGTTACGACGGGCTGGTGATTGCTGGTTTCGGCGCAGGACACGTCTCAGAGCGCTGGGCTGACGCCGTCGAAGCAATCGCAAAAGAAATCCCGGTCATCATTGCGACCCGGACCGGATCAGGCCCCACCGCTCAATCCTCCTACGGCTTCATCGGCAGCGAGATGGATCTGATCCGTAAAGGCGCAGCGATGGCTGGATTTCTTTGTCCGCGCAAAGCCAGAATCCTGCTTTGGCTGCTCGTTGGCTGCCAGCGACTAGATGAGCTGACCCGCTATCTCAACGACGACATCCGGTTTCAAAACTGACGCATAAAAAAGGGCCTGCAATGCAGGCCCTTCTTTATTTTCGAAACGTCCTACGGCTTGTGCGCCCGCGCCAGGAACTCGTGGGACTGCATTTCCAGCAGACGGCTGAGGGTGCGCTGGAACTCGAAGTTCAGGCGACCGCCGGTGTAGAGGTCTTTGAGCTCGACTTCAGCGGAAATGATCAGCTTGACGTTACGGTCGTAGAACTCGTCGACCATGTTGATAAAGCGTCGGGCGATGTCGTCAGTGGTGACGCTCATCTGCTCTACACCGCTGAGCAACACGGCGTGGAAGATCTTGCCGAGTTCGATGTAGTCGTTCTGGCTACGCGGGCCGTCGCACAGTTCGCGGAAGTCGAACCAGGCCACGTCGTCGCACGTACGCACGGCACGGATCTCACGGTTCTCGATGATCAGCACATCGTTTTCGATGGCCTGAGTGCATTCCGGCGTGAGTGCGCGGAAGCTTTTGCGCAGGCTCTCGTGGGACGCTTCGTCGAGTGGGGAGTGAAACAGCTCGGCTTGCTCAAGGTGACGCAGACGGTAGTCGACGCCACTGTCGACGTTGACGATGTCGGTGTTCTGCTTGATCAGCGCGATGGCCGGCAGGAAGCGCGCACGTTGCAGACCGTCCTTGTACAGACCGTCCGGCACGATGTTCGAAGTCGCGACCAGGGTCACGCCGTTCTTGAACAGCTCTTCCATCAAAGTGCCGAGGATCATCGCGTCGGTGATGTCGGACACGAAGAACTCATCGAAACAGATCACCCGCGCTTCGTCGGAGAAACGCTTGGCAATGATGGTCAGCGGGTTTTTCTCGCCGCCGAGGGTCTTCATCTCTTCGTGCACGCGCTTCATGAAGCGGTGGAAGTGAGTGCGGACCTTTTCCTTGAACGGCAGCGCTTCAAAGAAGGTGTCGACCAGGTAAGTCTTGCCGCGACCTACGCCGCCCCAGAAGTACAGGCCCTTGACCGGCGCCTGGTCTTTCTTGCCAAACAGTTTGCCGAGCAGGCCGGGTTTGTTCTGCGAGGCCGCGACCAGATCGTCGTACAGGCGCTGCAAATGGCGCACGGCAGTTTCCTGGGCGGCGTCATGGAAGAATTCCGGGCGTTTCAGATCAGCTTGATATCGTTCTAGGGGCGTCATAATTCGTTAGCAAGGCAACAAAAACGGGCCGACACTGTAGCGACGACCCTTGAGAATGGCAATCAGCCCTTGGTCGGGCCGAGCCGTTGATTATTCCTGAACAGGCGTCAGCGCAACCCGCAAGGCGTCGATGGCGACATCCCGCGCAGTGCTGTCAGCAAACGCCGGGCTGTCGGCAACGCACTCGCCTTCGAGCCAGACGCTGAAGCTCAGGTCTTCACTGCGAACGTCCAGCGCCTGGCCGGATTGCAGTTGCTTGGTCACCTGGCCTGCGGTTTTGCCGTCAGCGAAGTTGCGCGACAGCAGCAGTTGCTCGCCATCGGCAGCCAGCAGACGGAAACGGAAGCTGCCGTCGTCTTCACGGAAGCTGACGAAACGTGCGGCTTTCGCGGCTTTCTTCTTGGTGGAGGCGGCCACTTGCGTCTGCTTGACGAAAGAGCGCAGGCCGACCGCTTCACGCAGCTCGTTGAGGAACGGCGTGGCCACGGCGCGAGCCTTGGCGGCACCGTGCTGCAGAATGTCTTCGAGGTCTGCCGGGCGTTCGATCAGTTGGTAGTAACGCTCGCGGGACTCGCCCAGCTCGTTGTCGAGCAACTGGAACAGACGATTCTTCGCCTCGCCCCAACCCAGGCCCTGCAACAGTTCGCTGCGGAACTCGTCGGCCTGCGCCGGAGTGGCGAATGCCTGGAACAGCGTGAACAGGTGCGAGTTGTCCGGATCTTTGGCTTCGCCCGGCGCACGGGAGTCGGTGACGATCCGCGAAATCGCGTCCTTCATCTCTTTGGCGCTGGAGAACAACGGAATGGTGTTGTCGTAGCTTTTCGACATCTTCCGGCCATCAAGGCCTGGCAGCGTGGCGACGCTTTCTTCGATCAGCGCCTCCGGCATGGTGAAGAATTCCTTGCCCTGGCCAAACAGGTGGTTGAAGCGCTGGCCGATGTCGCGGGCCATTTCCACGTGCTGGATCTGATCGCGACCGACCGGGACCTTGTGCGCGTTGAACATCAGAATGTCCGCGGCCATCAGCACCGGGTAGCTGTACAAGCCCATGGTGATGCCGGCGTCCGGGTCTTCACCGGTTTCGACGTTCTTGTCCACCGACGCCTTGTAGGCGTGCGCACGGTTCAGCAGGCCTTTGGCGGCGACGCAAGTCAGCAGCCAGGTCAGCTCAGGGATTTCCGGGATGTCGGACTGGCGATAAAACGTTACCCGATCCACATCCAGACCACCGGCCAGCCAGGTCGCGGCGATTTCCAGACGCGAGCGCTGAATGCGCAGCGGGTCATCGCACTTGATCAGGGCGTGGTAGTCGGCCAGGAAGTAGAACGAATCGGCATTGCTGTCGCGGCTGGCGAGGATCGCCGGACGGATCGCGCCGGCGTAATTGCCCAGGTGCGGGGTGCCGGTGGTGGTGATGCCGGTGAGGATGCGCGTACGAGTAGTCATGGGTAATCGCTTATCAGACTGCAATCAATTCGAAAGGCGCGGCAGGATCAGATCCTTGAGATCGGTCAGCTTGCCGTGAAAAAAGTGTCCGCATTCTGCCACTTTCAGCAGCTCATGGGGGCGATCGAGGGCGTCAGACCAATCGTAAACCAGTTGCGGATCGATGACTTCGTCGGATTCTGGCTGGATCAACGTCAGTTCGCCGTGCTGCGGCAGCTGATCCTGATCGCCCAGACGCATCACCGCCGGCGCGACCATGAACACGTGCTTGAGCTGCTCGCCCTTGGCTTCCAGACGTCCGCCGAGGCTCGCCGCAACGAAACCACCGAACGAGAAACCGAACAGGGTCATCGGCAAACCAGGATGTTTGGCGCGAAACCATTCGGCCACGGCTTGAGCGTCATCGACTTCGCCGGTGCCCATGTCATGCGTGCCGGCGCTCGCGCCGACGCCACGGTAATTAAATCTTAATGTGATCAAACCGGCGTCGCGGGCCGTGCGCTGCAAGGTCGAAACGACTTTATTGAGCATGGTGCCGCCCTGCACCGGATTGGGGTGACAGATCAGCGCCAGGCCACGTGGCTCGGGGGAGTCCAGGTACAAGGCTTCCAGTTGGCCCACCGGGCCATCAATCAATACAGGGGTTTCACGCATAAGCAAGGAAGGAACTCCGTGACCTCTCGAAGGGTCGACTCGTCTAGCTAAAAGTCTGTGCCTGGCATGATTGCGATCTCGTCGCGGTATACAGCGCAGGTCCGAGCCGTTAACGTAAAGCAAAGCCGTTTATAGAGGAAGGACTCGTGGAACACTCGCTCTTAGTTTGGTTGTTGCCGACTCTTGCCCTGGTTGCCGGTGTCGCCATTGGTTTCCTGATCGCCCGCCTTCTGCCGAATGCCGCGCCTAGCAGCACGCAACGTCAGCTGGATGACATTCAGGAACGTTTTGACAACTATCAGAATGAAGTGGTCACCCACTTCAACAGCACCGCAACGCTGGTCAAGAAGCTCACTCAGAGCTATCAGGAAGTGCAAGACCACCTCGCCGAGGGTGCCAACCGCCTGGCCCTGGACGAACAGACTCGCCAACGCCTGCTGGCCGCCCTGCACTCCGAGGCCGCCGTGCAAGCACCACGGGAACGCCTGACGCCGCCACGCAATCAGGAGCCGCCACGCGATTACGCGCCGAAAATGCCAAACTCCCCAGGCATGCTCGACGAGCATTACGGCTTGAAGAAGTAACCCGGTTTCACGCGACATAAAAAAGCCCTCGGACAGGTGATGTCCGAGGGCTTTTTTGTTGCTGCTGACTTGATAACTCCTGCGCCTGCTCGCGAAGGCGTCAGAACAGACAAAAAAAAAGCCCACCCGATCTGCTGAGAATCGGGCGGGCTTTTTACACCTGGGGTTCAGTCAGGTTTTTTGTTACTGGTACTGCTGACCTTGCTGCTGGGCAGGTTGGCCATACTGCTGACCCGGAATCGCCTTGAGGTTAACCTCTACACGACGGTTCTGCGCCCGACCATTTACATCGCCATTGCTGGCAATCGGGTTATCCGGACCGGCACCACGTGCCGACAGGTTGGCACCGCCGACACCTTGCGACGTCAGGTAAGTTGCCACGCTTTGAGCACGACGCTGGGACAAGTCCATGTTGTGCTGACGGCTGCCGGTGCTGTCAGTGTAGCCGACGATTTCAATCTGGTTCTGATTGAACTCTTTAAGCGAACCGGCCAGGTTGTTCAGCGGCTGGTAGAAGCTTGGAGCGATGTTTGCCGAGTCGGTACCGAACGTAATGTTGCCCGGCATGATCAGCTTGATCTGATCGCCCTGACGCTGCACTTCAACCCCGGTGTTGGCCATGCTGGCGCGCAGTTTCTTTTCCTGCTGGTCAGCGTAGTAACCGTAACCGGCGGCGGAAGCACCGACAACAGCGGCGCCAATCAGCGCGCCCTTGCCACGGTTGTTGTGGTCGATGGCTGCACCGGCCAAAGCACCGGCCAGCGCACCCAGGCCGCCGTACTTGGCGGTTTTGCTCATGCCCGTGGAGCCGCTGTCGGCCTGCCCCTGATTGTCATACGGATTCTGGTTGGCACAGCCAGCCAGCATGGCCACGGCAGTAGCGACAATAATCAAACGACTCGAGGTGAACATGGAGAGCTCCTACTTTTACATTCTGTGGTGCAACGGACGTTGGCAATAGACCCTTGCCGGCGTTGGAACACGACCTAAGGCAAAAATTCCATCAGGCCATTACGCAGCCCGGAAAATCAGGCCCGCACAAAAGGATTTTCACGCATTTCATCGCCCAGACGAGTTTCGGGACCATGCCCGGTGATGACCGTCGCGTCTTCATCGAGGGTGTACAAACGCTGCTTGATCGAACGCACGATGGTCGCCTGATCACCGCCCCACAAGTCCGTACGCCCTACCCCGCGACGAAACAGCGTGTCACCGGCAATCAGCAGCTTAGCCTCAGAAAACCAAAAGCTCATGGAACCCGGTGTATGACCCGGCGTGTGCAACGCCACGCCACAACCGCAGGCCAGCTCTTCATCATCGGCCAACCAACGATCCGGCGATGGCACCGGCGTGTACGGCACCCTGAACATCTGGCACTGCATCTCCAGATTGTCCCAAAGGAACTGATCCTCTTTATGCAGGTGCAACGTCGCGCCGGTTTTCTCTTTCAACTGGCCCGACGCCAGGAAGTGATCCAGGTGTGCGTGCGTATGAATGATGCTCACCACCTTCAACCCCAACGCCTCGAGCCGCGCCAGAATCAACTCATGATTGCCACCCGGATCGACAACGATGGCCTTCTTGGTGATCGGATCACCGATGATCGTGCAATTGCACTGCAACGGCCCAACGGGAAAGGTTTCGCGGATCAGAGCGGGTTTGGCAGCGTCCATGGGCGTTCCTGAAAAGTTAAGGGCACATTTTTGGCACAGTGCGAAAAGCGATGGTGAGGTTTAGAAAGAAAGGCCCCCACCAAAGGCACGCCCAAATCAGACGTAAAGGTTGACCCCAACAGACACACACATTCAATACCCGGCTCGAAGCAAAAACCCGGGCGACCATGATCGAGCGGGAAATGGATGCCAACGTGTTCGTCAGCCGCAGCGAAGCTGAAGCGACCCTGCTTGTGCATAGACTTCCTCTATCAGTCTGCGCGCAACCCCCTTAAGGTCTGAGTTTTAAGAGGGTATAGCTCGGACGCTTACCAAGCACTCCGAGTCAAGCAGTATTAATGTCAGCGTTTCACTCCAAAGCAGTGCGAGAGTTCAGGAAAGCAGCCATTGCGGACATCCGATGCGTACTGGCCCACTGCATCGCGGATAACAGCATGGGCATCGACATAACGTTTAGCGAAACGCGGTACGAACTCACCACCAAGACCCAGGATATCTTCGATCACCAGCACCTGGCCATCGCACGCGGGCGAGGCCCCGATTCCGATCGTCGGCACGCGCAGTACCTCGGTCAACTCTCGGGCCAGCGGCTCTGCTACCCCCTCCAGCACGATGCAAAAGGCCCCTGCTGATTCCATCGCCATGGCTGCCTCACAGATAGAGTCTGCCGATTGCTCATCCATACCTTGGGCTTTGAACCCCCCCATGGTGTTGACGAACTGGGGCATCAACCCGATATGCGCCATCACTGGAATGCCTCGCTCCACCAGAAACTGCACGGTGGGCGCCATGACCGCACTGCCTTCCAACTTTACCGCTGCGATATTCGCTTCCTTCATCAACCGCGCTGCACTGCGGAAAGCCTGAGCCGGCGACTCCTGGTAGGAGGCGAACGGCAGATCAGCCACCACGCACGCGCGACGTGTAGCACGCACTACCGCGCGACTGTGTTGTATCGTCTGATCCAAAGTGAAATCCAGCGTGTTGGGCTGCCCGTAGGCAACCATCGCGGTCGAATCCCCCATCAGGATAACGTCGACAAATTCGTCAACGATTTCAGCGAGCGATCGATTGTGCGCGGTCAACGACACGATCTTGCGTTTGCCCTTGCAAGCCCTGATGTCGGGTACGGTTAGGCGGCGGGTTTCACTGACTGCGGTACTCATGAAGTTAGCTCCTCGCGAAAATAGCGTTGAAGGAAGGACCTCTTAAATCGACGCAAACGCCAATTCGGCTCTGGGCGATACGCCCGTCATCTGGTCAAAGAATTCGACTATCAGATCAAGTGTGTGGGCGGTCTGATCAAGATGCGGCGAGTGTCCGCAATCGATCAGGTAATGCGCGGTGACCACTGCGGGTACCTTGCGTTGAATCGCGCTCAGTTGCGCCAGCGTTCCGTACTCGTCCCGATCTCCCTGCAACAACAAGACCGGGCAACGGATATCGGCCAGGCATTGCTCAATATTCCAGTCAAGAAAATGATCGGACCTCCAGACACTGCTCCACCCCTCGAAGACTGCTTTGGGATCGGGATGAAACAGAGCGAGTTGTCGTTCCAGGTTTCCGGCCAGGAACGAATTTCGCGCGGCGTCGATGCCGCTCAAGGTGATGGATTCGACGAAAACATGTGGAGCAAACAGCACCAGCCCCGCAACAGGGAATTTGCTCGCATGGAGCAGCGCGATAGACGCGCCATCGCTATGCCCCACCAGCACTGGATTGCGAAGCTGCAGTTTTTCCAGCAGTTCAGGCAATACCTGCTGCGCCTCCACGTGCATATAGTCGGAACGACGTGGCAGATCCGCTCGAGACGAGTGACCGTAACCATAGCGGCTATAAGTGAGCACTCGGCGTCCGGTCATTGCTGCCAGTCGATAAGGGAAACGTCGCCACATCGCAATGCAACCGAGCCCCTCATGCAGCAGTACAAGCGGAGGAAGATCTGACTCGCCGTCGATCAGCAAATAATCAATTTCTCCGCCATTCAGCGAGATCGTCGCCATCATTCACCCCCTACTGCGATAGACAAACCGGGTGCCGGGCCAAGCCCCAAAACCGCACGGCTGCTGAAAATCACCAATATCGTCACCAGTCCGCCGAACAGGCCAATGGTTGAAGACATATCCCATACGGACAAAAGCAAACCCACCCCGACCACGGGCACAATCAACCCCAAATAGGCCGCGACGAAAAAGCCTGAACTGACCTCCGCAATACGATCGGCAGGAGACAACATCGTCACCAGTCCCAGACCTGCGCGCAGCACCATGCCCGCCCCCATCCCTCCCAAGACCGCTCCCCCCAGGAACAAGGACAAGGATGCAAAATGAAAGGCCAGCCAGACACAGGCCAAAGCCAAGGGCAGCAGCCAGACACCAACGGGAACGACTCGACGGGGCGACAATCGCAACACCAGCAACTGGCCGATTGCAGCACTGCAGAAAGTCAAAAAGACAATGCCTCCGCTCAACAGAAGGCCACTGTGATGCAATCCAACAGCGAGGAAACGACCTGCCAGTGCGGCGAACAAACCAAGAAAGCTAAAGCCGCACAACACCGACATAGCCACGGCCATAAAGGCTTGCCGCATCTCACTCGGTATCCTCAATCGCTGCAATCGCAACGGTGGGCGAGTACCTCCGTGGATCACTGTTTCGGGTAGCCATGGCAACAGCAAACCTGGCAACAGCATGAACAGCAGCGCGATATAACTGGCATGGAGCGGCTGCGCGGCACTCTCTGCCACCCAGCCAGACAGTAACGCCCCAAGCCCCAGACCGCTCATGTTGCTCAAGCTGGAGATCAGAGCCGCGAGTGACCGATTACTCAGTAACTCGCTCAGATAGGCAGTCGTGGCCCCCACCATCAACCCTACTGCCATCCCGGACAATATTCGCCCAACGAACAAACCGGCTAACGTGGGCCAGAGTAAAAAACTCAACAGACTGGCAAATGTCAGCCCGAGCCCGAGCCCCAGCACTGCTCGTCTGCCCAACAAATCAGACAATCGACCAAACACCATCAGTTTGAACAGGATGGCGAGTGCGTAGGACGCGAATACCAACGTCACCACAAATGGAGACAAGCCTAATTGCGTGGCATAGAGCGGATACAACGGCGTCGGCAACGTGCCC
Source organism: Pseudomonas sp. CVAP#3 (assembly GCF_018986375.1). Classification (NCBI taxonomy): domain Bacteria; kingdom Pseudomonadati; phylum Pseudomonadota; class Gammaproteobacteria; order Pseudomonadales; family Pseudomonadaceae; genus Pseudomonas; species Pseudomonas sp. CVAP#3. The sequence goes on from NZ_JAHMSC010000001.1 coordinate 626,140, forward strand.
ACCATCATTACCACCAACAACAGATAAGTGCTGAGCCAGGCGGCGCGTCTGAATTGGGTTGGAATTCGCATGAGCCACTACCAGTTAATCTGTCGTGCATCGAACAGATTAACCCCCAGTTGGGCCTTGCCTAAGTATTCCAGACAGTCCATTGGCTTGGCCGGCATAACACTGCAAAAGAACGATTCGCGCAGGAATCGTTCCAGCGGCCGGCTACGATTCAATGTGCTCGCACCACAAATCTTGACCGCCGCCATTGCCATCTTCGGCGCAAGCTCACCGATGAAGTACTTGGCAGCATGCACAGCGGCATTCGCCTCTATCGTTCCGCGCCGTTGCACGATGAGTGTGCCAGCCTCATTCAGCAACGCTCGACCCGCTTGTAATTCAGCCGATAGCCTGCCGACTTCCTGATGGATCGCGCTGGATTCGAGTTGGGAAGGCGTGGAACGCACGGCCTCGGTGATGTGTTGCAGCAACGCAGTAGCAATCCCAAGATAAACACCGGTATAACCGGAAATCATCCAATGAGGCTCACGTACCAGCTTGAATAAAGACATCCCTTCGACTGCCAGAAACAAACGCTGGCGGGTCAAAAGCACATTTTCAAAAGTCATGCTGGCGGTCTGGGTACCATTCATGGCAAACCCGTCCCAAACTTGGCCGTAACGCACACCTTCGTCATTGCGACCGACCACGAAGTGGCTGATTTCGCTGTCGCTGTCGTTACCCTCAGGCTTTGCCGTTACTACGATATAGTCCGCAGCGCCTGCCAACGACACGAAAGACTTGTTGCCATTGAGCAGGAAGCCGCCTTCATGCGGGCGGTAATGTGTCTGGATACCTCGCAACCGCGCACCACTACCCAGCTCTGACGTCGCAGATGCAAACATCTTGTTGTGCGATATCACCTCATCAAATACCCAGGAGCGAAAGGCATCCGCAGCCGCTGACAGCGATTTCCCCGCCGACTCACATAACGAGCCAAGCGCCACATTGTGCATATTGAATCCCAGCGCAGTTGCCGCGTCATACTGAGCAAGTCGCGCCAGAACCTGGCTATATTCCAAATAATTTAGACCCGCCCCCCCAGCCTCGCGAGGGATCAGCAACCCCAACAGACCAGACTCCTTGATCAGTTGATAGCTCTCGCTACTGTCCGATTGTTGGTTATCTACCAACGGAGCCAAGTCGACCAGCCGTGTACCGATGCGATCCACCAACGTGAGAATTTCATCGATTTGATGTGGCAAAGCCATATGCGTTGACCTTATGTATATGATTCAAAAACTCTAGCGAGCGCTCAGTTCTCGACTGGCAAACCAGCCTGGCGCGCCACGCTGATACGTAGCAGATCGTTCGCCCCCGCATAGGTCATTGACGCCAATGGGCTGATGAGATCGATCGCCCGACCGGAATCGGCGATGTAAGAACGCACACCACCTAACTGGGCTGCCAACTGCGACAGCCGCGTAAAGTCTTCAGAAACCGAAATCTTTACCATCGCGGCCTCACCGCTCAATTGACGAATCGTCACCCCGGCATCGATGCGCCGCGCAATGCCGTAGAGCAGTTTTCGCGAACGGTAAAGGTACATGCTCATGTCGGCCACATGCCCCGCCACCAGGTGACTGGAGCTCATGGATCTACCGAAGTGAGTTCGCTCCCGGCTCCATTCCACCGTCTGATCCAGCATCCTGCGCATGGGGCCCAGCGCATAACCCATCAGCAGCGCTCGCTCCCAGGTCGTGGTCGCGGTCATGACAGAGAAACCCGCGCCCTCGCCGCCCAACAGGCTGTGCTCTTCCAACCGCACACCGTCAAAGGTCAACACCCCCATCGGTACGCCGGGCAACGCGGTCTTGTCCAGCGGCTCGCTGCGCACCACGCCCGCATCCGACAGGTCAACCAATGCGACTGATAAATCGAATGGTGATCGGCCCTTGCCGGTACGAACGAACACCAACGCGTGATCGGCTACCGGGGCGGCGGTAATGAAGCGCTTCTCGCCCGTCAACCGATAACTACCGTCCGCCTGACGTTCAGCCACGGTTTCCATCGACTTCGGATCACTACCGCCCTGCACTTCAGTCAGCGCGTGACACAACAGCGTCTCTCCGGTTTCCAGGCCTGCCAGTTGTTCGCGCTGTTCGGCATTCAGCCAGGGCTGCATAGGCAATTGCATACCGAACAACTGTGAAGCCAGCGCATAGCAAAGGGCAGGACTCAGACCGCTCATGCCCAATCCTTCCACCCTCGCGAGCTTGTTTGTCACGGTGCCATTGGAGGTGCGCAGCAGCCCTGTCGCCGCGACCAACAACCATTGCTCGCGGAAGGTTTTCCCTACCAGTTCGGGCAGCAAAGCCTGCCCCTGGAGGCAACTTTCCTGCACCGTTTGTTCAACTAACTTGTCTTCGTCTGCGAACAGCATCACTCGCCCTCTCTGTTATAGCCACAGACTCAAGCGAGCTCGACCAGGCCGGTTTCAATGACCGCCCATAGTGCGGCCGGCGTGCGAAATGAAGCCGCAATAACTTTGTTTTCGGGGAACGCTATCCCGAACTTTTTCTCAACGTCGGCGACGATGGATATGATCGTAAGAGAGTCCAGCCAGCCTTCTTCCAATAGCGCCGTATCCGGTACAACAACAAGGTCCGCACCTTGATATTGAGTCAGCAGATTCGAATGAATCAGCGCGCACAGCGTTTCAATGTTCTTCATTACTTGTCTCTTCCATGTTTACACTCAACAGGCTCAAGGCACGTCGATCTATTTTGCCGTTGGCAGTCGCCGGCAACTTTCGCGCCATAGAAACACCATCCGGTTGCATCCTCTTCGGCAATGCTGCGCTCAAGCCGCGAACAATCTCATCACGACCTGTCGTTGCACTCACCACATGTACCCAGATCTCGCACTCCGGCTCTGTGCCATGGCGAGCGACAACGGCGGCGGTTTCAACACCTGGCAATGCCAATACCGCACTTTCTATATCCAGCAGATCGATGCGATGACCCCGACGTTTCACCTGATGGTCACGTCGACCTTGCAGATGAAAGCGACCGTCCGCCGCCTGATAACCGATATCCCCCGTGCCATAGGCCAGCCTTTCCACGCCATCGCGGAAATACACTGCACGGCGGGCATCGCGACAGATGCCATCAACCAGATAACCAGCGAATACCGTCGGCCCTGCAACGAAAATCTCACCCTCCGACGCTGCGCGACCGTCGTCACCGATGATGTCGACTTCCACTCCATCAATCGCCCAACCGATCGACGGCAAAACCGTCTCGATACTCGGCAGGCTCACCTGTTCTGCGGTGCACACATTGGTTTCCGTAGGCCCATACAGGTTGTAGAACGGCAAGTCGGGGAATGCCGTCAGATAGCGCTTAAGCAGTTGTGGCGGGAACGGTTCACCCGCGTACAACGCAGCGCGTAGTGCAGACGGCCTCGCTTGCTCAATCCCGCCCTGCTGTAGCAGCATCTGATACAAGGTGGGTACTGCGTAGAACACTGAGATACACTGCTCACCCAGCCAACGCGTCACATCGCGAGGAAAAGTCTTGAGATAGTCTGGCAACAGACAAAGACAGGCTCCGGCCAGTGCGGTCGAGAACAGATCGAAGGTCGTCAGATCGAATGTGAGTGCCGCTTGAGATCCAACACGGTCCTCACAGTCCAGAGCAATTGCGCGTGCCCCCCAGGCAGCAAAATGCAGGACGTTGGCATGCGATAGGCATACACCCTTGGGCGCGCCGGTACTGCCTGATGTAAACAAAACATAGCCACCCTCGCACCCGGCATGTCGACGTGGTTGTCCTCGCAAGGGGAACAGCCATAGATCGCCCACTGCGCGAGCGTCGCCAGACTGGCCATGAATGGAAACCAACCTGGTTGCTGCGGCCTGGCTTGCAGGGGTGGCCAATAAAAAATCCAGGTCGGCGTTGGCCAACATCCGTGCGCCCCGTTCCGCGGGGTCCTTGACATCCATCGGAGCGACTAATGCCCCCAGCCTTAATGCGGCATAAATGGCCACAACAGCGGCTGCGCTCTTCGCAATATAGATGCCTATTCGATCACCGGCCTGCACGCCTTCTGCACGCATCAACTCGCACAACTTATTAACCGTTTCGTTCAGTTGTTGATAGTTGAATGATGCATCTTCCGCTTGTAACGCGGGCCGCTGTGGATAGCGCTGTGAAGCTTCAACCAGCGTCTGATCAAGCCGAATACAATCACTGGACAAGGTTGGCCTCTACTTCTGATTTGATGTTCCCCGTCTTGGTATCCGGACGTTTTTTCGAGGGGCGATAGTAGAAGCATTTCTCCAACCGGAGTGAGTGAACAATTTTTATAAACTCTATGCGGAAATGGAATACAAGATGGACCTGAAGAACTTGCGCTATTTCGTGGAAGTGACTGAGCATGGAAGCTTCTCGAGGGCATCCCACACTATTCACGTCACCCAATCGGCACTTAGCAAAGCCGTTCAATTACTCGAAGAAGAACTGGGTACGACGCTATTGGTTCGCAGCCGTCCAGGCGTGCCGTCACGCTTGACCCCGTCGGGTGAAGTGGTATTCCGCCACGCCAAAGGATTACTGAACCGCAGCAAGCAAATGCTGACCGACGTAAACCTGCTCAATAGCCTCGTCACCGGCGTCCTTCGGCTGGGGTTACCTCCTTTAGGCAGTACCGATCATATAGCGGTCGTGTTGACCGAGTTTCGGCGACGCTTTCCCCAAGTGGAACTCCAATTGCGTGAACAAGGAGGCCAAGCCCTGGAAGAGGCCGTTCGCAAGGGCGAGATAGAACTGGCTATCAGTCTGCGACCAGAGGGTGACGACCTGGCCTGGCTTCCGATTTGCGAGGAGCCACTCGTTGTCGTCCTGCCGCCTCGCCACCCACTCGCCAGCCGCCATCGACTGACTCTGCCAGATTTAGCGCATCACCCATGGGTACAGCTGCAGGGCGCCTCTATCCTCAATCACCGCATCAAGCTGTGTTGCCCTGCTCTGGACGTCAGTCGCCTACAGGCAGCCAAGAGCGACAACCTGGCCTTTTGCCTGTCATTAGTGGCCGCGAATGCAGGCCTGATGGTATTACCCAGGCTATTGGCTCAACACCATATCCCACCCGGTGTGGAAATCGTCCCGCTCGAATGCGCCGAACTGCAGTGGCAACTCGTCGTAATCTGGCGCAAAAACGCACAGCTGTCGGTAGCGGCACAGCAATGGCTTGAACTGTTGGCAACCGACGCTAGCCAATAACCTGGCATATCTTCGACGTCGCTCCCTGCGCCAAAAAACAAAGGCCTGAACAGAAATGCCCCACCACTTTTGCTGAACAGGTGTTGGCCGATGCACGGCGGGGTGTATATAGTCGCCCCCATTGCAACCCGCCGGCCCATTCCAAGGAAGAGAATGATGAGTGACCTGCACACCCTTACGGCCGCCGAACTGCTGGCCCGATTCGCCAGCCGGCAACTCACTCCCATCGACTACTACGACCAGCTTCTGAGCCACATCGACCGCTGGGAGCCGCAGATCAATGCGCTCTACGCCTTCGACCCGCAACAAGTGCGTCAGCAGGCCCAGGCCTCCACCGAACGCTGGAACAAAGGCCAACCCAACGGCGCCCTCGACGGTGTGCCGGTGACCCTCAAGGAACTGATCGCCACCGAGGGCCAGCCCATCCCGTTGGGTAGCGCCGCCACCCGCCTGACGCCGGCGCTGAAGGATGCACCGCCCGCCGCGCGCTTGCGTGAAGCCGGGGCAATCATCCTGGCCAAGACCACCGTTCCGGATTTCGGCATGCTCTCTTCGGGCCTTTCCAGCTTCCACGGCATCACCCGCAACCCCTGGAACACAGCCAACAACACGGGTGGCTCGAGTTCCGGGGCCGCCGCCGCCGCTGCCGCCGGTTACGGGCCGCTGCACGTCGGCACCGACATCGGCGGATCGGTGCGACTGCCCGCGGCCTGGTGCGGGCTGGTCGGCTTCAAGCCGACGCTGGGGCGCATCCCCATCGACCCGTATTACACCGGCCGCACGGCCGGCCCCATGACCCGCACGGTCGATGATTGCGTGTTGTTGATGCAACACCTGGCCCGCCCCGATTCCCGCGACGCTACCAGCCTGCCACCGCTCACCACGCAATGGAGCAATCAGCCGCTGTCGGTAAAGGGCCTGCGTGTCGGCCTGATGCTCGAACCCGGCGCCGGCCTCGCACCTGAAGATTTCGTCTGTAACGCCGTGGAGCAAGCAGCGCGGCTGTTCGAAGCCCACGGTGCCAAGGTCACAGTGATTGCGCCGATCATGGACCGCGCCCAGCTCGACGGCCTCGACCAGTTCTGGCGTGCTCGCCAATGGGCTGAGCTGTCGGCCTTGAGCAGCGAGCAATTCGACAAAGTCTTGCCGTACATCCGCGACTGGGCCGCCCCAGGTGCCGATATCACCGGCGTGGAAGCCGTACGGGGCTTCAACCAGACCTTCGAAATGCGCCGCCGCGCCGCTCAGTTGTTCGACACATTCGACCTGGTGCTCTCCCCCACCAACCAGATCAACGCCTTTGCGGCCGACTGGCCGTCACCGAGCAATGACCCGCTGCAACCGTTCGAACACATCGTGTTCACTGTGCCCTGGAACATGGGCGAACAACCGGCGCTGTCGATCAATTGCGGTTTCGCCGCCGACGGCATGCCCATCGGGCTGCAGATGATCGCCCCGCGCTTTGCCGATCAATGGCTGCTGCAAATCGCAAAAACCTTCGAAAACTGGCGTGGCGCAATCCACTGCTGGCCGAGTCCTGCCTGACTTCGGCCCCTCAAGAACTCCCCTCCCACCTTGTTGCTCCGGGCCGTCCTGGCCAGAGCCCTATCGACCTAAAAGGCAATGGAATGCCCGCACAACAATTGACACGACCCGATCCTGCACTCGACACATCACCTCCGGACGCCGGCAAGAAGAGCATCTTCGCTGTAGTCCTGGGTAACGCCGTGGAGTTTTTCGACTTTGGTGTATACGCAACTTTTGCGGTGATGATCGGCCACACGTTTTTCCCGTCCGACAGTGCCTTCGTCAGCCTGATGCTATCGGTCATCGCGTTCGGCACCGGCTTTATCGTCCGGCCCCTGGGTGCGGTGCTGATCGGCGCCTACGCTGACCGCGTCGGGCGCAAACCGGCGATGCTTTTGACCCTGGTGATGATGGCTGTGGGCACCGGCAGCATCGCGATATTGCCCGGCTACGAGACCATTGGCATCGCCGCGCCGATCCTGCTGGTGGTCACCCGCATGATCCAGGGCCTGGCCTGGGGCGGTGAAGCCGGCCCCGCCACCACCTACATCCTTGAAGCGGCGCCTCCCCACAAACGCGGCACCTACGCCTGCTGGCAAGTGGTTGCCCAGGGCGTCGCCGCGATGGTCGCCGGGCTGGTGGGGTTCACCCTGACAAAAGTCCTGTCCCCGGAAGACCTCAATAGTTGGGGCTGGCGTGTACCGTTCGTGTTCGGCCTGCTGGTGTTGCCGATCGGTATCTACATCCGTCGCAATCTTGCTGAAACCTTCCACGGCCACACCGAACAAACCCGCACCGGCGATCTGCTACGGGAAATAGTCGGCAAACACCGGCGCGCTCTGGTGTTGGGGCTGCTGATTCTTTCCGGCAGCACCATCACCCAGTACTTCCTGAACTACATGACCACCTTCGCCCTCACCGAATTGAAGCTGCCCACCAGCATTTCCATGCTCTCGACCCTGGTGGCCGGCGCCGCCATGGCTGTGTGCGCGGTGGCCGGTGGCATGCTCTGCGACCGCTTTGGGCGTCGGGTGATCCTGATGACGCCCCGATTGGTGTTGCTGTTGATCCTGTTCCCGGCCCTGCAACTGATGACCGAGCACCCCAGCTCGGCGACCTTCCTGCTGACCCTGGCGGTACTCTCGGGCCTGCATGGCATGAGCGGCGCAGCGTTGATCGTGCTGCTGGTGGAGAGCTTCCCGAAATCGGTGCGCGCCACCGGTTTCTCCATCGTCTACGCCTTCGGTGTAGCAGCGTTTGGCGGTACGGCGCAGATCATCATTACCTGGCTGATCGGCACCACCGGTGACCCGATGTCACCCGTCTGGTACCTGCTGATCGCTAACCTTGTGTGCCTGACCGCCGCCTGGTTCGCCAAGGAAACGCGTCCGTCGCTGCCCGAACGCCCCGTCCGCGAAACCCGGCTTGCAGAAGCCCAGGTCCGCTGATAAACGCGCCCCGGGGCCTTCCCGGGACGGTTGCCTTACATCCGATTTGTATGGGATTTACCATGTATCCACGTCTTCTGCTGGCCGTCACTTTGGCATCCGGCACCCAGGCTTTCGCTCAGCCATTCCCCCCAGAGCAGGCCCAAGTTAACGCGCCAGGCTTTCTGGAAGGCAGTACTCTGGACCTGAACCTGCGTCACTACTATTCCAACCAGCACACCAAACGCACCACTCACCTCAGCATCAAGAAACCCGGCGGCATCGAGCCTACCCGTATTCGCGAAACCTGGGTGCAGGCGAGCATGCTCAAGTACAGCTCCGGCTATACCCAGGGCCTGATCGGCGTCGGCATGGATGCAGGGATCTTCAGTGCCGTAAACCTGGAGCGCGGCCACGGAAAGGTGGCCAACGGCGGCGACCGGGTGCTGGTAGACGGCGATGGCGATGCGATTCCCACATGGAGTCGCCTAGGTATAGGCGATGTGCGTGTTCGCCTGTCCAACACCGAGCTCAAGGCCGGCCGGCTAATGACCGACAATCCGATCCTGCGCTACAAGGACAACCGCGCCCTGCCCTCCAGCTTCCAGGGCGTGGGCCTGCTCAGCAACGAACTCGACTGGCTGTCGATACAGGGCGGCAGCTTCGAACGGGCGATTCCGCGCACCGGCACCGGCGCCGAAAAGCTGACCACCACCTTCGGCAACCGCGCCTACAGTGGCGCGCGCATCAGCTACCTGGGGGCCACGGTCAAACCGGGTTATGGGCTGGAAGCCAGCGTCTACGCCTCGCGTTTCGAAGACATGTGGGACCAGACCTACGTCGGCGTTACGCACCGCATGGGCGACCAGGATAATCTGGCCCTCAAGACTGCCTTCAACTACTACCACACCAGTGATTCAGGCAAGAAGAACCTCGGCTACATCGACAACAACGCCGCCAGCCTGGCCTTCACCGCCATTCACCAGGCCCATAGCCTGACGCTTGCCTGGCAGCAAATATTCGGCAACGAGTACTTTGACTATGTGTGGGAATCCACTGGCAACTACATGGCCAACTCGTTATACGCGGACTACAACGGCCCCAACGAAAAGTCCTGGCAACTGCGCTACGACCTGGACTTCACGACCTACGGAGTCCCTGGTCTCACCGCCAGCCTGTGGCACGCCAAAGGCTGGGACATCGACGGTACCCACTACGACGGCGACCGCTACGGCCGCAATACCGGCTACAACGTGCGCGGCCTGGACGACGCAAAACACAGCGAAAACGGTTTGATGCTGGGCTATATCATCCAGTCCGGAAAACTCAAAAACTCGGTGCTGCGCGCCATCGTCTACAACCACCTCGCCAGCGGCGGGCAGATTGACGGCAGTTACGACGAGTTCCGCATCGTCGCCAACGTGCCGATCAACCTATTCTGAGGCGCAGTTCGGCGATATGTTCTGACCACCGACTGCGGCCCCCACAACAACATCTCGCCCATCAAAACGCCAACTGCAATGTCTCCTTCCCCTCCAGACTCAACAAAAACTGCTTCACCCCCAACCCACCCGCAAACCCGGTCAAACTCCCTGAAGCCCCAATCACCCGATGGCAAGGCGCAACAATCGAAATCGGATTTTTCCCATTCTTTGTGTTTCCCCCGGCCATAAGAAAAGTGATCTACACAACGAACGCCATCGAGAGTATCAACGCTCAGTTGCGCAAGATCATCAAGACCCGAGGTCACTTCCCAACTGACGATGCTGCGACGAAGTTGATCTGGCTGGGCTTACGCAACATCACCGCGAACTGGGGCAAGCCGGCCCATGACTGGAAGAGTGCGATGAATCAATTTGCGATCCTGTACGGAGATCGATTTATCAGGCCGACCTGGTAAAACTAAGGCCTGCCTGACGGCAGGCCGCTACCAGCCCGCACACAAAAAATCTGACACTCTCCCCACCAATGGCAAATAAATCGTCCCCTTTTTCCACCTTTTTCCATAAAAGCGATTTCAGGCTCGGCACACTCCCCGTAGCAGCTGCCGAGCCTGCGAGGCTGCGTTCGGCCGCGCAGCGGTCGTAAAATCAAACACCACGTTTTTTCAGGTTAACCGTGGAGGCAGAACTCACGACCGCTTCGCAGCCGAACGCAGGCTTCGCCAGCTGCTACAAATCGTGTAACGGCTTAACTAACCGGTATCCGGACAACGCGCTGCTACGGCGCCTCCGGCTGATCAAAATTATCCAACGCCCGATTCACCAACAACTCCCCCAACGAAATCATCTGCTGAATCGCCAACGCCACATGCCGACGCGTGCCCTCCAGCTCAAACGCCAAATCACTGGCCATCACATTCAGCGACGCCAACGTTTCCGAGGCATGCGCCAACAGCGTCTCGTTATCCAGATCAGGAATCACCGTAAAAATATTGGAAGGACGCTTATCGGACAGCGGCGCCTCAACAAACGGCGGCTTGAGGTAATGATCCAGCGCCCGCTCGGCGGCGTCGTGGAGTTTTTTGGAGTCGCTGGAGGCGTAAGGGGAAGTGCTTGGGGTTTCTACGGAATCGGGAGTGACCTTGTGCATGGTGAAGCTCCTAAACAAAGTTTTTGGGTGCTGTATCACCTATACCTGTTCAGGTCGCTAAACCCGGCCGCTGAATTGACAGCGACACCCGGAGGTTATCCACATACCTTCCCACCCGGCAACCTTGAAAAGTTGTCGGAAAATTCTCCCGAGATCGAGATTTTTGTAGGCGCCTCCTACGACTGGACGAGCTACTTCGGGACGCAGTAACAAATAAATCGACCCCATAGGCTTTAGTTTAGTCTTCTGATAATTTTCTAGGGTTTCCAAAGAAATACTCAATCCTGTCACTACCGCTGGCTGCACGGCCTCGCGCCGTAGCCTGATCAGGCCTAACACATACCATCACCAATAAACAGGATCAAGATGCTAGATAAAATTGAGGTTAGGAATTTTAGAGGGTTTTCTGAACATGAAATTAACTTCAAGGACACCTCTATCCTAGTAGGGAAAAATAATGCTGGAAAGTCTTCTATAGTCGAGGCATTACGATTAGTTTCGCTGATTGCCAGCAGGTACAAGACATCCAACTATTCAAATCCCCCTCATGATCTTGGTCTATCAAACGCTTACAAAGGGGTAACGCCTTCAACCAAGGGGCTCGACATAAATTTTAAAAGTATATTTCACAGATATGGTGAGCCGCCTTCTAAAATTGTAGCAACATTTTCCACCGGAAGTAAAATTGAAATATACATAGGCAATGACGAAGCTGTGTATGGAGTAATTAAAGACCCAACTGGAAAGATAGTAAAAAGCAAAGCAGCCGCCAAGACAGTTGAAATCCCGACAATAAGTGCGCTACCTCAAATCGGCCCACTAAACAAGCATGAAAAAATACTATCTACAGAATATGTCAAATCATCCATCAACTCTTCATTAACATCACTGCACTTCAGAAATCAGCTAAACATCTATCCAGAATCCGTGCGCACATTTGAAGCATTATGTTCGAGCACGTGGGAGTCTCTCTCTGGGTTTGAGTTAATCAAGTACAGCTCTTTACCTGGTAGCGACCTAGAGCTTCTTGTAAGAGATAAAGATTTTGTTTGTGAAGTTGAATGGACTGGACATGGATTGCAAATGTGGCTTCAGGCAATGTGGTTTTTGGTCAGAAATCAGGAAACCAAAACAATTATTCTTGATGAGCCTGACGTCTATATGCACGCTGACCTTCAGCGCAAACTCATAAGACTCCTACGCAACAGAGGCCATCAAATAATTATCGCCACACACTCAGTTGAAATAATGGCCGAAGTGGAGCCCGGAGAGATAATTGTAATAAATAAAGGACGAAAAGCTTCAGGCTTCGCAAACTCTATGAAAAGCGTTCAAAAAGTTATTGACCACTTTGGTGGAATCCATAACATCGAAATGGCAAGACTCTGGAGCAGCAAAAAACTGCTAATCGTAGAAGGCAAAGATGTTCCCCTCTTAAAAATATTCCAAGATAAACTATTCCCAGCCAGCAATGAGCCACTTGATATCATCCCATCGATTAGCATTGGGGGCTGGGGAGGATGGAACTACGCAATTGGATCAAAGATCCTCCTCAAATCGACCTCTGACAACATCAAGGTACACTGCATATTAGACTCCGACTACTTCACAGAAACTGACATTGACAAACGTAAAAAAGAGGCTGCCTCGCACAACATCAACCTGCTAATTTGGAGCAGAAAGGAAATAGAAAACTACCTATTAGATAGCGACTTAATTTTTGAATACATAAAAGAAAAAACCAATCACAAAGACCTTTCACACGAAAAAGTAAAAGATAAAATCATGCAAATCATTAGCAACATGCATGATTCAACATTTGACGCTATAGCTCAGCATTATCATAAGGAAAACAAGTCGGAGGGACTTACTGGTGCCAACAAATACGCCAGAAAGATTCTGACTACTGCCTGGAGCTCTGAAGCCGGAAAAATAAATATATGTTCAGGAAAAGAAATTATATCTAAGATGTCCGAATGGTCAAATGAAAATTTCGGAATCAGTTTCAACGCAAAATCCTTGGCCAGAGCCATGAAAGTTCAAGATATACCACACGAGTTCAAGCGAGCGATAGAATCCCTTGAGCTAAACAAAGATTTTGACTGCTGATTTTCATAACGAAAATTGGACGGATTTATTTCTGGGTTTAGATGCGAGCCAAGGGGCGGAGCCCGCCAATACGGCAAATAAATCTGTGGCTTTTTTCGGAAAATCTGGAAAACCGGGGACAGATTTATTTATTCATCAGACCATCTGAGCACCAAATAATTTTGCCCCATTTCTAGTAGTGAATATCGAAATCACAATAAAGGTAAGGAATCCTGCATGTCATTGAGCACAACAAAAGCACACCTGATTCAGATTCTCTCCGAGCCTTATAACAAAGTGGTCGCTCTGTCGGGCAAGTGGGGAACAGGAAAGAGCCACCTTTGGCGAGAGGTAATGGCAGCCTCGAATGATGACAAGGTCAAAGGCGCTCTTTACGTTTCTTTGTTTGGCCTAACAAGTATGGACCAGGTTAAATTAAAGATCGTCCAAAGTGCCATCCCAAACGCTGATAAGCATCCATCATGGTGGGACAACGCGAAAAAAAGTTGGGGAGCAGCTTCCAAGTTGCTTGAAAGCGTGCATAAAGGCTTTTCTGCTCTTAATGAGATTGCCCTTCTAGCTGTGCCCTCGATCCTGAAGGATCGGATGATCGTACTCGACGACATTGAGCGCAAGCATGACAGGTTGAACGTCGACGAGATCATGGGTTTCATCGATGAATTCACCCAGCAGCATGGTGCACGCATCATTCTGATCCTCAATAGCGATAAGCTCGCTGATCGAAAGATTTGGGATACATTCCGAGAAAAGGTTATTGACCAAGAGGTGACACTAGAAACGTCTCCAATAGAGGCATTTGATATCGCGATTTCTCTTACCCCTTCGCCATATGCTACCCGAATAAGAACGACGGTCGAGACATGTGGTGTTACTAACATACGGATCATTTGTAAAATAATTCGGGCGATCAATCAAATCATTGGTAGTCGCAAAGACCTTTCGGACGATATTCTTGAGCGTGTGATTCCCTCCACAGTTCTTTTGGCAGCCATCCACTACAAAGGAATAGAAGACGGCCCTGAATTTGACTTTATTCTAAACATTGGTAACGGTGATCAATGGGGGGACTGGGGAAAGAAAGTCGAAGATCTCGACGAAGCCGGCAAGCGTCGGACTAAGTGGCGAATTTTGATTCATGAGATTGGCATCATAAGCTGCGACAAATATGAGCAAATTGTTATCGAATTCTTGAGATCCGGTCTTTTCGATGGAGCGGAAGTTGCAAAGATTATTGACCTATATGCAAGCGAGGCCGAAGCAATGGAGGCTCGGGGTCTCGCGCAAGTACTACATGCTCACATACTTTGGAATCAGAGCATGTCAGAATCTGAGCTTTTGGCTGAAGCAGAGACCTTGGTCGAGAGAGCACACCATCTAGATGCACCCTATGTAACTTTGTTGCACGATTTAATTTCTGGACTATCCGGAGGTTCTCCAGTTGCCGATGCGATGATAGATCAATGGGTTCTCTTATTTCAGGCACCTCAACTTGAAGGATTTGATTATGACGACTTTGATCAACAGCCAATCCATCCGCGACTAAAAGAGAAACTTAACGCCACCAAGGCCGCGGCTCATGCCAAGACAACAGTATTTGAAGCGTTCGAATGGGTGGTCAGAAATCGTAGCTGGGGAAATACGCAAGAGGCAACTTTGAAGTCAGCCACAGTTCAAGACTTCGAGTCTACAATAAAATCATTGGACACCCAGAAACTCAAATTCTTCATGCACCGCTTTCTGGACATGTACGTCCAGCGTGCAACCTATGAAGCTTCCTTCGGAAAAGCTCCCGACAACTTCATTGAGGCTTGTCGAAACATCCATACGGCCCCTGACTCCGGTCGTTTGGGTAGCATTATTCAGCGAGTATTCAAAAACGCACATCTTGAAACCGAACTTATCCCACCGACAATCACCTAGGCGACAGCTCAATGAATCCGGCGCAGTGAGCATCTATCTCGACTTATTAGACTTTAATAATTTCACTACTGAGTTTATTCGACGAGCAATACCGGGACAGACTACGATTACTGGCGTGAGCAAAACGTGGTCTGTCCCTGAAAACCCCTTAAGCACAGTTGCTAGCGTCAGTCGTTGTACATTGATCCCAAACTGATTAGCCATTCATCCGTTGCACTATACCTCGCGAAATAAGTTCGCCTTTCTACTTCGTTTAAATTTTTAAAATACTGGAAGAAGTAGATATCGTTGTAGTAGCCCTGCGCACCTTGCATGCTTATGCCCCACCACGACGGGTTGTATCCCTCAAAGGCTACCCAAGGTGGAGGTACGGCGAAGCTCTCACGGTGAATAGCATTCAGAAATCCAGTGCTATTCGTAACCAGCCGTACAGTGACGGAGTTAAACTCTCTAGTGGATGTGAAAAAAATCAAACTCTCACTTTTTTGAGCGTTCTCATACCGCTTAACGGGGAGGTCGTTGAATATTTTTTCATTCGTAAATTTGAAGCTTGATTCGACGAGCATCCAAAACGTATGAATGTCGCCTCCATCGATCAGGAGCGAAGCGTAATAAGCTGAAACACCCACATCCTCCAAAGACACTGCTCTCAGCTGGCCAGACTGAGTGTGGGTCGTGTGCAACAAAGGCTCAGTAAAAACCGTTTTGAGCTCTGATATGGAATACCCGACAACTTGTTCCTTGGGGTCTTGCCTTACAAAGGTCTTGATACGACTAAAAAAACTCATAACCCTCCTCACTCCTTGAGATATTCAGTTAGCCAATTCGCCTCGAGATTACCGGCCGTGGTGCCCACAACATCACCCTACATCAAAAATCCAGTTGCAACGTCTCCTTCCCCTCCAACCCCAACAAAAACTGCTTCGCCCCCAACCCACCCGCAAACCCGGTCAAACTCCCCGAAGCCCCAATCACCCGATGGCACGGCGCAACAATCGAAATCGGATTTTTCCCGTTAGCCGCCCCCACCGCCCGAACCGCTTTCGGGTTACCAATCTGCTGGGCAATCTGGCTATAACTGCGCGTCTCCCCAAACGGAATCGTCAGCAGCGCCTGCCAAACCTTTTGCTGAAACTCGGTCCCGGCAAAATCAAGTTCCAACTCAAAGCAATCCCGCTCACCCGCGAAGTACTCGTTGAGTTGGCGCTCAGCCTCCAGCAGCGCCGGGCTGTGGATATCTTCGTGCAAGGGGCCGAGACGAACGCGGTCGGGTTTGTCGTTCTCCCAGAGGATCGCGCAGAGCTTGCTGCCTTTGGCGACCAGGGTGAGGGTGCCGACGGGGGATTTCATCAGTTTGAATACGTACGACATGGTTGACTCCTTGATCCGACGGGGGCTTCAGACGTCGTTGGGCGTTGAAGGCGATCGATCATCTGTGTCAGAGGACGTATTCAGAGTAATTGTGGGTTTAAACGCAAGAACTACGTTTCTTGCGATTGAATTTTGCAGGCTGATGCCACCCGCGTTTAGCGCTATTGATCGTCAACCGCTTCGGCATCTTCCACAAAGTAGCAATTATTACGCTTACCGCTTGGGTCGATGATGAACGCGCCCTGCCCTCTGCCGCACTCGAGCGGCTGGGTGGCCGAGTACAGTCGTGTCTTGTCGATCCAGACATTCAGCCGGGAGATGTAGATGGCCAGGCTAATGGAGATGCACAGCACCAGCAGCAAGCAAAAAATAAACTGTGCGGTGTAGCGGTCGTTGTCCTTTTCCGGGCGAGCGGGTTGCATGTCGAGGTCCTTTTGTTGAAACACGCCGCCACAATAAGGATCAGCGGGTTAACGTCAGGTGAACATTGTCGCGACGCAAGGCAACTCCGCTATCCTCTGCCCCACTAGTGAAAAACCGTGGGTCTGTGCGTGCATATTCATCTGTTGTTGGTCGAAGACAACATCGACCTGGCGAACACTGTCATCGAGTACCTGGAAATTACCGGGATCGTCTGCGACCACGCCAGTGATGGGCAAATGGGTTTGAACCTGGCACTCGCTCAGCACTATGACGTGATCTTGCTGGACATCATGCTGCCGCGTCTGGACGGCCAACAGGTGTGCAAAAAGCTGCGCGAGCACGGCAATCAGACACCGATTCTGATGCTCACCTCGCTGGATGCCTTGGCCGACAAACTGGCCAGTTTCTCGGTCGGGGCCGACGACTATCTGGTCAAACCGTTCGAACTGCCTGAGCTGGTTGCACGGATTCGTGCCCTGAGTCTGCGCCGCAGTGGCCAGGCCAGTCGGCTGCAAGTCGCTGACCTGATCATGGATCTTTCAACCCGCAAGGTCAGTCGCAACGGACAGGAGCTGCACCTGTCGCCGACCGGCTGGACGTTGCTCGAATGCCTGATGCGCGCCAGCCCCGCGCCGGTCAATCGCGAGCGTCTGGAAGCGGCGATCTGGGGTGACGAACTGCCTGACAGCAACACGCTCAAGGTGCACATGCACCGTCTGCGCAAGGCGGTCGACAAAGACTTCGACGTGGCGTTGATCCAGACGTTGCCCGGTATCGGCGTTCAGTTGGGGGCGACATGCGCAAAGGCCTGAGCCTGAAGTGGGTGATCAGTGGCAGTCTGCTGTTGATCATTGCCGTGGTGCTGATCATCTATAACCAGCTGCTGCCGGTGTACACCATGCGCGGGTTCCTGTTTACCGCCAGCGCGATGATGGAAGAGGAAGCGCAATACTTCGCCCGGCATTACCAGCAGGACCCGACGACTCCGCCGCCCGATAACTATTTCGTCAAGAGTGCTATCGGCAAGGAAGCCTTGCCGAAAAACATCCGCGACCTGCTCGACACCACGCCGACATTGGTCTTCGGCGCTGTGCAGTTCTTCGGTGACATGGAATCCGACGACGAGGATGACGGCACGGCCATCCTGATCCACCCGTTGTACGACGGTAAAACGCTGTATATGTACGACACCGACCACGACCATGAAGCAGGCGGCGTGGTTGAGACGCCGTTGTCCGATGCCTACCTGGAGCACGAGTTGGCGATGATCAGCATGATCGGTCTGGCGGTGTTCATTCCCGCGCTGATCATCATCGCCCTGCTGGTGTGGTGGGTGGTCCGGCCGCTCGGTCGGCTGACGCAATGGTCGACCCGCCTGGAAAGCCTCGGCGCGGCACCGAATGGCCGACCGCATTTCATCTTTCGCGAGTTCAATGTGCTGGCCGATTCGCTGGCCCACAGCGTGCAACAGGTTAAAGCCGCAAGCCTGCGTGAAGAGCGTCTGCTGCGCTATACCAGCCATGAACTGCGTACGCCGCTGGCGGTGCTCAAGGCCAATGTCGAATTGCTTGCCGTGCAGTCCGGCGGCGAACTGCCCCCGCCCTTGCAGCGGATCGAGCGCTCGGTGCTGAACATGCAGCGGATTGCCGAGACGTTGTTGTGGATGAGCCGCGAGAGCCCGGAAGCGTTGCGCGAAGAACCGCTCGACATGCGCCAGTTGCTCAATGAACTGATCCAGGAACATCGCTACCTGATCGGCAAACGCGATATCGAATTGATCCTGCGCATTAGCGACGAGCCTTGCCGGCTGCCCCTGACGGCGTGCCGCATCGTGGTGGGTAACTTCCTGCGCAACGCCTTGCAATATGCCGACGATGGCAGCGTCGAAATCACCTTCGAACAGCTGCAACTGCGCATCGTCAACCGGATACGCGACACCCAACAGCATCAGGAATCTACCGATTTCGGTTACGGCCTCGGGCTCGAACTGATGCACCAGCTCTGCGCAAAACTGGGCTGGCACATCGAGGTCGCGCCCGAAAAGAACCGCTACACGGTTACCCTGAACTTTTCAGCTCAGGCACCGGAGCCGCTCCCGGAGACAACGGACGCCTGACTCCTTGTCAGTGCGCCTCCTCCAACTCGTCATGCAGCAACCCGAAGATTTCGCGCTTCATCTCGATGAATTTGATGGCGGAATGCGTGGCGATTTGTGGCGAGGGAGCTTGCTCCCGCTGGGGCGCAGAGCGCCCCCCAAAACGTTTTGCCAGGCAACCCCCGTCAGCAGGTTTTGCGCCTGCTTCGCAGGCGAGCGGGAGCAAGCTCCCTCGCCACGGGTTTTGTGTCTGACGCAACACTGCGATTAATGCGCCTCCTCCAACTCGTCATGCAGCAAGCCGAAAATCTCGCGCTTCATCTCGATGAATTTGATGGCGGAATGCGTGGCGATTTGTGACGAGGGAGCTTGCTCCCGCTGGGGCGCAGAGCGCCCCCCAAAACGTTTTGCCAGGCAAACCCCGTCAGCAGGTTTTGCGCCTGCTTCGCTGGCGAGCGGGAGCAAGCTCCCTCGCCACGGGTTTTGTGTCTGACGCAACACTGCGATTAATGCGCCTCCTCCAACTCGTTATGCAGCAAGCCGAAAATCTCGCGCTTCATCTCGATGAACGAGCGCTCCATGACCATGTCCAGCGTGCGTGGTCGTTCGATCGGCACGTCGAGAATCTGTTTGATCCGCCCAGGTTTCGCGCCCATGACGTAGACCCGGTCGCCGAGCAGAATCGCTTCGTCGATGTCATGGGTGACGAACAGCACGGTCTTCTTGCTGTTGCCCCAGACCCGCAACAGCAGTTGCTGCATTTGCAGGCGGGTCTGGCTGTCGAGGGCGCCGAAGGGTTCGTCCATCAACAGGATTTGCGGGTCATTGGCCAAAGCCCGGGCGATGGCCACGCGCTGCATCATGCCGCCGGAGAGTTGCTTGGCGTAGTTATCGGCGAAGCCGGTGAGGCCGACTTCGTTGACGTAGTAGTCGACGATTTCCTTACGCTGGGCCGCCGGCATGCCACGACGCTTGAGGCCGAACTCGACGTTTTGCCGCACGGTCAGCCAGGGGAACAGCGTGTAGCTCTGGAAGACCATGCCGCGATCCGCGCCGGGGCCTTCGACGTGCTGACCACCGACGTAGATCTCGCCTTCGGTGGGTTCGGCCAGGCCTGCCGTCAGGTACAGCAGGCTGGATTTTCCGCAGCCCGAGGGCCCGACCAGCACCGCGAACTGCTGGTCCGGCACTTCGAACGAGACCTTTTCCAGCGCCGTAAAAATCCCGCCGTCAGGCTTCTGGTAGCGCAAGCTGACCTTGTCCACTTGCAGCCGTGGTGCGGCATGCTCCGACGCTGCGGTAGATTTGGCGAAGCGATGATTGGCGGCGGTTACTGAGCCCATGCGGCGATCCTCAGTCGAAGGAAACGGAACAGTTGATCGGTGATCAGGCCCAGCAGGCCGATGATCGCGATCGCCAGAAAGATCACATCCACCTGAAAGCCGCGCATGGCTTTGAGGCTCAGGTAGCCGAGGCCACTGGAAGCCGCCACCAGTTCGGCGACCACCAGATAGGTCCAGGCCCAGCCCATGGTGACGCGCAAGGTGTCGAGCACACCCGGCAACGACGCCGGGGCGATCACATGCAGCACCGCGTCGCGGCGGTTCGAACCGAGGGTGTACGAGGCGTTGATCAGGTCCTTGGAAATGCCTTTGGAGACATCGGCGATCATCACCAACTGCTGGAAGAACACGCCGAAAATGATCACCGAAACCCGCTGCTCCAGACCGATGCCGATCCACAGGATGAACAGCGGCACAAAGGAGGTCACTGGCAGGTAGCGGATGAAGTTGACCATCGGTTCGAGGAAC
Source organism: Pseudomonas sp. CVAP#3 (assembly GCF_018986375.1). Taxonomy (NCBI): domain Bacteria; kingdom Pseudomonadati; phylum Pseudomonadota; class Gammaproteobacteria; order Pseudomonadales; family Pseudomonadaceae; genus Pseudomonas; species Pseudomonas sp. CVAP#3. Next base: position 646,688 of record NZ_JAHMSC010000001.1, read on the forward strand.
GCCTGGACGATGCGGAAGCTGCCCATCAGTAACCCCAACGGCACCGCCACCAGCGACGAGACGATGAAGCCGACCATCACCACTTCCAGGCTCGCCCAAACGTGAACCCCGAGTGTGCCGTCGCGCGCCAGGCGCACGGCGGCATCGAGTACCGCGCCGGGTGTCGGCAGGAACATGCCCGGCACCACGCCGCCGTACGACAACCCGGCCCAGAGGCCGACCAGCAGCACCCAGGCCAGGCCGCTGGCGCTCCAGATCACCTTGACCGGCAAGCCGGTCTTGGGCGTGATGCAGCGGCTCAACCATGAATTTCGCTTGAACATGGCCACCTCCTACAGCGGGCTGACGAAGCGGTTGTCGACCAGTTCATCGTGGCTGACGTTGTAGGGTTTGCCTTGCAGTTCGCTGGCGGTTTCGTTGGCGAGCTTGATCAGCGCTGCGCTGTCACCCGGTTTGCCCGGCGAGCCGAGGAGTTTTTCACTCATGGCCTGATCGTAGAAGCGCACGCCCTTGGCGGCCGCGGCCAGTTCCTTCGGATCGGCGAGGTAACCGCCGACGCCTTTGGCCATGATCGCGTAAGCCTCGTCCGGATGGTCCTGGGTGTACTTCACCGCTTTGTACAAACCGGCGACCAGCGCCTTGACGTCTTCCGGTTGTTTCTCGATGACGTTGCAGTTGAGCGCCACCACGTCGACGATCACGCCGGGGGTGGTGCTGCTGTCGATCAGCACCTTGCCTTGTTTCTTGTCGCGGACCATCGACAGATGGGGTTCCCAGGTCACGGCGGCCGGCACACGACCGGCGATGAACGCGGTGGCGGCATCGTCGGCGGTCATGTTCTGCACGGTGATGTCGCTCATTTTCATGCCGTTCTTTTTCAGCAGGTAGGAGAGCCAGAACTGCGAGGTCGACCCTTCGTTCACCGCCACGGCTTTGCCTTTGAGCTCTTGCAGGCTCATGACGTCCTTGCCCACCAACACACCGTCGCCACCATGGCTGTCATCCAGAGCCGCTACCGCTTTGAAGCAGAACTGCGGGCGATACTTGAGCACTTCATCGATGGTCGAGGCCGAGCCGGACAGCTGGCCCGAGGCTTGGGCGGCCATATACATCGAGGCTTCTTCTACCACCGGCAGTTCGACGCTCAGGCCATTCTCCTTGAAGTAGCCCAGATCCTGGGCGAGGTAGAGGGTGCCGTAACCGACCCACGTGGTGTGGCCGATGGACAGGGTGCCGGCCTGGGCGCTGGTAGCGACCCCGGCAGCGATGGCGGTGATCGCGAGTGGCTGAGCGAAACGGGTTAGCAAGGACTTGATCATGGAGCACTCCCACAGCTGTTGATTTAGTTTTGTCCTGGGCAGTACGGCCAGCGGCCTTGGAACAGGTGCTACCTGCGGTCTCTGAATGGACCTTGAGGTGGTCAGCGATCGGCTGACTGGCGAGGTTGATGTTGGCCCAAGGGAGACCATAGGAAAACGAGGAAATATGTCGCCGCGAATGAAGAAAAACCTCGGTAGTGCGCACTCCAAATGGGCGCCATGGGCGGGGGTGCCCGGGGTGGGTGCAAGAGGTGGGAAGTGTACTGAACGGGCAATAGCTATCGCGGGCAAGCCTTGCTCCTACAGGTTGTGTGTCGAACCACGCAGGTGTGATCGACTACAAATCCGTAGGAGCAAGGCTTGCCCGCGATAAGGTCCGCAGGACCTTCCAGCAATCTCAGAGCTGGCCGTATTCCTGCGCCGTACGATCCACCGCGCGCAAGGTTTTGCCGACCAGTTCATCCACTTCTTCACGCGTGGCAATCAGCGCCGGAGCCATGATCATCCGGCCCAGGGTCGAGCGAATGATCACTCCTTCTTCGAAGCCCATCGTGCGGCAGCGCCAGGCGATGTCATTCTCGTTGGCGAAGCGCTTGCGGCTGGTTTTGTCCTCGGCCAATTGCAAGGCCGCGACCATGCCCACGCCCTGGATATCACCGACCAACGGGTGATTGCCGAACACTTCGCGCAAACATTTCTGCAGGTACGGGCCGATGTCGTCCTTGACCCGTGTGACCACGCCTTCATCGCGCAAGGCCTTGAGGTTGGCGATGGCCACCGCCGCCGCGACCGGGTGCCCGGAATAGGTCAGGCCGTGGGCGAATACCCCGCCCTGCTCCACCAACACCTGGGCCATTTTTTTCGACAGAACCAGCCCGCCCATGGGGATATAACCCGAGGTCAGGCCCTTGGCGATGGACAAGGTGTCGGGCTCGAAACCGAAGTGCTCGTGGGCGAACCATTCACCGGTGCGACCGAAGCCGCCGATCACTTCATCAGCACACAGCAGCACGTCGTATTTGCGGCAAATCCGCTGAATTTCCGGCCAGTAACTCTCTGGCGGAAAGATCATCCCGCCAGCACCCTGGAACGGCTCGGCGATGAACCCGGCGACCTTGTCGGCGCCCAATTCAAGAATCTTCTCTTCGAGTTGCTGCGCCGCCCGCAGACCAAATTCGGCCGGCGTGAGGTTGCCTTCGTGGGCGAAAAAGTACGGTTCGTCGATGTGCGCGATGTCCGGAATCATCCCGCCCATTTCGTGCATGATCTTCATCCCGCCCAGCGCCGTGGCGGCCAGGGTCGAGCCGTGGTAACCGTTCCAGCGGCCGATCATGACTTTCTTCTCGGGCTTGCCGAGGATCGTCCAGTAGCGCCGTACTGTGCGGATCAGCACCTCGTTGGCCTCGGAGCCGGAGTTGGTGTAGATCGCGTGGCTGTAGTGCCCCGGCAGCAGGCTGAACAACAGCTCGGAAAGCTCGATCACCTGCGGGTGGGTGGTATGGAAAAACATGTTGTAGTACGGCAACTGCTCCAGTTGCTGGCTCGCTGCGGCGGCCAGGTCCTTGCGCCCGTAACCGAGGTTGGTGCACCACAGCCCGGACATGCCATCCAGATAACGCCGACCGTCGTTGTCCCACAGGTGCAGGCGGTCGCCACGGACCATCACCCGTGGCCCTTCGTCGTTGAGGGCTTTCTGATCGACGAACGCGTGGATGTGATGCGCGGCATCGGCGGCCTGGTAGTCGCGGGTTTCACGTGGGGTGGTCATCGCCAGTTCTCCGTTTTTATTGTCAGCGCAGTTGAAACCAGGTGGTCTTCAACTGGGTGTATTTATCGAATGAGTGCAGCGACAGGTCACGGCCAAAACCGGACTGCTTGCCGCCGCCAAAAGGCACCGTTACGTCGAGCGCATCGACGCTGTTGACCGACACCGTCCCGGCGCGCAATTGCCGCGCCACGCGGTGGGCGCGGTTGAGGTCGTCGGTCCACAACGATGCGGCTAAACCATAGACGCTGTCGTTGGCCAGTTGCAGTGCGCGGGTTTCGTCATCGAAAGCCGTGACTGCCAATACCGGGCCAAACACTTCATCGCGAAACAGCGGCATGTCCGCTGTCACGCCGGTAAAAATCGTCGGTTGAATGAAGTTGTCCGAGCCGTTGAAGATCGACTGCTGGCCACCGCACACACGCTTCGCACCCTGGCGCTCAGCCTGCTGGATGAGTTTCATGATTCGCGCCGTTTGCCGGCTGTCGACTATCGCCCCTGCGCTGCTCGACGGGTCCAGTGGATCGCCCGGTTGCCAGCGCTCGACCTGAACCTTGAGGCGCTCGACAAACTCGTCATGGATCGAGCGTTCCACCAGCAACCGCGAGTTGGCCGAGCAGACTTCGCCCTGATTGAAGAAGATCCCGAACGCGGCTTTCTGCGCCGCCAGATCGAGGTCCTGACAATCGGCGAACACCAGATTGGCGCTCTTGCCGCCGCACTCCAGCCACACCTGTTTGAGGTTTGACTGTGCCGAGTACTGCATGAAATATTTGCCGACTTCGGTGGATCCGGTAAACACCAGGCAATCGATGTCCGGGTGCAAACCCAAGGCCTTGCCGGCCTGTTCGCCGAGGCCCGGCAGCACGTTCAGTACGCCTGGCGGCACACCCGCTTCCAGCGCCAGCTCGCCCAGACGCAAGGCGGAGAACGGCGATTGCTCGGCCGGTTTGAGGATCACCGAATTGCCGGCGGCCAGCGCCGGCGCAAGTTTCCACGCGGCCATGTCCAGCGGAAAATTCCACGGCACCACCGCTGCTACCACGCCGAGCGCTTCGCGGGTGATGGTCGCCAGCACGTTCTGCGCACTCGGGGCGATCTGGTCGTAAAGTTTATCGAGGCTCTCGGCGTACCAGCGAAATACCCCGGCGGCGCCCGGCACGTCGATGTTGTAGGCGTCCATCACCGGTTTGCCCATGTTCAGCGAATCGAGCAGCGCCAGTTCTTCGCGATTGTCCATGATCAGCTCGGCCAAACGCAGGAGCACCTCTTTGCGCTCACTGGGCGAACGCGCCGACCACACGCCCGACTCAAACGCCCGCCGTGCGCTGATCACCGCTGCATCGACGTCTTCACTGCCGCACGCGGCCACCTCGGCCAACACGGCGCCAGTGGCCGGGTTGATCGCGGCAAAGGTTTGCCCGGACTGCGCCGACCGTTGTTTGCCATCAATCAACGCCTGGGTACGAAACTGCAGCGCGGCGGCCTGGCCTTGCCAATATTCAAGCTCGAACACGTTCGGATGCTCCTTGGACTTTTTATTGTGCAATCGATGGTGGCTCAGGCGGCGGCAGGGGAAAAATAGTAAATATGTGGTCGCAGGCCATGAAAAAACTGGGCAGCCAAACTCCCCGCGTGCGCGCCATGTGGTTATTGTTCAAACACAACAAGACCGTCGCCCCAGTGGATAAGGGCGGTGCGCAAATTGCTTGGGTTCAACGGTCGAGACTGGCGTCGAATCCATTCACCCCCGAGGTTTGCTGTGGCTGCCTACAATCTGCGTCAATTGAAGTACTTCATTACCACCGTCGAATGCGGCAGCGTCGCCGAGGCGTCGCGTAAGCTGTACATCGCCCAGCCGTCGATTTCCACGGCGATCAAGGGCCTGGAAAACAGCTTTGGCGTGCAGTTACTGATTCGTCACCACGCCCAGGGCGTTTCCCTGACACCCAGTGGCGCACGCTTCTACCGCAAGGCTCAGGAGCTGCTGCGCATGGCCAAGGAGTTCGAACAGAACGCCCTGGCCGACAACGACGTGGTGTCCGGGCAGATCGATATCGGCTGCTTCGAAACCGTCGCGCCGTTGTACCTGCCGCAATTGATTGCCGGGTTCTCGGCGCTGTATCCGGGGGTGGAAATCCGCATCCGCGACGGCGAGCAGCAAGAGCTGGTACAGAACCTGACCTCGGGCGCTTTCGATCTGGCGATCCTGTACGAGCACGACCTGGACGCCACCATCGAAACCGAACCACTGATGCCGGCGCAACGGCCTTACGCGCTGCTGCCAGCCGATCATCGTTTTGCACAGCAAGCGCAAGTGTCCCTGCGTGACCTGTGCCTGGAACCAATGATTCTGCTCGACGTGCAGCCAAGCCGAACCTACTTCGTCAGTTTGTTTGAAGAACTCGGACTGACGCCCAGAATTGCTTTCAGCTCGCCGTCGATCGAGATGGTGCGCGGGATGGTTGGCCAGGGTTTTGGCTTTTCGATTCTGGTTACACGGCCGCATTCGGAATGCACCTACGACGGGCAGAAAGTGGTCTGCGTCGACATTGTCGAAGATGTCACCGGTTCCGGGTTGGTGGCGGCCTGGCTCAAACGCGGGCAACTGACCAAACCGGCGCAGTTGTTTGCGGATTATTGTCGCGAGCAGCTGACTGCCAAGGCCCGGCCCTGATCGCTGGACGTTACGCCAACAACCCCAACTCCTTCGCCCGAGCCACGGCTTGGGTACGGCGTTCAACACCGAGTTTGCTGTTGATGTGGCTGGCGTGAGTTTTGACGGTGTGCAGAGAGATGAACAGCTGATCGCTGATTTCCTGGTTCGAGCAGCCTTGGGCGATCAATTGCAGGACTGCCTGTTCGCGGACGCTGAGGGCTTCACCGGGGTGCTGCGGCTCAACCGTCTCGCGGGCAGCGACTTGAGGCAAGCGCTCGAGCAGACTCTCACGCAGCGCACCGGCGGGACACTGCGCCAGTTGCTCACGCAGCCAGCCCGGGTGATCGCGCAATAACTCACCAAAAGGTTGCAGGACACCACCGGCCGCCGCCTCGAAGGCCAGACCCATAGCCTCGCGCGCTTCAGGTTCACGGCCATTGTTCAGCAACAGCGCGACCTTCTGATTCAACGCCATCACGCTGAGCATCTGCCTTCCGGTCTTCTGCCCATGCTCCAGCAATGCGTTCAAACGCCCTTCCGCCAGCATCGGCTGCCCTTGGATGGACTCCAGCAGCGCCTGTTGCAATTCGATGTGCAGCGGCATTTGTGGATGAAACTCCGGCGGTGCCGCAGCTTGCTCGCCGTTGTAGGTTTGACCGAGCCGCGCCAGCCAGGCTTCGGCCAGATCGGTGCGGCCCTGAGCCAGCCACAGCTCGCATTTCACCAGCGTGATCATCGCCAGGTAGTAAATCGGCGGCACGTCCCAGATGTGCATCAGCCGTTCAGCCTCGGCCAGTTCGGCAAACGCCCGGGCGAACTCGCCATTGCAGCCTTCCAGCTTGGCGATCACGCAATGACCGATCAGCACGCTGATATCGCGACAGGCCCGCGCTTCGTTCAGCCCTGTCCGCAAACGCGCCAGCCCGGCTTCGGGTTGCAGGCGCAGGGTCAGCAGAAAACCTTCGTACAAGGTCAGGCGTGCGCGAATCGCATACAGCCGCTGCGGCGATAAACCCTGCAAACGTTGCTGGCCCTGATGCACTTCATCCAGCGAACGGAGAATTTCCCCGCGCGCTTGCAGCACCCGTGCGCGGTCGTAATGGGCCAGCGCTTCGAACAGCGGATTACCGACCCGTTGCGCCAGCTCCAGCGACTCGCGGTTCAAGCCCCGGGCGCGCCACAGATCCGCGTCGGCGATCGCCAGGTTGGACAAGGTCGACAGGCACATCAAGCGCTGCCCGTAGCGTTTGTGCGGCAGGCTCTCCAGCGCTTCGGTGCAATACAACAGCGTCAGTTCACGCTGGCCGCGACCACGCGCGATGATCCCGCTGAGCGCGAGCCACTGCGCCAGCATGGATTTCTGCGCGGTGGCCGACGGTGCCGGCAGGAAGCGACTCAAGTGGCTGGCCAATTCTTCAGCCGCATCGAGCTGGCAGGCCAGCCCCAGCGCCCAACTGTACAGCACGATCAGTCGCGGGGTGCTGATCAGCAGGCTGTCGGGCAAGTCCATTTTCCAGCGCAGCAGCATGCCGACGTTCTGTTCGGCCAGCAGCTGTTCTTCGGAAAGGTTCTGCACCAGGTTCGCCGCTACATCCAGGTGTCCGGCGCGTAATGCCTGCTCCACCGCTTCATCGAGCAAACCCTGGGCGTTGAACCAGCGACAGGCGCGCAGGTGCAGGCTGGCGGTGGGCACCATCGCATTGGCGGTCGGTCGACTGCGCAACAGGTCGGAAAACAGATGGTGATAACGGTACCAATGGCCGTGTTCGTCGAGCGGCACCAGGAACACTTGATGCGACAGCAGAAAGCGCAGGATCTCGGCGCTGTCATGGGCTTCGCGCACGGCGTCGCAGAGCTCGCTGCAGAAGCGCTCTTGCGGTGCGGTGTCGTATAGAAACGACTGCACTTCGGCGGGCAGGCAATCGATGACTTCTTCAAGCAGGTAGTCGCGTATCAAGCCTTCGCCACCGTGCAGCGGCTGCGGCAACGCACCGCCATTGCGCGCTTCAGAGGCAGCCAGCAACCAGAAACGCAGCCCCGCGACCCAGCCTTCGCTGCGCTGGATCAGATTCTCCAGCGCCTCGCCGCGCAATGAGCTGCTGTGTCGATCCAGCAGGGCCTGGGATTCGTCGTGGGTCAGGCGCAGGTCCTGTTCGCTCAGCTCAAGCAATTGCCGCGACAGGCGCAAACGCGCCAGGTGCCAGTCGGGACGCTGGCGACTGGTCACCAGCACCAACAGGCCATCGGGCAAATGATTGAGGAAAAATTGCAGGCAGCGATCGAGCACCGGGCCCTGGGCCAGATGGTAGTCATCCAGAACCAGCAGCAGCGGCGCGCTCGGTGACAGGTGAATGGCCAGCTCATCGAGCAGTCCGTCCAGCCATTCTTCGAAGGCGAACGGTTGATGGCGTTGACGCATTTTCAGCAGGCCAAGGGCCTGGCTGCCCAACTGTGGAAAATAGTTTTGCAGGCCTTCAAGCAGCCGTTCGAGGAAGCGCCCGGGGTCATTGTCACGCGGGCTCACCCCCAGCCAGAGACTTTGCCAATGCGCCGGCAGGCTCTGACAGAACTCCACCGCCAATGAGCTTTTACCGAACCCCGCCGGCGCGCTGACCAGCAGCAATCGCCCTTGCAACCCGGCACTCAGCCGCTCGCACAGACGAGGCCGCAGCACATAGCTGTCGGGCAAGGGGGGCCGGTAAAAACGCCCTTCCAGCACAGGCATTGCCGCGCCGGATGGCCTTTGGATTCGGAACAGGTCAGTCATAGCCAACTCTTGTTTAAGTGCTGTTGTCGGCATTGCAGATGTCCGCAGACTAGCGGTAAACCGGAGCGGATTGAAGGTTCCTGCTACAAATGGCTACAAAAAGACTACGAACAAAAGTTACCGGGCTGGTTATGCACCGATCTTTTTTGAGACAAAAAAAACGCCCCGAACCAGTCGGGGCGTTTTTCGAGGATGCGGCCTCTGTGTTACGACACGTTAGCGAACACCGTCCTGAGCCAGTGCAGCCGGGGTGAAATCACTGGTGCTCGCGGTGAAGCCGAAGTCATACGCGCGCTTCTCTTCGTTCTTCATCCCCAGCGCCAGGTAGCGGCCGGACTGCAGGTCGTAGAGGGTTTCCAGGGCATACCACGGCACTTGCTGGTCGTAGTAGTTCTCGGCATGCGCCTCAGCCACGCGCCAGAGTTGACCACGACCGTCGTAGTGATCGATGACCGCGGCTTGCCAGGTGTCTTCGTCAATGTAGAAGTCACGCTTGGCATAAATGTGGCGCTGACCTTCCTTCAGGGTCGCAACCACATGCCAGACGCGACGCAGTTCGTAACGCGCCAGGTCCTGGTTGATATGACCGGCCTTGATGATCTCGTCGTACTTGAGCGTCGGCGAGTCGAGCTTGTAGCTGTCGGAGGCGATGTACATCTCTTTCTTGCCTTCGAGCTTCCAGTCGTAACGATCCGGTGCACCGTTGTACATGTCCAGGTTATCGGAAGTACGCAGGCCATCGGCAGCCGTACCCGGCCCGTCATAAGACACTTGCGGGGCACGACGCACACGACGCTGACCGGCGTTGTAGACCCACGCCGAACGCGGTTCCTTCACCTGGTCGAGGGTTTCGTGAACCAGCAGCACGCCACCGGCCAGACGCGCCGGCGCGGTCACTTTCTGCTTGAAATAGAACAGGATGTTGCCCGGGTTTTTCGGGTCGTAATCCTTCATCTTGTCGCGGAACACGAACTGGTCCTGGAAGTACACCAGGCTGTAGGAGCCATTCGGTTGCGGCGTGGCCTGGGTCACCAGACGGGTCACACTGCCGCCGCGATAGCGGGTGATGTGGTTCCAGATGACTTCGACGCCGCTTTTCGGAATCGGAAACGGCACGGCAGTTTCGAAGTTTTCCAGACCGTTGCCGCCGGACACCAGGTTGGTGTTGGTGGCGTTCTTCTTGATGGCGACGAACACCTGATCTGGCACTGTCGCGCCACGATGAGACGGGTAAACCGGCATTTTGAAGGTGTCCGGGTAACGCTTGAACATTGCGTATTGGCCCGGCGCCAGTTTGTCTTTGTACTTGTCGACGTTTTGCGCGGTGATGGTGAACAACGGTTGCTCACTGGCATACGGGTTGGACAGGAAACCCTTGCTGTCGACAGCACCGGCGTTTTTCTCCATGGGTTTCCAGGCCGGGATCGAGCCATCGGCATTGCCTGCCATTTCCGCGCCCATCGGTGTCAGGCTTTTGCCCAACTTGTCCGCTTCAGCGGCCGGAACTGCTGCCATGACCGCGGTTGCCAACAGCGAAAGCCCGAGGACACCCGCTTGCAACAGACTTTTGGTTACTTTCATATTCTTGTTCGTCCTGAAGATGCAGTGCTTAGAAGTTCACGCCGACGCTGAGCGCAACGAAGTCGCGATCATCCACGGTGCTGTACTTGCCGCCAAAGAAGTTGGTGTAGGCGAGGCTCGCGGTATAGGTGTTCTGGTACTCGGCATCGAGACCCAGGCTGACCGCTTTGCGACCTTCCTCGAAGTTGCCGCCAGGGCCTGGCGAGTAACCGCTGACGTCATGGGACCAGGCGACGTTCGGCTTGAGGTTCACACCGGCGAAGACGTCCGGGTATTCCCAGATGGCGCGGGCGCGGTAGCCCCAGGAGTTGGCGGTGGTGAAACCGTCGTTGTTGCAGTTGGAGCTACGGTTGTTGGTCGCAGCACCTGGCCCGGCACCGTTGATGGTGGAGGTGTTAAGAATCTGCGAGCAGGTGTCCAGACCGCCCGTGGCGGGCAGTTCGCCTGGGCCGAAGACCGGATCGCGGCCATAACGGACATCGGACGTGCTTTCCAGGCCACCGACGTGAGTCAGTCCGACTTCACCCACCACAGTCAGACGCTGGGCGCCCATGACCTGATCGAAGAAGTGCGTGAAGGTGGTCTGGATCTGGGTGATTTCCTTGCGGCGATAGCCGTGCAGGTCTTCCCCTGGAACACCCTGGAGCAACGAAGCGTTGGTCAGCGCGCCACCCAGCGGACGAACACCGGCGAAGAGGATATCGGTGGAGTTCAACTGCACCGGCGCATTCGGCCGGTAGCTGATCTCACCGCTCCACGCCGTACCGGTAGGCAGGGTGGTGGAGAAGCTCAGGCCATAGAGGCGGATGTCTTCCGGGTACTCGACGAAGTACTGCGAGTTACCTGCGACCAGCAGCGGCCCGAGGGCCTGGAACGGACCGGGCAATGCCTTGACGCCGTTGTAGACCGACTGCGGAGCACCAGTGGCACTGAAGATCGGCGCACGGCTGTGGTAGTTCATGAAGTAGGCGCCGAACTCGGTGTCCAGCGGATCGAACATGTACTTGAAGGCCGCGCCCCACTGGCCACTGTTGCTCGCCTCGCGGTCTTGCCCGCGACGCACCAGTACACCCTCTTCGTTGACGTTGACACCGTTCGCGGCCAATGGCCCCAAGGCGACGGCGGGGATGGTCGAACGCTTGTTCAGGACGCGCAGGTTGTCGGTGCAACCGTTGGCAATGATGTCTGGCTGCGAGAAGAAGGTCCCGCAGTTGTCGACAACGGTCTGGTCCCAGCCGATCTGGTAAAACGCTTGAGCCGACAGGTTCTCGGTCAGGCTTTGCGAGATGTAGAACATGTTGACCGGGATCAGGCCTTCCTTGATCTCGGCACCGGGACGACGGAATGCAGACACGTCGATCGGGTTGATCGAGTTGATGCCGCCGCCGATGAAGGTACTTTCACCCCAGTTGACCACCTGCTTGCCCAAGCGCACGGAGCCCGGCTCATCGGCAATGGAGTAGTTGTGGTAGACGAAGGCGTCGAGGATTTCCCCACCCGACGACTTGGCGCCTTCCTTGCGTCCCTCATTACTGACGTTCTTGAATTCCAGGTCCTGGTTTTGCAGCGCGAAGTCGTACCAGTATTTACCGCGCACGAAGACGCCGGTATCGCCGTATTTCAGTTCAAGGTCATGGATGCCCTTGAAGATTTTCGAAAAGGCTTGCCCGCTCTTGAAGTTCAAGTGCCCGTCATCGGAGGTCTGGGACAGGCCCTTGCCACCGTTGTTGACACCGATCAGGTTCTTGTTCGGTTGTTGGGTAGACACGCTCATGCCCAGGGAGAGGGACGAGTCGAACTGACCTTCGATTTCACCGACGTTGAAACTGACGCCGAATGCGGGTCCGGCGAGCGTAGAGGCGAGACTGACTGCCAGAGGCAGTTTCGCCCGGCGCCAGAACTGGTTTATTGATGTCATCGACGCTACTCCATGTGCTTTTATTGTTATGGCATTGAGCACTTCTAAAAACGCTCTGAATAACGGGGAGCCCATGTCGTCCCGAAGTCATCCAAAGTTGCATCGCCCCGTTTTGTGCGTTTGCCCCGTTCTTAAAAATCCTTGAGCGGACTATAGCCAGCAGGTAGTACTGCTTGATCCCTCTAAAGTGTGATTTACAGCCCCCACCACTCTGGAACAGTCCTGTTGCCAATCCGACAGATGTCGGCCCGGCAAGGATGGCTGAAAATTCTGAATAAACAAGCCAAGCGCTTGCTTGGTGGGCTTGCCGGGCCCTTTCGGGCCCGGCAAAGGACGCTTACAGCGTCGAAAGGAAGGTGCTGTTGCTGGCCTGCCATTGTGCGATGTCGACGCGGATACGCTTCTTGTCGAGCTTGCCGACACTGGTCTTGGGAATTTCAGTAACAAGGGCGATCTGGCTCGGGATGGCCCACTTGCTCAGGTGCCCCAGTTCGACGAAAGGCTTGAGGTGTTCCTTGAGTTCCCTGGCGCCTATCGCATGGCCTTCACGGAGCACCAGCAAGGCAAACGGGCGCTCGCCCCATTGCGGGTCAGGGATACCGACCACTGCTACTTCCCGTACCCCCGGATGGCGGCTGATCAGGTCTTCGAGGTCCAGGGAGGAAATCCACTCGCCACCGGTCTTGATCACATCCTTGATCCGGTCACGGATGTCGATCACCCCCATGCTGTCCAGGGTCGCCACGTCGCCCGTGTGCAGCCAGCCCCCGGCCCAGAGCTCTTTGCCCTTCTCAGGTTCGTTGAAATAACCTTCGGTGAGCCACGGCGCACGCAGCACCAGTTCGCCCTGGGACTCGCCGTCGGCCGGCAGGAAGTTGCCATCGGCGTCGATGATCGCCGCTTCCACCAAGGGACCCGGCACGCCAGCCTTGATGCGATACGTGGTGCGTTCGTCTTCGGTGCCGGCCATCAGCTCATCGTTAAGGTGAGCGCAGGACACCAGCGGACCGGTTTCCGACATGCCATAGGCGGCGGTCAACTGAATGCCCTTGGCCTTGGCCGCTTCGTACAGCGCGCGGTTCAGGGCGCTGCCGCCGATGACGATTTTCCAGCCGCCGAAATCCGTGCCTTGCGCGGACTTGGCGTTGAGGACCATTTGCAGGATGGTCGGCACGCAATGGGAAAAGCTGACCTTTTCCTTGCGCCACAACTCCACCAGGTATTCCGGGTCGTAGCGGCCGGGGTAAACCTGCTTGAGCCCAAGCATGGTCGCCACGTACGGCAAGCCCCAGGCATGCACGTGGAACATCGGGGTGATCGGCATGTACACATCGTTGGTGCCCAGCAGGCGCACGCTGTCGATACTGCCCATGATCGTCGACACGCCCATGGTGTGCAGCACCAGTTGCCGATGGGTGAAATACACGCCCTTGGGATTGCCAGTGGTGCCGGTGGTGTAGAAGGTGGTCGCCACCGAGTTTTCGTCGAAATCTTCGAAGGTGTACTGGGTGCTCGCGGCAGCCAGCAGTTGCTCGTACTCGCCGACCAGGTTGGGCAAGTCGGCGGTTTTTTCCGGCAGATCGGTGAGCAGCAGGGTTTTCTCGACCGTGGTCAGGTGCCCGGCAAGCGCCTGGTACAGCCCGACGAACTCACTGTTGACCAGCACGAAGCGGTCCTCGGCGTGGTTCATGGTGTAGAGGATCTGTTCGGGCGACAGGCGCACGTTGATGGTGTGGATCACCGCACCGATCATCGGGATGGCAAACATGCATTCGAGGTAGCGATGGCTGTCCCAGTCCATCACGGCCACGGTATCCCCGGCCTTGACCCCGGCCGCCGTGAGCACGTTGGCCAGCCGCGCGACACGCTCGATGAGGGTCGGGTAGCTGTAGCGCAACTGGTCGCGGTAGACAATCTCGCGGGTTTTCTCGTAACGGCTGCCGGACATCAGCAGCCGCTTGATCAACAGCGGGTATTGATAAGCGCCTTCGGCTGGCGGAATAACGCGAGTCTCCAACATAAGCATCCCTTTATCTGACTACACGGTCGTGACTGAAAAGATAAGCACTTTAGTCAGCCGGAACGCCAGCTAAATCAGCCAAAGGGATGATTTGCAGAGTCGTACAAATACTAGCTTTGCGCCAGCATTTGTTTCCGAGAGTGGATCAATGCATCTCGGTCAGGGCCAGCTTCACGCCGATGGCGATTAGCACCACGCCCATCGTGCGATCGAACCAGTGGCCCATGCGGGCGAAACCGGCCCGTACGCGCTGTTGGCTGAACAGCATCGCCACCAGGCAGAACCAGATCGCGGTGGCCGCAGCCAGGTAAACGCCGTAACCGGCCTGAATCGCCAGCGGTGTATTCGGGTTGATCACCACGGTAAACAGCGACAGGAAAAACAGCGTGGCTTTAGGGTTCAGGCCGTTGGTCACGAAACCTGAGGTAAATGCGCCGCGTGCGGTGCGCTCGCCGGCTTCCTTGTGCAGGTTTTCAGTGGCAGGTTTCGCCGGCTGCGCGCGCAGCGCCTTGAAGCCGATGTACAGCAGGTAGGCGGCCGCCAGCCATTTCAGCGCGTTGAACAGCATGATCGACTGCGAGACGATCAGGCCGATACCGAGCAGCGAGTAGCCCACGTGCAGGAAAATCGCCGAGCCGACACCCAGCGCCGTCCAGGTCCCGGCGCGACGACCGTGGGTCACGGCCTCACGCACCACCACGGCAAAGTCCGGACCTGGGCTGGCCACGGCAAGCAGGTGAATCAGCACAACGGTTAAAAACTCTGTCCAGTACATGGGGGGCTCCTTTAGGCCAGGCCGATCAATCGAAGACTTCTTGGTCAAACATCATACCGGTGGCGAGGGAGCTTGCTCCCGCTGGGTTGCGAAGCAGCCCTGAACCCTGCAATCGCGTTTCGTCAGGTGTACCGAGTTGGCGGCCTTGCGACTGCTGCGCACTCGAGCGGGAGCAAGCTCCCTCGCCACAGTTTCGGTGTCTGTTTTAGCTCAGGGCATAACAACTTGTTTCATCTGGTAGGCTCGGCAGATTACGCCTTCAGACTCATGCGCAAAAGGTACAGTTAATGACGAACAATCGCCGCGCCGTATTCCTCGACCACAGTTCGCTGGACCTCGGCGACCTCGACCTCAGTGGGTTGCAGCAGTGTTTCGACGACTTACAACTGAGCTCGCTGACCACGCCCGAAAACATCGTTGAACGGCTGCAAGGCGCCAGCGTGGCGATCAGCAATAAAGTCCTGCTGAGCGCCGAAACCCTCAAGGCCTGCCCCGAACTGCAGTTGATCCTGATCGCCGCCACGGGCACCAACAATGTCGACCTGGCCGCCGCCCGCGCCCAAGGGATTACCGTGAGCAACTGCCAGGGTTACGGCACGCCGTCGGTGGCGCAGCACACGATCATGTTGCTGCTGAACCTTGCCACCCGCCTGAGCGACTATCAGAAAGCCGTCGCTGAAGGTCGCTGGCAGCAGGCCAAACAGTTCTGCCTGCTAGATTTCCCGATCGTCGAACTCGAAGGCAAAACCCTCGGCCTGCTCGGCCACGGTGAGTTGGGTGGCGCCGTCGCGCGGCTGGCCGAAGCCTTTGGCATGCGCGTGTTGCTCGGCCAACTGCCAGGACGCCCGGCCCGCGCCGACCGCTTGCCGCTGGATGAACTGCTGCCGCAAATCGACGCGCTGACCCTGCACTGCCCGCTCAACGAACATACCCGTAACTTCATTGGTGCCCGCGAACTGGCGCTGCTCAAACCCGGCGCCTTTGTGGTCAACACCGCTCGTGGTGGGTTGATCGACGAACAAGCCTTGGCCGATGCGTTGCGCAACGGGCATCTGGGCGGCGCAGCGACCGACGTCCTGAGTGTCGAGCCACCCACCGCCGGCAATCCGCTGTTGGCCGCCGACATCCCGCGCTTGATCGTCACCCCGCACAACGCCTGGGGCAGCCGCGAGGCGCGGCAGCGGATCGTCGGTCAACTGACCGAAAACGCCCAAGGCTTCTTCAGCGGTACAGCGCTGCGGGTCGTCAGTTGATAAACTGACGCACTTTTTTTCAAGGAGCAGAGTATGGATCCGCGCAGTGAAGTACTGCTTCGTCAGGCCGAGTTGTTTCAAGGCGAGTTGCTGCTGGCCGGTTTGCCCGCCGATGACTTGCTCGGCAAATTGCCCAACGCTCACGGCTGGTGCTGGCACGCAGGTGACCAAGCGGCGCTGGACGCACGCTTTGCCGAGCGCAGCCATTTTGGCGTGAATGCTCCGAGCCGCGAATTTGAAACGGCAGTGGTGTTCCTGCCCAAATCCAAGGACCTGACCGATTACATCCTCAATGCCCTCGCCTCGCGCCTGGCCGGTCGTGAACTGTACCTGGTGGGTGAAAAACGTAGCGGCATCGAAGGCGCGGCCAAACAGCTGAGCCCCTTCGGCAAACCGCGCAAGCTCGACAGCGCCCGCCACTGCCAGCTCTGGCAGGTCACCGTGGCTAATGCGCCCGAGGCCAAATCGCTGGAAAGCCTGGCGCAGGAATACGAACTGCCGCTGGCTGAAGGCCCACTGAAAGTGATCAGCCTGCCGGGCGTGTTCAGTCACGGTCGACTGGATCGCGGCAGCGCCCTGCTGCTCGAACACCTGGACAAACTGCCAAGCGGTCACTTGCTGGATTTCGGTTGTGGTGCTGGCGTGTTGGGCGCGGCGGTGAAACGGCGTTATCCACACAACACCGTCACCCTGCTCGACGTTGATGCGTTCGCCGCGGCCAGCAGTCGCCTGACATTGGCCGCCAACGGCCTGGAGGCCGAGGTGCTGACCGGCGATGGCATCGACGCTGCACCGATGGGTTTGAGCGCGATTCTGAGCAATCCGCCGTTTCATGTCGGGGTTCACACCGATTATCACGCCACTGAGAATCTGCTGCGAAAAGCAGCCAAACATCTGAAAAACGGCGGCGAACTTCGCTTGGTAGCCAACAGTTTCCTGAAGTATCAGCCGCTGATCGAGGAGCATCTCGGTGTGTGCGCGATCAAGGCCGAAGGGCAAGGTTTCCGGATCTACCGGGCCAAGCGCGGCTAGAAATTAGCGCTTGCCGAATGGATTTTGCCTAGGCAGAATCCGCTCCGTCCTAGGGGAGTAGTCTCCCACGAGCGCCATGCTCGTCCGGCATACGTCAACATACTTGGTCCTCAGACCATGGCGTATGCGACCCAAGCGTCCACTCAGATGGATCGCAGGGTTTGACAAGACCTATGACACGAACACCTTACCCGGGGCGGGAAGGCTGTACGTGTCATAGCCGTGTCGACCCGCCCCTTAGGAAAACCCTGATGCTGGACTCTCTTCTCGTTCCCGCCGCTGTCGTTGCCTTGGCCGAAATCGGCGACAAGACGCAACTGCTCGCGCTCATTCTCGCCGCACGCTTTCGCAAACCCTGGCCGATCATCGCCGGTATCGTCGCTGCAACCCTGGCCAACCACGCGGCTGCGGGTGCTGTCGGTGCCTGGTTCGGGAGTTTCTTCTCGGATGCGACGCTGCACTGGATCCTCGCCGCAAGCTTTACCGCGACCGCGCTGTGGACCCTGGTGCCGGACAAGATGGATGAGGACGAAGCCAGCACTGCGCGTAAATTCGGACCGTTCCTGACCACGCTGATTGCGTTCTTCCTCGCCGAAATCGGCGACAAGACCCAGATCGCCACCGTGATGCTTGCCGCCCAGTACCCTGAGCTGTGGCTGGTAATCATCGGCACCACGCTCGGCATGCTGATTGCCAACGTGCCGGTGGTGCTGGCGGGTAATTTTGCCGCAGACAAACTGCCCCTGACCCTGATCCGCCGCCTGGCAGCGTCGGCGTTCTTCATCCTGGCCATCGTCGCGGTGTACAAGGCGATGCAGAGCAGCGGCTGGATCTAACCGTCACACCGCGTAGCGCCCATCGCGGGCAAGCCTTGCTCCTACAGGCCTGAGTCGTATCCAAATAATGTGATCGACATATATCCGTAGGAGCAAGGCTCGCCCGCGATGGCGTCTTTACGGGCGCCGAAAATCCATCAGGACTTTTTGGCCTGCTGGTAAAGCGGCATGACTTTCGGAATCGCTGCCTGGAGCGACGCAACCCGGCTGCTGGACGCCGGGTGAGTGCTCATGAATTCTGGCGGCGAACCTTCGGAAGCCTTGCTCATCTTGTCCCACAGGGTGATCGCCGCGTTCGGGTTGTAGCCGGCGCGGGCGGCCAGTTCCAGGCCGATCAGGTCAGCTTCGTTTTCATTGGCGCGGCTGTTGGGCAAGGTCATGCCGTAGTTGGCCACGGTGTCGGCCAGGGCCAGCGTGTCCTGCCCCAACCCGAGCAAGGCACCGGCGCCCTGCTTGGCCATTTCGATGCCATAGGCCTTGGACATCGCTTCACGACCATGCTCACGCAAGGCGTGGGCGATTTCATGGCCCATGACTGCGGCGATTTCATCGTCAGTGAGTTTCAGGCTGTCGATCAACCCGGTATAGAAAATGATCTTGCCGCCAGGACCGCAGTTGGCGTTGAGCTCGTCACTCTTGATCAGATTGACTTCCCACGTCCACTGCGCCGAATCCGGACGGAAGACCGGTGCCTGCGCGATCAGCCGATTGGCAATCGCCTGGACCCGCTTGGCCTCGCTGCTGTTCTTGTCCAGCACACCCTTGCTGCTCGCCTCACCCACAGTCTTTTGGTAGGACTGGGCATACATCTGGTTGACCTCATCGGTCGACAGCATGCTGAACATGTACTGCTTGCGCTCCACGCCCACCGCGCCGCCGTTGGTGGTGTTGACCGACTGGCAACCACTGAGCAGCAGACTTGCACCCAGTGCACACAAAACCAATGCCTTACTCATAAACAGCCTCCCTGGAAATATGGCGCGTATCCTAGGCGGTGCTTTGTATCAGCGCTAGATACAACAGACATGCAGCACGTCATTTACCGATACATTCCCCCTCACTGTCGCAATAAATTCATAAAACACCGTGCCCCGAGAGCACACGGGCCTGACACCTGTCTCTATGCGACCCGCACAGATCAAAAACAGTCATCAGCAAAAAACCCGCTCATGGACCGCCCTGCCTCCGCCGATACAGCTCGACAGACGTCATCCTGCGTCCGGAGCCCCTATGAAATTCAAGTCGATCCAGTTTTCTGTCGCCGCGCTTGCCGGCGCCATTGTGCTCAGCGTGGTGGCTGCGCTAGTGCTGTATGCACTGTTTTCCGGCGCGCGAACCCAGGAAATGGTCCAGCAGCGGACCCAGGCGCAATTCGAGCAAGTCATCGAGCAACGCCTGCGTGGACTGGCGCAAACCCAGGTCAGCCAGATCCAGCGCGAACTCGAAGCGCCCCTGCTGATCGCCGGCGGTCTGGTTCGGGTCAACGCCTTGATCGGTTCCCAGGATGCCGACGGCAAACCGGCACTTACCCTCAGCCGTGAGCAGTTGATCAGCCTGATCAAGGAAAACGTCGCGAAGAATCCGAAGATTCTCGGCACTTACATCGGCTGGGAACCGAACGCACTGGATCACAATGACGCGGCCTACATCGGCAGCAAAGTCGTCGGCATCGATGCCACCACCGGGCGCTTCCTGCCGTGGTGGTTCCGCAACGACAATGGCACGTTGGGCGTCGACAAGCTGGCGGACGTCAATGACCGCACCGCGTTGTCCACAGGTGTGCGCGCCAGTGAGTACTACCTGTGTTCCCAGGAAGGCAAAAAATCCTGTGTGATCGATCCCGCGCCTTACAAGGTCGGCGACAAGATCGTCATGCTCGCCTCCTTTATTGAACCGATCATGCTCAACGGCACCTTTCAGGGCATCGTCGGCGCGGACTTGTCGGTGAACTTCATTCAGGAAATGCTCCTGGCCGCGAACCAGAAGCTTTATAACGGTGCCGGTGAAATGGCCCTGATTGGTGGCAATCAGCGTCTGGTCGCCTACACCAAGGACCCGAGCAAGTTCGGCGAAAAGGTCAGCGACATCCTCGACGCTACTCAGGTTGCCAACCTCGGCAAGCTCAATCGCGGCGAAGTGACCTATAACGTCGACAAGGCCAATGGCAGGATCGAACTGTACCTGCCATTCGGCATCGGCCAGACCGATGCACGCTGGACCCTGCTGCTGCAATTGCCGCTGAACGCGGTCATGGCCGACCTGCAACAACTGCAGGGCGACCTCAACACCCAGCGCAAGGCCGACACCTTCGGCATGGCCATGGTCGGTCTGGTGATTGCCGGCCTGGGCTTGCTGGTGATCTGGCTGGTGGGCCACGGTATCGCCCGACCGCTGAAGCAGATGGTCGCGATGCTCGATGACATCGCCCAGGGCGAAGGTGACCTGACGCGCCGCCTGAGCAGCGACCGCGCCGACGAACTCGGCTCGATCGCCAAGGGCTTCAATACCTTCCTCGCCAAGTTGCAGGCAATGATCACCCAAGTGGTGACCTCGGTGCAGAGCGTCAGCGATTCGTCCGAACACACCGCCGACATCGCGATTCGCACCAACCTCGGCGTGCACAAGCAAATGGCCGAGATCGATCAGGTGGCCACCGCGGTGCAGGAAATGACCGCCACCGCCCAGGACGTAGCGCGCAATGCGACCCAGGCTGCCCAAGCCGCCAGCCACGCGGATCAGGCCGCCGCCCAAGGCATGCAAATCGTGCGCGACACCTCGACCTCGATTGGCGTGCTCGCGGTGGAAATCGGTAAAGCGGTCGGCGTGGTGCAAACCCTGGCCAAGGACAGCGAGAACATCAACGCGATCCTGATCGCCATTCGCGGGATTGCCGAACAGACTAACTTGCTGGCGTTGAACGCAGCCATCGAGGCCGCACGCGCCGGTGAACAAGGCCGAGGCTTCGCGGTGGTGGCCGATGAAGTGCGCAACCTGGCGCAGAAAACCCAACAGGCGACTGAAGAAATCCAGTCGATGATTCAGCAGTTGCAGCAAGGCACGCGCGACGTGGTGCGGGTGATGGAAGACAGCCAGAACAAGACCGACGAAAGCGTGCAGCACGCGGCCAAGGCGGCGCAGGCGCTGGAGACCATCACTCAGGCGGTGTCGGTAATCAACGACATGAACACCCAGATCGCCAGCGCCGCCGAAGAGCAAAGCGCGGTTGCCGATGACATCAACCGCAACGTGATCAATATCGGCCAGGTGGCCAATGAAGTCGCGGGCGGCGCGGATGAGTCGAGTGCGGCCAGTGCCGACCTGACCAAACTGGCCGAGCAGCAACGGCGGCTGATCAATCAGTTCAAGGTCTGAAAACCACCCCTCACCCCAAAGGGGAGAGGGGGAAAGGGAGCCGATCCCTGTCGCCTTCAAAGCCTGAGCTCGGCTCGATTCCTCAGGTCGCAGCAACTCCACCAAACACCTCGGTCAGTCCCCTCGCCCCTTTGGGGAGAGGGTTAGGGTGAGGGGTGGTTCTGGAGCCGAACAAAAACCTGAGAACATCAACCCGGCGTCAAACACTCTGGCGCATTGAGTTTCGGATCATTCACCAGATTCGCCAGCACCCGCTCGCGCAATACAGCGGGTTCGCTGGCGAGCAGCGCCTGCAAGGTGTGCAACGGGGTTTCGGGGTTGAGCCAGGCCTCTTGACCGGCGGCATCGAGAATCAACGGACGACGCTGATTCGAGGCGGCCTGAGTCACCACCGCCGTGCTCAGCCACACCTGTTCCTGCACTGGATACGCTTCCCAGATCGCCGCAAAAAACAGCGCCGAGCCCTCGCCCGGCGTCAGCCAGTACGGGCGCTTGCGGGTAGTGCCGCGCCATTCGTAAAAGCCGTTGGCCGGCAACAGGCAACGGCGCAGACGGAAAGCCTCACGAAACATCGGTTGCTCGGCGACGGTCTCTGCCCGGGCATGGGCCGGAGTCTTCGACAGATCGGTCAGCCACGGTGGCGTCAGCCCCCAACGTGCGCGGGCCAGCGTGCGCTGCCCCGCCTCGGCGCGCAGGATCAGCACCGAATCATTGGGCGAAATATTCCACTGCGCCTGCTGATCGGCCGGGAAGCCGGGCAAGGCCGCGAATGCGGGGTTCCAACGAAACAGGGCAAAACGTCCACACATGGGGCAACACGACTCTGAACGAAAACGGACGCCAGCCTAACAGACCAGGACGTCGGGGAAGCTATCCGGTTCGTCGCCGGGCATCGGCAGCGCGGCATTGTACGCAGCGATCAACTCGCGCGCGTATTGCGCCTGATCGTTATCCACCGCCAGTCCAAGCAGCCCGAACACCGGCAACTCGCCCGCGCCGCCCAGCAGATCACGCCCCACCAGATGCGCCTCGACCCCTTCGCTGGCCAACATGCCCTGCAACAACTCGCCTTCCATCAGGTTTTCCGGTTCGTAGATGCGCTGCATAGCCGCCACCCTTCACTCGTTTTCGCTGTGAACTTCGAGCATCCATTCATGACCATCGGTCTGCAGAGTAAATTTGATCGGCCGACAACACACGGGGCAATCCTCGATATACGTCTGATCCCCTCCCGACAAATCCAGAACTGCCTCTGACTCTTCACCACAATAAGGACATTCGTAGCGCTCGGTTTCCAGCATCGCGGTCTCCCAAGTGACTTGTGCGTATAATCGCCGGTCTATTTGCAGGGCCATTTTTGTTTGAGCGTATTTTTCAGACTGTACTCCTGCCGTAATCGATCTAATCCATTACTTACCCTAGCCGTTTCTAACAAGAGAGCATGATGGGCGAATTCGATGCCATCCGACCTTACGACGACAGCGAAGTCCCAGCGGTGCTGGCACGGTTGCTGGGCGACAAGGCGTTTCTAGATATCCTCACCCACTTCCGCTTCCCGCGTTTTGCCGGTGCTTTTGGCTGGATGCTCAAACCACTTATAGCTTATCGGCTGCGCCGTGAGTTTGCCGGCATCTCATCGGTTGCAACCTTGCAGGACAAGGTCGAGTTTTATGTCGACCACACCATCGAGCGGGCCACCGACGGCGTGACCTACACCGGGGTCGAACAATTCAAATCCGGCATCGCTTATCTGTTTCTGGCCAACCATCGCGACATCGTGATGGACCCGGCCTTCGTCAACTACGCGATCTACCACGCCGGCCTGCCGACGCCGCGTATCGCAATTGGTGACAACCTGCTGCAAAAGCCCTTCGTCAGCGATCTGATGCGCTTGAACAAGAGCTTTATCGTGCACCGCTCCATCAGCGGTCGGCGCGAGAAGATGGCGGCGTATCAGTTGCTCTCGGCCTATATCAATCACTCGATCCTCAATGACTGCCAGTCGATCTGGATCGCCCAGGCCGAAGGCCGCGCCAAGGACGGTGACGACCGTACCGAGTCGGCGATCCTCAAGATGTTCCACATGAGCCGCAAGGACGAGCCGTTTGGCGAGGTCATCAAGTCGCTGAACCTGACGCCAGTGTCGATCAGCTACGAGTACGACCCGTGCGATCAGGCCAAGGCCCGCGAGCTGTACATCCGCGCCACCACCGGCAGCTACACCAAGGCGCCCGGCGAGGACGATGCGAGCATCGCCAAAGGCATCACCGGCTACAAAGGCCGGGTCCACGTGAACTTCGCGGCACCGATCAGCGAACTGTTCGAAGACACCAAGCAACTGGCAATCGAGATGGACCGGCAGATCCTCGGCGGTTATCGGTTGTTCCCGGTGCACTACCTGGCGTACGCCCAATGGAGCAACGCCGACCCGCAACTACAGGTGCCGAGCGCAGCCACACTGTTCCCGGCCGAGGAACTGGCCAAGGCCCAGCAAGAGTGGCAAAGCCGTCTCGATGCCTGCCCCGAGGAACACCGGCCGTTCCTGGTGCTGCAATACGCAACACCGGTGCGCAATCAGTACCGGGTCAAAGCGGGTTTGCCGCTGTAAGGTTTCGGCTGAATACAAAAACGGCGCCTCGGGGCGCCGTTTTCATGTGCGATGCAAATCTCAAAAATGCCGGCTGATCCACGACAGCAGTAGCGCCAAGGCCAGGCAGGCAAAGCCGAAACGGTAGCAAAACCGGTTCAGACGCAGCGTCGCGATGTCGAGAAACAGCAGCGGTTCATCGATCGTCCGTACCGCGCTTTGTGCCTCCAGGTTCTTCAGCGCCAGCCGCTCGCGGCGACGGGTCACGTGCAACAGCCAGGCACCGGGCAAGGCGATCAACAACGCAAAAAGATTCATCAGGCTCCCGGGATGAGCGCTGACAGCAGACCAGCTCATATGCAGCGACATCATGCCCCTCACGTAAAAAACAGCACTTGTGGCCTGAAAACAGCGGCAAGTGGCCAGACGCTTTTTACGCCCCGCGCTTTGCACTCCAGTGACCGGTAATTTACTGATTAATGCGCACTGTCACCTGAACGTCACCTTAACAAGCCAGTCTGTCGCCCCTCGAAACCGACACGGAGCCTGTCATGCTGCACGCAGAAATCCAGGATCGCCTCTACCTGATCACCCCCAGCGACGAACAACAAAACCTCGTCGGCAGCCTCGCCTTCAACGTCCAGGATCGCCACTGGCTCGTCTACTGCGCCCTGGGCGGCCACCCACACGCCGACCTGCCGGAAACCGACCTGCTGACCGGCGTGAGCATGCTGGATTTTTATGTGGAAGCGGCCTAGAAGCCGCGGCACCCCGTCAAAAAGCCAAGATCAAAAGATCGCAGCCTGCGGTAGCTCCTACAAAGATCACCAGTGACGCTCCCCACCACTCAACAGGCCGAGCGTTAGCTCGCCTGCCGCTGTTGACCTTGACCTGCCCGCCCCATCGGAAGGCCGAGCGCAGGTGTTCATCAGGGGGTGGGCGCGCAGCGCCGTACGGCGCAGCCGGACACATCGAGAGGAGGTCGTCGCGCAGCAGACCGTAGGCGATGCCCCCTGATGGACACCGGAGTGAGGGAACTAGGAGCTTTAGCGACGAGCCGTACGCTTGGGGCGAAGACTTTTGCTTACTTTTCGTCGTTTGGAAAAGTGAGGCGCCGTAAGGGCGAAACCCTAAGCGGCCATCACCGCAGGAATGGATATGTACACCTGCAAGAGATTGGTCGGCTGTCCGGCCGCCATCGCGGGCAAGCCCGGCTCCCACAATGGATTGATGTACACCCGCGAGAGATGGGTCGGCTGTCAGGCCGCCTTCGCGAGCAAGCTCGGCTCCTACAGAAAGCCTCCCCCCCAAAAAACCGGCAGACACAAAAAAACCCGGTGCCATCACTGACACCGGGCTTCTTGAATACCGCGAACCGTTATTCGCCAAGCACCTGACCCACCGTCGGATCCTTGAACAACCGGGTCAACGCATCACTCAACACATCACTCACCAGCTTGGTGTTGGTTTCCTGATTCGGCGCCATACCAAAACGCTGATTCAGCGACGCCGCATAACGGCCACTGTAACGACGGTTGGCATTCTGCACATCAGAGCGGAAAGCCGCGCCAATAGTCGCTTCAGTCACATACATACCTTCTTTAGGCGACTGATACGTCAATTCCGCCAGCGTCACCGTCAACTGCGGCGCGTTGTAAGCATTAGGTGTTGGAGTGAAACCCAACAAACGCACAGCCGCCTCGGCCTGGGCCTGCAACTTCGGCAGGATTTGCGCACCTTGCACCGTGATTGCGCTGGTTTCAGGGTACAGGCCACCACGGGTGCCCAAGGTTGGCGACGGTCGACCATCGACCACCCTCACCACCACCGGCTGACCATGCCCGACCGGCGCCAACTGAGTCGTCAGTTTCGGCTCCGGGGCTAGTTGTTGCGGGCTGTTGGCGCAGCCAACCAGGGTCAAGCTGGTCACAGTGATCAAACCGAACAACAGGCGTTGCAACATGCGCTACTCTCCAGATACAAATACAGACAGACCCGCAGTATAGCGGGGGGCAGCGCCTTCGAACCAGCAACCCTGAACACTTGCTGCAGAGATGCGCAATGTCACTTGTCTAGGGTGCTGCGTAACGCCAGTGTCATGCCACACTGCTAACTTCAAGGCCGTCTCACGTTGATGGCATTGCCGTGCAATTTCTTTGGTCACTATTCGCTCCACGCCACAAATGTAGTCCATCTGACCGAACGGCTAATAAAAGTCATTAAACACGACCATTTCCCTGCGTTTCTTCGCTACAATCTCCCCCCGATTATAAGGACGTCTCCTGATCGGGCCTCGCAGCATCGTCAATGCGCTTGTATTGACAACCCCCGCACCGCCCACAGAGAGCCGCCCACACAGATCGAGTGAAGCTGGCGAGCTTGCTGTTTATCCTGCAAACCACCACTTTTCGCGAATCTGCCAGAGCTGTCGTTACGCTCGGTCACTGAGCTGTTTGCCCGTTTTGCCTGCCCTGTATCCCATGGCGGCAATCCATGCGGACACGGTGCCAGGCTGGGACAGCCCTTTTTTGAGGTTCACGTCTTCAAAAGAGCGTGAAAAAAACGGGTTTTCACAACTTCACAAGAGTGTGGCGAGCAAATGAATAGTTTTGCGTCTGAATATGCACCATTAGCGTCTACAACAGCCCAACGACACAGGACCGAGTACTCCTCAAGAACTGGAGCCTGAAGCCTGTCCACTACGGATTTGGTTGCACAAACGGACGTATCGACCATAAGTCGAATTGCCTCCCGCGCGCTGAAGTGAGTTCATAGGAACCCTGAGCCCGGTAGGTAGCGTCTGTCGAAGTTGCAAAAAATTGCGAAGATTCGGACATGGCGATCCTGGCCATGGGTGACCCGGGGCTCTACAGAGCATGCCCCGTCACGCCTGGCAGCTATGCCGACAATTTGGTGCTGCAGATTTTGGAGACGCGTTAAATGGCGCATAACGAAGCAGTCGACGTAGTACTGGTTGGGGCCGGCATCATGAGTGCCACCCTTGCTGTATTGCTCAAAGAGCTCGACCCCGCGATCAAGCTGGAAGTCGTCGAGCTGATGGATTCCGGTGCCGCGGAGAGTTCCAACCCGTGGAACAACGCCGGTACCGGTCACGCCGGGCTATGTGAGCTGAACTACACGCCACAGGCCGCTGACGGCAGCGTCGACATCAAGAA
Organism: Pseudomonas sp. CVAP#3; assembly: GCF_018986375.1. Classification (NCBI taxonomy): domain Bacteria; kingdom Pseudomonadati; phylum Pseudomonadota; class Gammaproteobacteria; order Pseudomonadales; family Pseudomonadaceae; genus Pseudomonas; species Pseudomonas sp. CVAP#3. The sequence continues at coordinate 673,748 of NZ_JAHMSC010000001.1, forward strand.
AGCCGTGCACATCAACACCCAGTTCGAGGTGTCGAAGCAGTTCTGGTCCTACCTGACCCGAAAAGGCACCTTCGGCTCGTCGAAATCCTTCATCAGCCCGGTCCCGCACCTGAGCTTCGTGCAAGGTGACGCAGGCGTTTCGTTCCTCAAGGAACGTTTCAAGGTGCTGAGCAAGCACCACGCCTTCTCCGAGATGGAGTACACCGAAGACAAGGCAAAAATGGCCGAATGGATGCCATTGATGATGCCTGGTCGTCCGGCCGACGAAGTCATCGCCGCGACCCGCGTAATGAACGGCACCGACGTCAACTTCGGCGCCCTGACCAATCAACTGCTCAAGCACCTGACCAGCGCACCCGATGCCCAGGTCAAGTACTGCAAGCGCGTGACCGGTCTCAAGCGCAACGGCAACGGCTGGACCGTCAGCATCAAGGACGTCAACAGCGGCAACAGCCGTGACGTCGACGCCAAATTCGTTTTCCTCGGCGCTGGCGGTGCGGCATTGCCGTTGTTGCAGGCGTCGGGCATCGAAGAAAGCAAAGGTTTCGGCGGTTTCCCGATCAGCGGCCAATGGCTGCGTTGCGACAACCCGGAAGTGGTCAAACACCACCAGGCCAAGGTCTACAGCCAGGCAGCGGTAGGTTCGCCACCGATGTCGGTGCCGCACCTGGACACCCGCGTGGTCGATGGCCAGAAGTCCCTGCTGTTCGGACCTTACGCCGGCTTCACCACCAAGTTCCTCAAGCACGGTTCGTTCATGGACCTGCCGATGTCGGTTCGCGCCGGCAACATCGGCCCGATGCTGGCCGTGGCGAAAAACAACATGGACCTGACCAAGTACCTGGTCAGCGAAGTGATGCAATCGATGGAACAACGCCTGGAATCGCTGCGCCGCTTCTACCCTCAAGCCAAGGCCGAAGACTGGCGTCTGGAAGTCGCTGGCCAGCGCGTGCAGATCATCAAGAAAGACCCGAAGAAAGGCGGCATCCTGCAGTTCGGTACCGAACTGGTCGCCGCCAAGGACGGATCGCTTGCCGCGCTGCTCGGTGCCTCGCCTGGCGCGTCGGTCACGGTGTCGATCATGCTTGAGCTGATCGAGAAATGCTTCCCGAGCAAAGCCAAGGGTGAATGGGCGGCCAAGCTGGCCGAAATCTTCCCGGCCCGGGAAAAAGTCCTGGAAACCGATGCTGCGCTGTATCGCAAGATCAATGCGCAGAACAACATCGCGCTGGAACTGGTTGAAGAAAGCAGCGAGACCCCAAGCTTCGCTTGATGCTCGCACCCCTTCCCCCAAAAAAGAAAACGCCCCGTTCTCGTTGAGAGCGGGGCGTTTTTGTTATCACCACCTGTAGGAGCGGGGGGCGCCCAGCTCTTGCCGGCGATTGCGTCCTTGAGATCGCCATCGCCGGCAAGAGCTAGGCGCCCCCCCGCTCCTACAGGTACAGGTCAGCCGCGAGCCTTGTTGATCAACTCGATGTAGTCGGCGGCATTACGCTGATCCTGGATCAGGGCAACGAAGTCCTTGCCGTGCTCGTCCTTGCCGTCCAGGTCGTAACCGGCCTCGACGAAGAACGCCAGGAAACGCTCGAAATCGTCGATACGCAGGCCACGGTAGGCCTTGATCAGTTTGTGCAGGGACGGTGATGTCGCGTCGACCGGTTCAAAATCGAGGAACAATTTGATCTGCGCATCGCCGATCTCGTCACCAATCACCTGTTTCTTATCTTTACGCATTGCCGACTCCAGCTCGCAGACATCTCACGGGGCGGGCAGTTTACCCCCGCCCCGCCCCAAGCCTCAACGACCAGCACTCAATGTGTGCGCCCGGACAATGCGCCTGGCGGAAAAGCGCTTGGTGCGCTGACGCGCTCGTATACAATATTCGCCATCACGCCTGCCGGGATTCATTCACGTGCCTCTACCCAGCTTCAATGCCCCCAATCTGGGGATTGTGCCTTCAGCGTCGGAAGTCATCGTCAAGCATCTGCGCGAGGCCATCATCGGCGGTCACTTTGCCGAAGACGAACCGATCCGTCAGGACGACATCGCCCGCTTGTTCAACGTCAGCAAGATCCCCGTGCGCGAGGCGCTCAAACGCCTTGAGGCGGAAGGCCTGGTGCAGTTTCAGCGCAACAAGGGCGCGGTGGTGACGAAGATTTCCGAGCCCGAGCTGGCGCAGATCTTTGAAGTCCGGGTGCTGCTGGAGGTCCAGGCGATTCGCCTGGCCGTGCCGAACATGACCGAAGCCACGTTCGCCCGCGCCGAAAGCATCTGTGCCGAGTTCCTCGACGAAAACAACATCGGGCGCTGGGCCGAGTTGAACTGGGCGCTGCACGCTTGCCTCTACGAGCCGGCGCAGCGGCCGTTCCTGCTCAACCTGATTCGCTCGATTCACGACAAGGTCGAACGCTACCTGCGCATGCAGATGAGCTTTTCCGAAGGCAAGGACCGTGCGGACCACGAGCACCGTGACATTATCGCCGCGTGCCGGGCCGGTGACGCCGACAAAGCCGCCGAACTGATCGAGCAGCACATCATTGGCGTGTGCCGCACGCTCTATGAACACCTGCCCAATGCCCCCGCGCGGATCTGATCGGGTGTGCCGATTTCGTCATCGGTAACGGTTAAAACCCTCAAGCCATCCCGCGCCTCAAACGCCAGTCTTGCACAGACATTTCCTGTGCAAGGTGGCGCCCTTCATGAAACGTATTCACGTCCTCGACTCTCACACTGGCGGTGAACCGACACGCCTGGTCATCGCCGGCTTCCCGGAACTGGGCAGCGGCTCCATGGCCGAACGCAAGCGCCGCCTCGCCGAAGAGCACGACCACTGGCGCACCGCCACGGTGCTTGAACCGCGCGGCAGCGATGTGCTGGTCGGCGCCCTGCTCTGCGAGCCGCAGGATCCCGGCGCCTGTGCCGGGGTTATTTTCTTCAACAACAGCGGTTACCTCGGCATGTGCGGTCATGGCACGATTGGCCTGGTGGCTTCGCTGGCGTATCTCAAACGCATCGAGCCTGGCGTGCACCGGATCGAAACCCCGGTCGGCACGGTCGAGGCGACGTTGCACGCGGATCGCTCGGTCAGCGTGCGCAACGTCCCGGCCTATCGCTACCGCAAGGCCGTGCAACTGACGCTGCCGGGTTACGGCGCGGTCAGCGGTGACATCGCCTGGGGCGGCAACTGGTTTTTCCTGATCGCCGACCACGGCCAACGCATCGCCAGCGACAACCTCGAAGCCCTGACCGCCTACACCTGGGCGGTCCGCGAAGCGCTGGAGAACCAGGGCATTCGCGGCGAGGACGGCGGCGAAATCGATCACATCGAGCTGTTTGCCGACGACCCGGTGGCCGACAGCCGCAACTTTGTCCTCTGTCCCGGCAAAGCCTACGACCGCTCGCCTTGCGGCACTGGCACCAGCGCCAAGCTGGCGTGCCTGGCAGCCGACGGCAAATTGCAGCCCGGTGAAATCTGGCGCCAGGCCAGTGTGATTGGCAGCCAGTTTGAAGCCAGCTACGAGCGGCTCGACGAGCAGCGCATCATTCCGACTATTCGCGGTCGCGCCCACATCAGTGGCGAGGGCCACTTGCTGCTGGAGGAAGACGACCCGTTCGTGTGGGGCATCGGTTCATGAATGCCGACGTCATTGTCATCGGCGCGGGCATTGTCGGCAGTGCCTGTGCCTTTGAGCTGGCGCAACGCGGGCTCGACGTGCTGGTGCTCGACAGCCAGCGCGGCGGTGCCACGGCAGTCGGAATGGGCCATCTGGTGGCGATGGATGACAACCCGGCGGAACTGGCGCTGAGCCAATACTCCATCGAGCTCTGGCGGCAATGGGTGCCGCGTCTTGACCCCGATTGCGCCTACCGCAATTGCGGCACGCTGTGGCTGGCCGCCAATGACGAGGAAATGGCCGGCGCCGAGCACAAACGCCAGACGCTCAAGGCTCGCGGCATCGACTGCGAAATGCTCGACCCGCGCGCACTTTACGAAGCCGAGCCAATGCTCCGTCCCGGCCTGAGTGGCGCGTTGAAGGTCAGCGGCGACGGCATTCTCTATGCGCCAAACGCCGCGCACTGGCTGCTCAGTCGGAGCGCTGGGCGGATCACGCGGCGCACGGTGGAGGTCACGCAGGTCGACGGCAATCAACTGCGCTTGAGCTCCGGCGAGCAGTTGCGCGCCGAAGCGGTGGTGCTGGCCAACGGTATTCACGCCACCGAACTGTGCCCCGACCTGCCGATTCGCCCGAAAAAGGGTCATCTGCTGATCACCGACCGTTACCCCGGCAAGATTCATCATCAGTTGGTCGAATTGGGCTATGTCACCAGTGCTCACGCCAGCGAAGGCACCTCGGTGGCCTTCAATGCCCAGCCACGTCCGACCGGGCAAATCTTTCTCGGCTCATCGCGTCAGTTCGACACCACCGACTTGAGCGTCGAACCGGCCGTGTTGGCGCGCATGCTGCGCCGGGCGATCGACTATTTGCCGGAACTGGCCGGGATGAACGCTATCCGCAGCTGGACCGGCCTGCGCGCGGCCACGCCCGATGGCTTGCCGCTGCTCGGTGAACACCCACAGCAAGCGGGTTTGTGGCTGGCGGCCGGGCATGAAGGATTGGGCGTGACCACCGCCCCCGGCAGCGCACAGCTATTGGCCGCGCAGCTGTGTAAAACCACTCCGGCCATCGACCCGACGCCTTACCTGCCGGGGCGTTTCCTGACCACTGCACAAGGGTTACGCGCATGATTGAAGTGAGTCTCGACGGCCGCAGCGTAGCGGTCGACGCCGGTACAACGGTTGCGGCGCTGCTCTATCTGGCAGGCGACGGCTGCAGCCGAACCTCGGTCAGCGGTCAGCGCCGGGCACCTTTTTGCGGCATGGGGATTTGCCAGGAGTGTCGGGTGAACATCGACGGTCAGCGCCGCCTCGCCTGCCAGACCAGCTGCCGCACAGGCATGCGCGTGGAGACCCGGCCATGAACGTCGAACTGCTGATTATCGGCGCAGGGCCGGCAGGCATGGCGGCAGCGTTGGCCGCCGCACCGAGCGGCGCACGCATCGCCATCATCGATGACAACCCCGCACCCGGCGGGCAAATCTGGCGTGATGGCGTTAACGCACACTTGCCGGCCAATGCCCAGGCTCATCGCCAGAAACTGGCAGCGGCAAGTAACGTGCAGGTGTTCAATTCGACACGCGTGGTCGCGTTGGCCGGCTCCAAAAAACTATTGCTGGAAGACCCTGAGCACGGCTGGATCATCGAATACGAGCAGCTGATTCTGTGCACCGGTGCCCGTGAACTGTTGCTGCCGTTTCCTGGCTGGACCTTGCCCGGCGTCACCGGCGCTGGCGGGTTGCAAGCGCTGATCAAGGGCGGCATGCCGGTGGCCGGCGAGCGACTGGTGATTGCCGGTAGTGGCCCGCTGCTGCTGGCCAGCGCCGCTACCGCGAAAAAGGCTGGCGCTCAGGTTTTGCAGATTGCCGAACAGGCGCCACTGAGTGCGGTCGCCGGGTTCATCTTGCAACTGCACAAATGGCCGGCCAAAGGCCTGCAAGCGGTTCAACTGTTTGATCGTCACTACCGCTGCGACAGTCATGTCCTCGAAGCCTATGGCGACAGTCACCTGCAAGGCGTTCGCCTGAACCGCCAGGGCCGGATCGTCGACATCCCCTGCGAGCGACTGGCCTGCGGCTTCGGCCTGATCCCCAATACCCAATTGGCCCAAGCGCTGGGCTGCGAATTGAAGGACGACGCGATCGCCGTCGACGCGAGCCAGCTCACTAACCTGAACGGACACTACGCTGCGGGCGAATGCACTGGTTTCGGCGGCAGTGAGCTGGCATTGGTTGAAGGTGCCATCGCCGGATTGATGGCCATCGGTGAAGTACAGCAAGCCCGCGCACTCTGGCCGCAACGGCAACGCTGGCAAGGTTTCGCCGATCAGTTACGGCGCAGCTTTGCCTTGCGTGATGAACTCAAACAGCTGGCAACGCCCGACACGCTGATCTGCCGTTGTGAAGACGTGGCGCTGTCCGCGCTCAAGGCCTGCACCGGCTGGAACCAGGCCAAACTGCACACCCGCTGCGGCATGGGCGCCTGCCAGGGGCGAGTGTGTGGCGCGGCGACCCGCTACCTGTTCGACTGGCCACAACCGGCACCACGCCCGCCGTTTTCCCCAACGCGCATCGACACGCTGTTGCAGCTTGCCGAGCTTCCCAATGGCGCGTCCGTCACCGTAGAGTAAGGCCCTGTTCCCTGCGGGCCGCCACCAGATGACGTTCCCCTTGCCACTGCCCTGCCCCCGCGATCTGCCCGAGCTATTGGGCAGTTTGCAATTGATCACTCCGCTGCTCGATGCCATGCCCGGCGTGGTGTTCTTCATCAAGGACACCGCCGCCCGCTACGTGCTGATCAATCAGACCCTGGCCCAGCGCTGTGGCGCCAATGAGCCCAACGCGCTTCTCGGCAAAACGGCTGAGCAGGTGTTCCCCTCGCACTTCGGCCCGCATTACACCGAGCAGGACCGGCGGGTTCTGAGTGACGGCAGCCCGTTGAGCGATCAACTGGAATTGCACCTTTATCCCGGACGCGAACCTGGCTGGTGCCTGACCCACAAACTGGCACTGCGCGACACACAGGGCCGCATTATCGGCATGGCGGGGATTTCATACGATCTGCTCGCGCCCCAGTCCAGTCATCCAGCTTACGAAAAACTCGCGGCGGTCGACGGGCATATCCGCGAGCACTACGCGCAACACATCGCGCTCGGTGAGCTCACGGCCCTCAGCGGGTTTTCCGTGGCGCAACTGGAGCGCCTGTGCAAACGGATCTTCCAGCTGACGCCACGGCAGATGATTCACAAGGCACGCCTGGGCGCGGCCACGCAGCTGCTGTCGGGCGAACTGCCGATCACCGAGATCGCCCTGCGCTGCGGCTACACCGACCACAGCGCCTTCAGCCGCCAGTTCAAGGCGCTCACCGGCGTGTCCCCTTCGCAGTACCGCGATAACCATCGCTGACTGTTACCCGTTACTGCGCACCCCGCCAAACCCTGCTCCCTTTTGTGACACGACACCCATCGTCGAGGCGTTCGTCTTCGCCGCGTATGTCCCTGGCCGAAATCTGCATCGCCGGCTGCTGGCGTCTGTTTCGGGCCTTGCAGGCCGTCGAAGGTTTAACCCGATGTGGCTTGCGGTTTTTTGGCATATCCAGTGCATATCAAATATCGTATACGAAATTCTAAATACACATTTGATAAGAACTGCCCAATGCTCGACACCATCCGACAACGAGGCCCCTTATGAAAAATCCTGCATCCGCCGTCTTCATTACCGCCCTGCTGAGCAGCGCGTTCATCGCCCAGGCCCAGGCCGACAAACTCGACGACATCATCGAGTCCGGCAGCTTGCGTTGTGCGGTCACCCTGGACTTCCCGCCGATGGGTTTTCGCGATGAGAAGAACACCCCGGCCGGCTTCGATGTCGACTACTGCAATGACCTGGCAAAAACCCTCGGGGTCAAAGCCGAGATTGTCGAGACGCCGTTCCCGGACCGAATCCCGGCACTGGTTTCCGGTCGCGCAGACGTGATCGTTGCCTCCACCTCCGACACCCTGGAGCGGGCCAAGACCGTGGGCATGACCATTCCCTACTTCGCCTTCCAGATGGTGGTGCTGACCCGCAGCGACGCCGGAATCAAATCCTACGATGACCTCAAGGGTCATTCGGTGGGCGGCCCGGCCGGCACGTTCGAAGCCATCGCACTGGAAAACGACGTGAAGAAATGGGCCAACGCCAAGGGCGCTTTCCATGCCTACCAGTCGCTGGCCGACGCGGTGCTTGCCCTGAGCCAGGGGCAGATCGACGCGACGACCGTGACCTCGACGGTCGCCTCGTCACTGATCAAGTCCGGCAAGTACAAAAACCTCAGCGTCGCCGGCACCGCACCGTATGACATCGACTACGTGTCGCTGGGTGCCAAGCGCAATGAGTTCGGCCTGATCAACTACCTCAACCTGTTCGTCAACCATCAGGTGCGCTCCGGACGGTATCAGGAGTTGTTCGCGCAATGGGTCGGCGGCACCGCGCCACAGCTGACGGCCAGCGGTGTGTATCGCTAAGGGCTACATAGCCGAGGGGATGGGGTTGCCCTGAATGTGACTGTGGCGAGGGAGCTTGCTCCCGCTGGACTGCGTAGCAGTCCCATTTTCAGGGCCGCTCCGCGCCCCAGCGGGAGCAAGCTCCCTCGCCACAGGTTTTGCGTTTAGCTGACAGATATTCAGGACAAGCCCGGCCCCCACAGGCCCCAAACCAGTTGAAAACCAAGGAACTCCTTTGATGTTCGACTACACCTTCCATTGGCGCGCCGCCTTCCAGGCGTTGCCGGAAATGCTCGACGGCGCGCGGATCACTCTGGAAATCGCGGTGCTGTCGATGCTGGCCGGCACCCTGATCGCGATGTTCCTCGCCCTCGGCCAGCAGTCCGACAAGCGCCTGTTCCGGGCGATTGCCGCCAGCTGGGTGTCGATTGCACGTAACACCCCGGCACTGTTTCAGGTGTACATCCTGTACTTCGGCCTCGGTGCCTTTGGTATTCACATGGGCTCATGGCTGGCGTTGTTGATCGGCATTACCTTCAACAACGCCGGCTACCTGGCGGAGACCTTTCGCGGCGGCCTCAACGCCGTGCCGGAAACCCAATTGCGCGCGGCCCGTTCGCTGGGCATGAGCGCGCCGAAGGCTTATCGGCTGGTGGTCCTGCCGCAATTGCTGCGGGTGGTGTTTTACCCGCTGACCAATCAAATGGTCTGGGCCTTGCTGATGACTTCTCTGGGCGTGGTGGTCGGCCTGACCAGCGACCTGACCGGCGTGACCCAGGCACTGAACGTGAAGACCTTTCGCACCTTCGAGTTCTTCGCCATCGCCGCCGTTCTCTACTTCGTCCTGGCCAAGCTGGTGGTGTTGATCGCCCGCCTGCTGGCCTGGCGTTTGTTCCGGTACTAGGAGGTCTGCATGTACACCTCAAGTTTTACCTCGGGCGACTTCCTCTACCTGCTGCAAGGTGCCGGCACCACGCTGCTGCTGACGTTCTGGGCGATGTTGATCGGCACGTTGCTGGGTGTCGCCTGTGGCCTGGTTCGGGCCTTGTTGCCGCGTTTGAGCCTGCCGCTGGCCTGGGTGCTGGACGTGTTTCGCAGCGTGCCGTTGCTGATCCAGTTTGTGTTGCTCAACTCGTTCAAGTCGATCGTCGGCCTGAACTGGAGCGCGTTCACCGTGGCCTGCGTGATTCTCGGCGCCTACTCCACCGCCTACTGCGCAGAAATCGTCCGCGGCGGCGTGCTCTCGGTGCCGTTGAGCACGCGGCGAGCCGCCCGTTCGCTGGGCCTGAGTCACCGCCAGGACTTGCTGCACATTGTCCTGCCGATGGCCACGCGGGTGGCGTTTCCGGGCTGGATCAACCTGACACTGGCGGTCATGAAAGACACCTCTCTGGTGCTCTGGATCGGCATCGTCGAACTGCTGCGCGCTTCGCAAACCATCGTCACCCGGCTCCAGGAACCGTTGTTCGTCCTGGCCCTGGCCGGCCTTATCTACTACGTCATGAGCCTGGTGATCGCTCGTCTGGGTGCGCGGCTCGAACAGAGGTGGCAGGAAAATGATTGAGATCGAGAACGTTCGTAAATCCTTCGGCAACCTGGAAGTCGTCAAGGGTGTCGACCTGACCGTGAACAAGGGTGAAGTGCTGTCGATCATCGGCGGTTCGGGCTCGGGCAAGTCGACCTTGCTGATGTGCATCAACGGCCTGGAAGCCATTCAGGGCGGACAGATTCGCGTCGACGGCACGCCGGTGCATGCCAGCGGTACCGACCTGAACAAGTTGCGGCAGAAAATCGGCATCGTCTTCCAGCAATGGAACGCCTTCCCCCACCTCACGGTGATGGAGAACGTGATGCTCGCCCCGCGCAAGGTGCTCGGCAAAAGCCGTCAGGAAGCTGAAGAAATCGCCGTGCGGCAACTGACCCACGTGGGCCTCGGCGACAAGCTCAAGGTGTTTCCGAGCAAGCTCTCCGGCGGTCAGCAACAGCGCATGGCGATTGCCCGGGCGCTGGCCATGTCGCCGGACTACATGCTGTTCGACGAAGCTACTTCGGCCCTCGACCCGCAACTGGTCGGCGAAGTGCTGGACACCATGCGCCTGCTCGCCGAGGAAGGCATGACCATGGTCCTGGTGACCCACGAAATCCGCTTCGCCCGGGATGTGTCGGATCGGGTGGCGTTCTTTCGTGACGGCAAGATCCACGAAATCGGTTCACCGGACCAGGTGATCGGCCAGCCGCAACGCGCGGAAACCGCCGACTTCCTGAAGTCGGTGTTGTAACCCACAGTCAGGCCTCAGGAGACAGTCATGCGTTCGAGCAAGATCATTCATGTGGTGAGTTGCCACGCCGAAGGTGAAGTCGGTGACGTTATCGTCGGCGGTGTCGCACCACCGCCCGGCGCGACCCTGTGGGAGCAGTCGCGCTGGATTGCCGAGGACCAGACCCTGCGCAATTTCGTCCTTAACGAGCCGCGCGGCGGAGTCTTTCGTCACGTCAATCTGCTGGTGCCGGCCAAGGACCCGCGGGCCGACATGGCGTGGATCATCATGGAACCGGCGGACACACCGCCGATGTCCGGCTCCAACTCGCTGTGCGTAGCCACGGTACTGCTCGACAGCGGCATTTTACCGATGACCGAACCGCTGACCCGGCTGGTGCTCGAAGCGCCCGGCGGCTTGATTGAGGTGACCGCCCACTGTCGCAACGGCAAGGCCGAGCGGGTCGAGGTGCGGAACGTGGTGTCGTTTGCCGACAAGCTCAATGCCTGGATCGAAGTCGAAGGCCTCGGCTCGCTGCAGGTCGATACCGCCTATGGCGGCGACAGCTTTGTGATCGTCGATGCCCAGCGCCTGGGCTTCTCGCTGACCGCCGATGAAGCCGCGGACCTGGTCGCCAACGGTCTGAAGATTACTCAAGCGGCCAATGAACAATTGGGTTTCGTGCACCCGCTGAACCCGGACTGGGAGCATATTTCGTTCTGCCAAATCGCCGCGCCGCTCGACCGCACCAACGGTGTGGCCAGTGCCGCCAATGCGGTAGTGATCCGCCCCGGCAAGATCGATCGCTCGCCCTGCGGCACCGGTTGCTCGGCGCGCATGGCGGTGCTGCACGCCAAAGGCCAACTGGCAGTGGGTGAAGTGTTCATCGGGCGCTCGATCATCGGTTCCGAGTTTCGTTGCCGGATCGACAGCACCAGCGAAATTGCCGGCCGTCCGGCCATTATCCCGTGCCTGTCCGGGCGCGCCTGGATCACCGGCACCCATCAGCATCTGCTCGACCCAAGCGATCCTTGGCCGGGCGGTTATCGACTGTCCGACACCTGGCCCGTCGACCTGGCTATTTGAAACATCGTACCTGGCAAAACCCTTTGAACCCCATGGCACATTCAGTGCTCAATTTAAACGTATACGAAATACTAAAAAGTCATCATCGGAGGCAACATGAGCAAGCACGTTAACTGGAGCGGCGTTTTCCCTGCGGTCACTACCCAGTTCAACCCGGACTTTTCCATCGACTATGAAGGCACGCACAAGGTCATCAGCGGGCTGGTGCGTGACGGCGTGTCGGGGCTGGTGATCTGCGGCACTGTCGGCGAGAACACCTCGCTGAGCACCGAAGAAAAAATCAGCCTGGTGGAAGTTGCCAGGGACGCCGCAGCAGGTCGGGTGCCGGTGATCTCCGGTGTCGCCGAATTCACCAGCGCCAACGCCAGCAAGGTCGCCAAGGAAATCCAGCGCGTGGGCGCCGACGGCATCATGCTGATGCCAGCGCTGGTCTACTCCTCGAAACCCTTCGAGACCGCCGCGCATTTTCGCAGCGTTGCCGCCAGCATCGACCTGCCGGTGATGGTCTACAACAACCCGCCGATCTACAAAAACGATGTCACCCCGGACATCCTGATCTCCCTGGCCGACTGCGACAACGTCGTCTGCTTCAAGGATTCCTCGGGCGATACCCGGCGCTTTATCGATGTGCGCAATGAAGTCGGCGACCGCTTTGTGCTGTTCGCCGGGCTCGATGACGTGGTGCTCGAAAGCATCGCAGTTGGCGCGGTGGGCTGGGTGTCCGGGATGTCCAATGCCTTCCCGAAAGAAGGCGAGACGCTGTTCCGCCTGGCCCGCGATGGCCGCTTCAAAGAGGCCATGCCGATCTACGAATGGTTCATGCCACTACTGCACCTCGATGCCCGCCCGGACCTGGTGCAGTGCATCAAGCTCTGTGAAGAACTGATGGGCCGCGGCACGGCGCTGACCCGTCCGCCCCGCCTGGGTCTACTTGACCACGAGCGCAGCGAGGTCGAGGCGCTGGTCAAGGCTGCGCTCGCCAACCGCCCGAGCTTGCCGGACGTCGGTCTGTAACCGCCCTTCCCCACTGCCGCGCTCGGCATCGAGCGCGGCCATGCCGAGCATTTTTTATGTCAGCCATTATCGGCCACAACTTTATCGGCTTCGACCGTAGCGCCGCAGGTGATCAGGTCCTGCACAGCGTCGACGCCCACAGTGGTGAACCGCTGCCCTATGGCTTCAGCCAGGCCAGCGCAGAGGAAATCGACAACGCCGCACACTTCGCAGCCAGGGCCTACCCGATTTATCGCAACCTGCCAGCCACGGTGCGCGCCGGTTTTCTCGAGTCCATCGCCGAAGAAATTGACGCCCTGGGCGATGACTTCATCGCCATCGTCTGCCGCGAGACGGCCCTGCCCGCTGCGCGGATTCAAGGCGAACGGGCGCGAACCAGCGGCCAGTTGCGGCTGTTCGCCCGAGTGCTGCGTCAAGGCGACTTCCTCGGTGCGCGTATCGACCGCGCCCTGCCTGAGCGCCAACCCTTGCCGCGGCCCGATCTGCGCCAATGGCGCATTGGCCTGGGCCCGGTGGCGGTATTCGGTGCGAGTAACTTTCCACTGGCGTTTTCCACCGCCGGCGGCGACACCGCCGCCGCCCTGGCCGCCGGTTGCCCGGTGGTGTTCAAGGCCCACAGCGGGCATATGGCAACCGCCGAGCTGGTGGCGGCAGCGATCATTCGCGCGGCGCAGCGCAGCGGTATGCCCGAGGGCGTGTTCAACATGATTTATGGCGCGGGCGTCGGTGAGGCACTGGTCAAACACCCGGCGATCCAGGCGGTGGGGTTCACCGGCTCGCTCAAAGGTGGCCGGGCGCTGTGCGACATGGCCGCTGCACGGCCGCAACCGATACCGGTGTTCGCCGAGATGTCGAGCATCAACCCGGTGTTGCTGCTACCCGCCGCCCTGGCAGCCCGCAGTGCAAGCATCGCCAGTGAGTTGAGCGCCTCGATCGTGCTGGGGGGCGGCCAGTTCTGTACCAATCCGGGGTTGATCATCGGCCTGCGTTCGGCGGTGTTCAGCGCTTTCATCGAACAACTCACCGCGCAAATCAACGAAAAACCGCCACAGACCCTGCTCAACAGCGGTACCCGGCGTAGCTATGAAGGCGGTGTGCAACGCTTGCTGGAGCATCCACGGGTGACGCGTTTGAGCGGCAACCTTGCGCCAGGCAATCAGGTGCAGCCGCAGTTGTTCAAGGCTGACGTCAGCTTGTTGCTTGAAGGGGATGAAGTGCTGCAAGAGGAAGTGTTCGGTCCGGCCAGCATCGTGCTGGAGGTGGCCGATGAGCGAGAACTCAGGTTGGCGCTGCAGGCCTTGCACGGGCAACTGACCGCCACGCTGATCGCCGATCCGCAAGACCTTGCGCTGTGCGCGCAGCTGATACCGATCCTCGAACAGAAAGCCGGGCGCCTGCTGCTCAACGGTTATCCGACCGGTGTCGAGGTGTGCGATGCAATGGTCCACGGCGGACCATATCCCGCGACGTCGGACGCTCGCGGCACCTCGGTCGGCAGCCTGGCAATCGAGCGGTTCCTGCGACCGGTGTGCTATCAGAACTGTCCGGACAGGTTACTGCCGGACGCCCTGAAGAACGCCAATCCGCTGGGGATTTTGCGTCTGGTCGACGGGGTGTATACCCGCGAGGGGTGGGGTGACGAATAGACCTGGTCTGCCTCGATACCAGTCGTTCACAAGGCCTCTGAAGTGGACAAAAATCCTGTGGCGAGGGAGCTTGCTCCCGCCGGCCGGTCCGCGCTCGGGCGAAGCAGTCGTAAAACCGGCTGATGCGTTCTACCTGATAAAACGCAGTCGCCTATTTGGGACCGCTTCGCGATCCAGCGGGAGCAAGCTCCCTCGCCACAGGTCCGCGTTTTTCGTCAGTCGAACTGCGCGCGCATCCAGGCCTGATACTCGGCAACGCCAGGCTCGCCTTCGCGGGGTGCCCAATGCGCATGTTCACCCTCGCCCACCGGGCGATAAGGGCCTGCCTTGCATTCGAATATCACGCTGTCTGCTTCCAGCACGACCAGACTGTGGTAGATCTTTGCTGGCAGGTCGACACCCACCGTCTCGCCACCAGCCTGCAAGGTCCGCTTGCTCGTGACATGACCTGCTTCGTCGAAAACCAGCACACCGATTTGGCCCTTGAGGACCAGCAGGGTTTCAGCCTTGTCGCCGCTCAAATGCCGATGTGGCGGAATGTAGGTCGACGGTTGCAACCCTATCGCAATGCGGTGGCAGGGTTCTTCCATCTGATGGAAGTTGTGATGCTGCCGGCCACGAGGATTGGCCGCAGCTTTCTCGGCCAGCTCGGTAAACAGTGCTTGATCAAGAAAGCTCGGTGCGGCCATGTCTTACATTCCTTTGACGGCGTAGATCCCGGCGGCGTTGCGCCAGTAGCCTTTGTAGTCCATGCCGTAACCGAAGATGTAGCGGTCGATGCACGGCAGGCCGACGAAATCGGCTTTCAGGTCCGGGCGCGCCTTGCGGTCGTGGTCTTTATCGATCAGTACGGCGGTGTGTACAGCGCGGGCGCCAGCATGTTTGCAGAAGTCGATGATCGCGCCCAGGGTGTGACCTTCGTCGAGGATGTCGTCGATGATCAGCACGTCACGGTCGATGAACGAGACTTCTGGCTTGGCCTTCCAGAACAGGTCGCCGCCGCTGGTTTCGTTGCGATAGCGAGTAGCGTGCAGGTAGGACGCTTCCAGCGGGAAGTTCAGATGGGTCAGCAGTTTGCCGGAGAAAATCAGGCCGCCGTTCATCACACAGAACACCACCGGGTTGCTTTCAGCCAACTGATCGTTGATTTGCGCACCAACGCGGGCGATGGCCGCCTCGACTTCAGCTTCGGTGTACAGGCAGTCAGCCTCTCGCATGATTTGACGGATATGCTCGAGATCAGCGGACATGGTGCTCTCCAAGGGGGTGGCGGATTCGGAAAAGCGAGCAAAGGTACGCATCCAGCCGGGTCAGATCAAGCGTTTCTGGACTAACGTACAGTATGTCTATAGGACAACACCCTCGGATAGATTAATCTAGGCCGGTTTTTTTGCCCGCCGCCGGAGCCTTTCCCCATGCCCATCCGTGAGATCCGCCATCCGCTGATCCGACACAAACTTGGCCTTATGCGCCGCGCCGACATTAGCACGAAGAATTTCCGCGAGCTCGCTCAGGAAGTCGGTGCCCTGCTGACCTACGAGGCGACCAAAGACCTGCCCCTTGAAACCTACGATATCGAAGGCTGGTGCGGCACTGTTTCGGTCGAGAAGATCGCCGGCAAGAAAATTACCGTGGTGCCGATCCTGCGCGCCGGCATCGGCATGCTGGAAGGCGTGCTCAGCCTGATCCCGGGCGCCAAAGTCAGCGCCGTGGGCGTGGCCCGCAACGAGGAAACCCTCGAAGCGCACACCTATCTGGAAAAACTGGTTCCGGAAATCGACGAACGCCTGGCAATGATCATCGACCCGATGCTCGCCACCGGCGGCTCGATGGTCGCCACCATCGACCTGCTGAAAAAGGCCGGTTGCAAGGACATCCGCGCGATGGTCCTGGTGGCCGCTCCTGAAGGCATCGCCGCGGTAGAGAAGGCTCACCCGGACGTGACCATCTACACCGCGTCCATTGATCAAAAACTGAACGAGCACGGCTACATCATCCCGGGTCTGGGCGATGCCGGCGACAAGATCTTCGGCACCAAGCAGAAGGACGCGTGAGCATGCGGGATGAGTTCAACGACCCGCTCTGGCGCACGGTGCTGTCTGGCGCGCAGATGCTGTTCGTGGCGTTTGGCGCGTTGGTGTTGATGCCGCTGATTACCGGCCTCGACCCGAATGTCGCGCTGTTCACGGCGGGCCTCGGGACTCTGCTGTTCCAGGTGGTCACCGGGCGGCAAGTGCCGGTGTTCCTGGCGTCGAGTTTTGCCTTCATCACCCCGATCATTCTCGCCAAGGGCCAGTTCGGCCTCGCGGCGACCATGGGCGGAGTGATGGCGGCCGGTTTCGTTTATACCTTTCTCGGTGTGGCCGTGAAGATCAAGGGCACCGGTTTCATCGACCGTTTGTTGCCACCGGTAGTGATTGGCCCGGTGATCATTTCGATCGGCCTGGCGATGGCGCCGATTGCCGCGAACATGGCGATGGGCAAGGCCGGTGACGGCTCCGAGCTGATTCATTACCAGACCGCCATGATGATCTCCATGCCAGCGCTGCTGACGACGCTGATCGTGGCGGTGTTCGGCAAAGGCATCTTCCGCCTGGTGCCGATCATCTCCGGCGTACTGGTCGGGTTTGGCATGGCGTTCTTCTTCGGTGTCGTCGACACCGCGAAGATCGCTGCCGCGCCGTGGTTTGCGTTGCCGCACTTCACCGCTCCGGAATTCAACTGGCAGGCGATTCTGTTCA
This sequence comes from Pseudomonas sp. CVAP#3, assembly GCF_018986375.1. Lineage (NCBI taxonomy): Bacteria > Pseudomonadati > Pseudomonadota > Gammaproteobacteria > Pseudomonadales > Pseudomonadaceae > Pseudomonas > Pseudomonas sp. CVAP#3. Next base: position 690,592 of record NZ_JAHMSC010000001.1, read on the forward strand.
TCGTCCCGGTGGCGCTGGCCCCGGCCATCGAGCATATCGGCGGCGTGATCGCGGTCGGCAGCGTGACCGGGCGCGATTACCTGAAGAAGCCCGGTCTGCATCGCACGCTGTTTGGCGACGGTATCGCAACCACCGCCGCCGGCCTGCTCGGTGGCCCACCTAACACCACGTACGCCGAAGTGACGGGCGCGGTGATGCTGACCAAGAACTACAACCCGAAAATCATGACCTGGGCGGCGATCTTTGCTATCAGCCTGGCGTTTATCGGCAAGTTCGGTGCGCTGCTGCAAAGCATTCCGGTACCCGTCATGGGCGGGATTCTTTGCCTGTTGTTCGGGTCGATTGCTGCGGTGGGCATGAACACCATGATCCGCCACAAGATCGATTTGGCAGAAGCGCGCAACCTGGTGATTGTCTCGGTCACGCTGGTGTTCGGGATTGGCGGCATGCTGGTCGGCACCGGTACCGGCGCGCAGGACTTCGGCCTCAAGGGCATTGCGCTGTGCGCTGTCGTGGCGATCGCGCTGAACCTGATTCTGCCGGGCAATGACAGCTGGAAGCACAAGAAGGCGGATGAGCCGCTGCTTTAACGGCTTAGACAGTCCCCTGTGGCGAGGGAGCTTGCTCCCGCCGGCCGGTCCGCGCTCGGGCGGAGCAGTCGTAAATTCGGCAAACGCGATATGTCTGAGGATATGCGGTTGCAGGTTTTAGGGTCGCTTCGCGACCCAGCGGGAGCAAGCGCCCTCGCCACATTACCGTTCGCCTACAACGCCAGCGGCGCTCTTTCGCACAAGGTGTTCAACGCCTGCGCCCACTGCGGGTCATCGTTGAGACACGGCACCAGCACCAACTCCTCACCGCCCGCCTCGCGGAACTGCTCGAGCCCACGGTCACCGATCTCTTCCAGGGTTTCGATGCAGTCGGCCACAAACGCCGGGCACATCACCAGAATCTTCTTCACCCCCTGCTTGGCCAACGCGTCAAGACGCGCTTCGGTGTAGGGTTCGATCCATTTGGCGCGGCCCAGCCGTGACTGGAACGACACCGACCATTTGCCGTCCGGCAAGCCCATGCGCTCGGCAAATGCTGCGGCGGTACGCAGGCACTGACCGCGATAGCAGGTCGCGACCACTTCCGGCGGCGCACCGGCACAGCAATCACCGTCGCCCTCAAAGCTATGGCCCGGGTTGAGTTTCTTCAGGTGCCGCTCCGGCAATCCATGGAAGCTCAGCAGCAGATGATCGTAATCCTGCTCCAGGTACGGCCTGGCGCTGGCAACCAGCGCGTCGAGGTATTCCGGCTGATCGTAGAACGGCTGGAGAATCGAGAACTGCACATCCAGTTTCTTCTCGCGCACCACCCGCTTGGCCTCTTCAATCACCGTGGTCACGGTGCTGTCGGCGAACTGTGGATAAAGCGGTGCGAGGGTGATTTTTTTGATCCCTTGAGCAGCCACGCGGGTCAACACTGACTCAATCGACGGCTCGCCGTAACGCATGGCCAACTCGACCGGCCCCTGGGTCCACTGCGCGGTCATCGCTTGCTGCAAACGGCGACTGAGCACCACCAGCGGCGAACCTTCATCCCACCAGATCGAAGCATAGGCGTGAGCCGATTGCTCAGGACGCTTGATCAGAATCAGCGAGACCAGCAAACGTCGCACCGGCCATGGCAGGTCAATGACATAAGGGTCCATCAGAAATTGATTGAGGTAGCTGCGCACATCCGCCACCTGTGTGGAAGCGGGGGAACCCAAATTGACCAGGAGCAACGCGTGATCGGTCATGCAACGTCCTATTTCAGAGGCGGCTGGACACGTCGTCCAGGGCCGCACGCAAATCAGTGAAGCGGAATGTGAAACCCGCTGCCAGCAGGCGCGCCGGTGTCGCCCGCTGACCACCCAGCAGCAACAGTGACAACTCGCCAAGACCGACCTTCAGCACAAATGACGGCATCGGCATGAACGCCGGTCGATGCAAAACGCTGGCGAGGGTCTTGGCAAACTCGCTATTGCGCACCGGTTTTGGCGCACACGCATTATAAGGACCGCTGGCGTCTTTCTGATGCAGAAGAAAATCAATCAGGGCGATTTGATCATCGATGTGAATCCACGGCATCCACTGCCGACCATTGCCGATCGGCCCGCCCAGCCCCAATTTGAACGGCAATAACAGCCGCGACAAAAAGCCGCCCTCCGCCGACAGCACCAACCCGGTACGCACCAGCACTACCCGAATCCCCAACGTCTCGGCGCGCTGTGCGGTCTCCTCCCAGGCAATGCACAACTGGCTGGCGAAGTCTTCGCTGACCGGCGGCGATTTCTCGGTCAACTCACGCTCACCGCCATCGCCGTACCAGCCAACTGCGGAGCCCGAAATCAACAACTGCGGTTTCTGCTCGAGGCTTTCAAGCCAGGCCAACAGGGTTTCGGTAAGCCTGATTCGACTGTTCCAGAGCAGCGCCTTGCGTCGATGAGTCCACAAGCGATCAGCAATCGGCGCACCCGCAAGATTGATTACCGCATCCACCGGGCGTTGGCCAATGTCTTCCAGACGCCTGACGCCACGTACCTGGGCACCACACAATTTGGCGACTTGTTCAGGCCTGCGACTCCACACCGTCAGGCTATGGCCTTGGCTCAACCAGTGTCGGCAGAGTTGACGTCCTATCAAACCAGTACCGCCGGTCAGCAATATGTGCATGACATCTTCCTCGCGTGGCGTTTTACCCTGATCACTAGTCTATTTTTATAAGCAGGGATGTTTCGGATCAGGCAGGTTCTGTGTTTAACAATAGGCCAACCTGCCAGAACGAGAACGCTGAAAGTTATACCAGAAAACAATGTTGTATAGGTTTAACCTGCAGCGTAGCCTGTACAGAAAGGTAAACGAGGCCTCTATGACTGTACCCATCGCAATCATCGGCACCGGCATCGCCGGACTCTCGGCAGCCCAAGCCTTGCAAGAGGCCGGGTACGTCGTTCAATTGTTCGATAAAAGCCGTGGCAGCGGCGGTCGCATGTCGAGCAAACGCAGCGATGCCGGCGCACTGGACATGGGCGCACAATATTTCACCGCCCGTGATCGCCGCTTTGTCATTGAAGTCCAGCGCTGGCAAGCCAATGGCTGGGTCGCCGAATGGACGCCACAGCTCTACCACTATCAAGGTGGCCAGCTCAGCCCATCACCGGATGAACAGACCCGCTGGGTCGGCACCCCACGCATGAGTGCCATCACCCGCGCGCTGATCGGCGATACGGAAGCGCATTTCGCTTGCCGGATTACCGAGGTCTATCGTGGCGAAGAACATTGGCATTTGCAGGATGCCGAAGGCTTCACCCACGGTCCCTTCAGCCATGTCGTCATCGCTACGCCTGCGCCGCAAGCCACTGCCCTGCTGGCCGCCGCGCCAAAACTCGCCGGGGTCGCCGCCGGGGTAAAAATGGACCCGACCTGGGCCATTGCGCTGGCCTTCGACACGCCGCTGGATACGCCGATGGAAGGCTGCTTTGTACAGGACAGCCCACTCGACTGGCTGGCGCGTAACCGTAGCAAACCGGGGCGCGACACCACCCTCGACACCTGGGTATTGCACGCCAACAGCAACTGGAGCCGACAACATATCGACCTGTCTAAAGAGGCGGTGATCGAGCAACTGCACGGCGCCTTCGCCGAGTTGCTGCACGATTCCATGCCTGCGCCGGTCTTCAGCCTTGCCCATCGCTGGCTCTACGCCCGTCCGGCCAGCAGCCATGAATGGGGCGTATTGGCCGATGCCGACCTGGGCTTGTACGTGTGTGGCGACTGGTGCCTGTCAGGGCGGGTCGAAGGAGCCTGGATGAGCGGTCAGGAAGCCGCTCGTCGTCTGCACGCGCACCTGCAGTGAAACGCGTCAACCCGCACAGACGTTGCACGATGAATCCCACTGGAAGAGGGAGCCGGTAAAACTTGTACAAACAATTTGACTTGTACACCTTTGGATCTATGATCAAACCGTGTTGTACAGCGCGAACAGCCTGTACAGGTATAGATCCGAGGTACCTCCATGCCCAGCGACTCAGCAAGCAAACCGAAAATCGCTGTCAGCGCATGCCTGATGGGCGCCGAGGTGCGTTACAACGGCGGGCATAAAGCCTCTCCGCTGTGCAGTCGAACCCTCACGGATTATTTCGAGTTCATTGCAGTATGCCCGGAGGTCGCCATCGGCCTGGGGGTTCCCCGCGAACCGATTCGACTGGTCGGCGATCCGCAGCAACCTCACGCCGTCGGTACGGTTCACCACGAACTGGATGTCACTCAGGCGCTGGCGAACTACGGCCAGCAAATGGCCGGCGCGCTGGGCGATATTTGCGGCTATATCTTCATGCAAAAATCACCGTCCTGTGGCCTGGAGCGAGTCAAGGTTTACCACGTCAACGGCAGCCCGCACGACGGCGGTGCACGCGGCATCTACGCTCAAGCGTTTTGTGCCCGACACCCGGACCTGCCGGTGGAAGAAGACGGTCGACTGAACGATCCCGTACTACGCGAGAATTTCCTGACCCGGGTATTTGCCTACTCAGCCTGGCAGGAGCTCCTGCAAAACGGCTTGAGTCGCAATGGTCTGACCGACTTTCACGCACGCTACAAATACCTGTTGATGGCCCATAACCCACTGCAATACCAAGCCTTGGGCAAGCTCCTGGGTGATATGGGCCAGACCGATCCCGATGAACTCGGCCCGCGCTATTTCAGCGAGCTGATGGCGGCACTGAAAAAATGTGCCACCCGCGGCACCCACACCAATGTGCTGCAACACCTCAGCGGCTATCTCAAACAGGTCATCAGCGCCGAAGACAAACAGGAAGTGCAGCATGTGATCGGTCAGTACCGCCACGGCATCGTGCCCTTGGTGGTGCCGCTGACATTGCTCAAGCATCACTTGCGCCATCATCCCGATCCGTACGTTATGCAGCAGGCGTACCTGCAACCGCACCCGGAAAATCTCAGCTTGCGAAATGCGATCTAAATGAAAACCGAACCTGACACTCATCCCCATGACGACAGCCCAGGCACTGGCGATCAACAGCCCCCGGAGAACGATTGGCTGCCGATTCGCGAAGTTGCACGAATCACCGGCGTCAACGCCGTTACCCTGCGTGCCTGGGAACGTCGCTATGGCCTGATCGTGCCGCTGCGTACCTCCAAGGGACACCGACTGTTCTCGGTCGAACATGTGCAGCGGATCCATGACATTCTCACCTGGCTCAATCGCGGCGTGGCCGTCAGCCAGATCAAACAGCTGCTGGATACGCCAGCAGCATTGCGTGAACCGGTCACAAATGACTGGCACGTCCTGCGCCTCAAGCTGATGCAGGCGATCGGACAACTCGCCGAGCGCCAGCTCGATGAGACGCTCAATCAGGCCATGTCGTTGTATCCACCGCGCACCTTGTGCGAGCAACTGCTGATGCCGCTGCTGGCCGAACTCGAGCAGCGCTGGCGAGGTCAGTTCGGCGCGCAGATGGAGCGGGCGTTCTTTTATTCCTGGTTGCGCAGCAAGTTCGGTGCGAGGGTCTACCACAACAACCGTCAGTTGCGCGGCGCGCCGTTGCTGCTGATCAATCACTCCGACTTACCCCTGGAGCCGCATCTGTGGCTCATCGCCTGGCTGATCAGCAGCGCCGATTGCCCCGTGGAAGTGTTCGACTGGCCGTTGCCAGCCGGCGAATTGGCACTGGCGGTCGAGCATCTGCAAGCGCGCGGTGTGCTGCTGTATTCCAGTAAAACAATCGATCTCAAACATTTATTGAAACTTCTGACCAATGTCGGCGGCCCAAAACTCATGGCCGGCCCTGCGGTGTGCATCCACCACGCCGAGTTGTCTGCCAAAACCTCTGAAATAGCCGATTTATTTCTGGCCGAAGATCCGTTATCGGCCCATCAGGCACTGGTTCAGCGTGGGCTCATTTAAATGCTTGTACGCAAAACTTCCCTGCAATTGATCTGGCTGCGCAGCGACTTGCGTCTGCATGACAACACTGCCCTCTCGGCCGCCGCAGCTCGTGGTCCATGCGTGGCGGTGTATTTGTTGAGCCCGCAGCAATGGCACGCCCACGATGATGCACCGTGCAAAGTGGACTTCTGGCTGCGCAATCTGCGCGAGTTGAGCCAGGCCCTCAGCGAGCTGAACATTCCCTTGCTGATCCGTACCGCCGCACGCTGGGATGATGCGCCGCAGGTGCTTGGCCAGTTATGCACAGAGCTGAACGTCGAGGCGGTTCACGTCAACGAGGAATACGGCGTGAATGAAAGTCGCCGTGACGCGGCCGTCAGCAAGACTCTCGACGCTGCGGGCATTGGCTTTTACAGCTACCTCGATCAATTGCTGTTCAAGCCCGGCAGCGTGCTGACCAAGACCGGTACGTACTTCCAGGTCTTCAGCCAGTTCCGCAAAGCCTGCTACGACCGCCTGCACGGCGCATTGCCCCGCATGATTGCCGCCCCCGGGGTTCAGGTGCCAACGGCCATCAACCGTGACCCGATTCCATTGCAGGTCGAGGGTTTCGACACGCCAAGCGAACATCTGCGCGCGCTCTGGCCCGCCGGTGAAGGTGAAGCCCATCGGCGTCTGGAGCACTTCGCCCAAGGGCAGATTGGTGACTACAAGGACCAACGCGACTTCCCGGCAAAACCCGGTACCAGCCAGTTGTCCGCGTACCTCGCAGCCGGGGTGATTTCGCCACGCCAGTGCCTGCACGCCGCCGTGCAAAGCAATCAAGGCGAGTTCGAAAGCGGCAGCGTCGGCGTCATCACCTGGATCAACGAACTGCTCTGGCGCGAGTTTTACAAACACATTCTGGTGGGCTATCCACGGGTCTCCCGGCGCCGCGCTTTTCGCCCGGAAACCGAAGCCCTTGCCTGGCGCGACGCTCCGGATGAGCTGGCGGCCTGGAAAGAGGCGCGCACCGGGCTGCCGATCATCGACGCTGCCATGCGCCAACTGCAGGAAACCGGCTGGATGCACAACCGTCTGCGGATGCTGGTGGCGATGTTCCTGACAAAAAACCTGCTGATCGACTGGCGCGAAGGTGAGCGTTTTTTCATGCGCCATTTGATTGATGGCGATCTGGCCGCGAACAACGGCGGCTGGCAGTGGAGCGCTTCCACCGGCACCGATTCGGCGCCCTGGTTCCGGATTTTCAACCCGCTGAGCCAGTCGGAAAAATTCGACGCTGAAGGTCTGTTCATCAAGCACTGGCTGCCGGAACTGGCGGGGCTGAACAACAAATCTATCCACAATCCGGCGGCCATGGGCGGACTGTTTGGCGTGGCCGACTATCCACTGCCAATCGTCAATCTGGGCCAGTCACGCGAACGCGCACTGGCGGCGTTCAAACATTTGCCTTCGCGCCTGGATGTCGGAGCGATACATGACTGAAAAGGAGAGTGGATTGAGTCATACAACGCCACGGCGGTATTGGCTGACGGGAGCCGGCAACGGCATTGGTGCTGCACTGGCCGAAGAACTGTTGAAGTCCGGCATGCACCTGGCGGTCAGTGCCCGCACGATTGCGCCATTAAAAGTCCTGGCCCAGCGGTATCCGGGACAAGTGCTGGTGGTGGCGGGCAATCTGACCAACAGTCAGACCGTGCGCGAGATTGGCGAACGGATCCAACAGGAGTGGGGCTCGCTGGACACCGTGATTATCAATGCCGGCACCTGTGAATATGTTGACACCCAGCAGTTCGACACCTCGATCATCGAACATGTGGTGCGCACCAACCTGCTCGCCAGCAGCTATTGCATCGACGCCGCCCTGCCGTTGCTGCGCGCTGGCATCACCCCCCATCTGGTGGGTATCGCCAGCTCAGTGACTGATCTGGCCCTGCCTCGGACCGAAGCCTATGGCGCCTCGAAAGCCGGGCTGCGGTATCTGTTTGAGTCCCTGCGCATCGATCCCGCCTCGCAAGGTGTTGAAATCACCCTGGTTAGCCCCGGTTCCGTCGCCCCCCTGCTGACCGGGAACAACGACTATCCGATGCCACAAATCTGGTCGGCCGACAACGCCGCGCGCCATGTCGTCGAAACCCTCAAGAAGCGCCCGCAGGAAATCCCCCTCCTGGCCCTGTCGATGGCTGCACTCTGGCCTTTGTCGAAAATGTCCAACCGCGCAAAATTAGTGATCGGCAAACGCATGGTCAGGCGCTCGCCGCCAAGCATCGATACGCCGCAAACGGATCATGACCAACACCTGTCGACAACCCCATCCGGTTGAGCGTCCGTCAGGCCTTTCACACAGTGACGGCGCGCTGCCTTACACTGCGCACCTATGAACACGATCCCCATCAAGACCATCGCTGAACCGGCGGTCACCTGCTCGACCTGCGCAGCCTGCTGTTGCCAGCTCGAAGTCATGCTGATCACCGACACTGGCGTGCCCGAACGTTTTATCGACACCGACGATTGGGGCGGGGAAGTCATGCTGCGCCTGGATGACGGCTGGTGCGCCGCGCTGGATCGCGACAGCATGATGTGCACCATTTACGAAAAGCGCCCGCTGATCTGCCGGGAGTTCGAGATGGGCGCACCGGAGTGCATCGACGAGCGTCAGGGGATTGCGACGGCGTACAAGTAAGTATCGAGCTGCACTTCATTTGTGGCGAGGGAGCTTGCTCCCGCTGGGGTCGCGAAGCGGCCCCAAAAACCATCACCTGCGTCCTGCCGGGAAGATTCTGTCGCAAGATTTACGACTGCTCTGCCCGAGCGCGGACCGGCCGGCGGGAGCAAGCTCCCTCGCCACAAAAACCTCTGAGCCGCAGATGTTACAGCGGCATCGTGTAATGCAACGCGTAGCTTTCTATACCGTCATTGGTGACGTTGATATGGGCGTTGGAGTAATGCGTCGCGCGAATCCCGATTTCATGCCCGCCAGCAAACCGCAAGCCGAACCCCAATCGATCCTCAAATTGAAAAGCCTCGCCCAACCGGCGATCGTCCACTTCGTCGTGAGCGAATACCGCAACGCCGATGCCGGCCTCCAGATAAGGTTTGACGGTTTGCCCGGAAAACTCATAAACGAACACCGGAGAGAACGACAGGCTGTGATTGTTTACAGTCTTGTTACCATTCCAATAGGTGTACGCACCGCTCCAGTAGCCCGTCACGCGCCCGACATCAGTCTGCCACCAGCTTTTATCCCAATCCCATTGCAGGCCCAGGCGATAAGTCTGGGTCGAACCGCTGGTCTGGCCAACCGCAAACTCGACGCCAGCGGCTTGTGCGGTAAAACTGTGCCCCAACAACGCGACCGCGATCGCGGCTGAACAGAACAGTCGTTTCATGAGAAACATCCTTTTCCGAACGATTATGTTTGTTTTTTGGGGCTCAACAGACGTGCTATGAAGATCCACGCCTCAATAGAAATGCATCCAATTGAAGCGCTCCCCAAAACGACTTTCTACAGGCTGAAGCTTTGCACAACCCCGGCGTTATGCCAGAGCAGCGGCAGGATATTTCTCAAGTGCTCGGGGCTGGCACTGGTCCAGAACTGCGCGTCGCGAGGTGGTCCCTCTGCGAGCAACTCACGCTCGGCCAGCAGGCGCTGGGTTTGCCGGGCAACCGCCGCGCCAGTATCGATCAGGCTGATGTCGGCGGGGAGCATCTGCTTGAGCAATGGCTTGAGGAAAGGATAGTGCGTGCAACCAAGAATAATCGTGTCACACCCGGCGGCCAGCAGAGGTTCGAGATAACCGGCCAGTAACTGGCACAGCTCCTGGCTGTGCAGGTCACCGGCTTCGATCAGCTCCACCAACCCTGGGCACGGCTGAGTGATGACCCGTACATCGGTGGCAAAACGGTCGAGCAAGGCCGCGAACTTGGCGCTCTGCAACGTCCCGGTAGTGGCGAGCACACCGACCACGCCACTGCGAGTGGCCGCGGCGGCTGGCTTGACCGCAGGCTCCATGCCGATGATGGGCCAGTCCGGGTAGTCACGACGCAAATCCGCGACACCGGCCACGGTTGCCGTGTTGCAGGCCACGACCAAGGCCTTGGCACCTTGCCGGACAAAAAACTCCGCGACTACGCTGCAACGCTGGCGAATGAACTCGGGAGATTTCTCGCCGTAGGGAATGTTCCCGCAATCGCCGACATACAACAGCGATTCATTGGGCAACAATTGCTGGATCTCAGCCAGCACCGACAACCCGCCGACCCCGGAATCGAACACGCCGATGGGCGCTTCACGCATGCCTGCCCCCGCAAACACTGCAGCCTGGATCACGCTTGACCCGCAACTCACGGAACCGCGCCCCCAAGGCATCGATTAATAATAACCGTCCCACCAACGGCTCACCGAACCCGACCAACAGTTTCAGCGCCTCAAGCGCTTGCAGGCTGCCCACCAACCCCACCAGCGGCCCAAGCACGCCGGCCTCGCTGCAGGTCAGTTCGGCTTCGCTGCCGTGTCCGTACAAGCAGTGGTAACACGGGCTCTCGGCGCGACGCGGGTCGAACACCGACAACTGCCCTTCCAGGCGAATCGCCGCGCCGCTGACCAAGGGTTTTCGCGCCGCTACACACGCCGCGTTCACCGCTTCGCGGGTGGAAAAATTGTCGGAGCAATCGAGCACCACATCGACCGCCGACACTGCAGCCGCCAACGAGTCTTCGTCCAGCGCGGTGCGATGAGCGATCAGTTGAATCTCGGGGTTTATCGCCGTCAGACGGCGGATAGCCGAGTCGACCTTGCTCAACCCGACGCTGTCGGTGTCGTGAATGATCTGCCGTTGCAGGTTGGTCAGGTCGACCGTGTCGAAATCCGCCAGATGCAACTCACCGACGCCGGCAGCCGCCAGGTACAGCGCGACCGGCGCACCGAGCCCACCGAGGCCGACGATCAAGACGCGGCTTTGCTTGAGTCGCAATTGGCCGTCGATGTCGACGTGTTGCAACAGAATCTGCCGGCTATACCGCAACAGCTCCTGATCATTCAGCACGGTAGACGCCCCAGACTGATACGTTCATGGTCACCGAGGTCCTTGCGGCTGTGGACCTCTTCAAAACCCTGGGTCAGCAGCAAATCGCGCACGGCATCGGCCTGATCATAACCGTGCTCGAGCATCAACCAGCCGCCCGCTTCCAGGTGGCCAGGCGCCTGGGCGATGATCAAACGCAAGTCATCGAGCCCGTCGGTGCCGGCCACCAACGCGCTGGCCGGCTCGAAACGCACGTCACCGGCCACCAGGTGCGGGTCGGCGGAGGCTATATAAGGCGGATTACTGATGATCAGCGTGTAGCAATGATCTTTCAGCGCACTGAACCAGTGACTGCTCAGCACCGTGACGTTGTTCAAGTGCAGACGCTGGCGATTGCGCTCGGCCAGGGCCACGGCCTCGAGGATCCGGTCCACTGCAGTGACTTGCCAGGCTGGACGCTCGCTGGCCAAAGCCAGGGCAATCGCGCCGCTTCCGGTGCCCAGATCGAGAACCCTGGCGGGTGTTGCGGGCAACAGTTCCAGGGCAGTTTCGACCAGCAACTCGGTGTCCGGGCGCGGGATCAGCGTATGCGGCGCCACTTCCAGGTCCAGCTTCCAGAAACCCTGCTGGCCGAGAATATAGGCCACCGGCTCGCCGGAGCGACGACGTTGCAGGTACTCGGCAAAGATCAGCGCCGCTTCGCTGGGAACGATGCGCTCCGGCCAGGTGTGCAGAAAACTGCGGGACTTGCCCAGGGCCGCGGCCAGCAGCAATTCGGCATCCAGGCGCGCGGTCTGCGAGTCAGGCAGGTCGGCTGCACGTAACAAACTGGCAATGATGGTCATTTATTCACCTATCGCTGCCAGTTGGTCTGCCTGGAATTCGGCCAGCAACGGCTCGATCACGGCATCGACGCCACCCGCGAGGATTTCGTCGAGGGAATACAGCGTCAGGTTGACCCGATGGTCGGTGACCCGCCCCTGGGCGAAATTGTAGGTACGGATTCGCTCGGAGCGGTCGCCCGACCCCACCAGCAACTTGCGCTCGCTGGCGATGGCATTCGCCGCAGCGCTGGTTTGCTGGTCATTCAATTTAGCCGAGAGCCAGGACATCGCCCGCGCCCGGTTCTTGTGCTGGGAACGTTCTTCCTGGCACTCGACCACGATGCCCGACGGCAAGTGGGTAATCCGGATCGCCGAGTCGGTCTTGTTCACGTGCTGACCGCCTGCGCCGGAGGAGCGATAGGTATCGACGCGCAAATCTGCCGGGTTGATCTCGATCGCTTCCTGTTCGTCCGGCTCAGGCAATACCGCCACGGTACAGGCCGAGGTGTGGATACGTCCCTGGGATTCAGTGGCCGGAACCCGTTGCACGCGGTGCGCGCCGGATTCGAACTTCAGCTTGCCGTAGACATTGTCGCCTTCGACCCGCGCGATAACTTCTTTAAAGCCGCCGTGTTCGCCGATGTTCTCCGACAGAATCTCGACCCGCCAGCCACGCCGTTCGGCGTAACGCGAATACATGCGGAACAGGTCACCGGAGAAGATCGCCGCTTCGTCGCCACCAGTACCGGCACGAATTTCCAGGAACACGTTGCGCCCGTCGTTCGGGTCCTTGGGCAGCAGCATGCGTTGCAGGCTGGCTTCAAGTTCGATCAGTTGCTCTTTGGCTTCGCGGACTTCTTCGACGGCCATTTCGCGCATGTCCGGATCGCTGTCCTTGAGCAGCGCCTGGGCACCTTCGAGATCGCCCTGAACCTTGAGCAACTGTTTATAGGTGGCGACAATCGGCTCAACTTCCGCGTATTCCTTGGAATAGGTGCGGAATTTGTTCTGATCGGAAATGACTTCGCCATCGCCAAGCAAGGCGGTCAGTTCCTCGAAACGGTCCTGGAGGATGTCCAGCTTATTGAGCAGTGACGCTTTCATTGCGGTTTTTTATCCGAAGAGCTATCCGAAGAGCCCTCACCGAGGGCAAAGAGTTCCTGGGCCATGGCCAGCGCATCGAGGCGGCCTTCGGCGGTAAGCTTTTTCAACTGCACGCTGGGGGCATGCAACAGTTTATTGGTCAGGCCACGGGCCAGTTGCACCAATACGTCTTCAGCGCTGCTGCCGTTGGCGAGCATGCGCTGGGCTTTTTGCAATTCTTCATCACGCAGGCGTTCGCTCTGTTGACGATAGGCCTTGAGCACATCCACCGCCGCCAGTTCACGCAGACGGACCATGAAGTCGTCGGCGCCGATGGAAACCATTTCTTCGGCCGCCTGGGCAGCACCCTGACGGCTCTTGAGGTTTTCAGCGACCACTTCGTGAAGGTCGTCGACGCTATAGAGGTAAACGTCGTCCAACTCGCCGACTTCCGGTTCGATATCCCGTGGCACGGCGATATCGACCATGAAGATCGGTTTGTGCTTGCGCAGCTTCAAGGCACTTTCTACCGCGCCTTTGCCAAGAATCGGCAACTGGCTGGCGGTCGAGCTGATGACGATATCACTGCGCACCAGTTCTGCCGGGATGTCCGAGAGCAACACCGCGTGGGCGCCGAACTGCTCGGCCAGGATGCTTGCGCGCTCCAGGGTCCGGTTGGCGACCACGATCCGCTTCACGCCCAACTCATGCAAATGGCGGGCGACCAGGGTAATGGTCTCGCCGGCGCCGATCAGTAACGCCTGGCTGCGCTGCAAGTCACTGAAAATCTGTTTCGCCAGGCTGACCGCGGCAAACGCCACGGACACCGGGTTTTCACCGATGGCGGTGTCGGTTCGCACCTGCTTCGCCGCATTGAACGTGGCCTGGAACAAACGCCCAAGCAGCGGACCAATGGTGCCGGCCTCACGGGCCACGGCGTAGGCCGATTTCATCTGGCCGAGAATCTGTGGTTCGCCCAACACCAGCGAATCGAGCCCGGAGGCGACACGCATCATGTGACGAACTGCCGCATCATCTTCATGCACATAAGCGCTGGCACGCAGCTCTTCGAGGCTCAAATGGTGATAATCGGCCAACCAGCGCAACACGGTATCCGCAGAAAGCTGATCCTGTTCTATATAGAGTTCACTGCGATTGCAGGTGGAGAGGATCGCAGCTTCGCGGCTGTCGGTGAGTCGGCAGAGCTGCTGCAAGGCCTCAACCAGCTGTTCCGGGGTAAAAGCCACGCGCTCGCGGACGTCTACGGAAGCAGTCTTGTGGTTAATACCGAGTGCAAGGAAGGCCATTCAAGATCGCTGATGATGTCGAGAAGCCGACAATTGTCCTACTTCGCCTGACTCAGAACAACCATTGCCGACTATTGTCCTGATACCTTGCCTCTATATAGGGGCTCGAGCACCTGAACAGGGATTGGGTTCAACGGCAAATTGACAGGCCGGTTATGTTTGGTCGAAGGCTTGTGTCATGATGATCCGACCGCAGGTTAGTCGTCCTCTTCCCATATGAATAGATCTTCCGCGTTGCTCCTCGCTTTTGTCTTCCTCAGCGGCTGCCAGGCCTTGGCACCCGTTTCGCCGAGCGGTACCCCGCCGGTCGAAGGCAGCACGAAGGCCCCTGAAAAGCCCAAGGTTTACAGCTCGTTCAGCGAAGACACGATCTTCAGCCTGCTGAGCGCGGAACTGGCTGGCCAGCGCAATCGTTTCGACATTGCCCTGGACAACTACGTGACCCAGGCCGTCAACACCCAGGACCCGGGCATCTCCGAGCGAGCCTTTCGCATCGCCGAATACCTGGGCGCCGATCAGGCAGCACTTGATAGCTCGCTGATCTGGGCGAAAAACGCCCCGAACGACCTCGAAGCACAGCGCGCCGCCGCCGTGCAGCTGGCCCGCGCCGGGCGTTATGACGACTCCATGGCCTATATGGAGAAGGTTCTGCTGGGCAAGGGCGATACTCACTTCGACTTCCTCGCCCTGTCTGCGGCCGATACCGATCAGGACACCCGCAACGGTCTGATGAAAAGTTTTGACCGTTTGCTGCTGCGCCATCCGAAAAACAGCCAACTGATTTTCGGCAAGGCCCTGTTGCTGCAACAGGACGGTGATACCAAGGGTGCACTGGCGCTGCTTGAGAAAAACCCTCCGCAAGACGGTGAAATCGCCCCGATTCTGTTGCGCGCGCGCCTGCTGCAAAGCCTTAACCGTGGCAAAGAAGCGCTGCCGCTGCTGGAAAAAAGCATCCGCAAATACCCGGACGACAAACGCTTGCGCCTGACGTATGCCCGCATGCTGGTCGAACAGGACCGCATGGACGACGCCAAAGAGCAGTTTTCAAGCCTGGTCCAGCAGTATCCGGAAGACGACGAGTTGCGCTATTCCCTGGCACTGGTTTGCCTGGAAGCCAAGGCCTGGAAGGAGGCCAAGGGTTACCTGGAAGACCTGATCGCCCGGGAAAGCCATGTCGACTCGGCCCACCTGAACCTGGGTCGCATCGCCGAAGAACGCAACGACCCGCAAGGCGCCCTGATCGAGTACGCACTGGTCGGCCCGGGCAACGACTATTTGCCGGCGCAACTGCGTCAGTCCGACATCCTGATGAACAACGGACGCACCGCCGAAGCCCAAAGTCGTTTGGCCAGAGCCCGCGACGAACAACCGGATTACGCGATCCAGCTGTATCTGATCGAAGCCGAAACCCTGTCTGCCAACAAGCAGGACGATCGCGCCTGGGCCGCTCTCGATAAAGGCTTGAAGCAGTATCCGGACGATCTGAATCTGCTTTATACCCGGGCCATGCTCGCGGAAAAACGCAATGACCTGGCGCAGATGGAAAAAGACCTGCGACTGATCATCAAGCGTGATCCGGACAACGCCATGGCGCTGAATGCCCTCGGTTACACCCTGTCCGACCGCACCACGCGTTATGACGAAGCCAAGACCTTGATCGAGCACGCGCACCAGCTGAACCCGGAAGACCCGGCCGTTCTCGACAGCCTCGGCTGGGTGAATTACCGCCTGGGCAACCTCGATGTAGCCGAACGCTACTTGCGCCAGGCCCTGGAGCGCTTCCCCGATCAGGAAGTCGCGGCGCACCTGGGTGAAGTCCTGTGGGCCAACGGCAAGCAACGCGAAGCCAAACAAATCTGGGGCAAATTCCTCAAGGAACAACCCGACAGCCCTACCCTGCGCAGCACCATCAAGCGCCTGACCGGTTCCGAGACTCTTTAAAATCATGTTTTTGCGCCACATCATTGTTTTCAGCTTCATCGCCCTGCTCGCCGGTTGCGCGGGCTTTGGCGCCCGTGAGTCCGTCGAGGGGCACGGCAATCCCGCGCAATGGCGCGAACACAAACAGCAATTGACGGGCCTGGATGGCTGGCAAATCAACGGCAAGGTCGGCATCCGGGCCCCGAAAGACTCGGGCAGCGGCACCTTGTTCTGGCTGCAACGACAGGACTATTACGATATTCGTCTGTCCGGCCCGCTGGGTCGCGGCGCGGCACGCTTGACCGGTCGCCCTGGCCAGGTATCACTGGAAGTGGCCAACCAGGGTCGCTTTGAGGCGCCAACGCCTGAAGCCCTGCTTGAAGAACAGCTGGGCTGGAAACTGCCAGTTTCGCATTTGGTCTGGTGGGTTCGTGGATTGCCTGCCCCTGACAGCAAAAGCCGCCTGAACCTGGATGCCGACAGTCGCTTGGCCACGCTTGAGCAGGATGGCTGGCAAGTCGAGTACCTCAGCTACATCCAGCAAAACGGTTATTGGTTGCCCGAGCGGATCAAACTGCACGGCACCGACCTTGATGTCACGCTGGTGATCAAGGACTGGCAACCTCGCAAATTGGGGCAATGACATGCCTGCCACTCGCCTGACCCTGCCCTCGCCGGCAAAACTGAATTTGATGTTGCATATCCTGGGCCGCCGTGAAGACGGCTACCACGAGTTGCAGACGCTGTTTCAATTTCTCGATTACGGCGACGAAATCACCTTCGCCGTACGCGATGACGGTGTCATTCGCCTGCACACCGAGTTCGAAGGCGTCCCTCACGACAGCAACCTGATCGTCAAAGCCGCCAAAAAACTTCAGGAACAATCCGGTTGTTCGCTGGGCATTGATATCTGGATCGAAAAAATCCTGCCCATGGGCGGCGGAATCGGTGGCGGCAGTTCGAATGCGGCCACCACGCTGCTGGGCCTCAATCATCTCTGGCAACTGGGCTGGGACGAGGATCAACTGGCCACGCTGGGCCTGACGCTCGGCGCAGACGTCCCGGTTTTCGTCCGTGGGCATGCGGCTTTTGCTGAAGGCGTGGGAGAAAAGCTCACCCCTGTAGACCCGGAAGAACCGTGGTATCTCGTGCTGGTACCGCAAGTATCTGTAAGTACAGCAGAAATTTTTTCAGATCCGCTGTTGACACGTAACTCTTCTCCCATTAAAGTGCGCCCCGTTCCCAAGGGAAACAGTCGAAATGACTGCTTACCGGTGGTAACAAGGCGTTATCCAGAGGTACGTAACGCTTTGAATTTGTTAGGTAAATTTACCGAAGCAAAACTCACCGGAACTGGAAGTTGTGTGTTTGGGGGCTTCCCAAGCAAAGCTGAAGCTGATAAAGTCTCGGCCCTTCTTACAGAGACCCTTACAGGGTTTGTAGCAAAAGGAAGCAACGTTTCGATGTTGCATCGCAAGCTGCAAAGTCTGCTCTAAAAGAACCGGGTACTGGGTACTCGTTGCAACAGATACAGGGGCGTCGCCAAGCGGTAAGGCAGCAGGTTTTGATCCTGCCATGCGTTGGTTCGAATCCAGCCGCCCCTGCCATTTTCCTATACTCATCCAGGTTACCCTCAGCCTTCAGGTACTGCGCGTGTCCAAGATGATGGTCTTTACGGGGAACGCTAACCCCGATCTGGCTCGGCGTGTCGTACGTCAGCTGCATATCCCTCTCGGTGACATTTCTGTCGGTAAGTTCTCCGACGGCGAAATCACTGCCGAGATCAATGAAAACGTCCGCGGTAAAGACGTCTTCATTATTCAGCCGACTTGCGCTCCGACCAACGATAACCTGATGGAACTCGTCGTGATGGCTGATGCCTTCCGTCGTTCCTCAGCCACTCGAATCACTGCGGTGATCCCCTACTTTGGTTATGCCCGTCAGGATCGCCGTCCGCGTTCCGCACGTGTGGCTATCAGTGCGAAAGTCGTC
The DNA here is from genome assembly GCF_018986375.1 of Pseudomonas sp. CVAP#3. Classification (NCBI taxonomy): domain Bacteria; kingdom Pseudomonadati; phylum Pseudomonadota; class Gammaproteobacteria; order Pseudomonadales; family Pseudomonadaceae; genus Pseudomonas; species Pseudomonas sp. CVAP#3. Next base: position 708,676 of record NZ_JAHMSC010000001.1, read on the forward strand.
GCTGACATGCTTACCGTAGTCGGCATCGATCGTGTTCTCACGGTTGATTTGCATGCTGACCAGATCCAGGGCTTCTTCGATATTCCGGTAGATAACATCTACGGCTCCCCGGTACTGGTGGATGACATCGAAGATCAACGCTTCGAAAACCTGATGATCGTGTCCCCGGACATTGGCGGCGTCGTGCGTGCACGTGCTGTTGCCAAATCCCTGGGCGTGGATCTCGGGATCATCGACAAGCGCCGTGAGAAAGCCAATCACTCTGAAGTGATGCATATCATCGGTGATGTCGAAGGGCGTACCTGTATTCTGGTTGATGACATGGTCGATACCGCCGGCACCTTGTGCCACGCGGCTAAAGCCTTGAAAGAGCATGGCGCTGCCAAAGTCTTTGCCTACTGCACACACCCTGTGCTGTCGGGTCGGGCCATCGAAAACATTGAAAATTCCGTGCTGGACGAGCTGGTGGTGACTAACACCATCCCACTGTCCGCTGCAGCACAAGCCTGTGCACGTATCCGCCAACTGGATATCGCACCGGTAGTTGCCGAAGCGGTTCGCCGCATCAGCAACGAAGAATCGATCAGCGCGATGTTCCGCTAAGGGCCCTGCCCTTCGGATACATCTCGATGACGAAAAGCGCCCCGCCCCGGCATAACCTGTCGGGGCGGGGCTTTTTTGCCCATATCGCCTTTAGCGCTGGTCGCAAACGCTGGGGCGAATGTGGTTATTTTGGAGATACAACATGAACGATTTTACTCTGAATGCTGAAGTGCGTTCCGACCTGGGGAAAGGTGCGAGCCGCCGCCTGCGTCGTCTCGCAAGCCTGGTTCCAGCTGTAGTTTACGGTGGCGAAAAAGCCCCTGAATCCATCAGCATGCTGGCCAAAGAAGTTGCCAAACTGCTCGAAAACGAAGCGGCTTACAGCCACATCATCGAGCTGAATGTTGGCGGCACCAAGCAAAACGTAATCATCAAGGCTCTGCAGCGTCACCCGGCCAAAGGCCACGTGATGCACGCTGACTTCGTACGCGTTGTTGCTGGTCAGAAACTGTCCGCTCACGTTCCTGTGCACTTCGTCAACGAAGCTGCTGCAGTGAAAAAAGGCGGCGAAATTTCGCACGTTGTTGCTGAAGTTGAAGTTTCCTGCCTGCCAAAAGACCTGCCTGAATTCATCGAAGTCGACCTGGCTAACGCCGAAATCGGTTCGATCATTCACCTGTCCGACCTCAAGGCCCCTAAAGGCGTTGAATTTGTTGCTCTGGCTCACGGTAACGATCTGGCTGTTGCCAACGTTCACGCTCCACGTGTTGCTCCAGAAGCTGCAGAAGGCGCTGCAGAGTAATTCACTCTGTACGCAGGAGTGACCCAGTAACATCGCGGACTGGAACGTAGCGAGAAGGCGGGCGGGAACGCGAAGTTTACATAATGGTAAATGAGCATTTTTCGTCCACTTTCGCCGCACACCCCCATTGCAGCGATGTTATCCACCACTCCAAAGAAGGGCCCCTGATGTGACTGCCATAAAACTGATCGTTGGCCTGGGAAATCCAGGCGCCGAATACGAACAGACCCGGCATAACGCAGGGGCCTTTTTTGTTGAGCGCATCGCGCAAGCACAAGGCGTCAACCTTGTGGCCGATCGCAAATATTTCGGCCTGACCGGGCGCTTCTCGTATCAGGGTCAGGATGTTCGTCTGTTGATTCCCACCACCTACATGAACCGTAGCGGCCAGGCCGTGGCGGCTCTTGCCGGTTTTTTCCGGATCAAACCGGAAGAAATACTGGTGGCGCATGACGAACTCGACTTGCCACCCGGCGTTGCCAAGCTCAAGCAGGGCGGCGGGCATGGCGGTCACAACGGGTTGCGCGACATCATCGCGCAACTGGGCAATCAAAATACCTTTTACCGCTTGCGGCTCGGCATTGGCCACCCAGGCGTTGCCAGTATGGTTTCAAACTTTGTCCTGGGTCGTGCGCCACGCGCCGAACAGGAAAAACTCGATGCCAGCATCGACTTTGCCCTCGGCGTGCTGCCGGATATCCTCGCCGGAGAATGGAACCGCGCGATGAAAAACCTGCACAGCCAGAAGGCCTGACTCTAACTCCTAGGGGAAACACCATGGGATTCAATTGCGGCATCGTCGGCCTGCCTAACGTCGGCAAGTCCACCCTGTTCAACGCCCTGACCAAATCCGGTATCGCGGCCGAGAACTTCCCCTTCTGCACCATCGAACCGAATACCGGTATCGTGCCGATGCCGGATAAGCGTCTGGAGGCCCTGGCGGCCATCGTCAATCCAAAGCGCATCCTGCCGACCACCATGGAATTCGTCGACATCGCCGGCCTGGTTGCCGGCGCCTCGAAAGGTGAAGGTCTGGGCAACAAGTTTCTGGCCAACATCCGCGAAACCGATGCCATCGCTCACGTGGTCCGCTGCTTCGAAGACGAGAACGTGATTCACGTTTCCAACAGCGTCGACCCGAAACGCGACATCGAGATCATCGACCTCGAACTGATCTTCGCCGACCTCGACAGCTGCGAGAAGCAACTGCAGAAAGTCACCCGCAACGCCAAGGGCGGTGACAAGGACGCCGTGGTTCAGAAAGGCCTGCTGGAGCAGTTGATCGCTCACTTCACCATCGGTAAGCCTGCGCGCAGCCTGATGAAGAACATGAACGCCGATGAGAAAGCGGTGATCCGTGGCTTCCACCTGCTGACCACCAAACCGGTCATGTACATCGCCAACGTTGCCGAAGACGGCTTCGAAAACAACCCGCTACTCGACGTGGTCAAGGCCATCGCCGAAGAAGAAGGCGCAATGGTTGTGCCGGTCTGCAACAAGATCGAAGCGGAAATCGCCGAACTTGAAGACGGCGAAGAAAAAGACATGTTCCTCGAAGCCCTGGGTCTCGAAGAGCCTGGCCTGAACCGCGTAATCCGCGCTGGCTACGAAATGCTGCACCTGCAGACCTATTTCACCGCCGGCGTTGAAGAAGTCCGCGCCTGGACCGTCCGCGTCGGTGCCACCGCACCACAAGCCGCTGGCGTGATCCACACCGACTTCGAGAAAGGCTTCATTCGCGCCGAAGTCATCGCCTACAACGACTTCATCCAGTACAAGGGCGAAGCCGGTGCCAAAGAAGCCGGTAAATGGCGTCTGGAAGGCAAGGATTACATCGTCAAAGACGGCGATGTGATGCACTTCCGCTTCAACGTCTAGCGTTGTTGGAATCGAAAAAGCCGCGTTGATTCGCGGCTTTTTTTTGGGCGTTATATCGACCCGCTATGCGCGACTAGAACAGATAGCCCATGTAGATCGCGGCGGCTCCACCGGCCTGCACACCAGCGTTCATGCCGGCCATGACCACCGCCCCCTTGGCCGACTGCAGCAACTGCCGGTTGACCGTGGAGGAGGCAATGAGCGAGGTCGCCGGGTTGGAGTTTAGAACCGCCGCCAACGCCAGCAGCTTGGGATCAAGCCCGAACAACAGAGCCGTGGCCGAACCGCCGACCACCAGCCCCGCCCCCACTTCGGTATACAGGCAAGGCCCCGTGATGTCGTCACTGGTCAGGTCACGACTGACCAGGGCGTCGCTGACAAACACCTTGCCAGTGCTGGGAAAAGCCTCCGCCGCACCGGCTGCCCCTACGCTCTTACCCTTGAGCTGGATATTGATCTTGCCGAAACGCGGCAAGCGCGCGCCAAATCCGACCCCCAACCCGACGCCGCCGTAGCGGTAGCTGACGTTCTCGCCCTGGGGCGAACGCAGGATGATCGAACCGCCACTGCCCGCCACCAAGGCTACGGTCAGACCGCCGCCGCTGGCGGTCTGATACTGCCAGCGGCTCTCATTGAGCGGGATCGGGATGTTGTAGCTCATCGTTCAAAGTCCTTTATGTGAATGAACTGCGCCGCGACCGCACTGGCGGATGCCCATTAACAGGCCGGCAAGGGTGAACAGCAGACCAATACAACCCAGTACCCCGGGAGTGGCCCACAGTGCAGCAGGGGTATCGACCACGGCGCTACTGGCCGGCTGCTCGGGCAGGTAATACACCCGCACCGGCTGATCCTGCCGATAGCCAAAAATAAAGCCGCCCTGGGGGTAGGAAATCTTTTCACCACTGCTGGTGGTGAAGGCGATCTCGGGATGCGAACCACCGGCATTCAAGTGGCTGACGATGCCATCGGCGGCCTGTGCGTGGGCGAGGAATCCGCGTCGTTCAAGCGTGAGATTGACGGCAATGCCCAACAAGCCGATACCAATCAGGGCAAAGAGCAGCCCCTGAAGCATCTTCCCGAGGCGTGACGGGGTGAGGTTAGCCATGGCTTGTCTCGGTATTCGTCCATGAAAGAAGGCGGTCAGGATAACAAGAAACCACCGGGAAGTGCTTTGTACGACGCAGTAGATAATGCCTGTTCGAGAATTGCGACGTCCTGACCGAAGCAAGGAAAGTATCGACGCTCTCGGCCAACCAAGAGCAGACCGAGAGCTAGATCAATGCTGGCCGTCCTTTATAGGGGCGAGCTTGCGAGCAAGTGAGATCGACCAGTTGCTTGGGCTACCGCCTATAACACGATCTGCCCTACACTCGACGGCGCAGCCGGCGCCATCAAGCCAGCGCCACTTCCATCCCCCGCCTCTTGATCCCTAGGCTGCACAGCGCTGCCCATTCAGCACTGACGCACCGGAACCAAAGCAACCGACTGAATACCTGAAAGCAGCTGCATTAAGCGGGCTTTCAAGGTGAGTATTATGGTCGGGCCGCTCTTCTGCGGGACATATGGATGAGTGCTGATCTACGACTATCCAGGGAAATTCGCTCTTCGACAGCAAAGGGTAAGAAGCCCAGTTTTGGATAAAGCAGCAAGCCTGCTGTATTTTCATTGAAGCACGAGATCTGCACCTCTGTGGCGTCATAGCGGTCGAACGCCAGAGCCGTCATCGTCTCCACGACGAAGGTCGCCACACCTTTACCTCGTGCCTCTTGGGCAACGATGACATTGCCGATACAGCAAACCCCACCCGTTTCAGCCCGATAAAAGTTAGCAAAGCCGACGACGCTGTTCTGGGTCTCGACAACCGTCGAGTCGAATCGTTGAGTAATAGCGTTAGACAGCTGAGCTTCAGTCAGAGGGTATTGAGCTTTCGGGAACATATAAAACAGTTCCCGAGCGTTCAGGGGAAAGCTACAGATAGTTTTGATGTCATCAGCCTTCACTGGCCTGTGTTGTAATATCATCGCGCGTCCTTGAGTCCTTGCCTATTCCACGCTTCAATCGGGGCTACTTTCCGGCAGCATGACACGCGAACGCATCTTGCAACTGCCCGAAGACGATTGGCGTAAGGCCCGAAGTGCTGACTTCCAGGAGCCCCGTTTGAGTGCGAACCTGGCATTGGTTGATGTTATGGCACGCATCGGAGAAAGGCACGGGGTGAGCGCTGCTGCGGTTGCCATCGCCTGGGTACTTCGCAAACCTGTAGTGACGGGCGCTATTGTCGGTGCCCGCCGTACCTCACAAGTAGACGGGCTGATTGCAGCCTCGGAGTTGCGCCTTGACACGGCGGAAATCGACGAAATTCGGCCGTTTCTGCCGTCGGGCATGGGAACAAATGTCCCTGGCGCCGCCTGACACCATGCTGAACTATTACGGAGTCCCGTTTCTTCCATGCAGGAGGTAGCCAGGTCGACGACTCAACCGTTCGTAATAGGCACTTACAGCAGGAAAGTCTGGATGATCGAGCGGTGTTTCAAACCATCGGTTAACCGACAGGCCTATCGGTATGTCTGCGAGAGAAAACCCGTCTTCACAGACGTAGGCTCCTGTTGATTCGAGTTGTCGATTCAGGATCTCCATGTGCCTTGACCACAGGCTGCAAGCGGCTGCCAAGGCTCTGCTGTCCTGATGTTCAGGCGAATGCCTGACCAACGACATGAAGGCATACGTCCACGATTTGTTGAGGTCCGACGCTTGCCAGTCTATCCATTGGTCCACCCGCGCTCTTGCTCTCGGTTGGACCGGGTAAAAATGACCTCCGTTATAGCGAGACGCCAAATACCGAATGATCGAGTTTGACTCCCAGAGCACGAAGTCGTCGTCCTGGATCACCGGCACCATTGCGTTGGGGTTCAGCGAAATGAATTTGGGCGTGCGCGTCGACTTGAAGCCAGAACCCCAGTCCTCCCGCTCAAAGGGGATTTCGATCTCGGCGCATGCCCAAAGTACCTTTCGTACATTGATCGACGATGCCTTACCCAATATGCGCAACATTTCATGTCCTTATCGTTCAGGGTGGTTGGTCAGGGGCTTTCGATAACCCGCTCGGATCTTTTTCTAGTGCGTCTGGCGCGATGCACAGGGGCCGCTCTCAAATCTGGGCGACGCAGGTTTACTGCGCCGCGCCAACCGCAAACAGCCCGGTTCAGCGCCGCCCTTCGACGGCCATGCGCACGGCCAGCCCGCGAGGACCATCCCCATCAGCCAGCGTTGCACGATCTGCCACACGGGCCTGCTGGCGAGAAATGTTGCGATGGAACCAGCCATGACGGCAATCAGCGCGTTGACGCTCACGCTAATGACGATCTGCGTAAAGCCAGGCACGATGGATTGCGCCAGCATGCTGCCGTGGTCGGCGTGTTGGACTTGACCGCTTGCCAGGCAAGGTAGAGCAGATAGCGCGCCGCCGAGTCGCAGCGCGTCATACCCATAGGGAACCGCCAAGACCAAGGCTGCGATAGTAGGGCGGTCAAAGGGGGAGCGTTAGATACAGATTGACTGACAAAACGTCATACAGCGGTCGCAGCACTGGGTATCCGCTCCCTGGGAATACGTTTGACTTCAACGTGAGCAATGGCTTGCCCCAATAGCGCATCCAAACACTCTGACGCAGTCAGCCGCGTGCATTATGGATGAGGGCTTTCGGTCGGGAGCCGCCTGTTGTGCCAGGCCGGAATCGACCGATTCTGTTGAAAAAGCCGGCCATGGTTTGCGCATCAAAAAAGTACACGTCCGGGATTGAAATCTTTACTTTTGGCAGAGACTTCCAGACTCGGATTTTACGTAGCAGCGTGCAAAAAAAAAGCGCCGACGGGATCGTCAGCGCCTTTGCCTCATGAGGGTTCTGCTCAGGCTTTTCGGGTCCTTGGCAAAAAGATCGCCAGCACCCCGAACAGCGGCAAGAACGAACACAGCCTGTACACGTATTCAATGCTGTGAATGTCCGCCAGATGCCCCAGCAGCGCCGCACCAATCCCGCCGAAACCGAACATCAGGCCGAAGAACACCCCGGCGATCATGCCGACATTACCCGGCACCAGTTCTTGCGCGTAGACCACGATGGCCGAGAATGCCGAGGCCAGGATGAAGCCAATCACTACGCTCAAGATGCTGGTCCAGAACAGGTCGACGTGAGGCAGGATCAAGGTGAACGGTGCAACACCGAGGATCGAGAACCAGATCACCGCCTTGCGGCCGACCTTGTCGCCAATCGGCCCACCAAAGAAGGTCCCCGCCGCGACCGCTCCGAGAAACAGGAACAGGTGCAGCTGCGAACTGGCCACCGACAGGTCGAACTTCTCGATCAGGTAGAAGGTGAAATAACTGGTGAAGCTGGCCATGTAGAAATACTTGGAAAACACCAACAGCCCCAACACCACCAACGCGCTCACCACCCTGCCCTTCGACAGCCCGTGAGTCGCCGCCTGGCCCTGCTTGAGCTTGAACAGGCTCAAGTGATTGGCGTACCAGCGGCTAATGCCATAGAGCACCACCAACGCAAACACGGCGAACAAGCCGAACCAGGCGACATTGCCCTGACCGAACGGAATGATGATCGCCGCCGCCAGCAGCGGCCCAAATGCGGAGCCGGCGTTGCCACCGACCTGGAAGGTCGATTGCGCCAACCCGAAACGCCCACCCGAGGCCAACCGTGCCACGCGAGAAGCTTCCGGGTGAAAGGTCGAGGAGCCGACTCCGATCAATCCTGCGGCCAATAGAATCAACGGAAAACTGCCGACCTGGGACATCATCAAAATGCCGACCAGAGTGCAGATCGCTCCTGCCGGCAGCAGATACGGCTTGGGATGGCGATCGGTGTAGTAACCGACCCATGGCTGCAACAGCGATGCCGTGAGCTGAAAGGTCAGGGTAATCAGGCCAACCTGGGTGAAGGTCAGCCCGTAATTGGCCTTGAGCATCGGGTAGATCGACGGCAGCACCGACTGAATCAGGTCGTTGATCAAATGCGCCAGCGCCACCGCGCCGATGATTCGCATGACCAACGGGCTGCTTTGCGAAGTCGCGAGTGCCGGCGATGCGACAGTTTGAGCGTTACTGGTAGCCATGAGAGTTTCCATACAGCGTAAAGGAGAGCATTTGCAGGTGCGCCAATGTGCCATCTTTCGGTGCAGCAACGCCATCCCCTTAGCCTGCTAACGATCTCTGGATTGTCGACCGTCAGGTAATAGCGCAGTGCCATGGTCTGAATCTTGCCTTGCTTATCCGCTTCAACGCGGCCCCTTACAAAGGGGACCGAGAATGGGAAGTTTCACCACAGCGCCGGTCCCACAAGACCCGCCGAGGTGAATTTTCGAGGCCTTTTATGAGGGCACAGGGTGCGGCCATCACGCCGCGACCGCACGCCATTGGTGCGTGGTGCCCAGAGGAGTAGTCGGGCATGCAGGCTTTTCTGGCACCGGGGATTGGACTGCTTGGGCGTTTCGGTTTCGCCCGCAAGTTTCAGTTGTTGTTTCTGCTGTTTATCCTGCCGCTGGCGGGCAGCCTGTGGATGATTGGCCAGGATTACCGCGACAAGCTCAGCCTGATTGCCGGCGAGCGTGCCGGTGTGCGCCAGCTGATCGCCCTCGACGCGTTGGACAACCTGCTCGCCGCCCAACGCGACCGCGCCGCGCGCTGGCGCGCCACCGAAACCAATCGCCAACCAACACCGGCCACTGTCGCCGCGATGGCCGCGTTCGATGCAGTACAGCCTGCTCTGAATCAAGCCGTGAACGATCTTGGCCATGCGCTGACAATCGAAGGGGCCGAGGCCGACACCCTCAGTCGCTATCAAACCCTGCAAACCGCGCTCAATGGTCTGGACTCGAAAAGCCTGAGCAGCGTCGGTTGGTGGCCGGACGGTTATGAACGCTTCACTGCGGCCCTCAGCGCGCTGCAAGCACTGCGCGAACAGATCGCCATGGATAACCGCCTGACCCTGGCTCCCTGGCTGGAAACCTACCTGCTGACGCAGATCTCGACCCAGCACGCGCCCGACCTGATCGAACGGGTCGGTCGCCTCGCCAGCATCGGCCAGGCATCGGTGGTGTCCGGACAATTCTCATTGCAAAGCCGCCTGCAACTACGCGATCTGCGCGGCCGCATTGGCGACGCTCGCGAGCAACTGATCAAGACTGGCAGCCTGCTCGAAGCACGACTACCCAGTGCATTGCAGGCCTGGGCCGGGCAATACCACGACAGCCTCAAGCATCTGGACACCGGACTGAAAGGGTTGGATGACGGCATGTTCGGCGCCAGCATCACGCTCAAACCAGAAGACTTCGAACGCAACCTCGACGCCCTCCTCTCTGACCTCGCCTCGCTGCGCCAGCAAACGCTGGTGTCACTGGATCAGCGTCTGGACTACTACCACGGCTCGGCCATTCGCCAGTTCATCCTGGTGGCGAGCGTCCTCGGTTGCCTGCTGCTGGCCGCGCTGTATTTGTTCATCTGCCTGCAAGCTTCGATCCGCCGTAGCGCCAGCGGCATCACATTGCTCGCCGAAGCCCTGCGCGATGGCAACCTGAGCCTGCAAGTGCCGGTGCACGGTCGCGATGAGCTGGCAGCGATCAGCACCGCGCTCAACGTTGCGGTGGTGCAACTGCGCACCAGCCTGCTGGGGGTCGATCACGAAACCCTGCAACTGGGCAACGCGGTGCGAGCCCTCAATACTCACGCCAGCGAGGCACTGGGCGAAGTCGAAGCCCAACAGTTGCAGATCAGCCAGATCGCTGCTGCGGCCACGCAACTGGCCGCAACTTCACAAGGGGTCGCCCAGAGTTGCGAACACGCCTCAGGCAGCGCTCAGCAGACCCAGCGCATTGCCGCCGAGAGCAGCCGTGACAGCCAACGCACCACCGCGAGCATTCAGCAGCTCAATCAACGCCTGAACGATACTGCCGCCGCCCTTGGCCGGGTCAGCGAACAAGGGCAGCAGATTCAACTGGTGGTGGACACCATTCGCGGTGTGGCCGAGCAGACCAACCTGCTGGCGCTCAATGCCGCCATCGAAGCCGCCCGCGCAGGCGAACAAGGCCGGGGCTTTGCGGTGGTCGCCGATGAAGTGCGCAGTCTGTCGCAGCGCACTCAATCCTCCACCGCACAGATCGCCGGCACCGTCGACAGCCTGCGCAGCACTGTCAACGAAGCCGTGAGCCTGATGGAAGCCGCCTGCGGCCAGGCCCAAACCGACGCACAAGCGGTTACCGGTCTTGGCGAACGGCTGGGGGAAATCGCCAGCGCGGTGCAAAGCGTCACCGATACCCTGGCGCAGATCGCGACAGCGGTAGAAGAGCAAGCCAGCACCGCCGATGAGGTCAGTGGCAACATCCAGCAAGTCGATCAGGCCGCCGTGCGCCTGCTTGAAGGCGCACGGGCGGTGAACCTCGCGGCGGACACCTTGAGTTCGGGCAGCAAGGCATTAAGCGAGAATACCGGGCGGTTTCAGCTGGGTTAAAGCTGAAAACTCATCCGTTTTTATGGGGCGGGTTGATAAGCGGTTGAAAGCGTAGAGAAATATTTTAGATTTACGCTTGACACTTCATCGTTACGAGCCAATAATGCGCGCCACTTGGCTACATAGCTCAGTTGGTTAGAGCATAGCATTCATAATGCTGGGGTCCGGGGTTCAAGTCCCTGTGTAGCCACCAAGTACTAAAAACGGCTTACCGAAAGGTAGGCCGTTTTTTTATGCCTGAAGAAAAGTACCCGGCCCACCGACGGCTCACATCGCTCTGTGAGCCGCTGGATTCATCAAGCGCCGAAGCGCTCGACTATAGCGTGGGCAATGCCGACAACGCCTTTTCCCATATCTGCCGGGTGCGAACCCAGACCATTTCCTGCCAGTCACTGTCAGCGGGATAGAACTGCTCAACAAGCTTCAGTTTGATCGCCCGCCCCACTGCATCACCCGGATTGCCGTGCAGGTGCAACCAGTGATCGTCACGCAGATGAGCATGCACCGCCTCTCCCGGGTAGGTGCCGCACTCGATGACAAACGGCATCAGGCGCACCTGCGGCAGCGCATCAAGTAGCGCCTGCGAGGTGTAGCCAGTGGCCGATGCCGCAATCCCGGTTTCGCTGTGGGTCTGCGCGCCGGTTTGAATGGTGTAGAGCCACGGACCGTAAATGGCCTGCGCCTGCTCCAGTGCCGGATAAGCCGCTTGCGTAACGGTCAGCAGCATCGGATGGCCGTACTCTCCCGCACCGGAGTGCAGGTCGAAACACATCGCGACCTCGGCCTGGGAGAGATGCGCCGCAATAATCTGATGCAAGGTCCGGTTCGACCAGCTCGGCGCCAGCCCACCGTAAAACAGACCGTCGGGATGACTGTGCTGACCACCCTCGACAATCGACATCACTGTCGGCCAGCCATGCTCGCTTAACTGCGTGGCGAGCAAGGCATCGGCGCGTTCACGCTCCGGGCCGTGTAACTGGCTGAAGGCATAAATCGGGTGCAGCGCCGCGTAGGCCTGATTGTCGGGCAACGGCCGATCAAAGTTCAGGTGATTGCGGTTCAGGTCGATGTTGTCTTCGTTGACGCGACGTAGCCACGCCGTGCCCCAGGGGTTGATCAAGTGGATCATCACCACCGCGACGTCATCGGGCAGTGGACGTTTGCCGAACTCGTTCAGCCAGTTGATCTGACACTCCGAACCGTAGAACCCCTCAACCCCGTGGGTGCCGCTCAGCATCACCAACAAACGCTTTGCACCGGGGTCGCCGAGCACCGCCACATCAGTGCTCAAGGACTCGCCAAACGGCCCTTTGAGTGGATGCGGGTATTCAGTCAACCGGGCGCCGGCTGCGGTCGCTACCGCCAGGAATTGTTCGCGCTGCGAACGGTAACTTGGCTGCGTTGGGAACTCGGTCTGCATGTCGGCCTCTTGTTGTTATGGACTTGTTATCAGCGAAGATCTCGCGCCCCCGACCCTACAGAAAAACCCTGCATCGAAGAAGGGAAAAGGTGCCCATCCATCGATCAATACGCACAAGACCAGCGTTGCAGCTGGCTCAAGGCGCAGATACAGTCCGTTGATCCTTTATCCAACGGACGGAGTGCCCCACGTGTTCCCAACCTTCCATTTGAGTCGCTACCGCCTGACTGTCCTGTCGCTGCTCGCCGCCGCGCTGACCCTCGCCGCCTGCAGCGCCCCGCCCGCTTCGTCGGCCATCAGCGCCTTGCCCGTGGCCCCGGAATTCGCCTCGGGGTATCGCACCGACCTGCACACCCAATACGCTGCCAAACACATGGCGGCAGCGGCCAACCCACTGGCAGCCGCAGCGGGACGAGAGATGTTGCGTCAGGGCGGTTCGGCAATCGACGCCGCCATCGCCATGCAAGCGGTGCTGACACTGGTTGAACCGCAATCCTCGGGGATCGGTGGCGGCGCGTTGATCGTGCTCTGGGACGGCAAGGCAGTACGCACCTATGACGGCCGCGAAACCGCACCCGCTGGCGCGACTGAAAAGCTCTTCCTGCAAGCCGACGGTAAACCCATGCCATTCCCCGATGCGCAGATTGGCGGACGCTCGGTCGCAACGCCAGGGGTGTTGCGTGCATTGGAGCTGGCCCATCAAAAGCACGGTCGTTTGCCATGGGCGAAGCTGTTCGGGCCGGCCATTGCCCTGGCGGAAAAGGGCTTTGCGATCTCGCCGCGCCTGCACACGATGATCGCTTCCGATCCGTTCCTGCCGCGCTCCCCTGACATGGCTGCGTACTTCCTGAATGCCGATGGCAGCCCGAAAGCCGTTGGCACGTTGCTGAAAAACCCGGCACTGGCCAAGGTCCTCAAACGTGTTGCCACAGAAGGCCCGAGCGCGTTGTATGAAGGTCCAATTGCTCAGGAGATCGTCGCCAAAGTTCAAGGCAATGCCAACCCCGGCAGCCTGTCGTTGAACGACCTCAACGGCTACAGCGCCAAAGAGCGTGCCCCGCTGTGCACCGACTACAAGCGCTGGCAAGTGTGCGGCATGCCGCCGCCATCGTCGGGCGGGATCGCCGTGGCGCAGATCCTCGGCACCTTGCAGGCACTCGAAAGCTACGACAGTCGCTTCACTCTGGCGCGACTGAAACCACTCAAGACCGATAAACCGGCGGGGCTCGAACCCGCGCCTGAAGCCGTGCACCTGATCGCCGAAGCCGAGCGTCTGGCGTACGCCGACCGCGCGCAGTACGTCGCCGACTCGGACTTCGTGCCGGTCCCGGTCGCCGGTCTGGTCTCCCCTGCCTACCTGACCAACCGTGCAACGTTGATCAGCGAACGCAGCATGGGCAGCGCCAAACCCGGTACGCCACCGGGCATTCAGGTGGCCTACGCCCCTGACCGCTCGCCACTGCGGATTTCCACCTCGCAAGTAGTGGCCGTCGACGATCAGGGCGGTGCCGTGTCGATGACCACCACCGTTGAAGCAGCCTTCGGCTCGCACCTGATGGTGCAGGGTTTCATGCTCAACAATCAGATGACCGACTTCTCGTTCATCCCCGAAGAAAACGGCCAACCCGTGGCCAACCGTGTCGAGCCCGGCAAGCGCCCGCGCTCATCCATGGCGCCGACGCTGATCTTTGATCGTCAGAGCGGTGAGCTGGTCGCGACACTCGGCTCGCCCGGCGGCTCGCAAATCATCGAGTACGTCGCCAAGTCAGTGGTCGGCCTGCTCGACTGGAACCTCGACCCGCAAGCCGCCATCAGCCTGCCCAACTTCGGCAGCCGCAATGGCTCGACCGAACTGGAGCAAGGCCAGTTCAGCCCGGCGCTGATTCAGGCCCTAAAGGACAAAGGGCATACGGTCAATCAAATCGACATGACCAGCGGCACCCAGGCCATCGTTCGCGTACGCGACGCACAGGGCAAAGCGGCCTGGGCCGGTGGCGCCGATCCACGGCGTGAAGGTGAAGCGCTGGGGGACTGATCGACTCTGGAAATGACCAAGGGCTTACCGCGCGGCAAGCCCTTTTTTATTGTCTGGCGCCAGCACACTGGATCGGTCGACCCCGCCAATCGGCCCATACCTTGTCCAGCCCCTCGGTATGGGCCACGCCTGGCAAGACCACCACTTCCAGGCAGTCAGCCTGCCCTAGCGCCCGACGATAACTGTCGACCAGGGCCGGCGGTACGATGGAGTCGTCAGCCCCGACCAGATGCCGTTGCCGAACATGAGCCAGGCGCGCTCGGTCATCCAAGGGTTCCTGCGAGCCGGTGAGCGGACTGAGGTTCAATCGCTCGGCCCACAACCTGGGGCTGAGATTACCGGCCAGGGTTTGCACTTGGGCAATATCGTCGCGGCGAGCCGCTAGCAACAAAGCCAACGCGGCACCGCCGGAATAACCGATCAGCTCAAAGTCCTGGTTGCCGTAGCGACTTTTGATCTGGTTCAACGCCTGATCGAGACTGTCCAGCACCTCGGGCGAAAAGCGCCGCGCGGTCCACAGTGCCGGCACACACCCTGGCGCACGGACGAACTGACAAGGACGCGCGAGGTAAAGACTCGGGGTCGGATCACTGAACGCCATCCCGGCGATCAGCAACTGCTGTGGGCTGGGGTCGAGGCTCGGCTGGGAAGCCGTCGCCCAGGCGTGGCCGTCACCTTCCAGGTAAAGACGAATCCGGCGGCTATCGGGACGCTTCAACGGAGTACTCAGCATCAGCGGAAAAGCTTGAGTAACGATTATTTCCACATGCTGACCATGCTCCGACGCCAGCGCTTCCAGAGACTGTCTGGGCGACTGGCAACCACTTAGCAAAGCGCCGAGCAACAACGCAATCTTCAAGACACCTGGTTTGCGCTTCATCTGCTCCCTCCGACATGTTCGACCAGGACAGACACCCACGCCTGCTGCCACCGAGCGCGCGATTGTAGTCGTAAATGACGGTCAATTCGTGCCGTTACCCGATAGCGAAGTGCAGGTGTATGAACGGCCACATCCAGCAATGATATTTGCGCCTGACCTATCCAGGGGCTCGGACAGCGGTCGCTATGCTTGAGTACCGGGGCATTGAGTGACATGGACAGCAAACTCGATCCGCCCGTACATCGCTATTCACCTACAGCAACTTGCCGCAGTCCCAGTATGGGACTAGGATCGTGCCATGAGAATTATCGCTATCAGTCACATGAAAGGATTCTGGGAGAAATACCCTGACTCAGAGCAGTCATTCCTGGCCTGGATTGACGAAACAAAGGACGCCAACTGGGCAAGCCCTGCGGATATCAAGGCCAATTTTGGCAGCGCCAGTATCCTCAAGAGCCGCAGGGTGGTGTTTAACATCAAGGGTAACGCCTATCGGCTTGTCGTCGCCGTGGCCTATCGCTTCGGGGCCGTATACATAAAGTTTGTCGGCACTCACCAGCAATACGACGCTATCGATGCCGATACCGTTGAAATGGAGTAACCCATGAACATTCGTCCGATTCATACCGAACAGGACTACCGTGCAGCCCTCAAGGAAGTATCTGCACTATTCGACAACGAACCAGAACCGGGCACGTCTGAAGGTGACTACTTCGACATCATGATTACCCTCATTCAGGCCTACGAAGCGAAGCAGTTCCCGGTTGACCTTCCCAACCCGATAGATGCGATCAAATTTCGCATGGAACAATCGGGCTTATCTGCTGCTGACCTGGCCCCAGCCATTGGCCGGACAAACAGAGTCTATGAAGTACTCAACGGCAAACGGGCGTTGACACTGCCCATGATCTGGAAACTCCATGAACTGTTCGGGATACCGGCAGAGAGCCTGATCAAGCCCGTCAGAAATATTTAAGCATTTCGCGTTTCGTTCGAAAAAAGCGAAACACGCAGGCTTGAGCTTTCCTCCAGGCTCCACTGATATCAGGCCGGCACATCCAGAATGATGTGCGAGGCCTTGATCACCGCCGTGGCGCTAACATTCAAGCAGCGCCTGGCCTGCAGACTCACGCACTCACATACACCCATGCCTCGATCCCGGACGCCAGCACTACGCTGACCCGCTTGTAATCCGAGACTTCATAGCTGTCAGCAGCCGCCAACTCCGCTGGCGTGATCCGGAACACCATACCGGGGATCGGCGTGCTGTCAGCACCGCCGGGACGCAGGATCGGATGGTGAGTCTTGCCGCTGGTAGCCAACACTTCAGGGTCGGTAATTTCGACCCAGGACTGCTCGTAACCGAGCATCTGATCCGCACTACCGGACAACTCGCGCCCGAAGTTGGTGAGCTGCACGACCTTGTCCTGCAGCGTTCCGTAGGAAAACAGGTAAACCTGCGTATTGCTTGAATCGGTCATCAGCGAACCTCGTCTCTAAAAGTAGCGTTTCGGATGTCTTGCTCGTTTACCGGGCGAAAACCGACAGCCATGCTGGGGACTCCTTATCCCCGTAACACCTCAACGATTCGCCACCAGATGGGCGCCGAACAGCACGTAACAACTGCCGGCAAAGCGCTCCAGCCATTGCCGTGAACGACCATAAGCGCCCGCTACCCGGTGGCTGGCAAACAGCAGCGCCACGGCGCAATACCAGCTGAAGGACAGCGTAGCCATAGTGATCACCGCCAGTGTCAGCAACATCGGCGGTGGCGAAGCCGGCATTGAAGTGGCGAAGATGGTGGCGACGAACAGCGCTGATTTCGGGTTGGTCATGTTGCCCAGAAATCCCTGGCGATAGGCCGAAAACAGCGTGCGGTATGGCTCGCTCGACCCCGCACTTGCACCGAGGCTCAGTGCCGGTTTGCGCTTGAACTGCTTCAAGCCCAGATAGATCAGGTAGCAACCACCGGCGATCTTGAATGCCAGATACAGCGTCGGTGCGGCGGTAAACAGCGACTTTATTCCCAGGCCGCCGGCCAGCCCCCACAGCACAGTGCCTGTCGCGACACCCAACGCAGCCACCACTCCGTGGCGTCGCGAGCAACTGGCGGCCAGTTGCGCGGTGGTAAAAAAGTTTGGTCCCGGAGTGACCACCGCGACGGTCCATAGCAACGCCAGCGATAACAAGGGGGCAGCATAGGTCAGGTGTTGGAGTTCCATCTGTGTATCACCTCTATGTGAGCGGTGGGAAAACCGCAGAACAACGCCCACAGGTTTTACTCGACCTTAGGCACAGCAATCAACCGGTTATCCGGCTGACAGCCAACCCGCAGCTGAGCTACCGTGTTCGTCACCGAACACCCGGACACGAAGACTCCCCATGGGCAAGCAGAAAATCCTCACCGACTGGTTCCAGCGCGCCCCCGATTCGGCCGGGCTGGAGCGTATCGAGGCATTTTTCTCGGGTCATGGTTACGACCTTCATCGTCACGACACCTATGCCATAGGCCGCACGCTGTCGGGGGTGCAAAGCTTTCAGTACCGTGGCGGCTGGCGACATAGCTTGCCGGGCGGGACCATGGTGTTGCATCCCGACGAAGTCCACGATGGCGAGGCCGGTACCGAGGACGGCTTCAAATACCGGATGCTTTACGTCGAGCCCGCACTGATCCAGCAGATGCTCGGCGGCCAGCCTTTGCCCTTTATCAAGACCGGTATTTCCACTGATCCACGCTTGTTCGCGGCGACTGAGGTCCTGTTGCAGAGTATCGATCGCCCCCTCGACCCGTTGGAGCAGCAGGATGCGCTGTTTGATCTGGCGCAGGCCATGAGCGCGGTATCGGGGGTGCCCACCCATCGTCAGAGCTTCGATTACCTCGCGGCAGAACGCGCTCGCGAGTTCATGCACAGCGCCCTCGACCAAACGGTGACCCTGGATCAACTGGCCGAACACAGCGGGCGTGATCGCTGGAGTCTGTCGCGGGACTTTCGCCTGCTGTTCGGCACCAGCCCCTATCGTTACCTGACCATGCGCCGCCTGGATCTGCTGCGCTCATTGCTGATGCAGGGTGAGTCGCTAACCAACGCCGCGCTGATCGCAGGCTTCAGCGATCAAAGCCACATGACCCGACAGTTTGGCAAAACCTACGGCCTGTCACCCGCCCACTGGATGAAAATGCACCGCCGCTGAGCCGCGCACAATCGTGCAAGAAGTGCGCTGCTGCGCAGGCTACCGTGGGCTCACAATCACCAACGGAAGCCACGTCATGCAGCCATATCAAAGCCTGAGTTTTGCCAACAAACTTGCGCAGATCAACGAGCACTGGTCGCCGCGGGTCATCGCCGAAATGAACGACTACCAGTTCAAGGTGGTGAAGCTACTGGGAGATTTCATCTGGCACGACCATCAGGACACCGACGAAACATTTATCGTCCTCGAAGGCCAACTGCGCATCGATTTTCGCGATGGTCAGGTGCTGGTGTCCCAAGGCGAAATGTACGTGGTGCCCAAGGGCGTCGACCACAAGCCGTTTGCCGAACAAGAGGTCAAACTGCTGCTGATCGAACCCAAGGGCGTGCTCAATACCGGGAGCGAAGGTGGCGAACGTACGGCGCTGAATGATCTTTGGATCTGACGAGGCTCACTCGAGCCGCGCTTAAGTCGACAGCTGATTGGCGAACTGCCCGACCGCGTTGACCACCTTTTGCGCGCCATCCTGGATCTCGACGATCACCGTGCCCGCCTCGGCGGCCAGCGCCAAACCTTGTTCGGCCTGGAGCTTGCCATCTGTCATCAGCACCACGGCATCGCGCGCCATGTCCTGGTTCTGACGCACTACACCAACAATTTCGTCGGTGGCTTTGCTGGTGCGCGAAGCCAGTTGCCGGACCTCGTCCGCCACCACTGCAAAACCTCGGCCCTGCTCACCGGCACGGGCCGCTTCGATGGCGGCGTTGAGCGCCAGCAGGTTGGTCTGTTCGGCAATGCCGCTGATGGTTTTGACGATGGTGCCGATCACCAGCGACTGTTCGTTCAGCGCCTCGATGCCTTCGCCAGCCTGCTGCATGTGCTTGGCCAGCTCACGCATCACGTCCACCGCCTGAGTGACCACGGCGGTTCCGCGTTGTGCGCAGTTGTCGGTTTGCAATGAGGTGCTGTAAGCGATGTTCGCCGCTTCGGCAACCGCTTGTTCCTGATTGACCTGATCAGTGATCACAGTGGCGAACTTGACCACTTTGTAGAGCTTTTCATTCGCGTCGTGCACCGGGTTGTAGGACGCTTCGAGCCAGACCACTCGACCATGGCTGTCGACGCGTTTGAAGCGGTCGGCCACGAACTCGCCAGCGTTCAAGCGTCGCCAGAAGTCCTGATACGCGGAGCTGTTGTACTCCTCGGGCTCACAGAACATGCGGTGATGTTTGCCTTTGATCTGCGCCAGGCTGTAACCCATACCGTTCAAGAACCGCTCATTGGCCGTCAGCACATTACCGTTGAGGTCGAACTCGATGACGGCTGTCGAACGAACCAACGCCCCGATCAGGTTCTCGTGTTCACGTGACGCCTCAATGGTTCGGGTCAGGTCACTGGAGTAAATCGAAAAGTGTCTTATCCGGCCATCCGAGCTACGAACCGGCTGGGCAATAGAGCGCAACCACGCTTCCTCGCCATTGCCTCTGAGCAAGCGCACAGCGCCCGCGAAGTGCTCGCCACGGGTCAGGGCATTCTTGAAGCGCTGGTGAAATTCATCGGTCTTGACGTGGGCCGGAACGATCTCTTCGATGTGCCGACCAATCAGGTCATTGCCCTTGTAGAGCATTTCCTGGGCGAAATTCTGGTTAATCGATTGCACCCGCCCATCAGGGTCCAGGGTTAGCACGAGCATCTCGCTTTCCAGGCTTTCCTTCACTTGTTGAAGGCTGGAGAGTTCCTCACGAAGAGCCGACAGCTCCTGCTTCAAGCGTTTATTGAACATTACGATGCACCGATGGGCAGGGTTGAGAGCGTCCTTCAGATTTACCATCGGCCTTACGCAGTGTTTCTGAAGAGCATTGCCGGGTTGTCCGACAAAAATAGTTGGCACCTGGCCAGCATGCACGCCGCAACGCCTCAAAAACGGCGTTTTGAAGGACGATTCAACGCGCTATAGTCGGCCGTGCACAATCACCACCCATAGGAGAATCGAGGCATGGATCAGTCACGCAAAGCGCTATTTGAAGACATGGCACAGCAATTGGGACAGCGCTTCGACGGTGAAATGCGCATTGGCGGCAACTACGTGCCTGCGGTGCAAAACGGCGATGAGGTGTACGTCAGCGGACAGATTCCACGCATTGAAAATACGGTAATGGTGGTGGGCCGGATCGGTGCCGAAGTGTCGTTGGATCAAGGCCGGTATGCCGCGCAGATCTGCACGATGCGCGCATTGGCGATCCTCATGCAGTTGCTCGGCGACCTAGAACGTATCAAGAAGATCTTGCGCATTAACGTCTACGTGCAAAGCGCCGCCGACTTCACGCAACAAAGTGAAGTCGCCGACGGTGCGTCGGAGGTGCTTTACCGGATTTTTGCCGAAGCCGGTGTTCACACACGGACCTCGGTAGGCGTGTACCAGTTGCCGAAAAACGCCTCGGTCGAAGTCGACATGATCGTCGCGCTTGAGCCTGAACCAGCACCGTTTGAGGAAGATGAACCCTACGATTGAAGTGCCTCAGGGACTGCAGGCCATGCCAGCCGCATGATCGACCCGCGGCAGGCGCGAACCGAAGTAGAGCGCTGCGCCAATCCCGACCGCCCCCATCACCGCGCAGAACATCACACAGATCCATGGGCTCCACGGCATCAGGCCAATCAGCAGCAACGGCGTGATACTGGCCCAAATGGCGTAGGCAATGTTGTAGGTAAAGGAAATACCCGAGACGCGAATCCGCGCCGGGAACAGGTTGACCATCACCGACGGCACCGCACCGACCACCCCGCAACCCAGACCGGCAATGGCATAGGCCAGGCCAATCCAGTGTGCTCCGCCAATCAGGCTGGCGTAGAGCACGCCAATCCCCAACGGTAGCAGCAGGCTGTAGAGCATCACTGTGCGCCAGGCACCGATGCGGTCGACGATCAATCCGGCGATCACGCAGCCGACGTTCAGAAACACGATGCCCAGACTGCTCAGGGCGAAAGTATGACTGGCGGTCATGCCAAAGGTTTTCTGCATCATGGTCGGGGTGATAACGACGAAGGTCACCACCGCCGAGGTCAGCACGCAGGTGAGAAGCACTGCCGGCAGCATTGCCAGCCGATGCTCACGCAACACTGTGCGCAGCGGCAGCTCGACATGCCGTTCGCGACTCGCCTGCATGGCCATGAACACCGGGGTTTCATTCAGCCAACGACGCAACCAGACGCCAATCACCCCGAACACGCCACCTAACAGAAACGGGTAACGCCAGGCGTAATCGAGGATCTCCGTCGGGGTGTAGACCCGCGCCAGCAAGGTCGCCGTCAATGCACCGATCAAGTAACCAAAGGTCAGCCCGGCTTGCAGGAAGCCCAAGGCATAACCCCGGTGCGCGGCCGGTGCGTGCTCGGCCACGAACACCCAGGCGCTTGGCACTTCACCGCCCACCGCCGCGCCTTGTAACACTCGCAGGAGCAACAACAGCAACGGTGCGAAATAGCCGATCTGGGCGTAGGTCGGCATGATTCCGATCAGCAGGCACGGCAACGCCATCATCAGGATGCTCAGACTGAAGACCTTCTTGCGCCCCAGCCGATCTGCGAAGTGCGCCATCAGAATCCCGCCCAGCGGCCGCGCCAGGTAACCGGTGACAAAAATCCCGAAACTTTGCAGCAAACGCAGCCACTCGGGCATTTCCGGAGGAAAGAACAGTTGGCTGAGGGTCAGGGCGAAAAATACGAAGATGATGAAGTCGTAGATTTCCAGCGCCCCGCCGAGCGCCGCCAGGCCCAGGGTCTTGTAGTCAGACCGGGAGAACGGTGCCGGTCGTGCATCAAGGATGGCAGTCATAAAAAATGCTCTGAAATGGGCAAAAAACACACGGCGCCCATGGTCTACGCAAAAACGCGTTCGAACAACCCGTTAGACCATAGTCCCAAGTGTGCAAAACAGCACCGCAAAAACATCTTGATTGATTTACTGTTTATGTCTGACCGCAAGGGCCTGCGCGGCCCGGCTCGCACCACAATAAACATAAAAATCGAGGTACTCCCGTGGCCGCCGCAATCGAAGATAGCCGCTCCGCCCGCTTTGCCCTGCACTGCTCGAACTTTGCCGAACGCTGGTTTCCCGACTCCTGGGTGTTTGCCGCGCTCGCGGTCATTATCGTTGCCGTGGCCACCATGATCATGGGCGCCAAGCCCACCGATGCCGCGATGGCCTTCGGTGACGGCTTCTGGAGCCTGATCCCGTTCACCATGCAAATGGCCTTCGTGGTGATCGGCGGCTATGTGGTCGCCAGCTCGCCACCGGCGGTGAAACTGATCGACCGCCTGGCGCGCATCCCGAAAAACGGTCGCTCGGCCGTGGCCTGGGTCGCCCTGATTTCCATGGTCGCGTCATTGCTCAACTGGGGGCTGTCGCTGGTGTTTGGCGGTTTGCTGGTACGTGCATTGGCGCGTCGTACCGATTTACACATGGATTACCGCGCCGCCGGTGCCGCCGCTTACCTTGGGCTTGGCGCAGTCTGGGCGCTGGGGCTGTCTTCGTCGGCAGCGCAGTTGCAGGCCAACCCGGCCAGTTTGCCGCCGTCGATCCTGTCGATCACCGGAATGATTCCATTCACCCAAACGATTTTCCTCTGGCAGTCCGGTGTGCTCTTGCTGGCGCTGATCGTGGTCTCGTTGATCATCGCCTATGCCACCGCCCCCGGCCCGAACTCCGCCCGTGACGCCAAGGCCTGCGGCATCGACCCAAGCTTCAGCCTACCGGCACCACAACCACGCACTCGCCCTGGTGAATGGCTGGAGTACAGTCCGATATTGACCATTTTGCTGGTACTGCTGGCGGCCGGATGGCTATTTCACGAGTTCTCGACCAAACCTGCAATCAGCGCGATCTCGGGCCTGAACACCTACAACTTCCTGTTCCTGATGCTTGGCGCACTGCTGCACTGGCGCCCGCGCAGCTTCCTGGATGCGGTGGCCCGTGCGGTGCCGACCACCACGGGTGTGATGATCCAGTTCCCGCTGTACGGTTCCATCGCCGCGCTGATGACCGTGGTCAAAGGCACCGACGGCCAGACCCTGGCGCACCACATCTCGACCTTCTTCGTCAGCATTGCTTCCCACGACACCTATGCCCTGCTGATGGGCGTGTACTCGGCGATCCTCGGTTTCTTCATTCCGTCCGGCGGCGGTAAATGGATTATCGAAGCGCCGTACGTGATGCAAGTCGCCAACGACCTTAAATACCACTTGGGCTGGGCCGTACAGATCTACAACGCCGCCGAAGCCCTGCCCAACCTGATCAACCCGTTCTATATGCTGCCGCTGCTCGGCGTGCTCGGCTTGAAGGCGCGGGACCTGATCGGGTTCTCGTTCGTGCAACTGCTGGTGCACACGCCTCTGGTGCTGTTTCTGCTGTGGGCGCTGGGAACGACGCTGGCTTATGTGGCGCCAGTGATGCCGTAACTGAACACAGTCGCGCCTGCCACAATCGGGTAGGTGCGGTTGTCACGCAGATACGTCAGGCAAACATTTCAACAGCTCCGGCAACGCTGCCTGAACCGTGTCCCACACAACCTCAAGGTTGATATCAAAGTAGCCGTGGGCGATTCGGTTGCGCATGCCTCGCATGCTGCGCCATGGCACTTGGGGGTGTGTCGCGGTGAATTCGGGGTAACCATCCATGATTTTGGTGGCGGCCTCACCAATAATGATGAGGCTCATGATGACGGCTTGCTGAGTGCGTTTGTCGTCGAAGAACTCCTCTTTAATCAGGCCCTCGACAAAGATCAGTGCATCGCCAGCGGCCTGACGCATATGGTCGAGGTAGTCATCGAGGCGATTCTCGTTCATACGGGGAGCGCCTGAGCCAACACCTGCTCACGAAACTTTGCCGGTAGATCTCCAGGCGTCAGCAGATCAACGGAAACTCCGAGTAAATCCTCCAGTTCGACCTGCAAGCCACCAAGATCAAACAGCGTTGCCCCCGGTAGCGCATCCACCAATAAATCCAGATCACTGCCGTCCTCGTCAGTGCCACGTAGCACCGAGCCGAAAACACGTGGGTTGGTGGTATGAAAGCGCCCCACTACTTCACGCACGGCGGCGCGTTTGAGGTCCAGAGCGGCTGACGGTTTCATGCAGTACCCTCTCGATTCACAGCAATATGGCGCCAGTCTAGCAGCGCTGGCAAAGACTTAACGCTAACATTACTGGTCACGAAATATTCGCTGACATGCGGCCGCGAACGCCTTGAAGCACTCAAGCAGTTGCGGAGCTCCCCTCCAATACTTTTGCCCCAATCTACGAGTAAACCACCCGGTAGCATTTTCGTCATATTCGGTTGCTACCGTCCGCACGAAATACTTTGTAACCAATTAATGCCTTAAAGATCCAGGAATCAGGATGAACGACGACAAAGAAGGAAACGGCACACCACCTTCCACCGACAGCCCCACCGACACCAGCCGTCGGCGCTTTCTGGGGGGCGTCGCAGTCCTCGGCGTCGGCGCAACGCTGAGCGCGTGCGGCAACACTGGCGACACGCCGGGCAAGCCGGAAGAGCGGCCGCTGTCGCCTGCCGAGCTGGACAAGGTGTTGCGCGATCAGGTGAAAAACGTGGTGGTGATCTTCGCCGAGAACCGCAGTTTCAATAACCTGTTCGGCGACTTCCCAGGCCTTGAAAAGCCGTTGTCAGCGCTCAAGCCTGAGGATTATCAACAGCGCGACCGGGATGGCAGCCTGCTGGAAATCTTGCCGCCGGCATGGGGTGGCGTGTTGCAGATCGGTCCGCAAACCCTCGATGGCGTGACCTATCCGAACGAAACCCAATTTCAGGAGCACTTGCCCAACGCCCCCTATGCCCTCAAAGGCCCGAATGGCGAAGACTTGCCGTTTGGCCTGGTGACGCGGGATCTGTGGCATGTGTTCTATCAGAACCAGATGCAGATCAACGGCGGCAAGAACGACCGTTTTGTCGCCTGGGCCGACTCGGGCGGCTTGACCATGGGGCATTACGCCCAAAGCCGTTATTCCCTGCGTCTATGGGATGTGGCTCGGGAGTTCGTGCTGTGCGACAACTTCTTCCAGGGTGCGTTCGGCGGCTCGTTTCTCAACCATCAATACCTGATCAGTGCCGCTGTGCCGTTTTACCCGGATGCCGTCAACTCGGTGGCCAAGGCGCAAATCGCTTCACTGCAAAGCGATGACCCGCTCGACACGCGCCTCAAGCCACTGGAGAAATCCCCGGCCAGCGCCATGACCGGTCCACCGCAGTTCGGCCCCAGCGCCCTGACCCCGGATGGTTATGCGGTCAACACCATGGCCCCGCCTTATTGGCCGACCTGGATCCGCGACCCGGAACGCCCGGAATATGCCAAAGCCGATCTACCCAGTGTGCTGGTGCCGCAAACTCACGAACACATCGGCGACAAGCTGTCGAAGAAGAACATCGACTGGGCCTGGTACGCCGGCGCCTGGCAGGCGACGCTGGAGCAGTTCAAGGACTCGGGGGGCATTCCGAAGATCCCCAATTTCCAGTATCACCATCAGCCGTTCAACTACTTCAAGCAACTGGGCCCGGAAAACCCGGCCGAACGCAGTAAACACCTGCGCGATGGCGGTCTGGGTGACGAGTCGAGCACCAACCGGTTTTTTGCCGATGCCGAAGCCGGGAAGTTACCGGCGGTGAGCTTCTACAAACCCCAGGGCAACCTGAACATGCACGCCGGTTACGCCGATGTGGCGTCCGGCGACCGGCATATTGTCCGAGCGCTGAAAGTACTGCGCGAAAGCCCGCAGTGGAAAAACATGGTGGTGGTGGTCACGGTCGACGAAAACGGCGGCTGGTGGGACCACGTCGCGCCGCCGCAAGGTGATCGCTGGGGCCCCGGCACACGGGTACCGGCGCTGGTGGTGTCGCCATTCGCGCGTAAAGGTACGGTGGATCACACGGTGTACGACACCGCGTCGATCCTGCGGCTGATCACCCGGGTGTTCCAGCTTGAGACGCTCGACGGGATCAAGCAGCGTGATACCGCAATGATTGCCCGGGGTCAGAAGCCGATGGGCGATTTGAGCAATACGCTGCATTTTCCTGGCTGATTGCTGTTCTGTCTTGCGATCTTTTCGCGTGGGTACTAGACCTATCAACGCAAGTGGTTTCAGTATGTAACCGCCCTCGCTTTCGAGGACCCACGCTGAAAAGGATCTGAGCATGTTCAAACTCGCAGGATTGAGCCTCACCCTCGCCGCCCTTACCTTGAGTGCTACCGCCCACGCCGATACCGATCTGAAACTGGGCAGTACCGAACGGGTAACTCAGCTGTTTGCCTACCCCAACAACTGCAACGTGATTTGCTATCGCAACTGGACGCTGGAGCAAACGGTCGAGCACTACCTGACTCAAAGTGTTCAACGAGATGGCTACACCACGGCAAAAGTCCAGGTAAAAACCGATAACAATCAACTCTACGCAAACATCAGCGGCGTGCCAAAGGACTACGCAAAACCGTTGACTGCATTGCTCGATGCCGGGGATCTGGCCCACGCCGGCGCCAACAAGCTGAATGCTGACGGCAAGTGGGCGTACAGCTGGTACCTGTTCCTGCCCTTGGGCATGGCGCTGGAAAACCGCAAAAGCGTCGAGCTGCTGCATTTTCCACCGGACTATTCGCTGACCCAGGCCCAGGACTACCTGGAATCGAAGACCACCGACCGCTGGGCCACGCTACTGACTGCCAACGGTATCGCCGCCGGACAAACACCGGCCTACCAGACCATCATCGACATCGCGCCGATTGCCGCCCCGTCCACCGCCGGCAAGGACCTTGAAGGCGTCTACGGCTACTTCAAGGACTACCAGACCACCTTGGTCAAGCAATTCAGCCAGACCGCCAGCGGCGTGACCTTGCCAATGGTCGCGTTCGGTGCACCGGTGCGTAACTGGGTCAAGGAGCAGTATGGGCAGAGCGTGGCCGTGTTAGGGCTGGCACAAATCATCCCGACCCCGGGTGTGAAAGTGCCAGTGCTGGGTTCCAACCACCCAAGTTACATCTGGTATGCGGCCGACCCGGCGAACTATAACGACGATCAGGCCAAGGCCGATGCCGTGGGTTTGAAGGTGATGGGCCAGGACTTGAGTGCGGCTTGCTGGCAAGCGGGGATGGGCAGCAAACCCGCCAGTGACCCGAGTACACAACTCAACACCTGCACGCAAACCTGGCAAGTGGCCCAGAAAGAGAAAACCTGCGAGTTGTTCTACACCTCGATCCGCAATCTGACGCCCGAGCAAGCTGCAGCCAAGTGTTCGGCCCCGGACATCAAACCCCAACTCGACCAGTTGAAAGTGCCTGCACCCGCGCTGGCCGCATCGCACCTGTAATCCTGCGGGCACACCTGCTGCGTAAGCATTCGCTGACGCAGCAGGCAGCCTCTATCGCCTGTCAGATCTGACAGTAGACCCTTTGTTTCATTTGCGAGACTCTTTAAGCGTACCCATGTGCTGCAGGGCTGGCAGGATCGCCAGCCTCCGGTGGTCGCAGCGCCCAATGAACAAGGATCGTCATGAAACCCCAGGCCAGGGACAAGGCAGCTACGCTGTCGAGCAGCTGCATTTACCCGAACAAACAACTCAGGGCCCGCCAGGGCTACCCCTCCAGAGCTCACTTCACGGTTATCCAGACGGACGATGGACGCGGCGCGGCAATCACGGCACAGCGCAATTACCTGCGCATCAGTCGTATCTGTCGGGTATCGGGACTGCTGATCCATACCCGCCGTTTGCATACCCTGCAACTGGCGCCGGGTATCCACGTCTACGACCCGTTTTTTTCCGGACTACTGCTGCATTCCTGCGACCCGAACGTCTTTCTCGACATGAGCGAACTGTGGTTATGGGCGCTGAAGGACATCGCACCCGGCACAGTGCTGTGCATGGACTACGCCAGCACTGAAGAGAAGCTGACGCGTCAGTTCGCCTGTCAGTGCGGCTCGCCCGATTGCCGTGGCTGGATCACCGGCTACGATGATCCGCCAAACGCCGAAGGCCAGAAGCTCTTGCAACACTGGCATCGACATAGCCCCTGATAAACGGAGGCTCAGCGCCGTTTACAAGGCACCGACCGGACGCAAACGGTATTGCGGCGGCAGTTGCTCGAAACCGCTGATGGTCGCGTTCAGGCTCTTCCAGCGACCGTCCTTGATCCCGTAGATGCAACCATGGACCGACAGGCTCTGCCCACGGTGCCAGGCATTTTGCACAATGCTGGTATGACCGACATTGGCCACTTGCTGGATCACGTTGAGTTCGCAGAGACGGTCGACCCGCTCTTCTTCAGTCGGCAATTGGCCAAGCTCTTCGCGGTGTTCGTAATAAAGATCGCGAATCGAGCGCAGCCAGCCGTCGATCAGGCCCAACTGGCGGTCCTGCATCGAGGCGCGCACGCCGCCGCAACCGTAATGGCCGGTGACCAGGATGTGTTTGACCTTCAGCACATCCACCGCGTACTGAATCACTGACAGGCAGTTAAGGTCTGTGTGCAGCACCACGTTGGCAACGTTACGGTGTACGAACAAGTCACCAGGCAACATGCCGACGATTTCGTTGGCCGGTACGCGCGCGTCGGAGCAACCGATCCACAGGTATTCCGGCGTCTGTTGGCGGGCCAGCTTGGCGAAGAAGTCAGGATCTTCCTGCTTGATCGCATCGGCCCAACGCGCGTTGTTATCAATCAGATCTTGTAATTCGTTCATGCTCTGAAGCCTCAAGAATGGTGCGTTGCTTTGACAGACAACCGTCCGTCTGGGTCACGCCGGTGTTGCAGGTAGCCGAACGTAAAATGCCTTGGAATCTTTAAGGGTAACGCCTGTCCACCCTATAAGGCCCCACATTATGAGGATTTTCCATGACTGATTCACGACGTCCTTACGGCGCGGTCCAACCCGAGCCTATCGACGACAACGAAGACCGCATGGGTTCGATGCGCGAACTGGATTTCGATGAGGAAGAACCCAGCGAAACAATCGGTGGCCTGACTCGCGAGCACGAGCGTGAGCAACGAATGCCCACAGAGCGCGTACGTGAAGCGAGTATGACCGGGGACTCGGCCGATGACGACGAGTCCACCGATGACGACATGAGCCCCGGAAACCTGATCCGTGAAGATGGCGCCCGTGACGCCCACGAGGCCGGAGAAGGCGAACAGGCTGATTGGGACTTGAGCATTGTCGATGAGGACGAGATCGGCGGCGGCAACGGGCTGGATGAGGCTGAAATGGCGGAGCGCGATCCGGTTGATGGCAATCGTTGAACCTGTGGCGAGGGAGCTTGCTCGCGTTGGGTCGAGAATCGGCCCTGAAATCACCAACGCGATTTATCAGAAAGAGCGCGTTAGCCGATTTTACGACTGCTTCGCCCGAGCGCGGACCGGCCGGCCGGCCGGCGGGAGCAAGCTCCCTCGCCACAATGGTTATGTATCAATCCACCAACGTGCAGGCCATCACCACCGCATCTTCACGCCCACCGACCGCCGGGTAGTAATCGCGACGGCGACCGACTTCATTGAAACCATAACGCTCATACAGACGGAATGCCGCCTGATTGCTGTCGCGCACTTCCAGGAAACATTCCCGGGCTTTGGCTTCATAGGCACGGGACATCAAGTGCTCAAGCAGCCTCAAACCCAGCCCACGCCCCTGATTTTCCGGTTTGACCGTGATGTTCAGCAGATGCGCCTCATCAAGGATGATCTGCACCACACCGTGGCCAACCTGTTGCTGACCTTCGAACATCAGCCAGATCTGGTACTTGCCCAGACCATCTAGAAAAATCCCACGGGTCCAGGGATGGCTGAACGCCGCGTATTCGATTTTCAGTACAGCGTCCAAATCCGCTTCGGTCATCGGGCGGAACGATACAGCATCACTCATTCGATTCTTTCCAACGCGCCATCAGCCGACGCATGGCTTGCCAGGCATCAGCCTTACGCTGTGGCTCTTCCATTAATAATTCCAGGCCGGGCAGCGCCCAGACCGACCCCAGGCCTTCGACCTGAAGCTCACGATTGTAAGATTCAGCGTTCGCCTCACCGGCAAAACGCACCGCCGGCAGGCCGATCAACCACAGGCATACACAAGGCGCGTCTTCCAGGCGAGCCGAAAGGAACCCTTGAACGAAATCGCGGGCAGCTTCCGGGCCCTGATCCATCGTTCCGCGTACCAGCAGCGGCCAGCGGACCGGTTCGCCGACAATTTGCGGGCTGTCCGGGAGACCGGCGGCGCGCAGCATGTCCTTGAGCAGCAAGTAGGCCGGATCGCGAGTCTGGAACGCACCGCCTGTGGGTAACTCCACCAGCAGCAGGCAACGGCCGGCACGCAGCAATTGCAGGGCAAAACGCGGCGGTGGCACTTGCGGCGCCTTGGTCACGACCGGTGCGTCTTCGGCGTCCTCGACCGGCTTGCTCGCCGGGCGCGCGACCGAAGGCGTTGGGCGCGGCACTTCGACCTTGACCCGCTCGGCCGGCTTGGCCACAGGCTCTGCGGCAGCTTTCGCGACCTGAGCGGGCACAATCGGCGTCTCGACCAACGGCTCTGGCGCTTCCAGCAGCTCGGGCCGCGACGGCGCGGCAAAGGGCAATTCGGTGCGCGGCAGCCAGTTGACCACCTGCATGGCAGTCAAATAGGCGCGGCGACGGGACTCGATAAGCAAAGGTCGGCCACTTGTGGATAACTGAAGTGCAGGGATTCTACCGCCCTTCGCTCAAGATCGCCCGCAGTTGATCGATAGAAAAGCGACTGTCCGTCCCGCCGATCCCTCGAGAGTGATTCCCATCGCACGTGATGCAGTACAATCGCTGCTTTTAATCGCCAACCAGCCGGCCATTCCAATGATCGAACCCAAGCGCGTCTTGCGCGCCCTCGCCGAACACTGGGCACTTCTGGAGCCTTTGTGCGAGCACTTCGACCAAGGCACCCTGAGCCTCAACGAACTGCGCTCACAGCTGGCCGCCCAGCAACTGGACAGCACGCCACAGGACATCACCAGCCTGCTGGACGTGTGGATCCGCCTCGATATTCTGGTTCCGGTGGCCAAAAGCCCGAACCGTTTTGAGCTGAACGCGCAGATTCACGACTTCCTCGCCTACCTGCGCCGTGAGCACCGTCTGGGCCTGTGCCTGGAAATCGAAGCCTACCTGCGCCATCTGGAGCGGCTGGCCGGTTACATTCAGGACGCTTTCGACATCCGCGACGGCAATGATCTGGCACGCCAGCTGCGTTTGCTCGACATGCGCGTGCGCGATGTCCTGAAAAAGCTCGCCAACGACGAACAAGCCCTGGTGGCCGTCGCCGAACGGGCCAAGACCAGCGACCGGCAGATTCCGCTGCGTCAGCGTTATGCCGAAGTGCTGGCGACGTGGGACGAATACGTCGAGCCGATGATTCAGTTGGTCAACGCCGACGGCGCCTTCGAGCAAGGCGTGCGCAAGGTTGAAAACGTGCTGCTGCGCATGCTCAGCGAACAACAGCGCCTCGGCCACCTGGTCGACGACGACATGCTGTTGCGCACCCACGCACGCATCCTCGAAATGCAGACCAGCGCCCAACTGACCTTGCGTCATGCTCGCGAGCTGTTGCTGCCGCTGCGTGAAGAGGCCCGTCGGCACAACGCCGTAACCCGTGGCGCGGCGCTGGCGCTGTCGATGATCCGCCGCAAGGGCATCGACGCAGTGCCACAAGCGGCGATGCCGATGTTCACCCGCCCGCAAAGCACCTTCCTCGGCAGCGCCAGTCAGGTCGAAGCCTACGTTTATGCACTGGCGCGTTTCGAGCCAAAACCGGCACGTTTCCCCAAGGCCCACAAAACCCAAAAAGGCGAAGCCCCGCGTGCACCGCGCACCGTTCGGGAAATGCTCGAACGCTGCGAGGACGCGCTGCCGATGCCGGACTTGATGACCTGGCTGCTGGAACAGGAACCGGACGGCGCGACCGACGAGTTGCTGTACTGGTTCTCCCGCCTGTCGCGGGAAAAACGCTTCAAGCGCGAGCGTCTGGAACGCCGCGATTACCACACTCACGAGCACCAGGTCAGCCTGCGCTCCTTCGCCCTGCTCTCGGCCCGCGATGACGCGCCCGAGAATTCTGCGAGCACACCTCATGCATCTTGATCTATCCGAACTGTCTCAGCTGGCGCCGATCTTTCGCGAGCTGTTCAAGGGCTACCACGTCAGCCGTCGCGATCCAGAACTGTACGCGCAGCTGTCGAACTTTCAGGACCAATACCGCACGCTGTTCAAGGCCCTGGGGTTTGAACTGGTCTGCGACACCCGCGGCTTCTACTACTTTGTGCCGGACCTCGCCGCTGCGGCGGTGAACAAGACCGCCCAACGTTTGGCATTGTTCACCTTCATCCTCGTCGAGCATCTGGCTGATCAGGGTCGCGACCCGATCGCCGTGCTTGATGGCGGTAGCCTCGGCCGCGATGAACTGCCTTCGTTACTGGAAAAATACCGCGACCTGTTCATTCAGGCCGAAGTACAAACCCAGGAAGAGCTGGAAGAAAAGATCATGCGCCGCATGACTCAACTCGGTTTCGCTGGCGAAGAGAACGGCATCTACCGTTTCCTGCCGCCGATGCACCGTTTCCTCGATGTTTGCCTATCGGTCCAGCAAGACCGCGATCTGGCCGCCAGTCTGCACAGCGTGCTGCCATTGCCGGCGCCGGTGCTGATCGATGACGACAGCGACGAGAAACTGCTGAAAACCGATGATCCGCTGGACTTGAGTGACTTCGTGGAAGACAGCGAAGAAGACGCGCTGGCGCGCGCCATTGCCGAAGAACAGGAGCTCGACGCATGAGCAAGGAACGCTACGGAATTCGCCGCTTTGCCCTTTTGAACACCGCTGGTTACAGCCTCGGTCTGTTCCCGCTGGAAGAGCCGCTGTCGGTCTACGGCGCGAACAACCTCGGTAAATCCGCCTCGATTAACGCCTTGCAGTTCCCGATCCTGGCGCGCATGTCGGACATGAGCTTCGGCAAGTACAGCCTTGAACAGTCGCGGCGTTTCTACTTCGCCACCGACACCAGTTACATCCTGGTCGAAGTCGCCCTGCCCCACGGCCCCCATGTGATTGGCGTGGTAGGACGTGGCCCGGGCGGTGGTTTCGGTCACCAGTTCTTCGCCTACGCCGGCAAACTGGACCTGGCCCATTACCAGAAAAACGATACTTGCCTGCGCCAGAAAGAGCTGTTCACCAACCTTGAGCGCGAAGGCTTGAAAGCCTACGAACTCAAGCCGGATGAGCTGCGCCGCTTGCTGGTCGGTGGCCACACGTCAGTCCCGTTGGACCTGACACTGATCCCGCTGCGCTCCACCAGCGAGCAGAGCCTGAAGACCTTCCGCGCGCTGTTCATCAACCTGCTGCACATGCGTGAAATCACTGCGGCCAAGCTCAAGCAACTGTTCCTCGATGCCTTTGAACACAGCCTGCGTTCCGGCAGCGTCGATTACATCGCCGCCTGCGAAGAAGCCTTCCGCGACGTGCGCCGCATGGAGCAGGACTACAACTCCCTGGTCACCGCCGGTCCGTTGGTCGAGGCACTGTCCGCAGGGGTGACTCAGCGCAACATTCTGCGCGGCAAGTTGCACCGCATCTCGCCGCTGCTCGACTCGTTGCTCGGCACCTGGTCGGACTACGCCAGCGCGCGCAAGGAAGAGCTGACGATTCAGGCCGAACACTACCGCAACGAGCAGGACGCACTGCAAAACGATCAACGCGGCGGGACTCAGGAACTGATGCGCCTGGAGCGCGAAATCACTGGAATCCAGCGCTGGCTCGGCGAGTTGTCTGTGCTCAAGCATCGCTTCGCCCTGGTCGATGACGTCAAGGTGCTTGAGCAGCAACTGCTCGCCGCCAAGGACGCGCACGATGAACTGGCCGGTGCGCTGGCACAGTCCCGTCAATTCAGTGCCGAAGACCTCGAAGAGCGTCTGCGGGATCTGGAAAAACGCCTGAAATCGGTCAAGCAGCAACTCGATCACGCCGACAACAATAGCTACGCCCGCTTGCGCGAAGAGTTCTCGCAACAGGACGTCGAACGCCTGATGCGACTGTTCAACAGTGCGCTGTTCAGCTTGCCGCTGGGCGAACATGGCATTGCCCTGGACGAAGACGGCCAGTGGGTCAAATCCATGGAGCTGATCCTCGACGGCTTCAAGGGCGAGCGCTTCGAAGTGCCGGGCCTGTCCATCGACCTGTCGCACATCGAACCACCGGCCCTGCAAGCCTTGGCCGACCGCGCCGCGCTGCGTGACCAGAAAGACCGTCTGGACAAAGAACTCAAGCAACTGAAAACCCAAGCGGCCGTCGTGGCGGACCGCGCGGCCAGCAAGACCCAGACCGAAGCGCTGTACCAGCAAGTGCTGGATGCGCAAAAAGCCCTGGAAGACTTCCGCCGCTCGCAAACCCTGAGCGCCGAGGAAGGCGACAAGCTGGAACAGCTGGCGCAGATGGAAGCTGCGCAGGACGAGTTGAAGCGCTCCAGCGACGCCTTCACCGAACGCGTCCAGCAACTGTCGGCCAAGCTGCAACTGGTCGGCCGGCAGATCGGCGACATGGAAGCCAAGCAACGCACTCTCGACGATGCCCTGCGCCGCCGTCAGCTGTTGCCGGCAGACCTGCCGTTCGGTACGCCGTTCATGGACCCGATCGACGATTCCATGGACAACCTGCTGCCACTGCTCAATGACTATCAGGACAGCTGGCAAGGCCTGCTGCGTGTCGACGGGCAGATCGAAGCGCTTTATGCGCAGGTTCGCCTCAAGGGCGTGGCCAAGTTCGACAGCGAAGACGATGTCGAGCGTCGCCTGCAATTGCTGATCAACGCTTACGCGCACCGCACCGACGAAGCCCTGACCCTCGGCAAGGCCCGCCGTGCAGCGGTCACCGACATCGCCCGGACCCTGCGCAACATTCGCAGCGACTACGACAGCCTTGAACACCAACTTGCGCTGTTCAACCGCGAGATCAACAAGCGTCAGGTCTCCAACCTGCAAAGTTTCCGCATCGTGCTGGCGCCGAACAAGGAAGCCCTCAAACATATCGACCAGATCATCCACAGTGCCGGTCAGTATGAGGAAGGCGAAACCCTGTCGGTGTTCGACCTGAGCCAAAGCGCCGATCAGGACAACAAGAACGAAGAAGCCAAGGAATACCTGGCGCGGTTGGTGGCAGCGAACCACAACCAGTTGGGCCTGAAGGATCTGTTCGAGCTGGCGTTCGAAATCACCAAGGTCAACGGATCGCCGGTGATTCACACCGACATCGATGGCGCTGCGTCCAACGGCACCACCATGACCATCAAGGCGCTGACTAACATGTACTTGTTGCTGCACTTGATGGACCGTGATCAAGCTGGGCGCGTACGTTTGCCGTACTACCTCGACGAGGCGGCGGACATCGACGAGAAGAACCAGGCCGCCTTGCTGGAAACCAGCTTGCAACTGGGCTTCGTGCCGATCCTCGCCAGTGTGAAGCCACAGGTCTGCGCCAGTGTCGCAATCGACCTGGAAGGCGGCAGCGGGCCGCATGGTATCTACATCGACGAGGCGGACTGGAAGTACATTCGCCGGCATGACGAGGTGAAGGCAGTAGTCAACGTTGAGTCGACTGAACCGGAACTGGACGAGGTCTGATCCTCTCACCGGTGTCGTAACGAAAAAGGCCGCGATCCAATGGATCGCGGCCTTTTTTATGCTCGCCGTTGCGGGTTATTTGCCGAGGGAAATCTTCGGCGCCCAGGTCAGCCATTCATCTTCGAATTTGTCGAAAAGCGGGAAGGTCTGCTCGGGCCGTGCCGGACTGCCCATGCGATCTCCTTCCGGAGTAGCGAACGCAATGCCGCCCTGAATCAGCGTCTCCAGCGACTCGGTCCGCACCGTTGCGCCTTTGAACAGGCCGAAGTCCAGGCCAAAGCCGCTGGTGTTCCAGAAACGTGTTCCGCTGCGTACCAACGGCGCGTACTTCGGCTCGATCAGGATGTGGACCAACACGCGATCCGCCGTTTGACCCAGTTCATAGCCGGTGACTTTGCCGACGGTAATTTCACGATAAGTCACCGGCACGCCGGTTTTCAGCGAACCACGGCGAGCGGCGCTCAACACCAGACTCAGA
The DNA here is from genome assembly GCF_018986375.1 of Pseudomonas sp. CVAP#3. Classification (NCBI taxonomy): domain Bacteria; kingdom Pseudomonadati; phylum Pseudomonadota; class Gammaproteobacteria; order Pseudomonadales; family Pseudomonadaceae; genus Pseudomonas; species Pseudomonas sp. CVAP#3. Next base: position 745,101 of record NZ_JAHMSC010000001.1, read on the forward strand.
CCGGCCTCTTCCTTGGCAGACTCCGGAGGATTGGCCAGTGCCACGAAATTTTTCTGTAGACCAAGGTTTTTCGCGGCGGGCTGAACCTCGATGTATTGCCCGGTGACCAGGGTTTCCAGGTTGGACGTTTTGATCAGGCCCAGCTCCGGCTTGACCACCCAGAACTGGCTGCCGACTCGAGCAATGCGCTCCGGCACTTCGGTGATGCGTGCGGTAAGCAGCACCGACTGCAGATCATCACTGAGGTCGACGTTTTCTACCTTACCGACATCCAGACCTTTGAAGCGAATCGGCGTTCCGGTACGCAAACCGTCGGCACGATCGACTTTGATCGTGACTACAGCGCCTTTCTGGCTCGCCTCGTCACGGTTGGCGAACAAACGGAAACGCGGAATCCGCTTCTGCAACGGCGCCGTAGCTTTCGGTGTTTCGAACGCAATACCGCCGGCCATCAGGCTTTGCAGAGATTCACTTTTGACCTGAATCCCGCCGGTGAGGCCACCGGTCAGGGTAATTCCGCTGGCGTTCCAGAATCGCGTCGAGGCGTTGACCAGTCCTTCGTACTCCTTCTCGATGTGTACACCGATGACCAACTGCTTTTTGGTACGCGAGAACTGATAGCTCTGCACCGAACCGACCTTGACCTGCTTGTAGAGAATCGGGCTGCCGACTTCCAGCGAACCGAGGTTTTCGGTGAACAGCACCAGGTGCAGACCTGGAGAACGCAGATCCAGCGGCGGCGGCTTCGGCCGGGCTTCGAATTCGCGTTGCGGCGCGCCGCCCTTGTCGCCAGGGCGCACGGCAATGTAATTACCTTTTACCAACGCCTCCAACCCGGTGATCCCGGCCAGCGAGATTGAAGGTTTGACCACCCAGAACTGGGTCCCGGTCACCAGGTAATCCTCGGCCAGTGGATCAAGGGTCAGCTCGGCCGTGGCACTGGACAAGTCCGGGTCGATCTTGAGCGCTTTCAGGTTACCGACCTGGATGCCTTTGTACATCACGGGTGTGCGGCCGGCCTGCAGGCCTTCGAAGTCGCTGAGTTTCACTTTGACACGAATACCGGCCTGAGCGGCGTCGAAGTCTTCATAGAGACGAAACGGCAAGCTTGGGTCGGTGGGCGGGCTGTCTTTGCGGTTGTCCGGCGTGGCGAAGGCGATACCGCCCGCAACGATACTGGCCAGCGACTCGCTGCGCACTTTTACCCCTGACAGGTTGGCATCGATGCTGATCCCGCTGGCATTCCAGAAACGCGTATATTTGCGCACCAGGTTGGCGTAGGTGGGTTCGATAAAGACTTTGATCTCGACAGTGCTCTGGTCTTCGGACAGCAAGTAGCTTTTCACCTGGCCGACCTGGATCTGCTTATAGAACACCGGACTGCCACGGTTCAGGGAACCCAGACGATCAGCCTTGATGGTCAAGTGCAAGCCTGGCTTGGAGTCAGACAGCGGTGGCTCTTTGGTCAAGGCGGTGAACTTGCGGCTTGGCTCACCCTCTCCCGGGCTGATCGCCACGTAGTTACCTGAAACCAACGTTTCCAGGCCAGTAATCCCGGCCAGGGTGACGCTCGGCTTAACCAGCCAGAAGCGCGTGCTGGTCTTCAGGTACTGTTCAACGTCCTTGTTCATTTCGATGGTAGCGATAACCCCGCGGGTTTTTCCCTCGTCATCCAGCGTCAGGCTTTTTACCTTGCCGACCGGCATACCTTTGTAGACAACTTCGGTCTTGTTGACCTGAATGCCTTCGCCACTTTCGAAGCGCACCTGAACCTCGATGCCGGTCTCATTGTAGGCACGCCAGCCCAGCCATCCGCCAATCATCAAGGCGATCAGGGGCAGAACCCAAATGGCCGACCAGTTCGAAGCCGGTCGAGTTTTAGCTTTAGGCAAATCAGTCATGGTCGTCGTCCGACTCCGTGTTATCCCAAATCAGTCGGGGATCGAAAGTTACTGCAGCAAGCATTGTTAAAATCACCACACTGGCGAAGGCCACCGCACCGAGATTCGCCTCGATACTGGCAAGTCGACCAAAGTTCACCACCGCCACCAGAATGGCGATCACGAAAATATCCAGCATTGACCATCGACCAATGAACTCGATAAACCGATACATCACGATGCGTTGCCGTGCGGATAAAGGCTGACGCCGCTGTACCGAAAACAACAGCAATGCGATGCCCACCAATTTGAAGGTCGGTACCAGAATACTGGCGACAAACACCACGGCAGCAATCGGAAACATCCCGTGCTGAACCAGGGTGATTACGCCGGACATGATGGTATCGCCTTCACCCTGTCCTAATGTACTGACGGTCATGATCGGCAACACATTAGCGGGTATATAGAGAATCGCCGCGGTAATCAGCAACGCCCAGGTGCGCATCAAACTATTGGGGCGACGCGCATGGACCAGTGCTCCACAGCGAGTACATGTCTGCTCGTCGGTGTCCGGTTCCTGCTTGTTAAGCTCATGGCATTCGATACAAATCAGAATGCCTGCATCAATTGCCCGCATGAGCATCCTCTCCTGACAGCGCTTGCCAGATCTGATGAGGCGACATCACTACCTCAAGCAAAACCTGCAGCAATAGCAAACTGATAAAGCACACCAGACCCAAGCCAACCGTTATCGACGCAAGGTCCGCCAGTTTGACGATGGCCACCAGCACGCCCATCAAATAGACCTCGAGCATTCCCCAGTCGCGTAGATGGTGATAAATGCGATAGAGCAGCAAGCCGTAGCTGCGCCCTATATCAAAACGAACGCTCAGCAGTACCAATAACTGACAGAGCAACTTGAGCAACGGGATTCCCATGCTGCACAGAAACACCACTACCGCTACGCCTTGCATCCCGGTATCGAATAGGCCAACGACGCCACTCCAGACAGTGTCGTGCGACGACTGTCCGAGTAGATGGAGTTGCATGATGGGTAAAAAGTTCGCCGGAACATACAACAGCAGCGCGGCGATCACTAAGGCGAGGCTACGCTCTACGACATTGTGCCGGTGGGCGTAGAGCTCATAACCACAGCGCGGACATAGGGCTTTCTCACCATGAGCGAGTTGCGGCTTGCGCATCAGTAAATCGCACTCATGACACGCCACCAAGTCGTCCAGCGGTAAATCTGACAGCCCAGGGGCGTCAACCGGATCTGGCATAAAGGGCTCGGGCTCTGAAAATGACCGGCCTATTCTAGTGTTCTGGCCGAGAAATAACTGTGCAAATTTGTCCGGATTCCGGAATCAACTTTCTCGCAGGCAAAACAAAACCCCAACTGCTTTCGCAATTGGGGTTTCGGAATTTAATCTTGACGATGACCTACTCTCACATGG